>CAXBMA010000006.1:0-195586 GCA_963976855.1 uncultured Aureibaculum sp. | reverse complement strand
CACCTAACACCTAACACCTAACACCTAACACCTAACACCTAACACCTAACACCTAACCTCCAACGTTCACTCTCACACCCTCACTATGGCTACTAAACTCTGGTGCATACATACTTTGTATGGTTGTAATACCATTGCTAAAATCACCTTTATTATTGACGCGTAGGTCGTATTCAAAAACATAAACACCTTTTGGTAAACGGTCAAAAAAGAAATTTGTCGCGGCATCTTTGGTACTTTCATAATAGCCTAAGTTATCTTGCCATTTGTATTGCGACAATACATTTACAGGTTCAAAGCCAGCGGCACGCATATCTTTCATATGTACAAACTCCATGGCTCTATCTACTTTTAACTCAATTCGAACACGTACCAAATCACCTAGTTTCAAACTCGAATTTGCGTTAATCTCGGTAAGTTCTTCACCTTTGTCGGTATTTTGTTTTAAGAACAATTTCTTTTTCAGTTGTAAGGGTGTTTCTGCTGAGGTAATCTTATCTAAATCTTCAAAATATTGCCAGTATAAAGCTCCCCAAGCAATGCCTGCTGATTTTTTGCTCAGTGTAACTTCTGCCATGTTGGGCGTAATTTCAGAACCTGACCATGATGTTTTAAAATAACCGGTTCCAGCTTCTACTTTGGTATCTTCTAAAGTCAGCGGGTTTATTTTGGCATCACCAATCTGTACGTCAACAAAGTCGGTTACTTCTAGCCAGTCGGTGCCTTGTAATAACAAAGCGTAGACAGCCTCGGTAGTGGCTTTGGTGCTTTTCCATCTGTTGGTTTGTTTGTTCTTTAACAACCATATTTTTAGCTCATCTACAGTTTTGGTATCACCTTCAACTTCGCTAAACGCTTCTATCAATAAGGCTTGTGTTTCAATAGGTGCTTGGTACCAATAATAACCACTGGTATTGGCTTTCCAATACATACCCAGTTCTTCATTGCTAATGGCATTTTCTTTTAACGACGCTATGATTTTTTTCGCCACAGCATTGTCATTTCTTTTGGCAATTAGCGCAATCATTCCTTTGGTGTATAAACTATTGTCTAACCAAAATGTATAAGCCTGATTGGTATAATAATCCACCGCTTTTTGAACGGCTGTAGCAATTGAAAGATCTTTATAAAAACTGCGCATATACAAATATTGAATCTGAAAATTACCGGTATTGTTTTGCGCCCAAAATATACGTTCATCTTTAAGTCCTTGCGTTTTTGTTTTTGCGCTTTCGCGGATGCGTTTTGCTTGCTTTTCTAATTCTTTATAATCATTTAAGAGTTCGTCATCTAAAAATTTCACGGCTTTGTTGAGCATTGATTCTTCACTATCGTTCAGAATGACATTGAGCTGTTTTAAGTGACCAAACCCAGAAGCAATATGTTGTGTGATATAGCGATTTGGATAGCGACTTCCTTTAAACCAAGGAAAACCACCGTCGCTCATTTGCATCTGACTTAATTTACGAGCGGCAGACTCCAACTCATTTTTCATTTTGTTGAGGTCGAATAATAAGGCGATACGCTTTTTTTGTTCCGTTTCAGATTGTGCGTCACGTAACCAAGGTGTCTCTTCAATAATCATCGATTTCAACTCCTGATTTTTTTCCAAATTGCTTAGTAAAGCATCACTTGATGCCCATTGATTGAAGACTTCTTGAATACGCGGATTCGAATTAGCAATATGACTTGCCAAGGCATTGGCATAGTATCTAGAAAATGTTTGTTCAGCACATTCATAGGGGTATTCCATTAAATAGGGCAGTGCTTGGACTGCGTACCAGGCTGGATTGGAGGTTACCTCCAAGGTCAGCTTGTGATTTTTTAAGGTAGTTGACGTATTGTTTTTTAGTTTGTCTAACGTAAATGTTTTAGTTTGATTAGAACGCAACCACATCGGTAACGTTTCTGTAACTAACATTCTGTTTGACAAAACGGGAAGTGCATTTTCTTCACCATCGGTAAAATCACCTGCTTTGGCAACGATTTTATATTTCACCGCTTGTACGTCGTCTGGTATTTGTAAAGTCCAACTTACATTAGCATTACCTTTCGCAGCTACGGTAAAGTTTTTATGGTTGTTGGCATTCCCCAGTTTGGCATCGATTGGTTTATTGGTTAAGGCATCAAATAATTGCAATTCACTAATACCATTTAAGGAGTTATCTGTTAAGTTGGCAATTTTTGAAGCAAAGATAATTTGATCACCTTCACGTAAAAAACGAGGTGGATTTGGCAAAACCATCAGTTCCTTTTGGGTAACCGCAGTCAACTGTTTGGTGGTTGTTGCTAAGTCTTTGGTATGTGCTAATAATTGTAGTTTCCATCGTGTTAAACTTTCAGGAACGGTAAAATTAAAGCTTATAGTACCTTCGGCATCCGTTTGTAAATGTGGATAGAAAAAGGCCGTTTCTTGTAAGTTTTTTCGAGCAACGATGCCGTCAAGAGACGTTTTTTCACCCTGTTCTTCAACTATTTCTTTCCGCTCTTCTTCAGCTACCATCATTGCTGCAGCTTCTGGAGCAGCGCTACGCTCTAATTTTTGATTACTTTTCCCATATCCAGTAACAACTACTTCGTCTAAAGAAGAATCTTCTTGAGTTTGCACACCCGACACCATTCCTCGTAAGGATTTTGTCATATAATTATTTGAGTTCCCAAAACTAAATCCAAACCAATTCAACTGGTCATAACTTTGAGTAGAATAACCATAGGTTGGTTGGTTTTTCTGACGAATATTAAAATAACTAGTTCCAAAGCTATTGTTCGCATTACTATTTGTGTACGAATAGTAATATTGATAACCAATTGGGTTAAAGCCCCAGTTATGGGGTTTGAATTGGTCTAAAGATGCATCATACATAGAAGCGAGTATTTCCGCAGCCACTTTATCACTTTTAGAGCCTTTTAGTTTAAAGCTCCATGTTTCATTTTGACCTGGTTGTAACTTGTCTCTAAATGTAGTTGTTTCTATGTCTAATTCCTGTTTAGGATACGGTACGTTAATATTGAGTGTTCCATTTGTAAACGCGTTGTAATTCACCAAATGGTAGTGAATGGCAAATCCGCCCAAATCTTTATGATCAACGGGAATTTTAAGAGTTTTCACTTCGTTGGATATGTGAATGACTTCAGTAGATACAATGGTGTAATTTTTTTCAACGGTAACCGTTACCGTTGCATTTTGAGAAGCGCTACCTAATGTTAGTTCTACTAGATCTTCTGGAGTATAGCTTGTTTTATCTGTTTTAACAAAAAACAAGGCCTTGTCAGCTACCGTTTCGTCTTTGTCGCTAAACAAGTCAAAGCGTTGTTCGTCTTTTACATTTTGTCCGAACTTATCTTGACATTCCAATACTGCGATGTACTTTCCTGAAAGCCATTTTCTACTATTTTTGAATTCTATTTCTTTCGTCTTTTCAGTATTGATGACTGTTTCGAAAACAAGTGCTCCTTTTTCCCAGTTATCTGATTTATCCTCATTTTGATACGCGTCATGCGGGAAGAGGTTTGTAAATGTTTCCTTTGAAAACCCGGGATAGTCTGGTGCTGCCCAAGGGCGCTTACGTAACACCTGTTGAGGTGCCTTTAATTTGTATATTTTCAGTGTTCCTGTTGTAGGAACAAACTGTCCATTTAAGTTATTGGTAGTTACACCAATGCTATGTGCCTTCTTCGTTTTGTCTAATTTATCGGCAATACTTAAGGAAACATCTAAGGCATGATAGCCAACATTCACTAGGGTTTCCGCACTTCTGGTTTCTCCGTTAATATCGGTAACATCGGCAAAGACTCTATAATTGAAGGTAGGTTGTGACTCTTTGCTTACTTTTAAATCTGGCAATGCCTTAAAAGTAATATTAAAGTTACCCAATGCGTCTGTGCTGCTTTCTCCGTGTGTAATTTCTTGTTCATCTGATGAAATAGACGGTCTGTAATACCAATACCATTTCGGGTATTGTGCGGTTCTAACTACACGATATACCACTTTGGCATCGGTAATGGTACTTCCCGCGAAAGCGGTAGCAAATCCGTTTACCCTAATACTATCATTTAATCGATAGGTTTCTGTTACTGGTTTAAACGTCGTTTCAAATTTTGGTCGCTTGTATTCCTCAACAGAAAAATGTACACTACCATTCATTGTTTTATTAAATAAGCCAGTATTGCCCGTAGCATGAAGATTAAAATTACCAGTGAGCCCCGTGCTGGGTAAAATAAATTCGCCGCTGAATGAACCAAACGCATTGGTTTTTAACTCCAACGTTTTTACATCTTGATAGTTCACATCTTTTAGGGTAACCGAGACTTTTTTGTTTTCTAGCACATCTGATTTGTTAGCCTTCATTGCCACAGCAATTCCTTTAAAATATACTGTTTGTCCTGGCCTGTATATACTTCGATCTGTAAATAAAAACAGGCGTGTATTTGTTGTGTTGTCTCTTCTGGGTTTATAGATTTCGCTTAAATAATAATCGCCAAATACGGCTTTGTCTTTTCCATGAGTGATGGTGGCAACCACATTGCTATGATTGGTGTTCACTGTAAATGCTACTTGCCCATTACTATTGGTGGTCAATAAGTGCTCTATAAAAGCATTGTATCTACCTGTATTGTAATTTTTTATATGAACTTGAGCATTTTCAATAGGTTTTCCTGTATTTCTATCGACTACTTGATAGACGTGTTTGTCGGAAATTTTATTTTCAATCAGCGCTAAATCAGTAATTTGTATAAAGCTGTAGCCGAAGGTGTTTTCTGTGTTAATTTCTGAATTAGGTGAAGCGAAAATCAAGTAATTGCCTTGTGCGAGTTCAGGTAAAAGTACTTCCGTTTGATGTTCTTGAAAATCGCTTTCGTTGCGCAAGTTGGTTTTCCAATTTTTAACCGACTTTAATTTATTGATGAAAACTAGCTTTGCGGATTCGTTGTAGATTTCATTGAATTTTTGTTGCTCCTTTTTGCTAATTTCAAATACCGTAAAATACAATTCTTCCGTGTTTTTATACGCAGTTAATATCCGAGAAGGAGTATGGATAGGCACAAATTGTTCAGCTGTTAGTTGCAGTGATTGTTGCAAAATCTGACTTTTTAAACGCTTGCATTTTTGTGTACCCGTTGCTGTGGGAAATTTGGCAATTGCAGCTTCACAAATTTGCAAAGCTTCTTTGCGTTTCCAGCGATCGGTTTCGTTTTCTTGTGGTTTGAAGGTGTTCGCCTCATTATTGAAGAACAACGCAATTTTATAATCAATTTCAGCAGAAATTTCATGGTCTTTGTAATCGGTTTTTAGCTGCTGTAAGGTGTTCAGATAAACACTTTCTTTATCGTTAAAAACGGCATTTGCTCTCACAAAATCCAAGCGCTCTAAAGTGTTGTTAACTAAGGCAGAAGGATTCTCAAATTTGTTGTGAAATAGGGTTAAGTTTTTATAAATACGCAGCGCCTGTAATTGTTGAGACAAACTATCTTTTGCTGTGATTTGTACTTTAACAAAGTCATTGTTTGACCCTAATAAATCAGGATTTTCAATTTCAAATTTATAGGCGGGTTGTTTTAAATTACGTTCGTCATTTTTATAGAAATCCAAGGCTCTATGCGCTAAAAAATCATAGAGTTTTGGTCGAAACAGCCTTGAGCCTGGTTGTACGTGTAAGATGTCATTAAATTGATCGAGGTGTACTTGTTGTGCCTCTAAGGCATTTTCTAGTGATTTTTGATAATGGGTATGTGTTTCTTCAAAGAGCGTTTGTAAATCCCATGTTCTGAAATCGGTTGAATCAACTTTTTCAGCAGTATTGGTACGGTTGTAAAATTTCCAACGATTTTGCTGAAAGTATTGCCAATAAATATCTGCCAAGATACTTTCTAATATGTTTTTGGTAGGAAAAGTATTCTGAGAAATTTCACTTTTTAAATCATTGATCACTTTTAGTTGCGCATCTTCTTCCAATGTTAATGCAAACTTCGACTTATACAGCAATGTTTTGATTAGTTGAGGATGGTTATTGGCTTTCTTCGCTTTTTGATAAATTTTCTCAACTTCCGCCAAGGCAGATTTTGGTAAACCTTTCAATTCGAATTGCTCCACGGCCTCCCATAATTTCTGATAATTATCGAATGAATTCGATTGCGAATTTAGGGTTGTCGAAAATAAAATAATGCCAATTATAGCGGTGATTGATTTTTTCATAACTTTTTTTTAATACTCAAATAACTATCAAAATAATTTTAATTGCAATTGAGAATGAGTGAACACTACTTATTTTTGGGTAAAAGAATCGTTTGATTGAGTTAGGCTTAAAGATATCAAATTATTGTGGTATGATTTTGTATTTTTGCTCTTCTAATTTCAATAAATGAATATACATTTTATAGCAATTGGTGGTAGCGCCATGCACAACCTCGCATTAGCATTACAGCAAAAAGGATACCAAATATCAGGGAGTGATGATACCATTCACGAACCTTCAAAATCGCGTTTAGAATCTAAAGGATTGTTACCTAGTGAATTTGGTTGGTTTCCAGAAAAGATAACGACTCGTTTAGATGTGGTTATATTAGGAATGCATGCCAAAGTGGACAATCCTGAATTGTTAAAAGCCCAAGAATTAGGGCTGAATATCGTTTCGTATCCTGAGTTTTTATATGAGCAATCAAAAA
The DNA here is from genome assembly GCA_963976855.1 of uncultured Aureibaculum sp. GTDB lineage: Bacteria > Bacteroidota > Bacteroidia > Flavobacteriales > Flavobacteriaceae > Aureibaculum. Next base: position 188,923 of record CAXBMA010000006.1, on the reverse strand, counting down.
ACAAGACACGCGTTGTTATTGGGGGTTCACATGGTAAAACTACGATCACTTCTATGATTTTACATGTATTGCATTATCACGAAAAGGAGGTTGATTATATGGTAGGGGCTCAGTTGGAAGGTTTTGATACCATGGTGCATTTAACTCACGAAAATGAATTTATTATTTTAGAAGGTGATGAGTATCTGAGTTCACCAATTGATAGACGTCCAAAATTTCATTTATACAAACCTAACATAGCCTTATTAAGTGGGATTGCTTGGGATCATATCAATGTTTTTCCCACCTTCGATAATTATGTTGAGCAGTTTAAAATATTTACACAATCATTGACTAATGGTGGAATAATGGTCTATAATGAAGAAGATGCAGTCGTTAAAAAAGTGGTCGAAGAAAGTGTCAAAGCCATCAAGAAATATCCCTATCATACACCCGAATATACTATTGAAAATGGAACTACTTTTTTAGATACATCTGATGGTAAACTGCCTTTAGCCATTTTTGGAAAACACAATTTGCAAAATTTGGCGGGGGCTAAATGGATTTGTCAACACGTTGGTGTTGATGAAGATGATTTCTATGAGGCCATTGCTAGTTTTAGAGGTGCCAATAAACGGTTAGAAAAAATAGCAGAAAATAACTCAACGGTAATTTTTAAAGATTTTGCCCACTCGCCATCAAAAGTAGAAGCTACTGCAAAGGCTGTCAAGGAGCAGTATGCCAATAGAACGGTACTAGCATGCTTAGAATTACATACCTATAGTAGTTTGAATGCTGAGTTTTTAAAAGAGTACAAGGGCACCTTAGATGCTGCGGATAAGGCTGTAGTGTTTTATTCACCGCATGCTGTTGAAATTAAAAAGTTAAAGAAGGTAACTATCGAGCAAATTGCCTCTGCCTTTGAGCGCGATGATTTGGTTATTTATACAGACCCTGCTGAATTTAAAGACTTTTTATTCGCTCAAGAATTGGAAAATACAGCCGTTCTTTTAATGAGTTCTGGAACGTATGGCGGACTCGATTTTGGGGAATTAAAAAAGTTGGTAAAATAAACTATTCGTTATACCCAAATCTACGTAGTTGATTTTTGTTTGAGCGCCAATCTTTATTCACTTTTACATAGAGTTCTAGGAAGATTTTTTTATCGAAAAACTTTTCTAAATCTTTTCTGGCTTCAGCACCTACGCGTTTCAAAGCAGCGCCTTTGTGACCAATAATAATTCCTTTTTGAGTTTCGCGTTCAACCATAATGATAGAACGAATTTTAATAATGTGATCTTCTTCAAAAAATTCTTCAGTTTCAATTTCTACTGAATAAGGAATCTCTTTTTTATAGTGAATTAATATTTTTTCGCGAATAGCTTCATTTACAAAAAAGCGCTCCGGTTTGTCGGTTAATTGGTCTTTAGGATAAAAGGCAGGTGATTCTGGTAATAAGGCTATAATCCGGTCAAAGATATTTTGAATATTAAAATTTTCTAAGGCAGAAATAGGATGTACTTCTGCATTTGGAACTTTCTCTTTCCAATAGGTAACTTGTTCCTCCAATTGGTCTTGTGTTGACTTGTCAATTTTGTTTAACAATAACAATACAGGAATTTTCGTCTTGGTTATTTTATTAAAAAAAGCTTCATCTTTCAGTGCTCTTTCACCTACTTCAACCATGTAAATAAGAACGTCAGCATCTTCAAACGCCGATTTTACAAAACCCATCATAGATTCTTGTAATTCGTAAGCTGGCATGATAATACCCGGCGTGTCAGAAAATAATATTTGAAAGTCATCACCATTGACAATGCCCAAAATACGATGTCTTGTGGTTTGTGCTTTCGAGGTGATGATAGATAATCGTTCACCTACAAAAGCATTCATTAGCGTAGATTTCCCTACGTTTGGATTACCAATAATATTTACGTAACCAGCTTTGTGCTTCATATGTTTTACATTTCAACGTACAAAAGTAATTTTAATTTAAGGCAAAGCCTAGAATTAAATAGAGTATTACAGTAATAACGCCGCCAATTAAGGCGTAGGGTAATTGTGTTCTGACGTGATCAATATGATCACTGGCTGATGCCATTGATGAAATAATTGAGGTATCTGAAATTGGTGAGCAATGATCTCCAAAGATTCCACCACCCAAGGTCGCGGCTATTACCAAAGTGAGTTCAGTGCTGTGTATTGTTGCCATCGGTACTGAAATAGCCAACATTATAGCAAAAGTTCCCCATGAAGTTCCTGTGGAAAATGCAATAAATGAGCTAATTATAAAGACTACTGCAGGTAAAAATTCTGGCGAAAGCCATTCTTTAGACCAATTCGCAACAAATTGTCCCGTGCCCAATTGATTACAGGCTTCGCCAATAGCAAATGCCAATAACATTAATAGAGCCAAAGGCATTAATTCACTGATTCCTTTTAAAACCAAGTCGATCATTTCTTTTGTTCTCATGATGCCTTGTGATCGGTATAATACCATGGCAACAATAATGGAGGTAATAACGGCATACAATACCGAAGAAGACCCTGAACCTTGTCCGATTGCTTGTGATACATGATTGGTAAACGAAGAAGAGCTATCCACATTATTCCATCCCGTATAGGCCAAGTTAATAGGCATCATACATACCATAGTAGCTAATGGAATGATCATATTATAAGCCCTGGCCGGAATATTTTCTTTTGGTTTTAAGGATGTTATGGTGTCTGAAAGCATTGGTTTGGAGCCATCATTTAATAGTTTTCCAGTTTCACGTGTGCGTTTTTCGGCTTTGGCCATCGGGCCAATATCCTTTTTTGAGATGATGACTATAATCACAATTAAGATGGCGATAATTGGATAAAAGTTATAGACAATTGATGATAGCATTAACGAAAATGGGTTCTCCAACCCTTGCGCGAGTAGTAAGCCCATAATAAAGGCACCCCAAGCATTAAAAGGAATTAAAATAGATGAGGGAGCAGAGCTAGAATCAGCTATATAAGCCAGCTTTTCACGAGGTATTTTTAGTTTGTCAAATACGGGGCGGTATAAAGTACCAACTGTCAGCGAGCTGATGCTCGTTTCCACAAAAAGCAACAATCCAGTTACTAATGCTAACAACTGAATAATTACACGACTATAACCCGCTTGTTTTTTTTCAAAATAGTGGATGAGCTTATTAAGTTTTAAAATAAACCCTTCAACACCACGTGAATATTGAATAAATAATAATAAAGCACCTACCAAAGCACTAAACATAATGGTTCTGGTATTGCTTTCAGATTTAAATACATTAACCATTGCTTCAATGGCTGCTAAGGTTCCTGTTAAAAAATTCCAATCATTAATGATAATCCATGAGAACCAAATTCCGAAAACAAGTGCGATGTATACTTGTTTGGTTCTGAGGGCTAATATTATTGCTATAACTGGAGGTAAAATGGATAAGAAACCAAAATCTGTCATAAAATGGAGGGTGTTTTTTTGTGCTAATTTTTAGAAGGTTAAATCTAGTCAATAAAAAAGAAATAGCATAACTATTCTATTTATTCACTAATCAAGTACTTGTATTTTTATGTTTTTATACCATACTTTATCACTGTGATCTTGCAACCCGATATGTCCGGTTTGGTAGTCCCCAAACCCTTCCATATCCTTGAATTTTGAATTGGCAATCATCGCATCCCATTCTTCTCCATGAACAGGAAAAGACAGTATTTCAGTTCCGTTTAATACCACAGATCCTTCGTTGTTTTTGTGGTCTATTTTAATAAGGCAATGGTTCCATTCGCCAGCTGGTTTACAGACGTCATGTTCGGGTTGCATTAAATCATATAAAGCACCTGCTTGATGAAATTTAGGGTTTGCTTGGGCGTCTGGATGGCGCTCATTATCCAACACCTGAATTTCTGGTCCTGTTTCATAGGCCTCTTTAAATTTAGGGTCTTCGTGTACACTCCAAAAAATACCGCTGTTGCCTCCCTCAGAAATTTTCCACTCGAGTGATAGTATAAAATTGGTGTATTTTTCTTTCGTGATAATATTTTTACCTCCTTCATTACTTGGAGTAAAAGCCATAGTACCATCTTCGATGGTCCATTCATCATAAATGGAATCAGCTAAATACCCACGCCAATTGTCAAATGAACTGCCATCAAAAAGTGGTATCCATATGGCTTCTTTTGTTGTTTCTGTTTCAGAAGCTTTAGAAGTTGCCTCGCTTGTTTCCTTGGGCGCTTGCTTACAGGCTATTATTAGAAGTGTTGTTATTAAAATAAGTGCTATTTTTTTCATGATATAAAAATTATATTCCTAATATTTTTTTGAGTTTTTCTTTGTCAATATCGGCCCCAGCAAAATCATCAAAAGCTTTTTCTGTGGCTTCAATGATGTGTTTTTGAATGAATGGAGCTCCTTCTCTAGCTCCTTGTTCAGGACTCTTAATACAGCATTCCCATTCCATTACCGCCCAAACATCACAGCCGTACTCAGTGAGTTTAGAGAATATTTTTTTAAAGTCAATTTGGCCATCTCCTAAAGATCGATACCTACCCGCTCTATCTTTCCAATTATTATAACCACCGAAGGCGCCTTTTTTTCCTGTAGGGTTGAATTCAGCATCTTTGACATGAAATGATTTTATAAACTGATGGTAATGGTCGATATAGGCTATATAATCAAGTTGCTGCAAAACAAAATGAGAGGGGTCGTACAGAATATTCACACGTTTATGATTGTTTGTCGCGGTCAAAAAACGTTCAAAAGTGTCACCATCGTGCAGATCTTCTCCTGGATGTATCTCATAACACACATCAACACCATTTTCATCAAAATGATTTAAGATCGGTAACCAACGTTTCGCTAATTCTTTAAAGCCCATTTCTACTAAGCCTGGTGGGCGTTGTGGCCATGGGTGAGCGGTGTGCCAAAGTAAGGCGCCAGAAAATGTAGCATGCGTTTTAAGCTCTAAGTTTTTACTGGCAGAGGCCGCTTTTTTTACCGTTTCAACGGCCCACTTGGTTCTGGCTTTTGGATTCTTTTTTAGGGCTTTTGGGGCAAAATTATCAAACATGATATCATAAGCTGGGTTCACAGCCACAAGTTGTCCTTGTAAATGTGTAGATAATTCAGTTATTTCTAAGCCGTAAGAGTTGATTTTCCCTTTGAGCTCATCGCAATAAACTTTGCTCTCTGCCGCGATATCCAAATCGATTAAAGAAGGTTCCCAAGTAGGAATCTGTATCCCCTTATACCCCAAATTTGCAGCCCATTTGCAAAGGCCATCAAGTGTATTAAACGGCGCTTTGTTATCGATAAATTGTGCTAAAAATACAGCAGGTCCTTTAATTGTTTTCATATTAATCAATTTTAACCCAAACATTTCCATTCTTATGCGATTCTACTACTTTTTCAATAAAGTTCATACCGCGAACACCATCGAGAATCGTTGGAAATTCACCGGGGTCATAGGGTTCTTTTTTAATAGCTTTTGCAATTCCTTTATATATAGTTCCCATAGCGTCAAAAATACCTTCGGGATGTCCAGGAGGTAATTTGGTGCCGTCAAGTGATAAGGAACTATTGTACGCATGCCCAGGTTTTAAAACACGTAGTGGCTGTCCGTCTTCCAAAAGATACAAGTAATTCGGATTTTCCTGTTCCCATTTCAGCCCGGCTTTTTCACCGTAAATTTGAACGGTAAAATTATTTTCTTCGCCGGTAGCTATTTGACTTGTACGGATTACTCCTTTCACATTCGTGTCGCAATGGATAAGTACCGTACCGTCAATATCCATTTGGTTATCGCTGTAGAGGTAATTTAAATCGGCTAAAATGGTATTGACTTTTAGTCCAGAAACATATTCAATCATGTCAAAAGCATGGGTCCCGATATCACCAATACAGCAACTAATGCCACCTTTTTCCGGATTTAGGCGCCACGTATTGGCTCTTTTTTCTGCATCGTGAATAATTGGGTTTATCCAACCTTGATAATATTGAGCATCTATTTTTTGAACCTTGCCAATGACACCGTTGGCAATCATTGCTCTCATTTGGCGTATCATCGGGTAGCCGGTATAGGTGTAGGTAACGGCAAAAATAGTATTTGCTAGTTTTAGTGTTTGTTCTAAAATTTTTGCTTCCTTATAACTCGTGGTCATTGGTTTTTCGCAAATCACATGAAAACCATTTTCTAGTAGTTTCTTTGCCATTGGAAAATGCAAAAAATTAGGCGTCAAAATCGACACAACTTGCATTCTTTCTGCTAAAGGAAGTTTGAGTTCTTGTTCAATTAGTGTATCCAAATCTTGATAGACTCTCGTTGTTGGAATTCCTATTTTCTCGGCAAATCCAATATTTTCTTCCCAGTTTGGGTTAAAGACGCCTCCAACTAATTGATATTGATCAAACATTGAAGATGCAACTCTATGTAAAATACCAATAAGAGAATCTCCGCCACCTCCTAAAATACCTAATCTAATTTTTGAACTCATAGTTAATTTAACGGTTTTAAGCTTTATAAGCTACTTTTTCATTTTTAAAAAGTACGGCGAACAATACGAGGACAGCTATAGCAAATATCGCTGGAAACGTCCATACGTCCATCCAATTGTGTGTGCCATCCATTAGTTTATTTTTATCTACAATTTGTCCTGCAACCCAAAAACCAATGAGCATTCCCACACCATAGGTGGCCAATGTAATTAAGCCTTGTGCTGCGCTCTTAACTTTTTCACCTGCTTTAGAATTGGTATATATTTGACCAGACACAAAAAAGAAATCATAACAAATACCGTGGAGTGCAATTCCTAATACGATCATAAAAAATAAATCGCCTGCATTTCCAAAGGCAAATAATACATATCTAATTCCCCAGGCAAACATACCGAATAAGATGGTTTTTTTAAAGCCGTATTTTTTGAAAAAGAAAGGTAATAATAGCATAAAACCAACTTCAGAGAATTGGCCTAAAGAAGCCCAAGCGGTAGAGTTTTCAACTTTGTATTCTGTTAAAAACGGACTGATATTTTGATAATAAAATGCCAATGGGATACAGATTAAAACAGATGACAAAAAGAAAACCAAGAAATTACGGTCTTTCAATAACTTTAAAGCATCGAGGCCAAGGATGTCGGAAATGGTTACTTTTTCTCCTTTCTTTACACTTGGTGGTGTTTTTGGAAGTGTAAAACTAAAGATTCCTAAGACCGCCGAAGCAATAGCCACCATCGTGAATGTATTTGATAACATGCCATTTCCAATATTCTCTATTGAATCCCATTTCAATGCACTGATGAGTAATCCCGCTAAAATCCATCCAACCGTACCGAAAACACGTACAAATGGAAACTGTTTTGCCGGATCGGTCATTTGATTAAAAGATACAGAGTTGACCAATGCTAAAGTGGGCATATAGGCGATCATATAACCGAGTACATAAGGGTAAAATGCGTTAAATTCTGTTGTTTGCGACATTTGATACATTAAAAGAGCACCTATAATATGTAAAACACCTAGAATTTTTTCGGCGTTGAAAAAACGATCGGCAATCAATCCAATGATAAAAGGAGCAATAATGGCTCCCCATGATTGTGTACTGTAAGCCATGCCTGTTTCTGCTCCGGAAGCACTTAAATTATTTCCTAAAAAGGAACCTAATGTTACAAACCACCCTCCCCAGATAAAAAATTCGAGGAACATCATAAAGGATAGTTGCGCTTGTATTGATTTTTTCATTTTAGTCTGGTTAATTAGTTGAGTTGTTTAGCTGCGTTTAACAATAACTTCTTTGTTGCTAAAATACCGTCTTCCTCACTAAGACGCGTACCTTCGTACTCCACACCAATAAACCCCGTATATCCGGCATCTTTTACTATTTGCAATAAGCGCGGGTAGTCAAGTGTGGTTTCGTTTCCTTCGGCATCAAAATCATAAGACTTGGCACTTACAGCTTTGGCATGCTTCATTAAAATTTCAGTTCCTTTGTAGTAATCGTAAAGGTCAACACACTTCCCTTCTTCTCTAGTAATACAAAAGTTGCCAAAGTCGGGTAAGGTTCCACAATTAGACATGTTAATTTTCGTCATTACGTCACTTAACATAGCTGCATTTGAAGAGAATCCACCATGGTTTTCAACAATAACATTAATATTTTTAGTGGCTCCATATTTGGCTAAATCTCCTAGTCCTTTAACTGACGCTTCTATCCAAGCGTCCTTTTCTGTAGCCCCATTTAAATTTACACGAACCGCATGACAGCCTAAGTACGCCGCTGCATCTATCCATTTTTTATGATTTATAATAGCCTGATTTCTTTCTTTTTCATCTGATGATGCTAGATTTCCTTCACCATCAACCATAATCAAGACATTTTTAACGCCATAGGTAGTGCTTTTTGCTTTCAAAGAATCTTGAAGCGCTTCCATACCCATGGTTTTTAATTTTTCGTTGTATAATCCCGAAACATATTCAATTCCTTCAAAGCCTAGCTCGTTGGCTTTTTGGGCAAAATCGAGTGGATCCAACGTTTTTTCATTTATAATGGCATTGTGTAAAGACCATTGTGCTAAAGATAATTGGAAAAAAACTTTTGAAGTATCAGCTGTTACCTCTGAGTTTTTTGTTTCGGCAGTTTGTTTTTTACAAGAACTGAGTGCGATTAGCATTACGCATAAAAATAGGGTTCTTGTAACGATTGATGATTGGCTTAATTTCATAATGTAATTGATTTGGTTGCCTAAAATTAGAATTTTTAAATTTAATAAACGGTATTGAGTTTATTATTTTAGGTCGCAAACGATTTCGAAAAGTTAAGAAGCACTGGTTTGAATTTAAAAGTTGAATAATTCTCTTTTTTTGGAGATTAAAACTAATTTATATTTAAATATATGATATGAAAATTATAAATTTACAAGATATGCACTAAACTTTTGAATGATAATTAAATTAAGAGAGTAAGAATGAACATACAAAATGACTACGATGCGATTGTAATAGGAACTGGAATTAGCGGTGGCTGGGCGGCAAAAGAACTTTGTGAAAATGGCCTAAAGACACTAGTGCTAGAAAGAGGTAGGATGGTAAATCACATTAAAGATTACCCAACGATGAATATGGATCCATGGGATTTTGAGCTTAGAGGAAATACCTCTCAAGCAGACTTAAAAAATCAAGAGAAGCAAAGTAGAACAGGGTATACAACCGCAGCCGAAAGCAAACATTGGTTTGTGGATGATTTAAAACATCCCTACAACGAAACGAAGCGTTTTGATTGGATGCGTGGTTATCATGTAGGTGGACGTTCAATTATGTGGGGACGCCATTGTTACAGACTAAGTGATCTTGATTTTGAAGCAAATAAAAAAGATGGTCATGGTGTTGATTGGCCAATACGCTATAAAGATATTGCACCGTGGTACGATAAGGTTGAAGAGTATATTGGTATTAGTGGCGAAAAATTAGGATTGCCACAGTTACCAGATGGTAAATTTTTGCCTCCGCTAGAAATGAACTGTGTAGAAGAACACTTGAAAGAAAGCATGTCTGAAAATTATGATGACCGTGTTTTAACTGTAGGAAGAATTGCACACATCACAACGAGTGAAAAGAAATTTGAAGGAAGAAGTCAATGTCAATACAGAAACAGGTGTATTAGAGGTTGTCCTTTTGGAGCTTATTTTAGCAGCGTATCATCTACATTACCAGCGGCTGAACGTACAGGTAATATGACGTTAAGACCTAACTCAATAGTTCATGAAATAATCTACGACGATACCAAAAAAATAGCAACTGGTGTTCGTGTAATAGATACGATTACGAAGGAAAAAACAGTCTACAATGCCAAGATTATTTTCTGTTGCGCTTCGGCAATAGCATCAGCGTCTATTTTAATGCAATCGAAGTCGGAACGCTTTCCGAATGGATTGGGGAACGATTCAGGTGAATTGGGGCATAATATCATGGATCATCACTTAGGTGCCGGTGCTGCAGCCAAAGTTGATGGGTTTTTAGATAAATACTATAAAGGACGTAGACCAGGAGGTTTGTATTTGCCGAGGTTTCGGAATTTAGGAGATAAAAATACCGAGAAAAAGGAGTTTTTAAGAGGCTACGGATATCAAGGAGGTGCCGGAAGAGGAGATCTATCCGAATTGGTCGCTGAAGCAGGCTATGGTGCTGCACTTACCGAAGGAGTCTTAGAGCCCGGAGCTTGGCGAATTTCACTTTATGGTTTTGGTGAGTGTTTGCCTTATCACGATAATAAAATGACTTTAGATTATGAAAAATTAGATGAATGGGGCTTACCTACAATTACCTTCGATGCAGAGTGGAAAGAAAATGAATATAAAATGCGAGAAGATATGAAGGAGCAAGCTGTTGATATGCTAACTAAAGCCGGATTTAAAGATATAGAAACACTAGATCATGTACACGCACCAGGAATAGGAATTCATGAGATGGGTACAGCTAGAATGGGTACCGATTCGAAAACTTCAGTATTAAATGGAAACAATCAGGTACACGGTGTACCGAACGTATATGTAACAGATGGTGCTTGTATGACTTCTGCTGGGTGTACAAATCCGTCAATAACCTATATGGCATTAACCGCCAGAGCGGCAAATCACGCAGCTGAACAATTCAAAAAAATGAAAGCTTAAAATTATGGATAGAAGAAAGGCATTAAAAAATTTAGGATTGTCATTAGGACTTGTTGTGGCTACACCAGCAGTAATGAGTCTCTTGCAAAGTTGTAAGAATGACGGAAATAAAATGGCAGTTTGGAATCCAGAATTCTTTTCCAAAGATGAAGGAATTGTTGTTGAAAATTTGGTTGATTTAATACTGCCACCTACTGGCAATATACCGGGGGCCAAGGACGTAAATGTGGCTAAATTTTTAGATTTACATGCGTCAAAAGTACTTGATGAACAAAGTCAAGATTACTATAAAAAAGGGCTTGAGGCTATGCTGAATACCTTCGGGAAACCTGTACGTGAATTGAAAACTGATGATTATGATGCGTTGTTAGCCAAGTTTTTAAAGGCAAGTTCTGAAGAAAGAGAAGCATTTAGAAAAGATGAAAACGATAATTTGGTTTTAAACAGATTAGAAAGCCTAAGAGGCACTGCTATTTGGGCCTATAAAACAAGTGAAAAAGTAGGTGAAGAGGTGTTGGTTTACGATCCTATTCCTGGGGAGCAAAAAGGATGTATCTCAGTAGAAGAAGCTACTGGCGGTAGAGCTTGGTCTTTATAAAAAATCAATTTTAATGAAGTTATATTTCAAAATCATTTTAATTTTTTTAGGACTCTTAATTTTTAATGGGTGTAAGGAAAAAAAGCACTCAGATACGGGCTTAGAGGTCAACAATGAAGAGCGTTGGATTCAATTATTTAATGGGAAGAACCTTGATGGTTGGACACCTAAAATTAGAGGTTATGCCTTAGGAGAAAATATTTACAATACATTTCGTGTTGATGATGGGGTGCTAAAAGTATCGTATGATGGATATAATGGAATCTTTAATGATCGTTTTGGGCACCTGTTTTATAAAACACCATTTTCGAATTATCGATTAAAAATTCAATACCGTTTTACCGGAGATCAAATTAAGGATGGTGCAGGATGGGCAAAACGTAACAGCGGAGTGATGATCCATTCTCAATCGCCAGAAAGCATGACCTTGGAGCAGAATTTTCCTTTAAGTATTGAAGTGCAAATGTTAGGTGGTCTTATTGAAGGTGAAAACAGACCAACTGCAAACCTGTGCACACCAGGAACGAATGTGGAAATGAACGGTAAATTAATTACGACCCATTGTACTCCTTCTACTTCAGAAACTTATTACGGAGACCAATGGATAAATTTAGAAGTTGAGGTGCATAGGGATTCTTTGATTATTCATAAAATTAACGATAAAGAAGTACTTCGGTATTCGAAACCGCAAATTGGTGGTGGCGATATGGATGCTTATACTGCCGAATATAAAGACAGCATTGGGGAATTAATAAAAGGAGGTTATATCTCTTTACAAAGTGAAAGCCACCCTGTGGAATTTAGAAACATTGAACTATTAGAATTGGATTAATAAATAAGAAGACAATGTATGCAATGAAAAGAAGGCGAACTTGCTGTGTCTAGAATTTAAAGCGGAATAACTAATTTTTAAATTTATAGTATGTCATCAAATAAAAAGGACCTAAGTCGAAGAAAGTTTATCAGAAATACGGCAATAACTTTTGCTGGAGTAAGTATTGTTCCGAGACATGTTTTAGGAAGAGGTTTTATTCCGCCCAGTGACAAATTAAATATTGCAGGAATTGGTGTTGGAGGTAAAGGCGAAAGTGATATTGCGTCGTTTGCTAAAAGTCCTAAAGTGAATATTGTAGGTCTTTGCGATGTTGATGATCGACAGGCTATAAAATCTAGGACTGCTTTCCCAAAAGCTACGTATTATAATGATTTTAGGGAAATGTTAGACAAAGAGGGAGCTAATATTGATGCTGTTTCTGTTTCAACACCCGATCACAATCATGCAGTTGCTGCTTATAAGGCGATGCAAATGGGTAAGCATGTTTATGTTCAAAAACCATTGACGCATGATATTTGGGAAGCCAGAATGCTTACTGAGGCGGCAAAAAAATATAAAGTTGTGACTCAAATGGGCAACCAAGGAGGCTCTGGTGATGGCGTGCGAAAAATGAAAGAAATTTACGATACGGGTATTATAGGTGATGTACACACGGTTAAATGTTGGACTAACAGAGCTATTTGGCCACAAGCATTACAAACACCAACAAAAAAGGATAGCATTCCGAAAGGACTCAATTGGGATCTTTGGTTGGGGACAGCGGCAATGCGTGATTATAATAATGCATATTTACCCTTTGACTGGAGAGGTTGGTCAGATTTTGGAACCGGTGCGTTGGGGGATATGGCCTGCCATATTATGGACCCTGTTTATAGAATCTTACCGATCCTTTATCCCAATAAAGTTGAGTGCAGTGTATCGGATTCTTTTAAAGGAAAGTTTGAAACTGCTGATTACCCAAAGAGTTTTCCGAATTCGAGTAAAATCCACTTAAGTTATCCTAGAACCGATGGTAAGGGTACCATAAAAGTTTCTTGGATGGATGGCGGATTGCTTCCAGAACGACCCGACGAATTGGGAGATGATGAGGCTTTAGGGAATTGGGATGGAGGCGTACTTTTTATTGGCTCAAAAGGAAAATTACTGGCTGATTGTTACGGTGCTAACCCAAGATTACTTCCCTTATCGTTAAATGAGCAATTTGAAGTTGAAGAAACCATTGCTAGGGTGCCTGAAGGGCATTATTTACAGTGGGTGAATGCATGCATTGCTGGATATGGAAATGCAGAGACCAGCTCCTCATTTGATTATGCAGGTCCGTTTACTGAAAGTATTTTAATTGGTAACCTAGCACTTAAGGCTTATTTTGAAGTAGATCCCAAGGCGACCAATACTGGTTTCTGGGGTGGTACTAAATATCATGGAAGAAAACGCTTGTTGTGGGATGCCGAAAACATGAGAATAACAAACTTCGAGGAAGCGAATCAGTATGTAAAAAGAGTATATCGAAACGGATATACCTTATAAAATAAATCGATTCTAATTTTTCTAATAGGTATTTATTTGTTGAAAGTTTTTATTAATAAAACTTCCAAATCAATATTTTATCAATTTGGAAGTTGCTATTTGTCCCTTGCTATTTTCAATTTTTATCAGGTAAATGTTTTGAGGTAATTCAGCAATAGTATAGGTGTTGTTTTCAGCAAAGTCACCACGATACTCTTTTATTAATTTACCGGTCATATCGGTTATTTTTACAGAAACTGCCGACTTGTTTATTTTAAAAGAATCACGAATTGGATTTGGAAAAACAATTACTTCATTTTGAAATACAATATCATTTACACCTAAGGTTACTTGACTACTTCCGTAAATTTTAAATTCACCTGGAGCTAAGCTAATGGTGGCATTGACATTTGAAACCGTAATTGTTGAATTGTTGTTCAATAAGTCATACCAGGTGCCTGTTTGTTCAAATTCAGGGTCAATACTTTGTGTTGTAAGACCAAAATTTCCAATGATGTTAACATATTGTAAGGGGTCACTTGCATTATTATTGGTCAACTGAATTTTTTTCAATCCATTTGTATTCGCAACATCTAATGTGAAATCGTCAGTTCTAAAAATGTCTTCTTGTTTTTTTAGTTTTGTTAAATGAGCCCAGCTATCATAGAGTGCTTTTCTGTCGGGCTCGCTAAAATAATTCCATAAAATAGGCTTTTCACCTGTTCTACCATTTTGATCGATACTAATATCATAACCCAATTCTCCAAATTGCCAAATCATTTTGGGACCAGGAATAGTAAAATAAAATGCTCCTGCTAATTCCATCCTATCTAAGGCAGTAGATTCATCAGTAACGTCATAGGATCCACTTGACCCCCCAAATGCTAAATTTTTATACATCAGTCGTTCTTCATCATGACTTTCCATATAACTCACATTTGCTGGCACTGTCCAGCTTCTATTTTTATAGGATATCCATGAGAAGTCAGAATTGGCATTGAAGCCCATGGTGCCCTCATTATAGTTGTAATTGTGATTTCCCCACATCATAATACCTTTTCCTTCACCTAAGCGATAGTTTACCCATTCTGTTTCTTCAGTATTACTCCCTAAATGTTCAAAAATAACATAAAAGTCAGAGTCGACTTCCCATTGGTAATCGGCATATTCTTTAAGTACAGCAATTCTATCAGCTTGGGGGTTACCAGTACATGTTTCATCACTACTAGTACAATTTTGCGTAAACCCTTTGGTTAAATCCCAACGAAAGCCATCAATTTTGTATTCATCTATCCAATATTGAGTCGTGCGTTTTACATAATCTTTAGTCGCTTGCTTGCTGTGATTTAAGTCGTTAAATACACTATACGAATGTGTAGCAACCGGATTAAAAAAGGGGCCATCCGTAATTGCTTGTCCACCATAACCACCATTGCTAGTATTCCACATTCTATAATATGGGTTTTGCCCGGTAGCATGGTTGTAAACCACATCTAAAATAATAGCAATACCTCTGTTATGACATTCATCAATAAATTGTTTAAATGCAGTAGGTGTACCGTAATACTTGTCTAAAGCCATATGAAATGAAGGGTTATAGCCCCAAGATAAATTTCCGTCAAATTCATTTACGGGCATTAATTCTATGGCATTAATACCTAAGTCAACTAAATAATCTAACCGTGCCTTTACTGCATCAAAGCTATGTAATTGGTCAAAATCGCGAATCAATAATTCATAAATCACTAGGTCGGTCTTTGCGGGAGGCTGAAAATTGGTTGTTTGCCACGTATATGGAGTATCACCGGTTCTTAATAAAGTGACCGCATGAGTCGTTAATCCGGTTGGGTAGCTTGGAAGATTTGGGTAGGTAGTAGTATTGATAAATTGATCGTTCGATTCATCTAAAATTGTAGTTGAGTAAGGATCGGCTATTCTTAGTTCGCCGTCTACTAAGTATTGATACGTAATATTGCTTTGAGGGGTTAAGCCTGTTAGTTCGATCCAAAATCGATCTTTGGCACTGTCTTTTTTTAAGAGGTAATTGGTGTCATCACGAGTCCAATTATTAAATGAGCCAATAACATTTACAAAATCTTTATCAGGAGCATACAATACCAGCGTAACTTTTGTATTGTCTGTTTGATCCAAATTAATACCATCTAACATTCCTGTAGGTACCGAGGCTTCTGTAACCGTAGGGATGATGATGGTGCCAAGTGTTTCAATATTGTCTTGTGACTTTTTATCACCAGTACCATCTTTTGCTTTTATTAGAAAACCAATACTACCAATACCTGTTCGGTTATAGAAAGTGGTAGGGGTTAATGTTATTGAATAGGTGCCATTACCATTATTAGATAGTTTTTGAGCTTCATTAGAATTGGTCCAAGTTCCATTGGTTGGAGAATCCATCGAATTTGCGCCATTGGTATCTAGCGACCATGCCCATAAGTAAATATCAGTAACACTCCAACTAGCGAGGTTTACATTTGATACCGTAATTGTAATTTCATCGTCTTCGCTAAATGAGGTTGGGCTTACTGCAAAAGTTACATTTTGCTGTTGTGCAGCTGCACACAAAGTAAAAAAAGGAATTAAGAAAAGTACTATTTTTTTCATGTGTGTATTTTTTTGAAAAAAAGGCTGTTTATAATAGAACAAACAGCCTTTCAAATAATTATATACAATAATTTAAATTATTCAATGGTATATGCTGGATTATCAGGGTCACTAAAATCTAAAGTAATATCATAAGTTCCTGCAGTAACGTTAATGTTGTTATCGTTTTCACTGTCTAGTATCCCATCTCCAGTTAAGTCACCATAATTAATATTAGGCGCATCCCAACTGTCATTTGTTCTAAATTTTAGTTGACCATCAACAAGTGTCAAGCCCTTTAATTTCCAAATTCCTGGATTTGCAAAATCTGGAGTAAATTTTGTGTCAGGACCATCCCAAGAATTAGGAGTGGCCGAACCAACAGCTCCCCAAATGAGCGTTTCTTCAATTGAATATTCTAAGGTGTTAAAGTTTACGGTGACTAGATAATATCCTGCTGTAACATTAATATTATTGTCATTCTCAGTGTCTAGAATGCCATCCCCAGTTAGATCACCATAATTAATGTTTGGAGCATCCCAGCTATCATTCATACGGACTTTCATTTGACCATCTACGAGTTGAACAACTGCTTTGAAGGTGTCAGTATTATAATCATATGTTAACTTAACATCTGGTCCGTCCCAAGAATTAGGAGTTGCGGATCCAACAAGGCCCCAATAAAATTCTTCAATAGTATAAGATTTATCACTCCAGTCGATTGTTATCTTATAAGTACCGGCCGTAACATTAATGTTGTTATCATTCTCAGTATCAAGAATACCATCACCTGTTAAATCACCATAGTTAATATTAGGTGCATCCCAACTATTGTTTTGACGGATTTTAATTTGACCATCAACTAAAGTAGCATAGGCAACAATAACATTATTTTGACTTGTTGTATAAAATGGAACATCTGGACCATCCCAGCCATTAGGAGTTGCTGAACCTACTATTCCCCATTCTGATACATCAATGCCGTTACCTTCACCAGTCTCTTCAATTAAAGTAATATTTAAAGTTATGGTTTCAGAAGTAGATTGTTTAGCATCTTGACCATCGCCACTGCCTACAAAAGCTTTTACTCTAAAATAGATTTCAAAAGTATTGTTAGGGTCACCATTGGCATCAGTCGTATTAGGATCTGTGTCAACCTCTAGCATATTATCTTCGTTAAGAGCAATAGCCATTAATTTTTCAACGGTTATGGCATAATTGGTAATACTTAAAACTCCTGAATCATCAACGATGTTGCTAAAGGTTTCACTTAAAGCCCCTTCCACTTTATAATTAACTTCCGTTTGAACACCAAAACCTGGCTGATTCCAAACAAAACGTTCAGCGATATTGCTGCCTGTTGCTGTAGAAATTAAATATTCATTTGATGGCGAATTTGTAAAAGCAACTTGCTCTGATACTTCTTGCAAAGTAAATTCTGGAACTAGGTCGTCATTATCACATGCCCAGAAGCTAACCACAGCTAGTAAAGCAAGTACTATTTTTGATAAATTATTCGTTTTTATTTTCATGGTATTTTATTTTTAATTTAAATTATAGCCAGTATTTTGATTTAGATTTGGATTGGCTTCAAGTGCTTGAAGCGGAATAGGAAATAGGTTGTAATAATCTGGAATTGCGGCACCATTCACGGTGTTTCCTTTCCAAGGCCATAAATAACTACCACCTGTGAATTTACCAAATCGAATTAAGTCAGATCTTCTATGTCCTTCTAAATTAAGCTCTCTTGCTCTTTCGTCTAGAATGAAAGCTAAAGTTAATTCTGATTGGCTGATTTGGATTGCGTCAGCGTCTGCTCTTGTTCGAATATCATTTACATAATCTAATGCGTCAGATAAACTCCCTCCACTAGCTCCTCTAACAAGACATTCCGCATACATTAAATAGGCATCTGCCAATCTAAATAGTGGGAAATCGGTACTAGAAAAGGAAGTAGGTGTTGCACTTCCATCAGCATTGGAATTTCTGAATTTTATGGAAGGGTAACCGTCGGTCCATTGTTTATAATCTGTCATCTCAAAATTATGATCTGTTGTCCAAAATAGCGAAGCTCTCACATCTGTAGAAGTATTTAAATCTCCATAAAGCCCATACCATGCCTTGGTTGCGCGATGTCCACCCCACCCTTCGGTAGCGCCATAATCACTTAAAGTCATAGTTTCAGTACTCAAATTACCATTTATGATATAGGTAGTATTACCAAAACTTTGACTGTTCTGTGAGTCTGCAATCAATGGGAAAATAATTTCGTTTGAAGTGTTATTATCCGCAGAAAAAAGACTTACAAAATCAGGAGCTAAAGTATAACCACCTAGGTCAATGAGTTCTTTCGTATTGGCTAAGGCCTCATCATATCTTGCGGTTCCTGTATAAACCTCTGCATTGATATATAATTTTCCGAGTAACATTCTTCCTGCAGATTTAGTTGCTCTACCGTATGAATTGATATCTGGTAAAGTGCTTTTGATCGCTAAAAGTTCACTTTCAACAAAATTGAACAGTTCTGTTCTTGTGCTTTCTGGCAACGGTGCTGAAGCTCCTATGTTTTCTTCTGTTACCAATACACCTTTTCCGAAAGCATCAATTAAATAATAGTATGCTAAGCTTCGAATAAAACGAACTTCACTTATTATTTGTTCTTTATTTGCTACATCAACATTGCTTAAAACAGCTAGTAAGTTATTGGCTTGTGGAATGGTATAATAAATTCTGTTGTATAAGTATCTAAAAAATTTATTGTTTTCATCCCAATTTGATGTGGTTGTCAATTGGTCTAAACCATCATCTCCCCATCTATTTTTCATAGCATCGGCAGTAAAATCTTGAAGGTTTACAATTCCTCTTAAGAAAGGCGATTCACCAGGATCATCACTAATATCTGAACTGCCGGGTCCGTCTGGCCCAGAAAGAGCAAATGAAGCGTACAATCTCGAGAGTATACCTTCAACCGCATTGGGGTCATTTGCTAGTAATTCTTCTAATGTAAGCTCTACAAGAGGTTTTGTATTTAAGTCGTCTGAACAACTCACAACTGTTAATAGAAAAATACTAAAGAATATTTTTATTGTTCTTTTCATAATTGTATATTTTAAAAATCAAGATTTAAACCAATAGTAAACGATCGTGGTCTTGGGTAAAAATTATTGTCGATTGCATTAAAATTCTCTGGATCTTGACCACTATAGTTGGTGATAATAAAAGCATTATTAACGGCGCCAGAAACTCTTAATTTCGCGTCTTTAATCAAGTTGTTAAAATTATAGGATACCGCAATATTTTCACAACGAATAAATGAAGCGTCCTCTAAGAAGTAATCAGAGAATGGTACATTACCATTTATATCTATGAAATTAAAGTTTGCAGCCCCATTGTAAAAATCTAGTACATTCGAAAGGCTATTCGAATTGTTCGGTATGGCCTTATCGACCCATCCTGATGTTAATCTTCTAGCATTGTAAACTTGTCCGCCTATTTGGCCTCTGAAACTTGAACTAAGATCGAAATTTTTATAGCTAAAATTAAAGCCATAACCAAATGTCCAATTAGGTCGTAGAGGTCTATAATATCTGTCATCATTATTCACCGTACCATCTCCATTGAAATCTGCAAAAGCACCATGAATAGGATTGCCACTTGTGTCATACAGCTGTCTAAATACCCATGCTGAATACGGTTGGTTACCAATCACATGGTAGCCAATGTTGACACCAGTACCTGTTGGAATACCTGAACCGTCCGCACTAATTCTACTTACATCTTTTAAGCTGGTTACTTCAGCACGACTGTAAGCTGTATTTGCATAAAATTCTAATTGAACATCTTGCGAATTAATCGGTCTAAACGTGGTGCTAAGTTCAAATCCTTTACTTTCTGTTTCTCCCACATTACTTACAAATGAATCTGTAAGTCCTTGACCTGGAGCAACAGGCACTCTAGCCAATAGGTCAGTAGTTTCTCTATAAAAAATATCGAAAGAACCACTAATTAGGTTGTTTTTAAAGAAATTAAAATCAATACCAGCATTATAGGTTTGCGTTTTCTCCCACGTTAAATCACCATTAAAAGGTTTTGCAGAATATAAGGCTACTCCCTCTAAATATTGACTGGTACTCGATCCAACTTCAAACAGTGGTGATGACGGATAAAAACCAACCGCACCTGTAATGTCTTGTTGTCCTGTTTTACCCCAGCCCAATCTAACTTTCAATTCGTTGATTACATTAGAATCATTCAAAAAGTCATATTCATTAATTTTCCATGCTACGGCAGCTGCTGGAAAATAACCCCATCTGTTTTTTTCGGAGAACAATGAAGAAGCATCGGCTCTCATAGAGACGGTGATTAAATATTTATCATCTATATTGAGGTTAGTCCTACCAAAGTACGACTGTAAGTTGAGCTCATTGAAATAGCGATTATTTATGTTTGCTGGATCAATAACCAATTCTCTAAGTCCGCTAACCTCGTTGTAACGATATTCCATTTTTGTTCCATCATTTTTAAAATTTTGATAGGAATATCCTCCTTGAATGTCAAACTTTTTAATTAGTCCGTCTAATGCTTTGGTGTAGACCAAATAAGCATCTAGAGTAGTATTGGTAATATGTTGATTTTCTCTATAGTTCTCTCCAGGGTTGAAAAGAAAATTTGAATTGATATCATTATTATTTGTATCAAAATTGTAAGTCGCTAATGAGTTGTCCGAAAAAGTTTCGATAATTTTAGCCTGAGATGCTTCGGTACCCACATTTACTACCGCTCTTAATTCTGGTAAGAAATGCATCTTATAATCAAACTCGGCATTGGCCAATAGTTTATAAGCCAATTCAGGACGTTTTCGTTGTTTTAACAAAGCCACCGGATTCCACTGCCCATCTAATCTTAAATTGTTACCGTCTATAACTGTATTTTGAAAATAACCTCCAAAACGATTGTCTGGAGAATCGTCATAAATAGGTTTTGTTGGGTCCATATTTACAGCGCCACCTAAAGCACCACCTTCATCAATAGCATTCTTATCCGTGACCAATCCTTTAATATTCATATCAACTTTAAGGTGATCATCAAAAAAGGTTGGTGTTAATTTAAAAGAAAAACTCAATCGTTCATAATCACTCCGTTCAATAATTCCTTCGCTTTTATTATAACCAACAGATGCTCTAAAGGGCATTTTACCTCCGATATTGGTTCGTGCGCTAAAATTTACACTCGAAGAAACAGCGGTTCTGAATATGGCATCTTGCCAATCAGTATTGCTTAGTATTCTTCCGCCGCCATTGGGGTCTTCAATTCCAAGAGCGCCCTCAAAAGTTGGATGATATTCTTGAATAAACCTTGTAAATGTAGGTCCATCCATCAAGTCAATTTTTTCATCTACATTACTAATACTAACACTAGTTGAAAGGTTGTATTGTGCTTCTCCAGTTGTTCCTCTTTTGGTGGTAATAATAATTACCCCATTAGAAGCTCTCGAACCATATATTGCCGTTGAAGAGGCGTCTTTCAAAATACTAAAACTTTCAATATCATTAGGGTTAATTAATGATAGTGGATTGCTAACCCCAGCAGGGTTGGTGTTATCAATTGGTATCCCGTCAATAACAATTAATGGGCTGTTATTGGCATTAAGTGAGGCACCACCTCTAATTCGAATGTTCGGTGCAGCATCTGGTGAGCCACCACTTGTAGTAATTCGTACACCGGCAATTTTACCTGCCAATAATTGGTCTGCAGAAACCACTGCACCTTTGTTAAAGTCTTCCGCTTTTAATAGGTCTACAGCACCTGTTGCATCTTGCTTTGTGGTACTACCGTACCCAATTACAATTACTTCATCTAAGCTTTCGGCAGATTCAGTCATCTGTACATTTAAATCGCTAAAAGAAGTAATTGCTATTTCAAAATCAACATAACCAATAGACGTAAAGACTAGAATGTCTCCTATAGCTACACTGTTAATTTGAAATAACCCATCAAAATCAGTAACAGTACCATTGGTAGTTCCTTTAACTACCACATTGACACTAGGCAACTCGGCATTTGTTACTTTGTCTGTCACTTTTCCTTTAATCGTTTGTTGGGCAAACATCAAAACAGGAAAAAGCATTACAATACTTATAAAAGTATTCTTAATTTTATTCATAAATTTTGTTTCAGTTAGTATTTTTTAATTTAAACTTAGGTAATTTTACACTTCACTTTGTGAATGTACATGCTTAACAATTAATTAACAAATGGGGTATTGAAAAAACTCGAATGCAAACGTTTGCATGTTGAAAACTTTTGCATTTGGCAAAAAAAAAGACTAAAAACGGGCTACTTTTTAAAAAAAAATGTTAAATTTTGTTAATATCATATTTTATGAAAAATATTACAATAAAAGATATAGCGAAAGAATTGGGTATTTCTATTTCAACAGTTTCTAGAGCGTTGCAAGATAAGCCCGAAATAAGTTTGGAAACACGAAAGAAGGTAAGGGCTTTTGCCGACTTGTATCACTACATGCCAAATAGCTTGGCTTTAAGGTTAAGAAGTCAGAAAACCATGATTATTGGTATTGTAATACCAGAAATAGTACATCACTTTTTTTCTAGGGTTATTAGCGGCGTAGAGAAAGTTGCAAATGAAAAGGATTATAACGTGATGATATGTTTATCAAACGAATCTTATGACAAAGAAAAATTAAACATAAAAATGCTTACCAATGGTAGTGTAGATGGTTTGTTGGTTTCTTTGTCTAAAGAAACACTTAAAAAAAATGATTACGAACACCTTAAAAATTTATCCAATTACAATATTCCATTGGTCTTATTTGACCGTGTTTCTGATGAGATTAATTGTGATAAAGTGATTGTTGATGATGTTAGTGGTGCCTATAGAGCAACAAGACATTTAATTGAAATTGGCTGTAAGAAAATTGCCTTAATCACAACTCCAGACCATATAAGTGTTGGTAAATTAAGAGCAGCAGGTTATAAAAAGGCGTTGAAGGAAAGTGGAAGAGCTGTTGAAAACGACTTCATTGTAAAAGTAGATGAACAGTTTAGTGTTGAAGAACAAATAGCAGTATTGTTAAATAATGATGACAAGCTACCTGATGGTATACTTGCGGTTAATGAAATATATGCTGCGAGAGCGATGAAAATAGCAAAGGAGAAAGGACTTACGATTCCTGAAGATATTGCTATTATTGGTTTTACAGATGGTTTAATTTCAGAATTTTCAACACCTTCATTATCAACGGTAGCACAACATGGTTTTACTATGGGGGAACATGCGGCTGAACTGTTGCTAGAGCGGATAAATCAAGCTGATTCAATTGAAAAAAACTTTGAGACTAAAATTATTTCTACCGACTTAAGAATTAGAAAATCGACAGAAAAATAAAATTTTAAATAAAAAATTATATATTTACAGACTTAAAATAAGTTTTAGACTTATTTATTTTTACACTTCACACTGTAGATTAGACCGTTTTTTATAGGGTCTATACGTTTTATTAATACATATTTTATGGAAAAAAGGAAACTAAGTTTCTGGGAAATCTGGAACATGAGTTTTGGTTTCTTAGGAATACAATTTGGTTTTGCACTGCAAGGAGGTTTTATGTCTCGAATATTCCAAACGCTGGGTGCAGAAAAAGACGCAATTCCATTATTGTGGATTGCCGCACCTTTAACAGGTTTGTTGGTGCAACCAATTATAGGTTATTTAAGTGACAGAACGTGGAGTGTACGTTGGGGAAGACGTAGACCTTATTTTTTAATTGGAGCTATTTTAAGTTCGATAGCATTGTTTTTTATGCCTTATTCCTCTGCTCTTTGGATAGCAGCAGGATTTCTTTGGATTCTTGACGCCTCTATTAATATATCAATGGAGCCATTTAGGGCTTTGGTGGCCGATAAGCTTCCAGAGTCTCAACGTACGTACGGATTCGTAGTACAAACACTAATTATTGGTATTGGAACGTGGATAGCAAGTAATTTACCTTGGTTGGTTTCTTCACTCGGGGTGAGTGACGCGGCTGCTTCAGGGGTTATTCCAAGTTCAGTGAAAGTGGCTTTTACTATAGGGGGTTTTGTGTTTTTGGTGAGTATTTTATATACCATTTTTACAACTTCTGAATACCCTCCTGAGGATATGGAGGCCTTTGAAAAAGAGCGAGCAAAGAAAAATAATTTTATTCCAGATATTTTAAATAATATTGGAAACATGCCTTTAACAATGAAAAAGCTGGGAGTTATTCAGTTTTTTAGTTGGTTTGCTTTTTTCACCATGTGGAGTCTTGCCAATCCAGCGCTTACCGAGCATGTTTTTAATACACCAGCACCAATTCAGTCGGCTTTTGATATGACCGATTCAATTCAAGCAGTAGCTTTTGATACGGCCAACACTGCATTTCAAAAATCCTCTAATTTAGTGGGTTCTGCCATGGGGGTCTATGGCTTATCGTCAATGGCATTTGCCTTGTTGTTAGTGCTGTATACTGCTAAAAGAAACCTCAACAGAAAATATGTGCACATGGTATCACTATTTCTTGGAGGGTTGGGCTTTATATTAATGTATTACACAACTCCAGAGAATTTAAAATATTGTTTCGTACTCATTGGTTTTGCCTGGGGTAGTATTTTGTCAATGCCCTATGCCATGTTGTCGAGTTCGGTAGATCCAAAAAAAATGGGAATGTTTATGGGTATTTTTAATATGTTCATTGTAATTCCACAGATTATAGCCGCACTTGGGGGTATTAATTTCGTTTCGGGATTATTAGGAGAAGGAGCCATTAATGCCATGACTGTAGCAGGAATAAGTTTATTAATTGCAGGCCTATGTAATTTGTTAATTACCAATAAAAATGCAATTTCATATCAACCAGAACAACAATAGAATGAGTAAAAAAGGATTCATATTTGACCTTGATGGTGTTATTGTAGATACCGCTAAATATCACTTCTTAGCGTGGAGACAGCTAGCAAATAGTATAGGTGTAGACTTTACTGAAGTTCAGAACGAACAACTAAAAGGGGTTAGTAGAGTGCAATCACTCCAAAAAATTTTAGAATGGGGTAACAAAACAATTTCAGAAGACCAATTCAGGGCGCTCATGGAACTTAAAAATAAGGATTATTTAGGTTTTATACAAAGTATGAATAAAGATGAGGTGCTTCCAGATGTTCCCAAAGTGTTAGATTTTTTAATTAAAGAGAATCAAGGAATTGCCTTGGGTTCTGCAAGTAAAAATGCACGTATTATACTGGAGAAAGTATATCTTATTAAAAAATTTGACGCCATTGTTGATGGAAACGATGTGCATAATGGAAAACCGAATCCTGAAGTATTTTTGAAAGCAGCTGATGAATTAAATATTAAGGCAACAAATTGTATTGTATTCGAAGATGCAGTAGCTGGAATTCAAGCGGCGAATACGGCGAAGATGATTTCTATAGGTATTGGGTCAAAAGAGGTGCTGCACGAAGCAGATTATGTATTTAAAGATTTCAGAGCAATTGAAATCGATTTTATTAAAGAATTAATAAACAGATGAATCAGGATTATATAAAAACAACTAACTGGTCGATACTAGAGGAAGGATTTAACATCGATCGCGTAAAATCTTCTGAGAGCTTGTTCAGTATTGGTAATGGGGCCATGGGGCAGCGTGCAAATTTTGAAGAGTTTTATTCAGGGCCAACATTTCAAGGAAGCTATATTGCAGGTGTTTATTATCCAGACAAAACACGAGTGGGTTGGTGGAAAAATGGCTATCCAGAATATTTTGCAAAAGTATTGAATGCTCCGAATTGGATTGGTATCAATGTTCAAATTAATGGAGAGCAATTCGATCTATTTACATGCAAAAAAGTAGATAATTATAAGAGGGAGCTGAACATGAAAGAAGGATGGCTTTCGAGAAGTTTTAAAGCAACGCTTAAAAACGATGTAGAAATCCAAATAGAAACCAAGCGTTTTTTAAGTCTTGATATCGATGAGGTAGGAGCAATTAACTATAGCGTAACGCCGCTAACATCCGACGTTGAAATCGGTTTTGAACCCTATTTAGACAGTGGTATTGCGAATGAAGATTCAAATTGGGATGATCAGTTTTGGGAAACTACATCAATAACGCATGATATCGACCGAGCATTTATTGAGGCCCATACTTTAAAGACAAATTTTAGTACGTGCACTTTTATGGAGTCACAGTTTTTTATAAATAGTCAACCTGTAGATTTAAAGGCAGAAGTCACTAAAAATAGTACACGTATAAAATTTAAGTACTCGGCACCGATAACACAAGGCAGCACTTTTTCAATCCATAAATTTGGAGGCTATGTGGTAGATCTCAATCACGATAAGGACCAATTGGTTGCGGCTGCCAAAAAAGTATTGGTAAGCGCAACAAGTAAGGGATTTGAATCTTTGCTGCAACTTCAAAAGAACGCTTGGAAAGCAATTTGGGATATGGCAGATATTACCATAGAAGGAGATGTAAAAGCACAACAAGGAATTCGGTTTAATATTTTTCAGCTAAATCAAACGTATGTAGGAAAAGATGCACGATTAAATATTGGACCAAAGGGATTTACAGGAGAAAAATATGGTGGAAGTACCTATTGGGATACTGAAGCCTATTGTATTCCATTTTATATGGCAACTAAAGACCAGAAAGTAGCTCGAAATTTATTAGAATATAGATACAATCATCTTGAAAAGGCCATTGATAATGCTGAAAAACTTGGTTTTAATAATGGCGCGGCTTTGTATCCTATGGTAACGATGAATGGAGAAGAATGCCATAATGAGTGGGAAATTACCTTTGAAGAGATTCATAGAAATGGAGCCATTGCATTCGCTATTTATAATTACCATCGATTCACAGGTGACTATAGTTATATTACTGATAAAGGATTGGAAGTGCTTATTGGTATTGCGCGCTTTTGGCATCAACGTGTTAGCTTTTCTAAGGCAAAAAACAAACATGTAATTTTAGGTGTAACAGGACCAAACGAATATGAAAACAACGTCAATAATAATTGGTATACAAATTACCTGGCTCAGTGGTGTATTAATTACGCTTTAGAAAATATTGAAAAAATTAAGGAAAACTACCCTGCTGATTATTCTAGAATCTTGGATAAAACGGCCTTTAGCACGACAGAGTTAAATGGTTGGAAAGAAGTTGCAGATACGATGTATTTTCCGTATTCAGAAGAACAAAAGGTGTATCTACAGCAGGATGGCTTTTTAGATAAAGAATTAATTTCAGTACAAGATTTAGATCCATCACAACGTCCAATTAATCAACGGTGGAGTTGGGATCGTATCTTACGCTCACCTTATATAAAACAAGCTGATGTTTTACAAGGGTTTTACCTTTTTGAAGATCAGTTTACAACCGAAGAACTGGAACGACACTTTGATTTTTATGAACCTTTAACAGTACATGAAAGTTCTTTGTCTCCGTGTGTTCATAGTATACAGGCCGCCAAATTAAATAGAATGGAACAGGCGTATGCTTTTTATCTACAAACCTCGCGTTTAGATTTAGATGATTATAACAATGAGGTAGAAGAAGGCTTGCACATTACGTCAATGGCTGGAACTTGGATGAGTATTGTAGAAGGTTTTGGAGGCATGCGTATTGAAAACGATACATTATCATTTTCACCAAAAATACCAAAACAATGGGATGCCTATTCATTTAAGGTGAATTTCAGAAATCAGATTCTAAAGGTCAATGTGTGTCAAAAAGAAACCAAGTTTGAATTGGATGGTGGAAAGGAACTTCGAATAGTAGTAAATGGTAAAGCCGTACTTATTTCACCAAATAAGTTGGTAAGTGTTTAAAATATCAATGATTATTAAAACAAAATTAGTATGAAAACGGGGAGTATTTTTTTACTTTGTTTACTCTTTATAAATTTATCTTGTAAAGATATTGTGCAAAAAGAGAGCGATACAATTGTTGTTTCAAAAGTTGGAATTGCGCAGAATGGTATAGAGCGATTGGAACCTGCTAATTGGTGGGTAGGGATGGAAAATTCCGCATTACAATTATTGGTAAAACATCCAGATATTTCCGAAAGAACACCCGAAATTAAGTACCCGGGTGTTTCTATTAGTAAAGTACATAAAGCAGATAGTCCTAATTATTTATTTATTGACTTAAACATAGCCGAAACAACAAAAGCAGGTTCTTTCAATATTGTTTTTAAGCAAGCCAATAAAGATGATTTAATACACACGTATGAGCTGAAGACTCGAAGTAAGTCTGCTGAGGCCTATGTTGGGTTTGATAGTAGTGACGCTGTCTATTTAATAACTCCAGATCGGTTTGCTAACGGAAATCCGGCAAATGATATTCACAATGAGCTCCTTGAAAAAACGATTGACCGGTCTAATGACTACGGTAGGCATGGTGGTGATATTAAAGGAATAACAAATAATTTAGCATATATAAGCGATATGGGGTTTACAGCAATTTGGCCATGTCCGTTATTAACTAACGATATGCCAAGAGCTTCATATCACGGGTATGCAATGACAGATTTTTACCAAGTCGATCCTCGTTTCGGAACCTTAGAAGACTATTTAGAATTGTCTAAAAAAGGGCAAGAAATGGGCATTAAATTGATTATGGATCAAGTTGCTAATCACTGCGGTGTTGAACATTGGTGGATGAAAGATTTGCCTTTTAAAGATTGGGTAAATCAACAAGCTGCTTTTGAAGCTAAAGAGCCTTTAAATAACTCAAATCACCAACGTACAACTAATCAAGACTTATATGCGTCACAAAGAGATAAAGATGAAATGAACCAAGGTTGGTTTGTTGGGGCCATGCCCGATTTAAATCAGCGCAATCCTTTTATGGCAACTTATATTATTCAAAATAGTATTTGGTGGATAGAAACCGCAGATTTAGGAGGAATTCGTCAAGACACTTATCCGTATTCAGATAAGGAATTTATGAGTGCTTGGGCGGGAGCCATCATGAAAGAGTATCCTAATTTTACGATTGTGGGTGAAGAGTGGAGTACCAATCCGCTTTTGATTGCTTATTGGCAGGATGGACACCAGAATAAGGATGGATACCAATCAAACTTAAAGTCTACAATGGATTTTGCCATGCAGGATAACATTACCAAAGCACTTAATGAAGACGAATCTTGGGGGGCGGGTTTAGAAAAAATATATGCGGGCCTAGCGAATGATTTTGCCTATACCAAACCAAAAGATATTATGCTATTTCCAGATAATCATGATATGAGTCGCATATTCACCCAACTTAAAGGAGATGTGCCTAACACCAAAATGGCTTTGGCAACGGTATTAATGTTGCCGCGTATACCTCAAATTTATTATGGAACAGAAATATTAATGAATGACTTTGACAAGCCCGGAGATCACGGTTTAATTCGTACAGATTTTCCTGGTGGGTGGCAAGATGACTCCGTAAATGCTTTTACAGGTGAAGGTTTAACTGCTGATCAAAAAGACATGCAATTGTTCCTTAAAAAAGTATTGAATTATCGCAAAACGAGTGAAGCTATTCACAACGGAGAAACGATTCATTTTGCTCCTTTTATGGGAACTTATTTCTTGTTTAGAAAGCGGGGAGATGAAGTGGTGGTTTTAATTCTAAATAAAAATGATAATCCGATTACCATCGATTTGAAACGCTATGCCGAAATGGGGTTAAAAGGGAAAGTCCTTAGAAATATAACTACTGAAAATACTTTTACTTGGAATGATGAATTAACACTTGATTCAAGAGGCGTTTTTATACTAACAACAAAAAAATAATTTTATACTTAGAACAAATGAAAAAAATATTTCTAACAATTTGCGTGATTTCTATGCTTGTTTCTTGTAAAAAAGGTGCAGAATCAAAAGTGGAAGAAACAAAGCCGACTATTGCCGCTATTACAGATGAGATGCCTGAAAATGCGGTTATTTATGAAGCTAATATTCGCCAGTATTCTACCGAAGGAACTTTTGATGCATTTACAAAAGACATTCCTGTGTTAAAAGAATTAGGAGTTGAGGTAATTTGGTTAATGCCAATAAATCCCATATCACAAGTAAAGCGTAAAGCAACTGATGGCTCATTTACTAGTGCTATTGAAGACGAGAATGAACGTAAAAAATATTTGGGCAGCTATTATTCAGTTTCTGATTATAAGGCTATTAATCCTGAATTTGGAACCAAGGAAGATTTTGATGAATTGGTTCAAGAAGCCCATAAAAATGGTATTTATATCATTGTAGATTGGGTACCGAATCATACAGGATGGGATCATCCATGGATAACGGCACATCCAGACTGGTATACGCAAAACGAAAAAGGCGAAATAATAGATCCTATCAATCCAGATACAGGAGAGTCTTGGGGCTGGACAGATGTGGCCGATTTAAACTATGACAATCAAGCGATGCGCAATGAAATGATTGCCGATTTGAAATATTGGGTTGAAAAACACGATGTTGATGGTTATAGAATGGATGTTGCTCATAAAGTTCCTGTTGATTTTTTTGAAAAAGTAACCGAAGAATTAAGAGCCATAAAACCCGTTTTTATGCTAGCTGAAGCTGAGCAACCCAATTTATTGGTCAATGCTTTCGATATGCAATACGGATGGGAAGTGCATCATATTTTCAATGATATTGCGAAAGGTCATAAAACGGTGAAGGCTTTTGACGATTACATGGTTAAGTTAGATTCAACCTTAGAAAAAGATGATATTAACATGAACTTTGTAACCAACCATGATGAAAACTCCTGGAGTGGTACTTTAAAAGAGCGTATGCCAGAGAATAAGGAAGTATTTACGGCTTTGAGCTATATGATGCCCGGAATGCCACTTATTTATAGCGGACAAGAGTATGATATGGAACATCGTTTGAAGTTTTTTGAAAAAGATGAAATTCCTAAAACAAGAGGGGCGTATTTTGATTTTCTCAAGAAATTAGGGGCTTTAAAGAATAATAATCCCGCCCTCAATGGAGGTAAAAACGCAGGATCATATAAAAGAATAAAAACCAATAACGATGAGAAGGTATTGGCTTTTTCCAGAGAGAAAGACGGTAGTGAAGTTATTTTTGTGGCCAATTTATCTAATGACACTGTTACTTTTAAAACGGAAAATTCAGGTTCTTATATTGATTATTTTACAGGAGAAACCTATGAAGGCACACCAGATCAGGACTATGAACTTGCTGCCTGGCAATTTGTAATTCTGATGAATAACTAAAAAAAAGCCCCTCAGTTTTTGAGGGGCTTTTTTTTTAGTTCAAGATTCAATTTTATTTGTAAAAAATTTGGGTATAGTAATAGCTGCCATCACTGTCTTTTTTTACAGCAATTCCAGTGTGGGTATAATCACCTTCAACATTTGCTTTTAACCAAACGCTTCCTAAATAGGCATTCATTGCCTTTTCAGCACTAATATCAACACCAACATTCTCACTGATTTCTTCAGCATGCTCTTTGAATTCTAATGTTTCCCATCTGACTTCAAAATTGTCATTATTGACTTCTTTTTTTGAAATCATGTAGTCCGCATGTTTTGCAGCTAATGCATCAGCTGTTGCGTTCCTAATTAGTAATGGTTTTCCAATAGTATGACGATAATCGTTTACCAATTTCACTAAATGTTTGGAAATTCTAATTTCGTCAGCGGTTCTTTTATTATCAACGTCATTATCCGACCATGATAATAAAATAAAAAATAAGGGGAGTGTCAAGAATAATAACTTTCTACTCATAATGTATAAATTTGATTTACTCTTTATAACTCTAAATATTTGAATTTAGTATGAATTTGGCCTAGTTTTTAATCTTTAGTAGGGAAATAATCAAGCGGAAGCAAATCAGCAAATTTTTCATAAGACCAATAACCTTCACTAAAAATTGCTAAGGGGTCTACCAAATACCCAGAAGGCTCAATAATGGCAGTGTTTGTTGTCATGGTAATAGCCGACGTTTGAACGCCCGAAGCCTTTTTCTTTTTAAAGGTGCCAATTAAGTAATTTGATTCCTCTTTTTCTAGTGTATAGGTAATGGAGAGGTAATTGTTAAATTTCAATAAGGTAGTGCTGTCTTTCCTTTTAACTACCATGTTGTTGTATGGAACATCTCTTAGGTACAAGTAGTCTTTGTATTTTGGCAATGAAACTTTATCTAGGATAACATAGGCAGAATCAACGATGGTTTTGGGGTTTACTATGTTAATTTTAGTGTATTGGTTCACATTGGATAATTGTGCCAACTCTCTAGCTTTTTTTATCTCTTCTTCTGAAGGTCTTTCTGGGTTAGGTACGCGCTTGAATTGATTAATAACAAAACCTTCCTTTTTCGAGTTTAGATTGTATAGCGACCTTGTAAAATGCATAGTTGAACCATTATATGCTTTTAAGCGGTTTTTTTTCACACTGTTCTTACTTCCTTTACTCCCTTTTAATTGTTGGTATTTGGTGTGTCCCGTATATGTTACTAGCTCGCGGCCCAAGGAAAAGTCTACTAAATCAAAAGTCACCAAATAACCCAAACCTTTATTTAAAATCTCAATAGGCTCTTTAGCTTGAGCTGTTAATATACCAGTCTTCGCATTGAATTCAAAAGATAAGGTTTTAGGGTTTAATAATTTACAGTTTTTGGCGAGTTCTGTTCGGCCTAAGAAAGCTTTTTTAAAACGGGATAAATTGTACTTCCAATCATCATCATAAACTATTTTTTTGACTATAACTTCATCTAAAAAATTGGTTTCTGTAAGTAGTTTAAAAATTTTAGGTTTGGTGTAGTTTTCAGCATCAATAGTGTATTTAATAGTTTGAAATCCTAAATACGAAATAATTAACTCGTAGGTACCTGGTTTTAACTGTAATTTAAACGCTCCATTTTTATTTGTAGTGGTGCCTATTGTGGTGTTGTTCAGGTAAACGGAAGCACTTTCAATGGGGAGGTTGTTTTCAGAAATAACCGTACCTTCAATGTGTATTTGTCCGTAAAAATTAAGGGTAACTGTCAGTAATAAAAAAAGTATTATTTTTTTCAATTGATATTGATTTTGCGTAAAAATAGGAAAAAATATTAGTTATTTTCGTGGTATGAAAACAGTGTTATTTATCGGTTTAGTATTTCCAGAATCAAGTTCAACAGCGGCGGGTAGTAGAATGCTACAGCTACTCTCATACTTTAAAGCAAACGCGTATAAAATTGTTTTTGCCAGTGCTGCACAACAAGGTGTTTTTTCTGATGATTTGGCAGCTTTAATTGATGCTCAGGCGGCTATTGAATTGAATAATGCCAGCTTTGATACCTTTATAAGTGACTTAAATCCAAACTTGGTGGTTTTCGATCGTTTTATAAGTGAAGAACAATTTGGATGGCGTGTTGCTGAAAAATGCCCTGATGCCATTCGAATTTTAGATACGGAAGATTTACATTGTTTAAGAACAGCTAGGCAGGAAGCTTTTAAAAATAACACAACTTTTAATGTTGATACCTTAATCCATTACGATAGTACCAAAAGGGAATTGGCGAGTATTTACAGATGTGATTTGACTTTGATTATTTCTTCGGTTGAGCTAGAATTATTAACCAATCATTTTGGTGTTTCTGCAGGCATTTTATTAGAATTGCCTTTTTTGCTACCTAATATTTCCGCAAATGAAATAAAAGATAGGTTAGCGTTTGAAGATCGGATTGATTTTATGACTATTGGAAATTTTAAACACGAGCCCAATTGGCAATCTGTAGTGTATTTAAAAAAGACCCTTTGGCCGTTAATTAGAAAACAATTACCAACAGCTAGGTTGTTGGTTTATGGAGCGTATCCCACGCAAAAAGTAAACGATTTACACAATGAAAAAGAGGGCTTTATTGTTAAAGGAAGAGCTGAAAATGCACATCGTGCTATTGAAGCCGCACGCGTTTTGTTAGCGCCATTACAATTTGGTGCTGGATTGAAAGGAAAATTGATAGAAGCGATGCAAAACGGTACACCAGCCGTTACCACGAGCATTGGCGCTGAAGGTATGTATGGCGATATGGAGTGGAATGGTTTTATAGAAGATAATCCCGTTGAATTTGCCAATAAAGCTGTGAAGTTGTATACCGACAAACCCTGTTGGTTGGTTGCGCAGCAAAACGGAATGAATATTGTCAATAAGCGCTTTGATATAAATAACTGGTCGTTAAAATTCAAACAAACACTAGACGAACTACAAAGTAATTTAATACAGCATAGAACACATAATGTCATAGGTAATCTATTACAACACCACACTTTGCAAAGTACGAAGTACCTCAGTAAGTGGATAGAAGAAAAGAACAGTGATGACTAACTGAAATTAAGTTTATTGTTATAGTAATCCGGCTCTTTCTAGCAATGCATCCGTATTGGGTTCTTTTCCGCGAAAACGTTTGTATAGCGTCATAGGCTTTTCTGTACCACCTTGTGAAAGTACATTGTCGGCAAATTTCTGAGCAGTTTCCTTGTTGAAAATTCCGGTTTCTTTAAAATAGTCAAAAGCATCAGCATCCAATACTTCCGCCCATTTATAGCTGTAATATCCAGATGAATACCCACCTTGAAAAATATGTGAAAAAGCAGTACTCATACAATTTGTAGCAACATCAGGATATGATTGAGTATCGGCAAAGGCTTCGTTTTCAAACTCTTTTACTGAGCTTATGGTGTTTGGTGATTCACCTGAGTGCCATGCCATATCTAACAAGCCAAAACTCAGCTGACGTAAGGTTTGGATACCTTCTAAAAAGTTAGCAGAATCTTTAATTTTCTGAACCATTTCCATGGGAATCGGGGCATTGGTTTCATAATGTCTAGCAAATAAATCCAAGGCCTCTTTTTCGTAACACCAGTTTTCTAATAACTGACTTGGCAACTCCACAAAATCCCAATAAACACTCGTGCCCGAAAGACTAGGGTAGGTAGTATTTGCCAACATACCGTGAAGTGCATGACCAAATTCATGAAATAAGGTAGTTACTTCATTAAATGTTAATAATGAGGGTTTTGTTTCTGTAGGTTTTGTGAAATTACAGACAATGGAAATATGAGGGCGCGAGTTTTCGCTATTTTTTATCCACTGACTTTTATAACTGGTCATCCAAGCACCATTTCGTTTTCCTTTACGGGGGAAGAAATCAGCATAGAATACCGAAGTAAAATCACCATTGGCATCAGTAACTTCATACGTTAATACTTCTTTATGGTATTTGTCAATAGTTGCTACTTCTTTAAAATTTAAATTATAGAGTTTGTTAGCAATGGTAAAAACACCTTCAATGACATTTTCTAATTTAAAATAAGGCTTTAAAGCTTCTTGGTCTAAATCAAATAATTCTTTCTTTAATTTTTCAGAATAATAAGCGCCGTCCCATTTTTGCAATTGAGAAATTCCATCTTTTTTAGCAAAATCGCTCAGTTGATCAAATTCTCTTTTTGCTGCTGGTTTTGCTTTTTCTAATAACTCATTTGAAAAAGAAACTACTTTTTCGGGAGTTTCTGCCATACGCTCTTCCAATACAAAATGTGCATGTGTTTTATAACCGAGTAAATTGGCGCGCTCATGGCGAAGTTTAACAATGTCTAAGACTATTTGTTGATTGTCATTTTTATTGTTTTGAAATGCTCTTGCGCCAAAGGCTTTGGCTAGTTCTTCACGTAAACTTCTATTGTCAACATAGGTCATAAACGGAACATAGCTGGGGTAATCCAAGGTAAACATCCAGCCTTCCTTATCTTTTTCTTTCGCGAGCGATTTGGCTGCTTCTTTCGCTCCATCGGGCAAACCACTTAATTGATTTTCATCAGTAATGTGTAGCTCGTAGGCATTGGTTTCAGCCAATACATTTTCGCCAAACTGTAACGATAGTTTTGAGAGTTGCTTATCAATAACTCTCAGGCTAGTTTTGTCTGCCTCGTTGAGGTTAGCTCCATTTCTGGCAAACCCTTTGTACTTTTTAGCTAAAAGGGTTCGTTGTTCTGTCGTTAAGTCTAGATTTTTACGATTATCATATAGGGTCTTAACCTGTTTAAACAATTGTTCATTTAACCGAATGTCATTTGAGAAATCAGATAGTAGCGGTGAAACTTCTTGTGCTATTTTCTGAATTTCATCATTGGTTTCCGCAGAATTCAAATTGAAAAATATAGAAGAGATTCTGTCCAAAATTTGACCAGAAAAATCTAAGGCTTCAATGGTGTTTTCAAAAGTTGGGTTCTCTGAATTTTCAGTGATGGTATCAATTTCTGCTTTGGCTTGTTCAATGGCTTGTTCAAAAGCGGGTTTGAAATGTTCGTTTTTGATGGCAGAAAAGGGTGCGGTAGTATGGTTGGTGTTGAATTTTTTTAATAACGGATTGTTCATTTCTTTAATAAGTCTGACGATCAAAACTAGCAGCGTGAAGTATCGCTATCTAAGCTCAATCAATTTTTAATTTTCTGTTGGTTACCTCTATATGTGAGTCGCTTATTTCTTTAACGCTTCGGAAGTTTTTAGAACTTTTTCTTTTAAACTTTCTTTATAGGCAATAATGGTATTTTGAACAGCTTTATTGGCGCTCCCAATTATTTGAGCAGCTAAAATTCCAGCATTTTGAGCTCCGTCAAGGGCAACCGTTGCTACCGGAACACCTCCTGGCATTTGTAAGATTGACAATATAGAATCCCAACCATCAATAGAATTACGTGATTTAACCGGTACGCCAATAACGGGCAATGGGCTCATAGAAGCTACCATACCGGGCAAATGAGCGGCTCCACCAGCTCCTGCTATAATTACGGAAATTCCGCGTAAGTGTGCATTTTTAGCATAGTCAACCAATTTGTCTGGTGTACGGTGTGCAGAAACGATATCAATTTCGGTTTCTATTTCAAAATCATGTAAAATTTTAACAGCTTCCTGCATGACAGGCATGTCAGAATTACTGCCCATTATTATACCTACTTTAGCCATATTTATCTTGTGTTATAATTTAGATGTATCAAATAAATAAAATCAATACAAAGAAATATTGTATTTTTATTGACCAAAGATACTGTAAAATCTTATCTTTTAAAATGTAAAATAGTTTCCTTTAATAGTACTTAAAGGTTGTACAGTAATCTTAACCAAACCAATAAATTAAACTAAATCCAAGCATGTTACCCCTTTTTAATACTGTTGTGTCGTGGTTTTTAAAGAAAAGAAAACATCAAATGGAACTTTTCCTAAAGTATCCTATTGATGTTCAACAAGAGTTAATGATTCGCCTTTTAGATACTGCTAGAAATACTGAAATCGGTAGGAAGTATGACTTTAAAACCATTTATGACTATAAAACGTTTGCAGAAAGAGTTCCTATACATAAATATGAAACGATTGAACCATTAATTGAGCGCACCAGAAAAGGAGAGCAAAATTTATTTTGGCCAACGAATATTCAATGGTTTGCAAAATCTAGCGGGACCACCAATGCAAAAAGTAAATTTATCCCAGTAAGCAATGAAGCGCTGGAAAATTGCCATTTAAAAGCGGGTAAAGATATGCTGGCTTTGTATATTAATAACAACGAAGATGCGGGTCTTTTTAATGGAAGAGGTTTGCGCTTGGGCGGAAGTAGTGCTATATATGAAGATAACAACTCCTACTTTGGTGATTTGTCGGCTATTATCATTGAAAATATGCCTTTTTGGGCTGACTTTAGTAGTTCGCCTAAAACGGAAGTGGCCTTGATGGGTGAATGGGAAGAGAAAATGGAAGCCATTGTCAATGAAACAATTAATGAAAATATTACCAGTTTGGTGGGTGTTCCTTCTTGGATGTTGGTCTTGTTAAACGCGGTTTTAGAAAAAACAGGAAAAGATAATATTTTAGAGGTCTGGCCAAATTTGGAAGTTTATTTTCATGGTGGTGTTAATTTTAACCCGTACCGAGAGCAGTATAAAAAGCTAATTCCCAAAAAAGGGTTTCGATACTACGAAACCTATAATGCTTCAGAAGGATTTTTTGCGATTCAAGATACCAATGATTCAAATGAGTTGTTGTTGATGTTAGACTATGGCATTTTCTATGAATTTATTCCTATGGAGTCATACAACTGCGAGGATTCTGTAGCGATTCCACTCAGTGAAGTTAAATTACATGTGAATTATGCCATTGTAATTTCAACCAACTCTGGTTTGTGGAGGTATTTAATTGGTGATACTATTAAGTTTGTTTCATTACAGCCTTTTCGCATAAAAATTACAGGGCGTACGAAGCATTTTATCAATGCATTTGGAGAAGAGCTTATTATAGAAAATGCAGAAGAAGCATTAAAGAGGGTGTGTAAAAAGACAAAAGCAGAAATTATAGATTATACCGTAGCGCCTATTTTTATGGATGGTAAAGATAAAGGAGCTCATGAAT
Source organism: uncultured Aureibaculum sp. (assembly GCA_963976855.1). Classification (GTDB taxonomy): domain Bacteria; phylum Bacteroidota; class Bacteroidia; order Flavobacteriales; family Flavobacteriaceae; genus Aureibaculum. The sequence continues at coordinate 150,302 of CAXBMA010000006.1, read as the reverse complement.
GGGTAATTGAGTTTAAAAAGGCGCCAAAAAGCATCGATTATTTTACGGAATTACTTGATAATGCGCTAAAATCAATTAATTCAGATTATGAATCCAAGCGCTACCATGATATGACTTTAACAATGCCACGTGTACATCAGGCTGATACCGGTTTGTTTTATAATTGGTTAAAATTAAAAGGAAAGCTCGGTGGGCAACATAAGGTGCCGAGGCTTTCCAATGATAGGGTCTTTATTGAAGAATTATTAGGTATTCAGTCAGCCACAAAAGAATAGATGAAATAGCTGAATTAATACTCATTTTGGCTTGATTTTTGTGGCTAGTTACTTTTTTTAACCAACTACAACCCAACATGAATAAACAACTTTTATGCATGGTGCTTATTTGCATCTCTTACCTTTCTCATGCACAAATTGTAACTGTAATCAATAAAAAAACCAAAGAACCTTTAAATCAAGTAACCTTAATCAATAAAGAATTAGCTATCTATAGCATCACCAATTCAAAAGGGCAGGCAGATATTTCTAAGTTTAATGAAATAAGTACACTCATTGAAATAAGAGCGCTCGGTTTTAAATCTGTCAAATTGAGTTTTACGGATATCGTTACCAATTCTTATGTGATAACACTTTCGCCAGCGGCCATCACCATGGATGAAGTAGTAATCTCTGCGAGCCGCTGGAATCAATCAACTTCAGATATTCCGTCAAAAGTTATGACCATATCAAAAAGTCAAATCAATCTACAAAACCCACAAACTACGGCTGATTTATTGAATGTTTCTGGTAAAGTTTTTGTTCAAAAAAGCCAGCAAGGAGGAGGAAGCCCCATGATTCGAGGTTTTGCTACCAACAGATTGTTATACACCGTTGATGGTGTTCGAATGAATACCGCTATTTTTAGAGGTGGTAATATTCAAAATGTAATTTCGCTAGATGCTTTTGCGATTGATAGAACCGAAGTTTTATTCGGTCCGGCATCTGTAATTTACGGTAGTGATGCCATTGGTGGTATTATGAGCTTTCAAACCTTGAGGCCACAACTTTCACTTAATGATGAAACTTTGATTGCCGGAAAGGCAAATACTCGATTTTCATCGGCTAATAGTGAAAAAACATTTCATTTTGATGTGAATTTAGGATGGGAAAAATGGGGTCTTATTACGAGTCTAACCTATACTGATTTTGACGATTTAATGATGGGAAGTAAAGGGCCAGATGAGTATTTACGACCTTTTTATGTAGAGCGGATAGGAGATGAGGATGTGATTGTAGGCAATTCAAACCAGAAGTTACAAAGACCTTCAGGATATACCCAAACCAATTTGATGCAAAAAGTTAGATTTAAACCGAATGAGGAATGGGATTTTGATTATGGGTTTCATTATTCTGAAACTTCTACATATGCCCGTTATGACAGGCATATACGCTATAAAGATGGTGGTCCGCGCTATGGAGAGTGGAATTATGGTCCTCAAAAATGGATGATGAATAATTTGGCAATTGATCATACCAAAGTGACTCCTTTTTATAACGAAATGACAATCCGATTGGCTATTCAAAATTTTGAAGAAAGTAGAATTAGTAGAGATTTTAATAGTGTTGATAGGGAAACTAGAACTGAAAAGGTAACTGCCTTATCTGCGAATGTTGATTTTACCAAGTCATTTACGCAGAAAGATAAATTATTTTATGGCTTAGAAGTAGTAACGAATATGGTGGATTCTAAAGGAATTAATACAGATATTGCCACGAACGTTAGTCAAAAAGGGCCTAGTAGATATCCACAAGCGACTTGGGAGTCTTATGCGCTTTATGCATCAAATCAGTATTCAGTGACGGATAAAACAACATTACAAGCCGGATTGCGCTATAATTTTTACAAACTGGATGCCGAATTTGACACTACTTTTTATCCTTTTGATTTTAACGAAGCAAATTTAAGTAACGGTTCACTTACAGGTAATTTAGGAATTGTACATAGGCCGAATCTAAATTGGATGTTAAGCAGTAATTTTTCGACCGCCTTTCGTTCACCCAATGTTGATGATGTAGGAAAGATTTTTGATTCTGAGCCCGGTTCCGTGGTAGTTCCGAACCCAAATTTAGAAGCCGAATATGCTTATAATTTGGATGTAGGTATTGCGAAAATTTTTAATAATGTGGTCAAAGTTGACGCAACAGGTTATTATACCCATCTTAAAAACGCGATGGTGAGACGTGATTTTACCTTAAATGGTGAGAGCCAAATTATGTATGATGGCGAGTTAAGTGATGTTCAGGCCATTCAAAATGCAGCCGTGGCTAAAGTATATGGAGTTCAGGCGGGTGTTGAAGTAAAATTGCCGAGTAATTTTGTGTTTGCAACTGATTTAAACTTCCAAAAAGGAGAGGAAGAATTGGATGATGGAAGTACCAGTCCTTCGAGACACGCTGCTCCTTGGTTTGGGGTATCCAAATTAACCTATGCAGCCAATAAATTGCAATTACAAGTCTCTGCAAATTACAGTGGTGAAAAGAGCTTTGAAGATATGCCTGAAGAAGAAAAGGGGAAAGCTTATATCTATGCCACTGATAAAAATGGAAACCCATACGCTCCAGGATGGGCCACAATCAATTTTAAAACGAGCTATCAGTTTACCGATAAATTTACTGTGAATGCTGGGATTGAAAACTTAACGGATCAACGGTATAGACCCTATAGTTCTGGAATTGTTGCAGCCGGAAGAAATTTTGTGATTTCGTTAAGAGCTGTGATTTAGTTCGGTGTTGGCTACTTTCGTAGATTCCGTTTAATGGAGCTTAAAAAGGATTATATTTTTCTATCTATGACATAATTAACCATGGTGGTCAACGATGTTTTATAGGGTGATTCAGGGTAAGATTCTAAAATGCTTAATGCATTTTCTTGATAGGCATTCATTTTTGCAATAGTGTATTCAATACCTCCACTTTTCTTTACAAAATCAATGACCTCTTTTACGCGTTTTTTATCTTTATTGTGATTTTTAACAGAATTAATCAGCCATTTTTTTTCTTTTTTACTACAGTTATTCAAGGTGTAAATAAGAGGTAATGTCATTTTCTGCTCCTTGATATCGATGCCCGTTGGTTTGCCAATCTTGGCTTCGGTATAATCAAACAAATCATCTTTTATTTGAAATGCAACGCCTATAATTGAACCAAATTCACGCATTTTTTTAATTTCTTCTGCATCAGCGCCAACAGAGGCAGCTCCAATTCCACAACAAGCGGCAATAAGTGTTGCTGTTTTTTGACGAATAATTTCAAAATAAACGGCTTCTGTAATATCTAATTTACGTGCTTTTTCAATTTGTAATAATTCACCTTCACTCATTTCTTTAAGCGCAATTGAAATTAATTTTAACAAGTCGAAATCGTCATTATCTACAGAGAGGAGTAAGCTTTTAGAGAATAAATAATCGCCTACTAAAACCGCGATTTTATTTTTCCACAAGGCATTGATCGAGAAAAAGCCACGACGTCTGTTGCTATCATCAACTACATCATCATGTACCAAAGAGCCCGTATGTATCAATTCTATCAATGAGGCTCCGCGATAGGTTTTTTCTTCAAATTTCCCATTAGAAACCATTTTTGCTACTAAAAAAACAAACATAGGGCGCATTTGTTTTCCTTTACGGCGAATAATAAAATGAGTGATTCGGTTTAATAACGAAACATTAGAAATCATAGACTCCTTGAATTTTGATTCAAAGAGCTCCATTTCTTTTTTAATGGGGAGTTTTATTTGTTCAACAATTTTCATCGAGCCGATAAATGTACGAAAATGAAATCTTTTTGATCAATAATTAACATCTTCTTGAAAGATACTTTTTGAGGGGTCATAGCTAAAGTTTTTTACTTGATAAAAGTCTAAGATACTATGGTAAAGAAAATCGGTGGTTATCGGTTTATTAGCGTTTTTGATTAGGTTGTCGACGGTTGAAGGGTATGCATCTTTAAAACTATCAGAATACCAAATTAGCATCGCTGGATTTTTACTTGATTCATCTTCTTGCGCATGTAACCATTTGCCATTTTCACCTAAAATTTCACCATGGTCAGCTACATAAATTACAATGGATTTCGAAGCGACTTTTTGAACCGATGAAATTATAGTATCAATAAAATTATCTAAATACAACAAGGTGTTATCGTATGAGTTAATGATTTCCTCCTTTTCTAAAGATGGGATATGCTTGCTGTCAATTACTGGTTTAAATTTCCTGAATTCATCAGAATAGCGATTTTCATACCACCAATGACTTCCAGTCATGTGTAGCGTTATGAATTGATTTTTTTTGGTAAATAAGATGGAATCCAATGGCTGTAGCATCTCTTCGTCTAAAGCCTTGTTAAAACTCATGATTGATCGAAATTTATCAATTAACGCAACACTAGTGTTGCTCATTATAATAGGTTCATAGCTTTTTACAACAGTGCTATTTCCAATCCAGTAGGTATTGTAATTGATAGCATTTAGTATAGAGTAAATAGCGTATAATTCGGTTGCTTTTATGGTGTCATTAATGCTTTCATTAGTTAGTAATTGTTTTACACTGGCAACAGTATACGTTAATGGTGTATATAATTTAGAAAAGCTAATGACATTTTTATTTTTTGAAAGCTTAGGGTTGGTTTCTCTCTGATATCCATTTAATTGCATATGGTCAGCTCTTGCAGACTCTCCGAGAATAAAAATAAAATTAACCTCATTCACACTTGAGGTAACATCTTTATTTATAGGTAGTAATTTAATATGGTCTTCCTGTAAAAATTCCTTGATGCTGTAAAATGTAACATAAGGCATTCTACTTTTAAAGGTATCGTGTCTGTAATTTTCAATCAGATAAAAGGAGCATATCCCTAAAATAGCAAGTACTGTTAAGGGCGATTTTAGCGGATTAATTTTAAGCTTCTGGTATTTTTTTAAAAGAAAGACTAAAACTGCAATTGCAATCAAGATATACAAAATGAAATAAAAATATATCAAATCTACTGTAACCAAAAGACTTGTTTCGAATATGGCTTCAATTAAAGATTTTGAGATGATAATATCTTGGGTGTATTTGTAAAAAGCCAGTAATGCTAAGCTTAAAAAAAGTATTGGAAATGTGGAATAAAAAACATATTTGTTGATACTTAAAAAATAAAGTATTCCAAAAAATGAAAATTGTAAAATTAAAAAATGAACAACATACATGAAACGATCTTCAAAACCATTTAAAGGAAGATGGTAATAAGACGAGAGCGTAATAAATATAGCAACACAAATATTTAACAATAAATGAAAATATAGTTGTTTTTTGTATTTGCTAAAAGTGATCAATTACACTTTAATTTTTGTTTTCAATTTTTGCCCAACTGTCTCTTAAAGGTACAGTTCTGTTAAATACCAAGTGCTCGGAAGTACTGTCTGTATCTACATTAAAATAACCCAAACGTTGAAATTGAAAGCCTTCGCCAATACTTGCTTCTTGCAGACTGGGTTCAACAAAAGCATTGGTAATTGTTTCTAATGAATCAGGGTTGATAAACTCTTTAAAGTCGATTTCTTTGTGGGAATCTGGAGCTTCGTCATTAAACAATCGGTCATACATTCTCACTTCAGCATTTACTGCATGTTGAATGGATACCCAATGTAGGGTTCCTTTTACTTTACGTGTACTTTCTTCAGTGCCACTACCGCTTTTACTGAGTTCATCGTAGGTACAGTGAATTTCGGTAATTTCACCGCTAGCGTCTTTTACGACAGATTCGGCTTTGATAATATAGGCATTTTTCAATCGGACTTCTTTACCGAGTTTCAGTCTAAAGAATTTTTTATTGGCTTCTTCTCTAAAATCTTCCTTTTCAATATAGAGTTCTCTTGAAAAAGGAACTTTTCTACTACCAGCGTTCTCATCTTCAGGGTTGTTTTCAGCATCTAACCATTCTTCTTGGCCTTCAGGATAATTGGTAATAACCACTTTTACAGGGTTCAAAACAGCCATCACTCTTGGTGCTGATTTGTTGAGGTCATCTTTTATGCAAAACTCTAATAAGGCAACGTCTGTTACATTGTCGCGTTTTGCAATACCAGCAAGTTCACTGAATTTACGGATCGCATTGGCGGTATATCCACGTCGACGTAAAGCAGATATTGTAGGCATTCTCGGGTCGTCCCATCCCGTTACATGACCTTCTTCTACTAATTGCAATAACTTGCGTTTACTCATTACTGTATAGCTTAAATTACGGCGCGCAAATTCACGTTGTTTCGGGCGTAATTTATCAGCATCATAGATTTGATCTAAAAACCAATCGTACAATTCACGATGTGGTTTAAATTCTAAAGTACACAATGAGTGTGAAACTTGTTCAACATAATCAGATTCACCATGGGCCCAATCGTACATCGGATAGATACTCCAACGGTCTTTGGTTCTGTGGTGTACCTTTTTTAATACGCGATACATTATAGGGTCACGCATCAACATATTCGTTGAGGCCATATCAATTTTAGCCCGTAAAATATGAGAACCTTCTTCAAATTCGCCATTTTTCATTTTCTCGAACAAGTCTAAATTTTCTTGAACTGAACGCGCTCTGTTTGGACTATTTACACCAACTTGAGTAGGTGTTCCTTTTTGTAAAGCAATAGCTTCTGACGATTGATTATCAACATAGGCTTTGCCTTTTTTTATCAATTCAATTGCCCAATCATATAATTGTTGAAAGTAATCTGAAGAATAAAGTTCATTTTCCCATTGAAATCCGAGCCATTTGAGGTCTTTTTTAATGGCATCAACATATTCTTGTTCTTCCTTGGCGGGATTGGTATCATCAAAACGTAAATTGACTGGGGCATTATATTTTAAGCCTAATCCAAAATTTAGGCAAATAGATGCAGCATGACCAATATGCAAATAACCATTTGGTTCGGGAGGAAATCGGAATCGAAGTTTGTTTCGATCCAATCCATTGCTTAGATCTTCTTCAATAATTTGCTCTAAAAAGTTTAATGATTTTTTTTCTTCAGACATTAAATTCGTGTTTTTAATAGCTGACAAAAATACGTAAAATATAAATAGCTAAACGAAGTTTAAAGACTAAAACCCGAGCATTAATTTGGCGATGTGGAAAAATAAAAAGATCCCAAAAATATCATTGCTCGTTGTTATAAATGGCCCGGTTGCTATGGCCGGATCTATACCGCGTTTGTCTAGGATGATAGGCACAAATGTTCCGATAAGAGCGGCTATAATAATAACACATAGCATTGAAATTGCGATGGTAATACTAAATTGAATTCCCATGTTCATAAAGTAACCAGCAATAATTACGAGTACGCCCAAAACCAAACCGTTAATCAGGCTAAGGCCGACTTCCTTTAATAAGCGACGGAATAAACTACCTTTTACATTATCATTAGCTAGACCTTGAACAATAATAGCACTTGATTGTACCCCAACGTTTCCAGCCATTGCTGCAATTAATGGCGTGAAGAAAAACAATTTTGCAAACTCAGGGTTTGCCATAATGCCCCCATAACCTTCCATGATGAATACACTACCTAATCCGCCGAAAAGACCTAGAATAAGCCATGGTAATCGGGCTTTTGTCAATTGCCATATGGTGTCATCGGCCTCTACATCTTGTGAAATACCCGCCGCGAGTTGATAATCTTTGTCGGCTTCTTCTTTTAGTACGTCTACAATGTCATCAATGGTAATTCTACCTAACAAGGTATTGTTATCATCAACCACAGGAATGGCTTCTAAATCATATTTAACCATCACTTTAGCAACTTCTTCATCGTCATCATGTACATGAACTGAATCAACACTTGAGATATAAATATCTGCTATTTTTTGATCGCTTTTGGCAGTGATTAAATCTTTTAATGAAAGGCGCCCAATTAATTGGTCTTGTTTATTGACAACATAAATAGAGTGAACACGACGCACATCTTTGGCCTGACCTCTAATTCTGCGTAAGCATCCAGCAACAGTCCATGTTTCATATACCTTTACCAGCTCTTTGGCCATGAGTCCACCAGCGGTATCCTCATCATAACCTAAAAGTTCTTCAATTTCCGCTTTGTGCTCGGCGTCTTCAATAGCTGAAATAACACTTGCTTGACGTTCTTCAGGGAGCTCAGAAATCATATCGGCAGCATCATCTGTATCGAGCTCTTCAAGCTCTTCAGCAATTTCCTTAACGGAAAGATTTTTTAGGATTTCTTCACGCGTATCCTCATCAAGTTCCATTAAAATATCAGAAGTCTTCTCGCTATCTAATAATTTAATGATATAAAGTGCATCATCGAAATTTAAATCTTCTAAAAGTTCAGCAACATCGGCATAGTGTTCTTCTTCTAAAAGTTTAAGCAAGGCTTTTCCGTCCTCATTTTGAATGAGAAGTTCTGTTTGCTCAATAAATTCTTTTGTTAATTCAAGAGGCATCGTTTGCGATTTTTTGCGTCAACTTAATAAATTCCTCAACCGATAATTGCTCAGGACGTTCGGCAAATATAACATCTTCTCTTAATTTATCGGATAAATTGAACGATTTTAAGCTATTCCGTAAAGTTTTTCTACGCTGATTGAACGCTGTTTTTACTACTTTGAAAAAGAATTTTTCATCAACGGGAAGCGTGTAGTTTTCTTTACGCGTTAAACGAATAACACCCGAGTCTACTTTTGGAGGGGGATTAAAAACAGTTGGCGGTACCGTAAATAAATAGTCGACATCATAAAATGCTTGTGTTAATACTGAAAGTATGCCATACCTTTTACTTCCGGGTTTTTCTGCAATACGTTGTGCAACTTCTTTTTGAAACATACCAGAAAATTCTGGAATTCGCTCTTTATTTTCAATTGTTCGAAACACAATTTGCGATGAAATATTATACGGAAAATTTCCTATGATGGCCAGTGGTTTGTCGTCGAAATAGGTAGTTAAATCAATTTTTAAAAAATCTTTCGAGATAATTCTATTCGCAAGGCTTAAATAATGCGCCTTAAGATAATCTACAGATTCAGTATCAATTTCAATAACATGTGTTGTAAATTCTTTTTCGAGTAAATATTTGGTTAGAACACCCATGCCTGGGCCTATTTCTAACACGTCATCATACCCTGTACCTATCAGTGAGTCGGCTATTTTTTTCGCGATGTTTTCATCGGTCAAAAAGTGTTGACCTAAATGTTTTTTTGCTTTTACAGACATTTATGATTTTGCATAATTAATAATATGATTAATCACTTTTAGTTCCGTTCTAAAAGCCACAAATTTACTACCGAATAATTGGAAAGCTTCTTGACGCAATCGATCTGCATCTTCTGCATAGTAACGTTCTAGCGTTGATTTGCTATCTGTAGTGTATTGAATGGAATAGGTAACGCCTTGTTCTTCCTCCAACAACACCTGGCTCATCTTCGCTTCAGAAAATTTACCCGTGTCTAGGACTTCCGGGATGTGCTTTTCTTGCATCCAACGTAGCCATTCCTTTTCTGATTCTTTTTCTATGTTTACTGTTACGTTATATATATACATTGTTTAAATTTATTAGAAGGATTTCTTTTAAGTTGTTAATTCACTCTTGGTTTAAATTGAAGAACCAACTTGCTTTCTGTGACTTCTTTAATGAAAAATCGAAGTTTATTAATACCTCTCCAGGTTTTGTAATTAGCAACAATCAGTTTATCATCGGTTTCTTTCCAAGTTCCTGGGTGCTCAATGAATTGTTTGGGTGGAGTACCGCAAAAACCAGAATTCATATAATTGATGAAATTTCCGTTTTTATAAAAAGCCAATCCCAATTTGGAACTTCCGAATTCAGGCACTTTTTCAAATATCAATTCTTTCTCATTTGAGCTAACCATTACCCATTTTCCTATAATTTCTTTTTCTATAGTTACAGCTTCACTTTCCCGAAAAGAGTTAATCATAAGCACACACACAATTAAAATAAGTAGTGTCCAAAACTTTTTCATAGTACAGCCTAATTTTAGTGTTAATTCATGTAGCAAATAGTTTGAAGAAGCGACTGGAAATTTTAAATCCAAATTTTTAAAACGAACTAATTAATAGTATCTCCTCGCAATTTTCTAAACCGTTTTCTGGCATCCACTAAATAGATACTAGATGGAAATTCAAATATAATTTTTTGATACATTTCTTTTGCTTTCTCAACATCGTCTAGTTGCTGTTCATAGAGCATTCCTAATTTATAATAGGCATTGTCAACCAATATTCCCGTTGCTTCTAGTGCAATTATTTTTTGATAATTTTCTTCGGCAAAATTATATTTTTTTGTTTTCTCATAGAGTGCTGCCTGTTTGAACAAAGCTTCATCTTCAATAGGATGCCCCTTATAGGTTGCTAAAACAGCTGATAGACTATCAATGGCTTCCTTGTTTTTGTTTTGAAATGCCAATACATCTGCCTTTGCATATAGTTGCAAGGCTTTTGGTATGGAATCATCGGCAATATTATCGGAAATTAATAAATGCAATTCGAGTGCATCATTAGCTATTAATTGTGACGTAGAACTTTTTAACACTTTCAGTTGAGTTAATGCCCACTTATAATCTCCTTTAAAATAAGAAGTTTGTGCCACTTTAAAACGTGCTGTTTGGGCTAATATACTATTTTTCAAGCTAGTTTGTACTTGCGTATAATTAATTAATGCTTGATTGAATTTATTAGTGTACACTAAAATGTCAGCTAATTTTACCTTGACAGACCCATTTTGAAATTGCGAAGTTGTTCTCTTTAAAGCCTCTTCTAAAATAAGAATAGCTTCTTGAGGTTCATCTTTTTTAAAAGTAAGAAAATCAGCATAGGCAATCTGTAAATCAATCGTATTACTATTAACGCCATAATTTGTTAAAAGTAATTTAAACTTTTCATTGACGGTTTCAATTTCTTTATTAGAAATTGCCGTAGCAACACCTGTTTGTAATAAATAGAGTTGTGCTTCAACCTCTAAACCAGGGTTTGAGGTATTTTCGAGCACAAATTGAAAGGTATTTTTTGTAGTTTCATAATCAGTATCATTAAATGCCACACTTCCCAATTCTACAATTCTATCTAAACTCTCATGATTTCTATTGTAAAGCGCTTTTTCTTGAATTAACGCCTTGTCATAATCTTTTTGCTGCATATACAACCAACTTAATAGCATATTCCAAGCATTGTTCGGATTGGCTTGTAATCTTTTTAACAAGAGCTTTCTAAAGATAATATTGTTGGAATCTAGACTGTCATCGGTGATAAAGCGACCAGCATATCGTTGTACGGTAGAAAAATAATTTTCATTTTTTGAGACCATATTTAAATACGAATCGAACATTTTTTCAAGCTCGGCTTTCTCTCCATAAATGAGCGCAACATAGGCGTCGTAATTTAATTCAGGATTCAATTCCATAGCCCGTTTATAGGCTTTCAAGGCGTAATCTAACAAATGATTGTCTTGAAACGTTCTACCAATTAAATAGCCATAATTGGGGTTCTCATCAATTAGATGTAAGGCTTTTTCATAATAGGGAGTGGCTGTCTCTTGCTGATCTTGTAACTGAAAATTATACCCAATTTCTATATTTAAATTAACTTGATTTGGAAATGTTTTTATGTGTTGTTGTAGCAAGTTGGTAGCTTCTTCAAAATTTTCTGTGAGCTGATAACAGGATAGCAATTTTTTAAAATAATCGCGACGCACCTTATTCTTTTCATACAGCTGTTGGTATAAAACCGTTGCCTTTTCGTATTCTCCCTTTCTGAAATAGTTATAGGCCAATTCCGGACTTTGAGAAAAACAAAATGTAGTTGTAAAAAAAAGTATTGCAATAATTTTTATGCGCATAACGTTATAGTACAGCTTCAAAGGTACTAAAAGAAGTGTTAAAAAATTGATAAAAAGTATGAGTTAGAGAATTACTATGTAACATTTTGGCATGACATTTGTCTTTATAGTATAATTAACTAAATACTTTTACAATGATTGAATTAAAGAACCACTACGAGAACTCAAAGAAAAGAGCAACACTTTTTATGGAAAAAGGTCAAATAAGCGCTTATTTTAAGGCCTTATTAGAAATGAACCACTATAAAAGATTAATGGTTGCAGTTGCTAGAAATTAGTCAATTTTATCAAATCCAGTATACTTTTGTAATACAGTCGGTATGTTGATACCGTCTTCGGTTTGATAATTTTCTAAGATTCCAGCCAATACTCTAGGTAAGGCTAATGCGCTTCCATTAAGTGTGTGTGCTAGTTGGCTTTTGCCATCGTCATTTTTAAAGCGCAATTTCAAACGATTGGCTTGGAACGTTTCAAAATTTGAAACAGAACTTATTTCTAACCACCTGTCTTGGGCAGTAGAAAACACTTCAAAATCATAGGTTAGCGCAGCAGTAAATCCTAAATCACCACCACACAATCTTAAAATTCGATAAGGCAATTCCAGTTCTTGTAAAATTTCTTTTACATGAGCTACCATTCCGTCAAGGGCCTTGTATGAATTATCAGGATGTTCAATACGAACAATTTCTACTTTGTCAAATTGATGCAATCTATTTAAACCTCTAACATGGGCACCATAAGAACCAGCTTCGCGTCTAAAACAGGGGGTGTATGCCGTGTGGGTGATGGGAAAATCAGTTTCTTTTAAAAGCACATCGCGATATAAATTAGTCACAGGGACTTCAGCTGTAGGTATTAAAAATAGATTATCGACACCTACATGATACATTTGGCCTTCTTTGTCTGGCAGTTGACCTGTACCATAACCAGATGCTTCATTAATTAAATGCGGAACTTGCACTTCTTGGTAACCTGCTTCTGTATTTTTATCTAAAAAATAACTAATCAACGCACGTTGTAATTTGGCACCCTTACCTTTGTATACAGGAAAACCGGCGCCTGAAATTTTAGTACCCAATTCAAAATCTATGATATCGTATTTTTTAGCCAATTCCCAATGAGGCAAGGCCGTTTTGATGAGTTTAGGAATAGCACCTTCACGGAAAACTTCTTCATTGTCTTCATCTGTATTTCCACTAGGAACAGAAGGGTGTGGTATATTGGGTATTTGATATAAAAGTTCAGTGAGCTCACCCTGAGTAGCTATTAACTTTTCGTTTAATTGCTTTGATTGCTCTTTCAAGCGTACTGTTTTTTCCTTTAAAATAGTCGCTTTTTGTGTTTCACCTGCTTTAAATAGATTTCCAATTTCTTTGGATATACTATTAGACTCGGCTAAAATAGAATCTAGTTCAGTTTGTGTAGCTTTACGAGTCTCATCGATTTCTAAAACGGTATTAATACTGCTTTCTGCATCGGGAAAATTCCGAACAGTCAAGCCTTTTAAAACGTGATCTTTGTTATCCTTAATATAAGCTACTTGTAACATGATTGTAATTTTATGAGTTTGCAAAGATACTATTTGCATTCAAAATATTGAATTTTATCTTTTAAAAGGTATGCTTGTTTTTTAGTTGGATAATTCACCACTCTTTATAAGTTGGCGTGCGATTGCTTCGTCCTTTTTAATTTGCGCAAAAAGGAGCGCTACAGTGTCAAATTTTTCCTCATCGCGTAAGCGTTTTAAGAGGCCGACTCTAATTTTTGAACCATATAGGTTTCTGTCAAAATCTAATAAATGAACTTCAACAGTTTTTGCTTTTCCGTCTACTGTAGGTCTGTTGCCGATATTCATGATTCCGAAAAAAGGCGTGTTGTCAATAGTAGTTTCAACAACATATACTCCTGACTTGGGAATTAGTTTGTATGCTTCTTCAATACGTATATTTACGGTTGGATAATTGTATTGCCTCCCCAATGCTTTGCCCTTAATAACAATACCAGTAAGCATATAGTTGTATCCTAAATAGGCGTTGGCTTTTTCAATGGCGCCTGCTTCTAGGGCTTTTCTTATTTTAGTAGAACTTACGGTGATATCTTTGATGTCTTGAGCAGGGATTTCTTCCACATCAAATTGGTATGTTTTCCCGTATTCTTGTAATTGCTCAAAATTTCCTTCTCTATTTCTGCCAAAATGATGATCGTAACCAATCACTAATTTTTTTGTTCGCAAAGAGCTAACGAGTATATCTCTAGTGAAATCAAGTGCGGTAAGTCTAGAAAACTCTTTTGTAAAGGGAATAATTACCAAATTATTTAAGCCTGTTTTTTCTAGGAGTTCGATTTTTTCATCGATGGTATTTAAGAGTTTGATCTCGCTGTCTTTTTGTAGGACCATTCTCGGGTGCGGAAAGAAGGTTAAAATAACTGATTCCCCTTGGCTTTTGTTCGCAGTTTTTACTAGATTTTTTATAATTTCTTGATGGCCAATATGTACACCGTCAAACGTTCCAATGGTAACAATGGCTGTTTTGTTAGTGTCAAAAAATGCGGTATATGAATGGTAAATATTCACTAATGAGAAGCTTTGTTGATTTTGTCTATAATTGCTATATGTATAATATCAGGCTCAAAATTAGCTATTCTATTTAGATTTCAATAATTAGTAGGGAGCTATTTTTTTTATTTTACAATAAAAATACTATGCATGCATTACAAAATATAAAAAAAATTGTATTTTGCGGCATTGTTAACCATTTAAATAATCATTATGAAAAAATACTTTACTATTGTTTTTGCACTACTTATTGGTGCAACAATGTACGCGCAAACGGTAGTTACCGGAACGGTTACTGATGCTGCTAGTAATCAGCCAATACCTGGAGTAAATATCAGGTTAGAAGGTAAGTACATAGGCACAACTACTGATTTTGATGGTAATTTCACATTACAAGTTGTAGAAACCCCACCATTTAAAGTTGTTATTTCCATTATCGGATATGGAAATCAAACAATTGATATTACCGAGAACAATCAGAAAGTTGATGTGGCTTTAGTAGAGTCTGAAACAAGTTTAGACGAGGTGGTTGTATCGGCTTCTAGAACCCCAGAGAGCGTTCGAGAATCTCCGGTTACCATCGAAAGAATGGATACTAGAGACATTAAAAACACCTCATCAGCTTCTTTTTATCAAGGAATTGAAAATTTAAAAGGGGTAGATGTAAACACCAGTAGTTTGACGTTTAATTCTGTCAATACTCGTGGGTTTGCAACATTTGCCAATACGCGTTTTGTTCAGCTTATTGATGGAATGGATAACGCATCACCAATGCTAAATTTTGTTATGGGTAATTTAATTGGTATGAACGAGTTAGATGTAAATAGTATTGAACTATTACCAGGAGCATCATCTGCATTATATGGAGCCAATGCCTTTAACGGTATCTTATTTATGACGAGTAAAAATCCGTTTGAACATCAGGGAATTAGTACGTATTTCAAAACTGGTTTGACGGTTCAAGATGCGGCTGGAGACAATAATTTTTATGATGTAGGTATTAGAGCAGCACATGCATTTAGTGAAAAATTTGCAGCAAAAGCATCCTTCTCTTATATGGAAGGAACAGATTGGTTCGCAACAGATACCAACCAATATAGTAACACTAATACGTTAGTTGGAGAGCCAGATGATATTTTTGCTAAGGATCCATCTAGATTAGATCACGACGCTTTAAATACCTATGGTGATGAAGTGACAACGGCTAGTGCCGGTACAGATTTAAACGGTGTGGCACAAATTTTAGAATCTATGGGGGCATTGCCAGCAGGTGCCAGTGCTTTAGTTCCTGCAGTGAATGTTGGTAGAACAGGATATAGAGAGCAAGATTTAACCGATTATAAGGCTAAAAGTGCGAAGCTTGATGTGTCTTTAAATTTTAGACCTTTTGAAAATGATTTAGAAGTAATATGGAATTCTAGAATGGGCTTTGGTAATACCATTTACCAAGGAGCAAATAGATATTATTTGAACAATTTCTTTATCCAACAACACAAATTGGAAATTAAAAACGATCACTTTTTCTTAAGAGGATATACGACATCAGAGGCAGCAGGTGATTCGTATGATATGCGTTTTACAGGTATTAATATGAATAAAGTTGGAGCGTTTGATTGGTTTGGAACCTATGCTGGGGTTTATGCCCAAGGAGCAGGTCAAGTATTAGGAGCTGGAGGGAATCCGTTCGACCCTGCGGTACAAGCACAACTACATGCTACTGCTAGAGGTACTGCTGATGCGCTTTTAACACCTCAACCAGGAACGGCAGCTTTTAAACAGCTTTTTGATCAAATAACTTCAGATCCTGATATTTCAACGGGGTCTAAATTTTTAGACAATACCAAGATGTATGTGGGTGAAGGAAACTATAATTTCTCCCACTTATTAAATGACGCTGTAGACTTACAGTTAGGGGGGTCTTATAGACAGTATTCATTAAATTCTTCAGGAACTATTTTTACAGATTATGATGGGCCAATAGATTACAATGAATACGGTGCTTATATGCAAGTGAGTAAAAAGTTGGCCGATGAACGCTTGAAATTAACAGCTTCTTTCCGTTATGATAAGAATGAGTTTTTTGATGGAAATGTTTCTCCAAGAGCTTCTTTAGTGTATTCCGCAGGTGAAAATAAAAATCACAATTTCAGAGCATCTTTTCAAACAGGTTTTAGAAATCCAGATACGCAATCATTATTTATAGGGCTGGATGTGAGTAGAGCAATCTTAGTAGGTTCATCACCTGCTAACTTAGATAGAATATTGCCTAATACCACCTTAACAGGAAGAGATGCGTATGAAAATGGTTTTACAATCGCCTCTGTATTGGCAGGAAGCCCAGTGGCAACAGTAACGCCTTTAGTTCAGCCAGAAAAAGTAACAGCGTATGATGTTGGATATCGTGGAAGATTAGGAAAAGTTTCTATGGATTTAAATGTGTATTACAATAGCTATGATGGTTTTATTAGTAATAAAAATGTATTTGCTTTTGAAGGAGCAACTCCAAGAGTATTCCAACTCTATACCAACTCTACAGCAGATGTAGCATCCTATGGTGCTAATTTGGGTTTAAACACGAGAATTGGTGGTTTTGACTTAGGATTAAACTATACCTATGCTAAATTGGATTTTGATCAAGCAGCAGAACCAGATTTTTCTGCAGGTTTTAATACACCTGAGCATAAAGTAAAAGTATCTTTCGGGAATACAAACTTATTCGAAAACTTTGGTTTTAATATCAACGCAAGATGGAGTGATGAATATTTATGGCAGTCGAGTATCGCAAATGCGATGGTAGATTCTAGAACAGTACTTGATGCACAACTAAACTATAGTGTTCCTAAAATTAAATCGGTCTTTAAAATTGGAGGCGCAAATTTAGGAGGTCAAGAATATCAAAGTGCTGTAGGTACTGGATATATTGGTTCTCAATACTATGTGTCTTGGACAATTAATAACTAAATTAAGTTAAAATACACGTATAAAATACTCCGATTTATTTGGAGTATTTTTTTTGTCAAAATTTAAGCAAAAAACATTTTTACTATTCCTATAAATAAATTATCTTTGCGGCTTGAAAAACGATTGTCTAATTTTTGAAGTCAGCACAGTTTTTTAAATAAAGTTTTAGCAATAAATTAAACACATAATAATGTCGAAAGTTACAGGTAAAGTTGCACAAATTATTGGTCCAGTTATAGATGTTGAATTTGCATCAGGAGCAGATCTTCCACAAATTTACGATTCTTTAGAAATTACAAGAAAAGATGGAACCCTCTTAGTATTAGAAGTTGAACAACATGTAGGTCAAGATACGGTAAGATGTATCGCGATGGACTCAACAGATGGTTTGAGTAGAGGTTATGAGGTTGTTGCAACGGGTAATCCGATTAAGATGCCTATTGGAGATGATGTTTATGGTCGTTTATTTAATGTTACTGGAGATGCTATTGATGGTTTAGGTGATATGCCTAAAACAGGAAAAGATGGTTTGTCTATCCACCGTCAAGCACCTAAATTTGAAGAGTTATCAACGTCTACAGAAGTTTTATTTACTGGGATCAAAGTAATCGATTTAATTGAGCCTTATGCAAAAGGTGGTAAGATTGGATTGTTTGGTGGTGCTGGTGTTGGTAAAACGGTATTGATTCAAGAGTTGATTAATAATATTGCGAAGGGCCATGGTGGACTTTCTGTATTTGCAGGAGTAGGAGAACGTACACGTGAGGGTAATGATTTACTACGTGAGATGTTAGAATCTGGTATTATTAAATATGGTGATGATTTTATGCACTCTATGGAAGATGGCGGATGGGACCTTCAAAAAGTAGATAAAAATATAATGAGGGAATCGAAAGCAACCTTCGTTTTTGGTCAAATGAATGAGCCTCCAGGAGCGCGTGCGCGTGTGGCCTTATCTGGTTTAACCATTGCCGAATATTTTCGTGATGGAGCAGGAGATGGTCAAGGTAAAGATGTATTGTTTTTCGTAGATAATATCTTCCGTTTTACACAAGCGGGTTCTGAGGTATCAGCCTTATTAGGACGTATGCCATCTGCAGTAGGTTACCAACCAACATTGGCAACTGAAATGGGTGCGATGCAAGAACGTATTACTTCAACTAAAACAGGATCTATTACATCTGTACAAGCAGTATATGTACCAGCAGATGATTTAACTGACCCTGCACCGGCAACTACATTTGCCCACTTAGATGCTACAACAGTATTGTCTCGTAAAATTGCTGAGTTGGGTATTTATCCAGCAGTAGATCCTTTAGATTCTACTTCTAGGATTTTATCAGCTGATATTTTAGGTGATGAGCATTATAATACTGCACAACGCGTAAAAGAATTATTACAACGTTATAAAGAATTACAAGATATTATCGCCATTCTAGGGATGGAAGAATTAAGTGAAGAAGATAAATTAGTTGTACACAGAGCTCGTAGAGCGCAACGTTTCTTATCACAACCTTTCCATGTTGCTGAGCAATTTACTGGGATTCCTGGTGTATTGGTTGATATTAAAGATACCATCAAAGGATTCAACATGATTATGGATGGTGAATTGGATAAGTATCCAGAAGCAGCGTTCAACTTAAGAGGATCAATTCAAGATGCTATTGACGCTGGCGAAAAAATGTTAGCAGAAGCGTAAAACGAGTTTTAAGTTTTGAGTTTTGAGTTACGAGTTAACTTAAATCTAAAGACTAAAGACTAAAAACTAAACAGATATGTTTTTAGAAATTGTTACACCAGAATCAGTTGTTTTTAACGCAGAAGTTGATGGGGTCACCGTGCCTGGAGTAAATGGTGAATTTCAAATGTTGGACAATCACGCTCCAATTGTATCCCTTTTAAAAGAAGGGTTTGTTAAAATTCATATGCATTCTCAAGAACATCTAGAGTTAGATGAATTGAGTGGTAATTTAAAATTACACTCAGATGATGATAAAGTGCTTGTTTTTGCGATTAATTCTGGGACGATAGAATTGAATGAAAATAAAATAATTATCCTAGCTGATTAGGTTTTATTATAAATCAAATAAAAAAAGAGCTTCTGTTTATAGAAGCTCTTTTTTTTTATGTGTAATTTTTTTTCTATCCTGTAATGGCCCTGTAAATATCATTACCGTTTGCGAACAATAACAACGCCATTAAAATAACAAAACCAGTAACCTGTGCATACTCTAAAAATTTATCACTAGGTTTTCTACCAGAAATCATTTCGTATAAAGTAAATACTACATGGCCTCCATCTAAGGCGGGTATCGGTAGTAGGTTCATAAAGCCCAACATGATTGATAGAAAGGCTGTAATATTTAAAAAAGACTGCCAGTCCCATTCGGCTGGAAAAATACTTCCAATGGTAATAAAGCCACCTAAACCTTTATAAGCGCCAGTTTTCGGGTTAAAAATCTTTTTAAACTGTTTGATATAACTCGCAAGGGTATTGTAAGCTTTGTTAAATCCACCTGGGATGGCTTCAGCGAAAGTATATGTTTTGGTTTCTAAATCCAAATAGCCGAGTTTGCTCATGTCGTTTATAGAGAGGCCTCCTGAAATTATTTCTAAAGCACCATCTCCATTAACCGAAACCGGAATATCTTTGATTAAATCATTTCTTTTGACGGTTAACGTAACGGTCTGGTTCGTATATTTTTGTAAAATAGGTTTTACCTCGTCATAATAGGTAACAGCTTCACCATTAATAGAAGTCACAATATCTTTTGCTAACAACCCACTATTTTTATTGGCTGAAGTATCTGGAACTTTTGCAACAACAAACGGAACACGAACAGTAATAAAACTACCGTCATCCTTTTTGCGTTCAATTAATTTAGAAATAAAATCAATGGGAATTTCTTTGTCTAGAACCTCACCATTTCTTTCTACGGTATAGGTATTTCCGTTAACAAATTCGGGGATTAAACTTCCAAATTTTTTAATTTTTTGTCCGTCTATACTTAGTATTTTATCGCCTGTTTGTAGGCCGATATCGGTTCCTAATTGGTCTTGAACCCAAATACCGTCTTTTAGGCTGTCATTTGGTAAGTATTGTTCGCCCCAAATATTTAATATCATAATATAGATAAAGATACCCAGAATGAAATTTACAGTGACACCACCCAGCATTATAATCAAACGTTGCCATGCTGGTTTTGACCTAAATTCCCAAGGCTTCGGTTCTTCTTTTAATTGATCTGTATCCATACTCTCATCAATCATACCGGAAATTTTCACGTAACCACCAAGTGGTATCCATCCAATGCCGTAAACGGTATCGCCAATTTTCTTTTTGAAAAGAGAGAATTTATAATCAAAAAATAAGTAAAATTTTTCAACTTTTGTTTTGAAAATTTTGGCAGGAATAAAATGCCCTAATTCATGCAAAACAATAAGTATTGATAAACTTAATAGAAATTGAAATATTTTTATAAAGGTCTCCATTAATTTGAAATTCTTAAATAGTTAAAAACGCACAAAGGTAAGGCTTTATAAGTAATTTACTACCGAAATAGGGCTAAAAGGATACGTTAAACTTTACTTAAAGTTATGCGCTATTTTTTGAGAATTGTTTTATGTAGTGTACCCTGGGTTGTTTCAATCTTTACCAAATGAACGCCCACTGATAATTCTTGTAAATTAATGGCGGCGGCGAGTGGATTTAGTTTTTCTAAAACCAATTTGCCCAACATATTATAAAAGGAAACTCTTTCAACAACGGCGTCACTTGAGTTTTGGATGCGAATCATATCAGTGGTAGGATTTGGATATAACGAAATTGTAGTATTCAAAACTTCTTGGTCAATACCTACTTTAGCAATATTGTTTTTTGAAATGATATTGTGTTCAGGATCAATTTCAATCGCTTCGGCCTTAAACGGAATACTTCCTGTAAAACTCTGACCGTTTTCACTTAACTCAAGGCGAATAGATTGTGATGCTCCTCGAGCACCTTTCACTACGATAGGGACAGGGATTTCAAAAAAGGAATTCGAAACATTGTTTTGTGTTTGCTTTACTGAAAAGCTAATTTCATTTGTGGTTTCATTTTGAAACCAGTTGATTTGGTAGGAGGGATGTCCTCGTCCTTTAAACCAATCATTAAAGAAGTGTGTTAACTCTACACCACTCTCATCTTCTAAATAGGCCTGAAAATCAGCTAAATCTAATGGCACATCCTCATTCTTTAAATATTCTTTATAGTTTCCAATACCCTTATAAAATGCGGTATCCCCGAGTTTGTACTTGAGCATATGCAAAACCATAGCTGTTTTGATATAACTCGTTTCAATTAAATTATCTTTTGAAGTAATTTTTTTGACCGTGCTTTTACGCCACTTGATATTATCTGTGTCAAAAAGTGTAAATGAGGCATCCTCAATTGAATTTAATAAATCAGAGAGGTATACATTTTGAATATCGATAGTTTCGGTTTGTGCACTTGTCGGAATAGAAAATATAAATAAAATTATAAGTAGATATCTATTCATATATCCTAAATTTGTAAACAATAATCATAGCAATGAGGGAGTATGTATATACAAATATAAAAAAAATAGATTATTTTGAGTTTTTTTAAAAAATCTTTATCAACAATTGCCTTTGTACTGTTAATTTTTGTCGTTTCAGTATTTGTAGGTTATGACTTATTATCACCTCAAGAAAGGCTACCCGTCTATAACCCATCAGACGTCAACCCTAAATTAGTAGACTTTTCAGTACAGCATATTAAGAATGATCATAAAGTCGCCGATTTTAGTTTGGTAAATCAAAATGGAGATACCGTCACAAATGATACCTATAGGTTGAAAATTTATGTGGCGGATTTCTTTTTTACCCGGTGTACTTCTATTTGTCCTATTATGACAACGAATATGGCCGAGTTACAAAATATTTATAAAGACGATGAAGGGATTATGTTTTTATCGCATTCAGTGACCCCTATACTTGATAGCATTCCTGTTTTAAAACAGTATGCTATAAAAAAAGGTGTGATAGATGGAAAATGGAACATTACCACGGGTGAGAAAACACATATTTACGAGCTAGCACGTAAATCATATTTTGCTGTTCTGGATGAGGGTGATGGTGGAGCACAAGATTTTATTCATACAGAACAATTTGTTTTAGTAGATTCAAAAAGACAAATACGTGGGTTTTATGATGGTACAGATAAAAAGGAAATTGAACGTATTGTAAAAGATATCGAAATTTTAAAAAAGGAAAATTAAAAAAACCGATGCAATTGCATCGGTTTTTTTTTAATCAGTAATTAAGACTTTGAGAGCACTACTTTTTCTAATTGTTTGTCAATCATTTCTTTATAAAATTCTTTTAGGGCTTGATAATATGGAGACGAAACAATTGCTGTGCCAATTTGAGCTATAGATAACACTTGTATTTCAGTCCCTTTTATCTGGCAAACAAACTTATAGAAGCCTAAATTATCAGGTAGGGAATATCCTGCACTTTCAGGTAGAGACTCGACTTGATAGCCTTCAGGAATTTCAATGCTAATGGTATACCTTTCCTCCCAAGGTGCTCCAAAATCAACGGGGTAGCTACGCTCCTCTAATTTAAAAGGGTTTTCTTTTTTAGCGAGATGAACTAATGGAGAAAAGTACATTTTATCACCAATTTTTTCAACTTGATTGTCTGATTCAAATGCCATAGTATATGATAGTGGTTTGTCAATTTCTTCATCATTAACCACTTTGAAATCGGTAATCTCAATATTTTGATTGTCTTTTTCAAATTTTCCAATTAAATCTTGATCAGCTACACTGTTGTAATTATTTCTGTAGTTTAAGGCAATAAGATTGCTATAGGCATTTCTTGAAAACCCCTCAATGAGACCATCAGAATTTAACTTAATGCTTAGAAATGCTTTTTTGCTAGAAAAAGTATTTGGAAACAGATTTACAGATTTTGATTTGCCGTCTTCATACACCATTCTACCTTGCCAATTCAAATCACGTAACGGCAATACGTTAGGTAAACTATATTTTTCGGTGGCATCTAATAGAAATAACTCGTTGTTTAATTCAACTCCTGCAATGACATAATTAAACCCTTCCGTTGTTGGGGCAAGTGGTATGCCATTGTCTCTAGTACTCACTAAAACAGGATTCGCCGTAATACCAGCTTCTCTTAACATTGCTACTAGCGTTAAGTTAATTTCTGCTACATTACCAATTCCATCATTATAGGCACGTCTGATGCCTTTGTCAGTATATTTCCCACGATAATTGTCCCATTTTATCTTATTTTTTACAAATTGAAAAATCTTAATTACTTTTTCATTTGCTCCCGTTGAGCTATTTACCAGTGTTTCTAAATCATCTTTAAAAAAGGAAGATCTATTTAATTGGATTCCGAAATTGGGACTATCATAAATTGTTTTGGTTACATCTTCCCAGGTTGTATTGTAAAATTTAGGAATTCCATTTTGTGGTTTATATGCACTAATCTCAAATTTCAATAAGGTTTTATAGTTATTGATATTATTAGTGTACGGCTCCTCTTTTAAAGCGGGTATATCATTTACCACACACTGTGTTACATTGGACATAAAATCTATTTTATCTTGGCTAAAAGTTGTTCGAGATGGTGTTTTACCATCTCCAATAGCCCTACTTTTAGAATTTATGATGATTGTTGAGGGTTTTTTACTTTGATTGATGTTTATAGGATAATATCCTTGCGGCTGCGTTTTAAATACAAAGTACTCTGGAGTCGTTACTTGTGTATCAATATATTTAACGGGTATTCTATATTGAAATTCCATATCATCAATCCTCGAGTAATAGGGTGATCTTATGGTGTATTCCCATTCAACAATAGAATTTTCTGTTAAGTTCGGCATCGTAAACTTTTTACGCCCCCAATATTTATTTACATCTTCATCAAATATTTCATCATTTTTTAATTTAATTTTCTCAATTTTATTGCCAACTAAATTAAAAGTATACGCTTTTATTGATACTTTTTCGTCTTCACCGTCTTTATATAGACTAATTTTTTTTGTGGCCCAATCATAACCTTCCTTATTGTAAATTTTAATTCGCTCGTGAATTTTCGTAATTAGCACCCAGCCCTCATTGGCCGAATATTCAAAGGTTGTTCTCCTTTTTTTATATAAAATTGCGGCGTTAGCGCTTGAATCTGACGGATAATACTTTTCTTCTAATTCTTTTTTCGAGACCTTGCCAAACTTTAAATCTTGGGCATCGGAAAGGTGAATTGTTAAGAGGCTAACAATAATGAAGGTAAGGGTTGATTTTAACATAGCTTATTTTTTTAAGAGTACAATTTTTGATTGATCGTGTTTAGCAATTTGTCTTCTAAAGTTTCGATACGTTTTGTAATCTTCTTTAGAATAGGTTCCTTTTTTAAGGAAAAATGTTCGGGTATAGTTTAATTTATTTTCTGAAGTTTTGGTAATAGAAAATTGATAACGACCGAATTTATTTTCGATCGTAACAGCATCTGATAAGGCTTCAATCACATACCCCGAAGGAACGGTAATTTCAAAATGGTCAGTATCAATAAAGCCTCTATCAATTTCTAATGGTAAGTTACGTGTTCGATACCTCTTAGGGACATAAGATGCTCTATTAAAGGCATTCATAGTAAATAACATTCTATCTCCGCTAAAACTGGCATAGTCTTTAGCAGTAATGCCTACATTTTCAGTAAATAGGATACTGTCTCTATCGTTTGTAAATTGATACGTATCAAGGGTTAAATTATTTAGATAGGACCAATAGCCACTTTTATAGTGCTCATTGATATCTCGTTCATTTTTTTTATCCAAACTATAATGGGCATCATATTGAGTACCGCTTGACTGAATATTAACAGAACCTTCAATACTCCCATCAGGACTGATTTGGTATTTAGCTACTGTTTTTTGAAAATTGCTTTTATCATTATGAGCAGTAGTATGCTTAATTTCGCTGCCTTCAGGAGTTATTACCAATACATCTCGATCATCAGTAAAGGTGCCTTGGTACCCAAAAGGATTCGTTTGGCTGGTACATTCTAACCACAAATCTCCATCCGCGGTCGGAACATTTAAAATAACATGATTCCCTTGTACCGAATAAACATCGTTTTCTAAATCTCTTTTTTCATTTCCTCCGTAAACAGCGGTGTAGTATGATTCAACACCTACTTCATCCATTAAAGCTTTGGTGTAATTTGTTAGCCCTTTACAATCACCATAACCGAGTCTGTCAACATCACTTGCTAGCATCGGCATCCAGCCACCAATACCTACTTGAATACTAATATATCGTGTTTTGTTTTGTACAAATTCATATACCATTTTTGCCTTCTCTATGGGGTCAGTTTCACCTTTAACGAGGTTTTTAATTTGAGTTTTTGTGCTTTCAGGCAATTCCATTCTAGTGGCAATAAGATTGTCATACATCCATTTGCCAAATTCATTCCAGTTATTTGCGGTTCCATCTACGCCTTCTAAATGAAATTTATTTGTTGCTAAGGTCAACGAAGGCATAATTGATATAAATGAAGGAGCCAATTCCTCATAATTTATCGCTATAAGATCAGTTACTTCATAACTCATTTTTGTTGGGTCAAGGGTTTCTTTTACCTTAAATTCTTTGAATTTTTTCTTTGCAGTTTGCAATTTAAAATCACTAGGGTAACTGATGGTATAGGTGCTTTTTTGAACACTTTGATTATACGCATCAAAAGGATACCATCTGGGTAAAAATGCTGTGGTAGAAGATTCTATCTCGTATTCTAAATAAAAGGTATAGGGATATGAAATAGGGGTGTATTCATAATATAATAGGCGATTGTCATTAAATAAAGAAAACCCATCTGCGGCACTGTAATCTTTAAAATCTTTAGAAGAAACCTTTTTCATTTCCTTTCCGAAAGCATCATAAGCAGATGCTTTTAAGGATTTAATTCTTCTGTTTTTATCGTGATAAATAGTAATTGATGAGGCGTGATCACCTAACTTATTTAAAACAGTAATAGCTTTTCTAATTTTATAGTTCATTTTTTTTTGAGAAACCAACTCGACCGTTGTCTCATCAAAGCGAACTACAGAATTACTAGTTTTGGTCAGTTCTGCGGGAATCGTTAAAATACTGAGGTCTAAATCTTGAGAAAAAATAAATTGACACCAGAAAATCAAAACTAAAAGCGTTATACTTTTAAATTTCATAGCAAATTGTTTAGCGAAAGGGCTAATATATAAAAATTATTCTTTTTTCAAAGAATCGATAATGATTGTTACAGGGCCGTCGTTTAAAAGTTGCACTTTCATATCTGCTCCAAAACTCCCAGTACCCACTTTTTTACCTAATTTATTTTCTAAGTGCTTGACAAATAGTTCATAAATTGGGATGGCGACTGTGGGTTTAGCCGCTTTAATATACGAAGGTCGGTGCCCTTTTTTTGTTGAGGCCATGAGCGTAAATTGACTCACTACAATGGCATCTCCATTACAATTTAAAATGGATTCGTTCATAACACCATTGACATCATTAAAAATCCGGAGATTAATTATTTTGTTACAAAGCCATTCAATGTCAGTGGCAGTATCTTGATCCGAAATACCTAATAAAATAAGGAGTCCTTTTTTTATGGAGCTTATTTGGTGACCATCAACCGTCACTGAGGCCTCTGAAACTCTTTGAATAACTACTTTCATATCATTATATATAATCGTCTACTCTATAATTTTCATCTTCTCCAGCCAATAACTGCAGGTAACTGTTGTATCTAGAAAATGCGATTTCATTGTGCTCAACCGCTTTTTTAACGGCACAATTGGGCTCATTGGTGTGTAAACAATTATTGAATTTACATTGGCCTTTGAGCGCGAAGATTTCAGGGAAAAAATCACCAATTTCTTCGGTATCAAAATCGACTACACCAAATCCTTTGATTCCTGGAGTATCAATGATGTAACCACTAAAAGGTAATTCAAACATTTCGGCAAAGGTTGTAGTGTGTTGCCCTTGCTTGTGTTGTGTGGAGATTTCTGAAGTTTTTAAATCAAGTTCAGGGTCAATTACATTTATGAGTGTTGATTTACCCACTCCCGAATGACCTGCAAACATATTCACACGGTCTTTCATGATTGTTTTTAATTTACCAATGTTAATGTTTTCTTTTGCAGAGATGTCTAAACATTCGTATCCAATCTTTTTATAAATAGTTTCAAGGTCTTGTTTTTCTTTTAACAGCTCTTTATCATAGATGTCAATCTTATTAAATAGTATAATGGCAGGGATTGAATAGGCTTCAGCCGTAGCTAAAAAGCGATCAATAAAACTGGTAAATGTTTTAGGGCTCTTAAGTGTTACTAATAAAAAAACCTGGTCTATATTGGCCGCTATGATATGCGTTTGTTTGGATAGATTAACCGATTTTCTAATAATATAATTTTTTCTACTATGTATATTATAGATAACTCCGTTTTCATTGCTCTCTTCTATTTCAATATCAACAACATCACCAACAGTTACAGGGTTTGTGCTTTTTATTCCACTAATGCGAAATTTTCCTTTAATTCTACAATTTATTAATTGATTGTCTTCTGTTCGTACAATATACCAGCTTCCGGTTGATTTTGTTACAACTCCTGTCATGCATTAAATTTTGACAAATTTACATAATTTTATGGAGGATTATTTATAAAAAAAGCCGTTTCATCAGAAATGAGACGGCTTAAAAAGAGTAGTTTAGTCCTTAATTTTCCTCTGGCAAAAAGCTGTAATTTTTAGCATAATATAACATTTGACCGTCAAATGTTTCGGGTTGTGTTACCTTAATGGCAGTAATTTCACCAGCTTCATTTGTTTCAGGCACTAAAACAGGATTAACAAATCCGCTGTATGGAGGGGATGTAAATTGTTTGTTGCGTTCTAAAACTTCAGCGTGAATTTCCTGATCAACTTTTACACCATAACCTTCAACCAATGCTTCAACTGCTTTATAATCGCCTTCAGATTTTATGCGTTGTGTTTCGCGCAATAATTGACCGAATAATTCATGTAGCTTTTCGTAATCATTTATATTGAAATACGTTTTTCCATCGCGTATTATTTTTTCAATGACGTTTGCTGGTTTTCCTTTTTCATAAACCCAAGCAGAAACCCATTGTCTATTTCGCATATGTGCTTCTTCAACATCATCTCCCAATTTCAAACGAATTAGTTGCGACATCAACCCATTGCGTATATAGCCATCATAAGCTGCTGTTCCTACGGCTTTCCAGTCATCAACTAAACCGAGTTCTTGTAATTTCTGGTTGTACAAATAATACAAACCAACCAAATCTGCACGGCCTTCTTCTAAAGTGGAAGCATAATTCTTTAAGGTTTCTTTGGTTTCACCAACACCTGGATTCAATTGCCCAGAGGCATGTCCAATAACTTCATGTAAAGCTGTATGTAACTTATCGGCTATTTGTCCATACTTTTCTTCCAGTTCAAATTCTTCCTCATCATTGACAAATTCTTTTAAACGGCCAGTGCTTCCAGCATTGTTATAGGCATTGATAATGTTTCCTAAAGAGACTGATTTACTTCCAACTTTAGCGCGTATCCAATTGGCATTGGGTAAATTAACCCCAATTGGAGTACTTGGTGATGCATCTCCAGCTTCTGCTGCTACATTCACAACTTTATAGGTTACTCCCACAACACTATCTTTTTTATGAGCATCCATTAATGGTGAATTATCCTCAAACCATTGTGCATTATCAGATAGCACCTTCATTTTTTGCGACATATCGAAGTCGTTAATTTGAATAATACTTTCATAAGACCCTCGATACCCTAATGGGTCATTATATACTTCAATAAAACTATTGATATAATCTACATTCCCTTTGGTTGCAGCGGTCCATGCTACATTATAATCATCCCAAGTTTGTAAATCGCCTGTTTTATAATAGTCGATTAACAATCCAAGCGCGTCACCTTGCTCTTGATTTTCAGCAACAGTTTGCGCTTTTTCTAGCCATTTTATAATCTCATCAATGGCTGTTCCATATAAGCCACCAGATTTATAAACACGTTCTTTTAAAACACCATTCTCTTTTATCAACTGTGAGTTTAATCCAAAAGACAAGGGTTTTTCTGAATTTGGTGATTTCTTTTTAGCATAGAATTGTTCTACATCTTCGTTGCTAACCGTTGGGCCATAAAAATTCACTGCAGACAATCCAACATTATCGATTCCTTTTGACTGATTTACTTTTTTAATATCCAGATCATTAAAAAGAACATCAAATGGTGCTCCTGATAAATCTGTTGTAGTATCAGTAAGTAGTTTTTTTAAATAGTCAGGAGAAAACCCAGGTTTTAATTTATCATTTGAATAATGGTGATGAATACCATTCGAGAACCATACACGCTTTAAATAAGTTTCAAAAGCCTTCCAATCATCAGTTGATTTATCACCTTGGAAATTGCTATATACATTTTCTAAGGCGTTTCTAATTTTGAGATTGTATCTATAATTTTGATCCCACATTATATCGCGCCCCGCTAAACCTGCCTGTGAAAGGTAGTAAACAAGTGTTTGCTCTTTTAGGGTTAAATTTTCCCAACCTGGAATTTGATAACGAAGTATTTTAATATCAGCAAATTGTTCAACTACATAGTCAAACTGATCTTTCGAAAGCTCAGCAATAGGATCTGCGTTTTTAGTATCCTGACAAGAGAATAATAAACTCATGACCATCGCACTACAAAAAAAATATTTTAGTTTCATAATTTTAATTTTTAACTGGTGCTAATTTAGCTAAAAAATGGTATTTATCGATACCTTTACAGATACTATAAAATAAATATGTATTTAAAATTTTAATCAATGAAAAAAATTATCTTATCAGCAACATTCTTATTTGTAACTTTTTGCTTAAGTGCACAAACCTTTGAGTATAAAATTATTACCAGTGTAGAGTCTATTGTGCCAAATGGTTTAGGAAGGTCTAGATTGATGTCTGCTAATGAACTAAAAGATTATAAGGAATATACCTCAACCCAAACCGAAGATGATAATTCAAGAAACAAATCGGATCGGAGTGATATGAGAGTGAAGGGTTTTGACGAGACTAAATTGTTAAATTTCTACAATTTAGGAGGTATTAGATTTCAAAATATTGCTACCAATGATGCCATTGTAACCTCTAAAATTAATACAATGACGGTAGAAGGATGGGAACTGACATTTGTTACAAGTGGAGTTGAATCTGCAGGGAAAGGTGACGGTCAAGGAATCTACATTACTCGATATATTTTTAAGCGTTTAAAAGAATAGTGACAGCTATATAGATCAACTAAAAAAAAGCCATTTTAACTAATTAAAATGGCTTTTTTAGGCTACTTTTTTTAATTCATTATCTTTGTATTAACATAACTCTAAATTTATTGAAATGAAAACACTAAAGTATCTTTTGTTGTTGCTTTTAATTTTTGTTATTGGTTTTTCAATTTATATAGCAACTCAAGAAAATTCCTATACTGTTACAAGAACGAAAGTGATAAAGGCGCCTGTACAGGTAGTGTACACTAAGGTAAATGATTATATGACCTGGCCAACTTGGTCACCATGGATAGAACAAGAACCCGATGCAACCTTAACGTATGGCGAAAAGACCAGTGGGGTAGGAGCCTCGTATGCATGGAAAGGTGAAGTTCTAGGAGAAGGTAGTATGGAAACACTAGAGGAAAAGAGTCCTGATTCTATTAAACAAAGAATAAAATTTATCAAGCCATGGGAGTCAGAATCCGATATTTTTTGGACGTTTGTTCCAGTTTCTGAAGGTACGGAAGTGACTTGGGGAATGAAAGGAGAAATGAATTTCATGATGAAAGCAGCAATGGCTTTTAACGGAGGAATGGATAAGCAAATTGGTCCAGACTATGAAAGAGGATTATTTAAGCTCGATAGTGTTTTACAAGCTGATTTGAAAAAGTACAGCGTTAATGTTAATGGTGTTACTACGCATGGTGGAGGCTACTATCTATACAATACTACTTCGTGTAAGATTGATGAGTTAGCGAGTAAAATGGCAGAAATGATGCCCAAAGTAGGGATGTATGTTGAAAAAAATAACATTACCATGGCAGGCATGCCTTTCTCATTATACCACCAATATGATGAAGCGAATAATGCAGTGATATTTTCTTGTGCTGTTCCTGTTGCTGAAAAAGTGATTACGGATGCAAATAGTGGTATTCAAACGGGTATGTTGCAGCCATTTAAAGCCGTAAAGACAACATTAAAAGGGAACTATGAAAATTTAAAAGCGGCGTGGGATGCTGGTTATAAATATATGGAAACTAATAATTTAGAAGGAGCCATCGGTATGCCGGCACTAGAAGTATATGCCAATGATCCTGGTAAGTTTCCGAATCCTGCAGATTGGATAACAGAAATTTATATTCCTATAAAAGAATAATTGCGGTTTTTAAAATTAGGGCGAATGTTTTATACTTCGTTGTACCGAAAACAGTCTGTGGCATGATCATTTACCATACCTGTAGCTTGCATATGGGCATAGATTACTGTAGAGCCAACAAATTTAAAGCCTCTTTTTTTTAAATCTTTAGACAGAGCATCAGAAAGGGCTGTTGTAGCGGGAACGTCTGATTTGTGGTTGAACTCATTTTTTATGGGTTTGCCGTTTGTAAAGCTCCAAATGTATTTTGAAAATGACCCATACTCTTGTTGTAACTCCATAAATAGTTGTGCGTTCGTTATCGTGGCTTTTATTTTTAGCTTATTTCGAATAATTCCCGCATCTTGAAGTAAAGAGTCGTATTTCTCTTCGGTATAGGTAGCAATTTTTTTATAATTGAAATTATCAAAGGCCTTTCTGAAATTTTCCCGTTTTCGCAATATGGTAATCCAACTTAGTCCCGCTTGAAAAGTTTCTAGCATTAAAAATTCAAAGATTTTAGCATCCTCATATACGGGGACTCCCCATTCTGTATCGTGGTATTCCATGTATAAAGGATCTGTGCCACACCAACTACATCTATTTTTCATGATATTCAATAAAATTTGTACTAAAATAACACTTTTACAGCAATAAAATAAGAGTATCTTTAGCTTATGAATTTAAGTTATTGGGAAAAAAAATCATGGTTCTCTAAAGTCGACTTTACCATTGTAGGGAGTGGTATTGTTGGTTTAAATTGTGCTTTAAGTTTAAAATCGAAGTATCCCAAAGCAACTATATTAATTCTTGAAAAAGGAATGTTTCCGCAAGGAGCGAGTACAAAAAATGCGGGCTTTGCCTGTTTTGGAAGTCTTTCTGAAATTATTGATGACCTTAAAAGTCATTCTGAAGAAGAAGTTTTAAGTTTAATACGTAAACGTTGGGATGGTTTGCAGCTACTGCGAAGAACTATTGGAGATAAAAATTTAGATTATTTACAGAATGGCGGATATGAATTGTTTTCAGAAAATGATCATCTATTAGAAGAGTCTTTGAGTAAAAGGGAAGCCATAAATAATTTAATCCATCCCATTTTTAAGAAGGAGGTTTTTACCACCACCAACAATATTTTTAACTTTAAAAACATAAAGAATCAATATGTTTTTAATGGGTTAGAAGGGCAATTAGATACAGGAAAAATGATGGTTGCATTGTTGCAGTTAGTGCTTTCAAAAGGCATTAAAATTGTCAATAACTGCGCTGTCGAGTCATATGAAGAACAGCGAAATTCAGTAAAAATTAAAACTACTATTACAGAATTTACAACAGGCAAACTCTTGATTGCTACCAATGGTTTTGCCAATCAGTTTTTAAAGGAAGACATACAACCTGCTAGAGCCCAAGTGCTCATTACGAAACCGATCAAAAACCTAGCAATAAAAGGCACTTTTCATTTAGATAAAGGGTTTTATTATTTTAGAAATATCGATAATCGAATTCTCTTTGGAGGCGCAAGAAATTTAGATTTCAAGACAGAAGAGACCACTAATTTTGGTTTGACCACTCTGGTACAAAATAAATTGGAAGAATTACTTACTACTTGTATTTTACCAGATATTAGTTTTGAAATTGAGCAGCGTTGGAGCGGAATTATGGGGGTAGGGAATCAAAAGAAAGCCATAGTGAAACCATTGAGTTCTCATGTTTATTGTGGAGTTCGTCTTGGTGGTATGGGCGTCGCAATTGGAAGTTTAATTGGTAAAGAATTGGCAGATTTATTGTGAGAGCGTATTCAAATATAAAAAAGACCTTATTTGGTTTGTGTGTTGAATTTGTAAACAGCCGTGAACAAACGGTGCAAGAAATTATTGTTTCAAATCAACAAGGATTAATATCAGAAACGAAAAGTAGTGCTGGAGATAAACATGAAACCGGGCGGGCTATGCTACAACTAGAAATGGAAAAGGCAAGTCAGCAGTTAGAGGGGATTCACCAAATGAAGGCTGTTTTGGCGAAGATAAAAATTGAGGAGAGTTCAGAAAAAGTAAGGCTTGGTAGTTTAATAATAACCAATCAAGCAACTTATTTTTTAGCGATTAGTGCAGGTGAATTAAAGGTTTTAGGGGAAAGTTATTATGCGATATCTACCAATTCACCAATTGGCAAATTATTAATTGGTAAAGGCATTGGCGAAACTTTAACATTTATTAAGCCCATTGAAATTGTTGAAATATATTAGCTTTCATTAATTTAGAAGCCTAATTCAATAATTTAACATGAAAAAAATACTACTATTAAGTGTTGCATTTCTTTTTTTAATGGCGCCTACATTGCCTGCCCAAAATAAAAAGAATACAAAGAAAAAAAAGGGGCAAACAGAAACTCCTATTGTCCCTCAGAAGACCAAACCTAAAAATGGTATTAAAAAATATAGTGAAGTTATCACTAAAGATGCGGTATCAGATGCCGGACTTTTTGAGGTTCATAAAGTGAACGAATCTTATTTTTATGAAATTCCTTTCTCTAAACTGGAGAAGGATATGCTTTGGGTAACTAGAGTAGCTCAAATACCTAACGGTTTAGGAGGTGGTTATTTTAATGCAGGAACCAAAACCAATGAGCAAGTAGTACATTGGGTCCGGTTTCAAAATAAAATTTTATTAAAAGTAAAGTCGTATTCAAATATTGCTGATAGTTCAAAGGCTATTAGTAAATCGGTTCGTGTAAATAATTATGAGCCCATACTTTTCGCTTTTGATATCAAAGCATTTAGCACCGATTCTACACGTGTTGTTATAGATGTAACAAAACTATTTAATACAGACGTAGTTGCTATTAGTGGGCTTCCTAGTAACTTAAGAAAACAGTATAAAGTAAAACGACTCGATCCATCGCGAAGTTTTATTCATAGCTTAAAAAGCTTTCCTGAAAATATTGAAGTAAAACAAGACTTTACTTTTGATGCGGCAGAGCCACCTTCTCAGTCGGCTACACAGTCTATTAGTTTACAAATAAATCAATCGATGATTTTGTTGCCAGAAGAGCCCATGCAGCCGCGTTTGTATGACCCTAGAGTTGGATTTTTCACAGTAAGTCAATATGATTATGGTAGTGATGAATTAAAGGCTGATCAAAAAACTTATATACGCCGATGGAGATTGGAACCTAAAGATCCAGCAGCTTATGCCCGTGGCGAATTGGTAGAGCCAATAAAACCAATTGTTTATTATTTAGATCCAGGAACACCAGAAAATTTAAAAGAATATATTAAACAAGGTATTGAGGATTGGCAAGAGCCTTTTGAATCAGCAGGTTTTAAAAATGCCATTATCGCAAAAGATGCACCTACTAAAGAAGAAGATCCTGAGTTTAGCCCAGAAGATATCCGTTATTCTGTAGTAAGATATGTAGCAAGTACTACTAGAAACGCTACAGGTCCTAGTGTTTCTGACCCGCGAAGTGGTGAGATTATAGAAAGTGATATTATTTGGTATCACAATCATTTAAGAAGTTACCGAAATCGCTATTTGTTAGAGACGGGCGCCGCCAATCCAAATGCGCGAACGTTAAATACAAAACCAGAAGAAATAGGAGAAATGATGCGTATGGTTATTGCCCATGAAGTAGGGCATGCATTAGGTTTTCCTCACAATATGGCAGCCAGTTTTGCCTACCCAGTAGAATCGTTACGTGACGGTGCATTTACACAGGAATTTGGACTTGCGGCTAGTATTATGGATTATACACGTTATAATTATGTAGCCCAACCAGGCGATGAAAATATACGCTTTGTTCGTCAGATGGGACCATATGATCATTATGTAACTAATTGGGGATACCGTATCATTGAAAATTCGAATTCTGCAGTTGCAGAAAAAAGCACCTTAGATGGGTGGATTCTAGCAAAGGCGAATGATCCTAAATATAAATTTGGTAGACAATCAAGTCGTTTTGATCCACAATCTCAAACGGAATGTTTAGGAGATGATCCAATTGCGGCAAGTAATTACGGAATTAAAAATTTAAAATATGTAGCTCAGAATTTACCAAATTGGACGTCTGATGTTACGAATAATTACAATGATCTGGAGGAGCTATATGGAGAGCTTTTAGGTGTTTATAGTAGATATGTGGGGCATGTATTGACAAATATCGGAGGCGTTTATGAAAATATTAAAATGCCTAACCAGGAGGGTGTAATTTATACGCCTACTGATAAAGTGACTCAAAAAGCTTCGATGAAATGGTTACAATCAAATATATTTGATACGCCCAAGTGGTTGGTTGATGCAGATATTCTTCAGAATATAGATCATGCCGGATATTTTGAAAAGTTAAGAGGAGTACAAGGTAGGCAGTTAAATTCTTTGTTGAGTTTTGATCGGTTAGGAAGATTGATTGATGGAGAAACCATGAGTGCTTCTTATTATAGTGCTTTAGAAATGATGAGAGATTTAAGAAATGGACTATGGAAAGAGGCTGTGAATCGTCAAAACGTTGATATTTATAGAAGAAATTTACAACGTACTTATCTAGATAGAATGGGGTATTTATTAACTTCAGAAGGGCCAAGAGCTAGAGGTGGTAGACCTGGATTTGAAGGAACATTAACTTATAATGTCAATACTTCAGATGTAAGAGCTATCGTACGCGGTGAATTGTCAAGTCTTAAATCGAGGTTGCGAACGGCGAGAAGCGGAGTAAATACGGTAACACGTTACCATTATGATGATGCAATAGCTAGAATAGATCAATTATTAGAGCCAAAATAATTTAAGTAAAAAGCCTCAATTCACATTGAGGCTTTTTTTATGGCATTCTTGTTTTTAGTACTGATTCAATTATTTCAAAATGTATTTTTTTTCCGATTGCAATTTCACTGCTATGGTTGAAAAACACCGATCTCTCATTAAAGGTGACTTCTACTAAATAGCAATTACCCCTAAAATAAGATTTTTTAACAACTCCAGATAAATTAGAATTGTTTACCAATTTAATTTCATGTGGGTATACCATTACAATTCCAAATTTATTTATATCTGACACCTCTGAAATTTTAAATTCATTAAACTCATCAAAAAAGGAGGCAACCAAACTGTATTTTGGCTTGTTGTAGAGTTCTTTTGGAGTGCCATAGGCCAGTGTTTCGCCTTCGTTTAATACGAGCATCTGGTCTGCAAAAGAGACTATATCATCTTTGTCGTGCGTAGCCACAATACAGGTGATGTTTTGTTCTTTTAAATGTTTAAATATGTTGCGTCGAAGCGACTGCCTTTTTAGGTTGTCTATATGACTAAAAGGTTCGTCAAGAAGTAAGATTTCAGGTTCTTTAGCTAAAGCTCTTGCGAGTGCAACCCGTTGTTTTTGTCCGCCACTTAAATACTTTACTTTGGTTTTTGCAAATGGTGTTAGTTCTACAACTTCAATAAGTTCTTCAATTCGCTCTTTCTTTTTTTTAAGATAAAAATTGGAAAGGTATTCGCCTATGTTCTGCGAAACAGAAGTGAAAGGCATTAAGTCAAATTCTTGAGCTACATATTTCATGTACTCTGGTCCCGTTATTAAATTGAATTTCGGGCCTAGAATTTCATCTTCACCCCAAAATATTTGCCCTTTATTTAAATCAAATTCACCATATAGTAGTTTTAGCAAGGTACTTTTTCCCGAACCACTTTCGCCTACAATTGCAAGGGTACCTCCTTTTTCAACAGTAAAATTAATCTGCTGTAAAACCGGGTCTTGGTGATAACTGAATGAAATATTTTTTACCTGTAACATAGGGTCAATCTGAAAGGTGAAAGTAAGATAAAAAAACTGCTTGTAGTGCAAGCAGTTTTTTTAGTACAGTAAGAACTATAAAGTTAATCTTTATACGTCGATTTTAATGTTTTAATACCCATATTATAAAGGGTAAATCCATAGATGTCAGCATATTGCTCAATAGTTTTACTTATAGGGGTTCCTGCGCCATGACCAGCATTGGTTTCAATGCGAATTAGTGTCGGATTGTTCCCTGTTTGTTTGTCTTGCAATTCTGCAGCAAATTTAAAACTATGTGCAGGTACCACTCTGTCATCATGATCGCCAGTAGTAATTAAAGTCGCAGGATAGTGTACTCCCTCTTTTACATTGTGAACGGGTGAATAATTCTTTAAATAGTCAAACATCTCTTTATTCTGTTCTGATGTGCCATAATCATACGACCATCCTGCCCCAGCTGTAAATGTGTGATAACGTAGCATATCTAAAACGCCTACTGCTGGTAGCGCTACCTTCATTAAATCTGGTCGTTGGGTCATTGTTGCGCCCACTAACAAACCGCCATTTGAACCACCACTAATCGCTAAATAGTCTGATGAAGTATAGTTATTTGCAATAAGATATTCGGCAGCAGCAATAAAATCATCGAACACATTTTGTTTTTTTAGCTTTGTTCCCGCATCATGCCATGCTTTTCCATATTCTCCACCACCACGTATATTAGGAACTGCGTAGACACCACCTTGTTCCATCCAAACAGCATTGGTTACACTAAAGCCCGGAGTGATACTAACATCGAATCCGCCATAACCATAGAGTATGGTTGGGTTCTGGCCATTCAGTTCAAGGCCTTTTTTATACGTGATAATCATCGGCACTTTGGTGCCGTCTTTGGAGCTGTAAAATACTTGCTTTGATTCATAAGCATCACTATCGAAGTCGATAGCCGATTTTTTATATACGGTATAGGTTGCTGACTTAGGTTCAAATTTAAATATCGTTGGAGGTGTGGTATAATTCGAAAATGAAAAATACAACTCTTTGGCCTCCTTTTTACCGCCAAAACCACTTACTGTTCCAACACCGGGTAATTCAATTTCTCTTAGTTTTTTACCAGTCATATCATATTGATATACTTTACTGATAGCGTCAACCATATAGTGAGCAAATAAGTACCCTGATCCCGTACTAGGAGTCAATACATTTTTAGTTTCTGGAATAAAATCTTTCCAATTTTTTACTTGTGGATTGGCGGCGTCTACCGTTACAACTTTTTGATTTGGAGCATTTAAATTGGTGACAATATATAAAGTGCTACCCGAATTATAAATAATATAATTATCACTATCAAAATTAGAGACTAATGCAACTAATTCACTGTTTTGTGTGGTTAAATCTTTAAGAAATAATTTATTTCCAGAAGTGGAAATAGCGGCTGAAATAATTAAATAGTTACCATCTTCGGTCACACTACCACTAACATACCGATGTTTTTCAGCAACAGATCCACCAAAAATTAACGGATCGTCTTTTTGCAAAGTTCCCAATTTGTGATAGTACAGCTTGTGCTGATCTGTTTTGGCAGACAGCTCACTACCTTTTGGTTTATCATAACTTGAATAGAAAAAGCCTTCATTTCCTTTCCAGGAGATACCGCTAAATTTCACATCAATCAGCGTATCTTCTTTAATTTCTTTAGACAGCGCATCCATAACAATCACTTTTCTCCAGTCAGAACCTCCTTCGGAAATGGAATATGCAGCGAGAGCCCCGTTTTTAGAGAAACTCAATCCAGCTAAAGAGGTGGAGCCGTCTTCAGAAAATGTGTTTGGGTCTAAAAACACCTCAGGAGTATCGTCTCCTTTTTGGCGATACACAACATACTGATTTTGCAATCCATCATTTTTATAGAAATATGTATAGTCACCTTCTTTAAATGGGGCAGAAAATTTTTCGTAGTTCCATAATTTTTCCAAACGATTTTTTAAATCGTTTCTGTAAGGAATTTGATCTAAATATCCGAATGTTACCTTGTTTTGGGTTTCTACCCAAGCGCCAGTTTCATCAGACATGTCGTCTTCTAACCAACGATAAGGATCTTTGACAGCAGTGTCAAAATAAGTAGTTACGGTATCAACTTGTTTCGTTTCTGGATAGCTTATTGCCATATGAGGTTCAGCGGTTTTATCTGTTTTGCAAGAAATTAAAATTAAAGTGGTGATGGATAGTATGAGTATTTTTTTCATTTGATTTTGAATTAGTTGGTTGAAGCACAACAAATTTAATAAAAAAGACACACTATAACGGTGTGTCTTTTATGTATATAACAAAATCTTAACTAAAATTTGAAGACGAACAATCTGCACTAATTTTTCGAGTATTGTCTACATGTTAAAATACCTATAATTACCAGTTCGTTAGGTTTGCCATTCTGAACTGTTAACTATGAATAGATCTGTTGTCAGTTGCAGCTAGAGCAGCTTCTTTAACGGCTTCTGCATAAGTTGGGTGTGCGTGACTCATACGTGCAATATCTTCGGCAGAAGCTCTAAATTCCATGGCTGTTACAGCTTCAGCAATCAAATCAGCTACGCGGGCACCACACATGTGTACACCTAATACTTCATCAGTTGTTGCATCGGCTAATATTTTTACAAAACCGTCAATATCACCACTTGCTCTAGAACGACCTAAGGCCCGCATTGAAAATTGACCAGACTTGTAGTTTACTCCTGCTTCTTTCAATTCTTCTTCTGTTTTGCCAACAGCCGCAACTTCTGGCCATGTATACACTACGCCAGGAATTAAATTATAGTTGATATGAGGCTTTTGACCTGCCAATGTTTCGGCCACAAAAACACCTTCTTCCTCGGCCTTGTGAGCTAACATGGCACCACGTACTACATCACCAACTGCATAAATATTACTAATATTGGTTTGTAAGTGCTCATTTACTTCAACTTGACCCTTGTCGGATAGTTTTACACCTGCTTTGTCAAAACCTAAACCGTCAGTAAAGGGTTTTCTACCTACTGATACTAAACAATAATCTCCTTTAAACTCAACGGGGTTTCCTTTTTTGTCATCTGCTGTAATTGTTACTTCTTTAGCAGTAGTTTTTACTCCAGTTACTTTATGACTCGTATAAAATTTAACCCCTTGTTTTTTTAATACTTTTTGGAGCTCTTTGGAAAGAGAGGCGTCCATTGTTGGAATGATTCGATCCATATATTCAACCACAGAAACTTCAGCTCCTAATCTACGATAGACTTGGCCTAACTCCAAGCCAATAACGCCACCACCAATAACAACCAGGTGCTTTGGTATTTCTTTTAAGCTTAAAGCTTCAGTAGAAGTGATTATCCGTTTTTTGTCAATTTTTATAAAAGGAAGTGTTGCTGGTTTTGAACCTGTAGCAATAATTGTATTTTTAGCTTCTATTTTTTCAGCAGTTCCATCCGCTTTAGCGATATTAATATGTGTTGCATCAATAAATGAACCCACACCAGTAAAAACATCGATTTTATTTTTGTCCATTAAATATTGGATGCCTGAGGTATTGGTATCAACAACATTTTGTTTTCTGGCAATCATTTTCTCTAGGCTCACTTTAACTTCGCCCGTAATTTCAATACCGTGCTCTTCAAAGTGTTTTATGGCATCATGGTAGTGATGCGAAGAATCTAACAACGCTTTTGACGGGATACAACCTACATTTAAACAAGTGCCTCCAAGCGTATTGTATTTTTCAATAATTGCAGTTTTCATTCCTAGTTGTGCACAGCGAATCGCTGCAACATAACCACCAGGACCAGAACCGATAACGGCTACATCATAAGTACTCATAAGTAATTTAAATTTTATATAACAAAAGTAGCATATTTTGTTTGTTTTTAAGAAGGTTTAGGGGTATAATTATTTAAAAATAGCTTAAATACGGATGTCACTTTTTTTAAATCAAAATTATAAAATAGCTCCTATTAATCTATTAACTTAGCAGCTTCAAATTAGAAAGCTAACCTTGACGTTAAAACCC
The DNA here is from genome assembly GCA_963976855.1 of uncultured Aureibaculum sp. Classification (GTDB taxonomy): domain Bacteria; phylum Bacteroidota; class Bacteroidia; order Flavobacteriales; family Flavobacteriaceae; genus Aureibaculum. The sequence continues at coordinate 108,626 of CAXBMA010000006.1, read as the reverse complement.
TACACTTCTGAATTCCGTTACAACCTGAAATTAGCATACCCCGTTATGTTGGGTATGATAGGGCATACGTTAGTAGGCTTTGTTGATAATATCATGGTTGGGCAATTGGGGACGGCCCAATTAGCAGCAGTTTCTTTAGGGAATAGTTTTGTTTTTATTGCCATGTCTTTAGGTATCGGTTTTTCTACGGCCATTACGCCTTTAGTTGCTGAGGCTGATGGCGAAAAAAATACCGAAAAGGGCAAGCAAGCATTTAATCACGGTATTTTACTTTGTACTATTTTAGGAATCGCCTTATTTGGAATGATATTAGTAATCAAGCCATTGATGTACCATATGAGTCAACCTGAAGAAGTGGTTGCGTTGGCAATGCCTTATTTAGATTTGGTTGCCGTGTCCTTAATCCCTTTAATTATGTTTCAAGGGTTTAAGCAATTTGCAGATGGACTGTCGCAAACTAAATATGCCATGTGGGCTACTATTTTGGCAAACGTCATTAATATACTATTAAACTATTTGTTAATTTTTGGTAAACTGGGATTTCCAGAACTAGGTATCGTTGGGGCAGCAATTGGAACACTTGTTTCGCGTGTAGTCATGCTACTATTTATTTGGTTATTGTTGAAGTCAAAAAAGAAATTCAAGCCTTATTTAGAACGTTTTAGTTTTAAAAATATACAGAAAACCATTTTAAAAAAGATTATCGATTTAGGTTTTCCTTCCGCATTGCAAATGTTGTTTGAGGTAGCCATTTTCACAGCGGCCATTTGGTTGTCTGGAGTGTTGGGTAAAAATCCACAAGCAGCCAATCAAATCGCGTTAAATTTGTCATCAATGACCTTTATGATAGCTATGGGTTTAAGCGTCGCTGCAATGATTCGAGTAGGGAATCAAAAAGGACTTAAAAATTTTAAAGAACTGCGTAGAATTGCAATTTCTATTTTTTTTCTAGTTGTAATACTAGACATTATTTTTGCACTAATATTCGTATTATTCAATACGGATTTGCCTATGTTGTATGTAGATCAAAATGATTTGATAAATCAATCTGATAATTTTGAAGTAATATCAATTGCGTCAAAATTATTAATTGTAGCGGCTATTTTTCAAATTTCGGATGGTATTCAGGTGGTAGTACTTGGGGCTTTACGCGGGTTACAAGATGTGAAAATCCCTACTTTAATTACGTTTATTGCCTATTGGGTCATCGGATTTCCGATAAGTTATTTTTTAGGAAAAGAGCATATGTATGGTAGTGAGGGAATCTGGATGGGTTTGTTGGCTGGGCTAACGGCTTCAGCAATTATGTTGTATATTCGATTTAATTATTTAACCAAAAAATTAATAGTACAAAACGGTCGCTAATGGGCATTGTTTTAAATCAGTCTTTTAAAAATACCCTCGTTTTATTTTTAGGTTTCGCCATCGGTGGAATCAATGTATTGTTTTTATATACACATTTTCTTCACGAAGACTATTACGGATTAATTACTTTTTTACTGTCAACAGCCAATATTCTATTGCCGCTTGTTGCTTTTGGCATGCAACATACAATTATTAAATTTTTCAGTGCATACAAGACAAAATATCAGCAAGATCAGTTTTTAACAATGGCACTTTTTTTACCGCTGTTAATCATTATTCCTCTGGGATTTGTTGGTAGTATTTTTTATGAAACCCTTGCTTCTTGGCTTTCAAATGAAAACGCGATTATAAAACCATATACCTACCTTATTTTTTTAGCTGCCATTTTTATGGGATATTTTGAGGTGTTTTATTCGTGGAGTAAGGTTCGAATGCAATCTGTTTTTGGCAATTTCATTAAGGAAATATTTGCTAGGGTTTGTGCTACTTTATTATTGATAGCCATTTATTTGAATTGGCTTACCGATGTGCAGTTTATCTATGCCATGACTATGGTATATTTTGTAAGGATGTTGATTATGATGGGGTATGCTTTTTGGGTGTATCAACCAACACTTATATTTAAATTGCCAACGAATTTTAAAGAAGTGTTGTCCTATTCTTTTTATATTATTATGGCGGGCTCAGCAGCGAGTATTTTGCTAGATATTGATAAGACTATGATTCCACAACAGCAACAAATAGCACAAGTGGCTTATTACGCGGTGGGTATTTATATAGCTTCGGTAATAGCCATTCCTTTTCGCGCAATGCAGCAAATAATAAATCCGATTACGGCCAAAGCATTGAATGAGAATAATATGGATGAGGTGCGTAGCTTGTACCAGAAAAGTTCTATTAACTTATTGGTTGTAGGTGGATTGTTGTTTTTAGTGATAAATCTTAATGTCGAAGATTTATATGTGCTTATTAATAAGCCTGAGTACGCCATCGGAACCATCATCGTTTTATTGATTTCAATAGCCGAACTGTATAAGTTAGCTTTAGGAACTAATGGTGTTATTCTATCCAATTCTAAATATTATAAAATGTTCTTTTATTTTTCACTAGCAATGGCGATAAGTGTTGTTGTGTTGAATAAATGGTTAATTGCTTTATTGGGAATTGAAGGTGCTGCCTTAGCAACCTTGTTGGTTGTGTTGGTGTTTAGCACGATTAAAATACTCTACATTCAACAAAAGCTACAAATGCAGCCTTTTACAAGAAATTCGGTGATTGTATTGGTATTGATAGGCAGTCTCTTTCTTGTTTTTTATTTTTGGAATTTTACATTTCATCCAATAGTCAATATTATTTTAAAAACTGTAATTGTATCAGTGATTTATGTATTTGCCATTTTGAAATTAGATGTGTCAAAAGATATTCAGGAAGTTTTAAATAGGTTTGTAAAATAAAAACCCCGTACCAAACTGATACGGGATTTTTCCTTCATCTACTTTCTCCTTTTCCGGTCTTTAACAACTTCTTTTTTTGCTTTTTTACGTTTAATAATTTTTACTTTTTTTGGATCTTTCGCTCCTTTTGATTTGTAATAAAAATAGTTGCTGTCTTCTCTATAATGATCATACTGATCGTAAAAGTTTGTGCTACTGAAAAGACGGTCATTATAATTGTAAACCGCTCCAGTATGTAAATGGTTGCTGTAAAGTGGTTTTACTTCGCCAAAATACCGTGCCTTACCAAAACGATCATAACTTATGTGTAAGTCGCCTATTTGAGTCATCCTAGTACGGTTGTAATCAATGTAAACCGAACCAATTCTTGTTATTTTACCAAAACGATTGTATTGCAGAGGTACCGCACCAACGCGAATTACTTTACCCAAAAAGTCTCTTTCAACACGGAGTCTTTTTTGTGGAATGAATTTTTTAGATCGCTTTCCGTTTCGATAGTAATACTGTGTTTTGTATGTATTGAGTCTGTCAAAATTAACCGTACCATTTGGGGAAATATTAAAGAGTACCCCGCGTTCAACAAATTTAATTGATTTTGTTCCGTGTAATTTAACAGTATAATCCGTTATGCTGTTCAATTTTGCTCCGTCTGTGGCTTCAGCAGTAGAAACCATCATGAGCATACCTAAAATTAATAGTAGTCCTTTTTTCATAATATATGGTTTTAAGGATTATGCCTACTCTATACGTTTTTCGGCTTCCACGTGCTAAGGTATTTTCAAAGAGCATGCCAAAAAAGAATAGATTAGGAATCGCAGTGAATGGTTTCTGCTGAAAATTGTTAAAATTTAATGTTTATTTAACGATTGAAATTTGTTTAAAATACTATATTTGTTTTTTGAAAAAAATAGAGGATTGAAGAAAGTAATAGCACAATTTTTATTAGTTATTTTTATTGGGTTTATAATAGCGCCATCAGTGGTTTCTCTAATTGATAGCGATGTTGATATCTCTTATTTCATGAATATTACCGAAGAGGAAATAAAAGAACTTAAAACCTCTAAAGAGGGTAAGGTGAATATTGATGAGCTCAGTAAACTGTATACCTCCTTTTTTTCAATTAACTTTTTAAATAAAACATCCTTTTTTATAAAAGGATATTCAAAAGTTTATCTAAATCTTTTGTCTCCACCACCAAAATTAGCTTAAATCACTTTTTAGTCAATTACTGATGTTAATCTTTAAGAGTAATCAGGTTAAATAATCCAAAAACTATTTTTAATAGTGGACGTTTAATTTTTAATTCTTGCGGAGTATAGTTAACTTTATCTGACCCTTACTAGATACACCGCTTAATTATAAAAACATCGATTAATTGACTCTTTAGATCCGTCACATTTAAACATTTTAAATACGGAAGCAATTGAAAGTATATTCTATTTAATATTAAAAACAAAGAAGTAAACAAATGAAAGTACATACTAAAGAAACACAATTAACGATGACTCCAGAAAAGTCATTACAATACCTAAAAGAGGGAAATGTAAGGTTTCAAAATAATTTAAAGGCCAATCGAAATCTATTAGAGCAAGTCAATGACACGAGTGATGGGCAGTTTCCTTTTGCAACCATTTTGAGTTGTATAGACTCAAGAGTTTCTGCTGAGCTGGTTTTTGATCAAGGATTAGGAGATATATTTAGCGTTCGCATTGCAGGAAATTTTGTAAACGAAGACATCCTAGGAAGTATGGAATTTGGGTGTAAGTTAGCGGGTACTAAATTAATTGTAGTCTTAGGACATACCAGTTGTGGTGCAATAAAAGGAGCTTGTGATGATGCGAAATTGGGAAACTTAACAGCTATGCTTAGCAAGATTAAACCAGCAGTAAAAAATGTAGAATTGCCCAAAGATGCCAATTTGAGGAATTCTAAAAATTTAGATTTTGTAAATGATGTTGCTGAACAAAATGTGCTTTTAACTATCGATAGAATTTTAAAAGAAAGTAGTGTTTTGGCAGAAATGCAAGAAAATAATGAAATTCGAATAGTTGGAGCAATGTATGATATCAACTCAGGAGCAGTTACTTTTTATGAATAAAAAGGAACTTGCCGTAAGGGAATTTATCAATAATTAACACAGAACAAAATAATTATCTCAATGAAAAAATTATTCTCAAATATTAAAGGTGATGCTTTTGGAGGAATCACCGCCGGTATTGTAGCCTTACCATTAGCTTTAGCTTTTGGTGTATCGTCTGGTTTAGGCCCGAGTGCAGGATTGTATGGAGCCATCTTTTTAAGCTTCTTTGCAGCCTTATTTGGCGGAACCAACACTCAAATCTCTGGACCAACAGCACCAATGACCGCAGTTAGTATGGTGCTTATTGCTGGATTGTTAGCTATTCATGAAGGCGATGTTAGTAAATCGCTTCCTATTATTTTAGCGGTTTTTATCTTAGCAGGATTAATGCAAATAGCATTAGGGTTTTTTGGCTTCGGAAAATACATTAAGTATATTCCGTACCCTGTTGTCTCAGGATTTATGACAGCCATCGGACTTATTATACTCATTACTCAAGTTCTTCCAGCGGTAGGTTATTACCCAGGTGAAGATGAGCTCTTAATTGAGCAATACAAACCGCATGCTGAGGAGATGCTTTTAAACGATATTTTAAAAGATGAAGCAGGTGAGGGTATTTTAGTACTTGAAAACTTCAAAGAAACGGTAAGTAGAGCTGGAAAAATCACTCAAGAAGAAATGCAAAGTGAAGCGTCTATACTAGCGGCAAATTCTGCCTCTGGTGCATTAGGTTCGTTAAAAGCAATACCAAGAGCTTTAAAAAATATAAATTCGCTCGAGCTGCTTTTAGCACTCGGAACGATATTAATAATTTATGGTTTTAAGCGCATCACTACGGCGGTTCCGAGTACTTTGGTTGCTTTAGTTGTGGTTTCGTCAGTTGCCATTGGGTTCGGCTTAGATTATAGGCCAATTGAACAAATACCTGGTGGTTTTCCTATGCCGAACTTGGGTATTTTTACAGAACTTAATTTCGGTAATTTAATGCCTTATTTCTTTACAGCTTTTACCTTGGCTTTATTGGGATCTATTGATTCGTTATTAACCAGTGTAGTTGCAGATAATGTGACTAAAACGAAACACAACCCTAACAAAGAATTGGTAGGTCAAGGAATCGGAAATAGTATCGCCGCACTTTTTGGAGGTTTGCCAGGAGCAGGAGCTACGATTAGAACCGTTGTAAATATTAATGCAGGAGGAAAAACAAGGCTTTCTGGTATGATTTCGGGTGTGCTATTACTCGTTATTCTTTTGGCGTTAGGCCCTGTAGCATCTCAGATTCCTGCTGCTGTGTTAGCTGGAATTTTAATTACGGTTGGTATTGGTGTGATGGATTATAAAGGTTTAAAGGCCATACCTGCACTGCCAAGGGATATGAAAATCGGACCATTTAAATTGAGTTCTGAAGTGCTAATTATGATTGTTGTTTTATTACTTTCTACTTTTTGGAATTTAGTATATGCAGTGGGTATTGGATTGGTAATAGCCTCACTTTTATTTATGAAAAAGATTGGCGACTTGACAGCACAGCGATCTGATGTAAAATCACTAGCAAAAGAGAAAGCCTGGGATGATGAGGCTATTTTTCCTGAAAAATTAAAAGAAGAAGTTTTTATTAAACATGTTAAAGGACCTTTGTTTTTTGGATCAACAAGCGATTTTCAAAGTTTATCATTACAAATTCCGAAAACGGCCAAAACAGTTGTGATTCGTTTAGGGCGGATGCAATATATGGATCAATCAGGATTGTATGCTATGGAGGACGTACTTCAAGAATTAAATAAAAATAAGATTTTAGTGTTATTTGTGGGCTTGATGAAACAGCCTGAGTATATGATGGAACGTATTGATATCATTCCAGATTTAGTTTCAAGAGAACATATCTTTAAAAATTTTAACGAGTGTACATCTTGGATTAAAGCAAATTTACAATAGGTTCTTATAGGTAGTAGCAGTTGACATTTTAATTAAATGATGTTAATATTTTTTATAAGAATTATAATTTGAATTAAAGTATCGGCGTAAATTAATTATTATATTTGCGACTAACTGGAAAAACTTAATCTAAAATATTATGATAGAGGCTATTGAATATAATCTAAATAGAGGAATTAGATTATTAAGAACAATAGATGATAATCAATATAGTGATTCTACGGTTCAGCCTTACAATTCAAGTATAGGTGGGCATATGAGACATATACTTGATGTATTTGATTGTATATTCTGTGGTCTAGATTCAAAACAAATTGACTTGACGGCGCGAAAGCGCAATGAATTGGCAGAGAAGAAAATTGCATTTGGATTGGCGTATTTTGAAGAAATAGTTGAAAAATTAACTATCTTAAAAGGACGCGATTTAAATCAATTAGTAGAAGTTTCAGATGATTTGGGGTTGGGAAAAGTGAATGCGAACTATACGTTGGCGTCTGTGTTGATACAGGCACATAGCCATGCCATACATCACTTTGCAAGTATAGGGTACATCATTTGTGAACTGGGTATAGAATTGCCTGATGCTGATTTTGGTTATAATCCTTCAACGCCCAGGGATATAAAATTAGAAGCATAACACGAGTTGATTTCAACTAAAAAAAAGGTTCAATATTATTTATTGAGCCTTTTTAGTTTTTTAGAATAGGAGCGAAGCCAAGCAATTTCTTTTAAGTAGGGTCCTAATTTTGGATAAGGCACATTAAATTTATGATGGTTTATAAGTGCTATTTTTGCCAGTATTTTCCAATGATTTTTTAAAGATTTGAGCGCGTCAAAATAACTTGCGTTTGTAGGGTCATAAATATGTGTAGGTTCAGCAATGATCCCGTTAATTTCCAGGATTTTAAAATCGGCTCCCTGTTTTAATTTTTCTAAAGTGTCGTATTTTATATCAAGCCTACCATAAAACCAACCTTCAATTTGGTTGTTTAGCGTATCAAAGAAACGCTCTAACTCTTCATCAATTAAATCATTTCCATTTATAAATTGCGTTCCTTTTGAGTGGTTTCCAATAACAGTTAGTATACGGGCTTCCTCATTTTTAAGAACTGTCTGCATGTTCGCCCCATGAATGTTTTGCAGCAAATCAACGTATAAATAAGCTCTTTCATCTTTTAAGATAAGTTCAGATAATGTTGAAGAGCCATCTCCAGTGATAGTCAGAAATTTTTTTAACGTAATGGACGTGATTTTTCCTTTTTTTTGATTGGGAATTCTTGAATAAAAGATACCGCATTCATTTTCATAAGCTACAAATTCTTGAATAATAAGATCTACATTGTTTTTTATTATATAGTTTTCAAGTATTTCTAAAGTGTCAATTTTTTTCACCAAAAGTCCTCTAAACCCAATATCTGGTTTTGCGATTAAAGGAAAGTTAATTTTCGATTCAGCTATCTTATTTTTTACAGCAGCGGTGTTCTCATTGGCCGCGACAAAAATAGTTTTTGGTCTATATGGATACGGTATTTGTAAAACGGTTTTGTATTTTGATTCTGTGCCACTTCCAGAATATTTTATGGCTGGGTTTGCAGCCAAAAAGAAGATGGGATTCTTTACTTTGATCACATTCCATAGATAAAACGGAATCAATGGAATATAGAACATGAAGGAAGGCCAATGTTCCCATTTTGTTAATCTTGTGAGAAAAACTTTACGGTTCATTCTTCCTTTTCAAATAGTGAATTCATGAGGTGTTTGATACCTAAGGCCGTAGCAAAAATAGCTAATAGGGCCAAAAGTATGCCGATTATTAAAATCCAATAAACACCATCTTTACTCAAAGCCTTAAATCCAATAGTAATAACAATTGGAGCACCAAATAACAAGGGTAACGCAATTGCTAAATTACGTAAGCCTTTAGATAATGATGTTTTATTTGTGCCCATTTTTAAAATTGTTAACAGCGCTTCTAACGCTACCATGTGTTAGTAGTAATTTATTGGCCAAACTTTCATTGATGCCTAAAGAAGCCATTACCATTTTTGTACCTCTATCCACCAATTTATCGTTAGAGAGCTGCATATCAACCATTTTATTGCCTTTTACTTTTCCCAATTGAATCATTGTTGAGGTTGAGATCATATTAAGCACCAGTTTTTGGGCGGTACCTGCTTTCATTCGTGAGCTACCTGTTACAAACTCGGGACCTACCACCACTTCTATGGGGAATTTTGAGGCGTTAGAAAGCGGACTGTTTTTATTACAAGTAATACATCCTGTAACAATGTTATTTTTTGTGCACATCTCAAGAGCCGCAATCACATAAGGGGTGGTTCCAGATGCCGCGATTCCAACTACTACATCATTATCGCTAATATTGTATGCTTGTAAATCTTTCCATGCTTGGGATTTGGAATCTTCTGCATTTTCAACGGCACTTCGTATAGCCACATCTCCTCCTGCTATTAAGCCAATAACTAAATCATCAGAGACGCCAAAAGTAGGAGGGCATTCAGAGGCGTCTAAAATGCCTAGACGTCCACTAGTACCAGCTCCCATATAAAACAAACGACCTCCGAGTTTTAGTTTGGAAACGATTTGTTTTATAAGTAATTCAATTTGTGGAAGTGCCTTTTCTACAGCTAAAGGAACAGTTTTATCTTCGTTGTTTATGTTTTGCAATACTTCTAAAATAGACATCTTTTCTAGATGACTGTAGTTAGAATCTTGCTCAGTTGTTTTGGTAAAATCCATTACTCAAAAATAAACATTATTAATTTACATTAGACAATCGCAGCTAATATGTTATTAAATTTAGAGCTTGGTCTCATCGCATTGAATGCTAACTTTTCATCAGGCTCATAATACCCTCCAATATTAACAGGGTTCCCTTGAATACTATTCAATTGGTTTAAAATGGTTGTTTCATTATCAGCTAATTGCTTTGCAATTGGCGTAAACTCTTCTTTTAAGGCTTGATCTTTTGTTTGATTGGCCAATTCTTGTGCCCAATATAAGGCTAAGTAAAAATGACTACCTCTATTGTCTAATTCGCCTACTTTTCTAGATGGGCCTTTTTTGTTTTCTAATAATTTTTCAGTCGCATCATCTAAAGTTTGTCCCAAAATTTCAGCCTTAGTATTGTTGTTCGTTTGGCTATAGTGTTCTAAAGAAACTGCCAAAGCTAGAAATTCACCTAATGAATCCCAACGTAAATGATTCTCATCAGTAAATTGTTGGACATGTTTAGGGGCAGATCCACCTGCGCCAGTCTCAAACAAACCACCACCGTTCATTAAAGGCACTATGGATAACATTTTTGCGCTAGTACCAACTTCCAAAATAGGAAATAGATCGGTTAAATAGTCACGCAATACATTACCCGACACAGAAATTGTGTCTTTTCCTTCGATGAGTCTTTCGCATGTAAATTGTGTTGCCTTAAATGGAGATAATATTCGTAAATCTAAACCGTCGGTATTGTGATCTTTTAGATACGTGTTTACTTTTTTAATTAATTCAGCATCATGTGCTCTGTTTTCGTCCAACCAAAAAACAGCGGGTGTTTGTGATGCACGTGCTCGTGTTACAGCCAGTTTTACCCAATCTTGGATAGGGGCATCTTTAACTTGGCACATTCTCCAGATATCGCCAGCTTCAACGGTGTGTTCTATTAAGGAAGTTCCTGCAGCATCAATAACACGTACAGTGCCGTTTGCTGGTATCTCAAATGTTTTATCATGTGAACCATACTCTTCCGCTTTTTGTGCCATAAGCCCTACGTTAGGAACGGTTCCCATGGTGGTTGGGTCAAATGCACCGTGTTCTTTACAGAAATCAATTGTTGCTGAATAGATGCCTGCATAACTACTGTCTGGAATTACAGCTTTTGTATCTTGTAATGTACCGTCAGTATTCCACATTTTACCTGAACTACGAATCATAGCTGGCATGGAGGCGTCAATAATGACATCACTAGGGACGTGTAAATTCGTGATCCCTTTATCGCTATTTACCATCGCCAAACTTGGGCCATTCTCAAATGCAGTCTTAATATCTGCTTCAATAACATTTCGTTTTTCCGTTGGTAGTTGCTGAATGCGTTCAATTAGGTTCCCGAAACCATTGTTTACGTCTACTCCAATCGCATCAAAGGTTTCGCTGTGTTTAGCAAAAACATCTTTAAAGAAAACGCGAACAGCATGGCCAAAGATAATAGGATCGCTCACTTTCATCATGGTCGCTTTCATGTGTAGAGAGAACAATACATTTTTAGCTTTTGCATCGGCAATCTGTGCTTCGAAAAAATGGATTAGTGCTTTTTTACTTAAAACCGTTGCATCAATAATTTCGCCTTTTTGTAAGTCCAAATTATCTTTTAAAACGGTTGTATTTCCACTAGAATCTTCTAATACAATGGATATAGTAGTTGCGTCAGATAACGTAATTGATTTTTCATTGTGCTCAAAATCTCCCGCTTCCATTGTAGCAACATGTGTTTTCGAGTCTTTGCTCCAAGCTCCCATGCTATGTGGGTTCTTTTTTGCATAATTTTTAACAGCTTTTGGTGCGCGTCTATCAGAATTTCCTTCACGGAGTACTGGGTTTACAGCACTTCCTTTAATTTTATCATAACGAGTTTTAATTTCCTTTTCGGCTTCATTAGAAGGCTCATCTGGATAATTGGGAATAGCGAAACCTTTAGTTTGTAATTCTTTGATGGCAGCTTTTAGTTGCGGAATAGATGCGCTGATATTTGGCAATTTTATGATATTTGCTTCCGGCTTTGTAACCATTGCTCCTAATTTTACTAAATCGTTAGAAACTTGTTGTTCAGTTTTTAAAAAATCAGGAAATACGGCTAATATACGTGCCGCTAAAGAAATATCTTTTGTTTCAATGTGGATACCAGCGGGTTTTAAATAGGCTTTAACTATTGGGAGGAAAGATCGTGTTGCCAATGCTGGCGCTTCATCTGTTATAGTATAGATAATTTTTGGTGACTGTGACATATTGGGATACTGTAATTTTTAAATATTTTATAACTACAAATATACTATTAATTAAAAGATTATTAGTTGCAGAGAAAGAGTAAAATGCAGTGAGCAATAAAAAGCACCTTATCGGGAAATAAGGTGCTTTAAGGTTTTGTTTTTAATAATATTTTTTATCTTTTAATTGTGCGCTAAACACTCGATGTGGAAATTTATTAAAAACAACAATTAAAAACGATTACTCGTTTAATTCGAAATCTAAATAAGCTCATAGTGTGCTATTTTTCATAGCAATAAAAAGGGATAATTTTAAATTCATACCTAGATTTCAAAGGTAAATATACTATAACGTTCTTTGGCGGGAGGCAAATCTATATTTTAACTTATTAACGCTTTTTGAACAATGTTTATTAACAATTGTTAATAAGTCTAAAGAGCAGTTAGAGTGTTTTAAAAAAAAACTAAAGCCATACTAGGGTAAACTAGTATGGCTTTTAGCTGAAACGATTAACTCGAGTTGCAATTACGAATAATTACCTTACTATTTAATAAAACAGTGTACTCAGTCAATCAATTTCTTTAAAATATTTTTTTACTGTTTTTAATTTTGACCTAAGTCGCAATCAATCATTTAAAAAGATATTTTAAATACGCCTTAATCGCCGAAATATGTCTAATTATTCATGCTAAATACTTAGTTATATTGTTTAGGCAATTAAAACAAAAAGAACGTTCTTCTTTTAAATCTACAACTTTATTAGTGTCCTTAATGAAATAAGTCAACTTGCGTTTCATATTTTTTAAGGCCACCTCTAACCCTCTGTAGATTCTTAAAATAAAAGTAGTGGTGATTGTTGAGAAAGAAAAAAAAATAATGGGCTAGTTATTAATAACTTATGAGGTGTGATTATTAACAAATGTTAATAATAGAAAAGCCGTTTTGAAGAATCAAAACGGCTTTTAATATGTTTAAGAAGTGCTAACTTATCTTCTAGCTTCCTTAATTCTTGCTTTTTTACCAGTAAGATTCCTAAAGTAATAGATTCTTGCTCTTCTTACTTTACCTCTTTTTTCAACTTCAATTTTTTGAATAGCAGGTAGGTTGATTGGAAAAATACGCTCAACACCAACAGTACCAGACATTTTTTTGATGGTAAATGTTTCTGATGCACCAGATCCTCTTCGTTGTATTACAACGCCTCTAAAAAACTGTGTACGTTTTTTCTCACCTTCTTTAATTTCGTAATAAACAGTGATTGTATCACCTGCTGAGAATTCAGGAAGGTCATTTTTGGTAACAAATTCGTCTTGTACAAATTTTACTAAAGATTCCATTGTTTTAATTTTTAACGGTTTAACAAATCAACATGCACGATTTTCGTCAGAGGTTAATTTTGAGTTTGCAAATTTAATAAAAAAGTTTTGACTTTTACCTAGCAAATCAAAAAAAATATTTCACTCCTTTTTTAGCATGTCGGGGCGAATGCTTTTTGTTCGTTCCAATGCTTTTTCGTGACGCCAAGCTTCTATTTTAGGGAAATTTCCCGATAATAACACCGTAGGGACCTTGCTGTTGTTGTAGTCTGAAGGCCGTGTGTAAACAGGTGGGGCTAGTAAGTTATCTTGAAAAGAATCAGATAAAGCAGAGGTCTCATCGCCTATAACACCCGGAATTAAACGAATGATGCTATCACACAATACAGCTGCACCTAACTCACCGCCGCTCAATACATAATCGCCAATGGAAATTTCTTTGGTGATTAGCAAGTCGCGTACACGCTGATCAACCCCTTTGTAATGTCCGCAAAGAATAATAATGTTTTTTGTAAGCGACAAGCTATTCGCTGTTTGTTGATTTAACACAGCGGCGTCGGGCGTCATATAAATGATTTCATCATAGGCCCGTTCAGATTTTAATTTAGAAATACAAGCATCGATGGGCTTAATCATCAATACCATACCTGCACCACCACCAAACTGATAATCGTCAATTTTACCGTATTTATTAATGGCGTAGGTTCTTAAATCGTGAAAATGTACTTCAACCAACCCTTTATTGATTCCTCTTTTAATGATAGAGTGTTCAAACGGACTTTTTATGAGTTCTGGAGAAACGGTTATAATATCTATTCGCATGCCGCAAAAATACTATTTTTTAAAATTGATTAATAGGTTTTATGAAAAGGTATTTTTGGGGTTTATTTACAGGGCGAATAAAAAAAGCCTGTACCGAGTAGATACAGGCTTTGCTAAAAAAGTTTAAAATAATATTAAAGTACTTTGACATTAACTGCGTTTAATCCTTTTTTACCTTCCTTCAATTCAAATTCTACTGCGTCACCTTCTCTAAGTTCGTCTATTGTACCTGAAATGTGTACAAAGTACTCTTGATTTGAACCTTCTTCTGTAATAAATCCAAAACCTTTCGATTCATTAAAAAATTTTACTGTGCCTTTATTCATTGTAATTAGTATTGTTTAATACACAAATATAATAGTAAAAAAAATAATTAACAAATAATTTAATCATTCAAAAGCTGCATATTAGTCCTATTTTAAAGCTTAGTACTTTTAAAAAAAACTATAGGGTCGCTTTAATCATGCGATAATTATCAAAGATGTCTTTTCGTAAATCAATGTTTTGGAATCCTTTTAGCTTCAGTAAGTTAACCGTTTCGGTACTTAAATATTGATTGATTTCTAAATAGAGTATCCCGTTTTTGTTAAGTTGTTTTTTTGCAAAATCAGCCACCTTTTCATAAAACAAAAGCGGGTTGTCATTTTCAACGAACAAAGCGAGGTGTGGTTCATGTAGTAATACATTGTTTTTTATTTCTCGTTTTTCTAATTCGCGAACATAGGGTGGGTTGCTAACAATAATGTCAAATTGCAATTTTTCAGGAGTTAATTCAAGTATGTTTTTTTTTATAAGTTGAATATGTACCTGGTTGATAGTCGCATTTTTCTCAGTAGTTTTTAGAGCTTCCTCCGAAATATCTAAACCAGTTACTGATGCTTTAGGTAAATGTTTGGCCAAAGAGATAGCAATGCAGCCACTACCGGTTCCGATATCTAAAATGCTTAAATCTTGTTTTTTGTCGGTTTCCTTTACGATCCAGTCAACCAATTCTTCGGTTTCAGGTCGTGGAATGAGAACATTGTTGTTTACATTAAATTTTAAACCATAAAATTCAGTTTTACCCAATATATATTGCACTGGCTTTTCTTGCTGTAATGCTGAGAGTGCACTTAAAAAAAAATCCAAATCATTTTGCTTTAAAATAATGTTTGGCTGCAAAGCTAAATCAATAGTATTTAAACCTAACTGATCAAAAAATAGCAAGTTGCACATTGAGTTGATTTCATTCAATGGGTATAATTCTTTCAGATCTTTGTGAAACTGAGATTTGAGCTGTCTTAAAGTCATTTTATAAGTGTTTTAGCATCCATACACTACATGAATAATGTCCTGTATCTCCTAAAGGTCCCTTTAAATGCTTGAAATCGTGACTTTCATATAAGTGAATAGCCGCTTTTAAATTGGCTGCTGATTCTAAATAGCATTTTTTAAAACCCAAATCCCTGGATGCTTGCAAACACTTTCTGATAAGCATCTTGCCATACCCTTTACCGCGTATTGACGGATTGAAATACATTTTTTGCAATTCGCAAACGTCCTCATTAGTGTTTTGTAAAGGTTTTATGCCGCCTCCACCTAGAATTGCACCATCAACTTCAATCACATAATAAACTTCACGTTCATTTTGATAGGCTTCGTACATCATGGTGGTTTCTTTATCCTCGTAGGCAGTCCCAACAGTTGGCATGCCAAATTCAACAAGTGAAGTCTTTATTATTTGTTCCAAAGCAGCATTGTCTTGCGGCTGTATTTTTCTAATAATCATATACTTAAAAACTAAACATTATACCCTACTTTTGTACTGTGAAGATACATGAAAAATATATGAAACGCTGTATAGAATTGGCTAAAAATGGCTTGGGTACAACCAGCCCAAATCCGTCTGTAGGAGCTGTTCTTGTTTACAATGATAAAATTATTGGTGAAGGATATACGAGTGCTTATGGAGGAAATCATGCAGAGGTTAATGCCATCAATTCAGTGACCGATAAATCCTTGCTTAGTAAATCCACTATGTATGTGAGTTTGGAGCCGTGCAATCATTTTGGAAAGACACCACCTTGCAGTGACCTGATTATTGAAAGTGCGATTCCAAATGTAGTGATTGGATGTGTGGATCCATTTGAAAAAGTGGCAGGTAAAGGTATTCAAAAGTTAAGTGATCACGGGTGTAATGTAATTGTTGGAGTATTGGAGGAAGCTTGTCTTGCTGCAAATAAGCGTTTTTTTACATTTCATACGCGTAAGCGCCCATATATAATATTGAAATGGGCAGAAACAAAAGATGGTTTTATAGATGTTGATAGGGAGGTTCAAGCGATAGAAAACGCGAAGCCAAATTGGATTACAACTGAAAATTCACGTAGATTGGTACATAAATGGCGTTCTGAAGAAGATGCTATTCTTGTAGGAACGACCACGGTTATTAACGATAATCCAAAGTTAACTATTAGAGATTGGAAAGGAAATAATCCGGTACGAGTTATCTTAGACAGAACGCTTCGCATACCAAAAAGCTACCATATATATAATGGTGAGGTAAAGACCTTAATTATTACCGAAATGAAGGTGCCATCAGAACACAACATACTATTTGAACAAATCGATTTTTCTAAAGCCTTGGGGCAACAAATTTGTGCGATACTATACAAGCACAAATTGCAGTCTGTACTAGTAGAAGGGGGGCGACAAACGTTAGATACTTTTATTGATACGAACCTGTGGGATGAGGCAAGGGTTTTTATTGGAGATGTTGTTTTTATAAAAGGTTTAAAAGCTCCTGTTGTTTCTGGCGACGTTATGTCTTTAGAATCTATAGAGACAGATCTTCTTAAATTTGTGAAAAACAAAGTTAATAGTTGATTGAAAAAGACACATATAAAACTATTTTAAAACCATCTGATGTTGCTCTTTTTAAGGATAAGGGTAGCAAGTTTTTGGGGTATGCTTTTCCTCTAGAACAGGAAGAGGATGTTAAAGCGTATATACAGCAATTGAAAGATGCCCATTTCAAAGCAAGACATTGGTGTTTTGCATGGCGAATTGGCAAAAGTGAATCTGAATGCAAATTTAGAGTGAATGATGATGGCGAGCCTAATAATTCGGCGGGACAACCTATTTATGGTCAAATTTTATCAAAAGAACTCACCAATGTATTGGTAGTAGTGGTTCGGTATTTTGGAGGTACTAAATTAGGTGTAGGCGGATTGATCAATGCATATAAAACAACAGCAGATTTAGCATTAAGTACATCGCGGATTGTGAAAAAAACGATAGATGTGCACTATGTATTGGTTTTTGGTTATGCAGACATGGATAAGGTGATGCGTATTGTGAAAGAGTTTGATTTAAGTATTGAGCATCAAAGCATGGAGCTGAATTGTGAATTTCAAATAGCAGTTAGAAAAAAGGATGCCACTCAAGTGAATAATGCCTTTAAAAATTTACGTTGTTTAAAAATAACTGAAGTTTAACTGAAGAGCGGGTCAATTTTTTCTGTAATATAATGAGGTGCTTTTGTAGGCCTGTTTTTTTTCATATCAATAAAAACTAAACTGGTATGTCCCTCTGTTAGTAGTTCTTGATCTTCGTTAAATAATCGAAAATCAAAGGCAATTCGTACTGAAGGACGCTTCACTAGCGTGGTTTTAAGCGTTAATAAGTTGTCGTATTTAGCTGGTTTTAGATAATTAATGTTTAAATTTAGCACAGGAAGCATAATACCAGACGCTTCCATGCGTTTATATGATACGCCTAAGTTACGTAGCCACTCAACTCTTCCCATTTCAAAATATTGGGCATAGTTACCATAATAAACGTAGCCCATTTGGTCAGTTTCTCCGTACCTAACACGAAATTGTATTGTGTGGGTTCTCATAAATAAGTTTTTTACGAGCGAGAGTTTACGAAAAAAAAAATTAATAATCAATACGAAATATATTTTTTTATGATGAAAAATATTCACACTTTTGTAACACCGAAAATGGCGAAGTATTATCCTATATTTTATCATTGGGACCTTTAACCAAACTAAAAAAACTAGACCCTAAAGAATGACGAAAACTGCTACTTCAGTTTGGAATAATTGCCTGTCTTTTATAAAGGACAACATAAAACCTCAAGCTTACAAAACTTGGTTCGAACCCATCAAACCCATTAAAGTTGCTGGGGAAGCTTTGACAATTCAAGTGCCAAGCAAATTTTTTTATGAGTGGTTAGAAGAACATTATATTAAACTTTTACGAGTTGCATTAGTGAGAGAATTGGGTGAGGATGCAAAGTTGATTTATGACGTTCGCATGGAAAATGCGTACAGTAGTAAGAACCCTCATACCGTAAAAATTCCAAGTTCAAATAGAAAACCATTTAATTCACAAGGAGTTACTGTTCCATTGGAATTTGATAGGCGTGAGCTTAGAAATCCGTTTGTAATTCCAGGAATTCAAAAGGTAAAAATAGAATCACAATTAAATCCCAACTACAATTTTGAAAGCTTTGTTGAAGGTGATGCAAATAGATTGGCTCGCAGTGCGGGTATGGCAGTTGCAAACAAACCAGGAGGCACTTCTTTTAATCCATTGTTAATTTACGGTGGGGTAGGATTGGGAAAAACACACTTGTCACATGCAATAGGTGTTGATATAAAGGATAAGTATCCAGAAAAAACAGTGTTATATATCTCAGCTGAGAAATTTACACAACAATATATAGACTCTGTAAAAAGTAATACAAGAAATGATTTTATTCATTTCTATCAGATGATTGATGTATTGATTATTGACGATGTTCAATTTTTGTCAGGAAAATCAGGCACACAAGATGTGTTTTTCCATATTTTTAATCATTTACATCAAAATGGTAAGCAAGTAATTCTTACCTCTGATAAGGCACCTGTAGATATGCAAGACATTGAACAGCGTTTATTGTCTCGTTTTAAATGGGGGCTTTCAGCAGAATTGCAGTCGCCTGATTATGAAACACGTATTTCGATTTTACAACGGAAACTATTTAGAGATGGGGTAGAAATGCCCGATGAAATAGTTGAATATATTGCAAAGAATATCAAGACCAATGTACGTGAGTTAGAAGGTGTTTTAATTTCTATGATTGCACAGGCCTCTTTTAATAGAAAAGAATTCACATTATCGTTGACAAAACAAATTGTAGATAAATTTGTTAAGAATACGAAGCGTGAAGTGTCTATTGATTATATTCAAAAGGTGGTTTCAAAATATTTTGAAATGGATGTTACTACCTTGCAATCAAAAACAAGAAAACGTCACATAGTGCAAGCGCGGCAATTAGCGATGTATTTTGCTAAAAAGATGACCAAAGCCTCTTTGGCTAGTATCGGTTCGCAAATAGGCAGTAGAGATCACGCTACTGTGTTACACGCCTGTAAAACAGTTGATAATCTTACAGAAACTGATAAGCAGTTTAGAAAATATGTTGACGATATCACTAAAAAGTTATCATTTTAACAACTTACGATGACTCGAATTTTAATGGTTTGCTTAGGTAACATCTGCCGCTCTCCATTGGCTGAGGGGATATTGAAATCAAAAGTGAATTCCAATCGTATTTTTGTGGACTCTGCAGGCACGGGTAATTACCATGTTGGTGGTTTGCCAGATAAAAGATCTATTGCTGTGGCTTCAAAAAATGGCTTGGATATCACAGATCAACGTTGCAGGCAATTTTCTGTCCGTGATTTTGATCATTTTGATTTGATTTACGTAATGGATAATTCAAATAAGAGAGATGTACTACACTTGGCAAGGAATGCTGAAGATGAACAAAAAGTCCATATGATCTTGAATGAAATTTTTCCCAATGAAAATGTAGATGTTCCTGACCCGTATACAGGCGGTGAAAGTGGCTTTGAAAATGTATACCAAATGCTTGATAAAGCTTGTTCAATCATAGCGAGTACTACTGATAAATGAATCAAAAAGGCAAATTATATTTAATTCCTACTACGATTGGTGATAATGAACCTTTGGAAGTGTTGCCTATTTCTGTAAAGCAGATTATTGAAAAAATCACACACTATATCGTTGAAAACGAAAAGTCAGCACGACGTTTTATTAAGAAAATTTCTCCGCGAAAGTCGCAACCTGGATTGCAAATTTACAAACTAGACAAATTTACTGAGGTTCTTGAGACACAGCATTACTTAGATGCTTGTTTAAGAGGTGAAGATGTTGGATTGCTTTCTGAGGCAGGTGTACCAGCGGTTGCTGATCCTGGAGCCATAATTGTACAAATGGCACATCAAAAAGATATTCGTGTAGTACCATTAGTGGGGCCTTCTTCAATTATATTAGCATTGATGAGCTCAGGATTTAATGGGCAAAATTTTGCATTTAATGGGTATTTGCCAATTGACAAAGCCGATAGAAAGAAAGCAATTAAGCAGTTAGAAAAACTTTCTTTTGAGAAAAAACAATCACAATTATTTATTGAAACACCTTATCGGAATGAAAAGATGCTGAGTGATTTACTACAGTCATTAGCCGCAGATACAGATTTGTGTATTGCAGCCGATATAACACTACCTACCGAATATATTAGAACAATGCCGGTAAAAGACTGGAAAAATGCCAAACCTGATTTACATAAAAAACCAGCAATATTTATAATTTATAAGCAATAAAAAATCCCCAATAATAATATTGAGGATTTTTATAATCAAGCCGTATTGGTGTTGATTTAAAGTTTAGGTTTTTTATTTGCCTCTACTATAGAGGTGTCATAACCGCCAAATTTTTTTAAATATTCTTCAATAGTGGTGCCATAAGCATCGCTAAATTCAAACTCACCATTGCTGCGTAAAAACTTTTTTATACTACCAGCACCGGCTAAATGAGCGGCAGCTAAAATGCCAGACTCCGTAATTTTAATTCCGTTTATTCTTTTACCAACACTGCGTTTAATATCTCGTATTAAAATCCATTTGTTAACAGAGCATAGCGCTGCGAATGCGTCTTCTTGCATTTTCGCGTCTTGTAAAAACTCCGTAGTGTTGTAAATATTGAATCGTTCTAAAGTAGATTTTCCAAATTGGTACTTTCCTAAATAACCTAAGGTGTTAATTCGGTTGTATCTACCTTGTGATTCTTTGAATCCAACAGCTTCTTTAAATCCAATAAACGAATTACCCGTTATTGGAGATGAATTTGCCATTTCTTTTTCGATTACTCCAGTGGGGTTCACTGTGGTAATGACATCTGTGTTTGGTACATTGTATATTACAGTAACTTTTTTCCAACTAGAAAAACCAGTTGTAACAAAGTACATGACTGAAATAATACAAAGCACTTTAAATAGTTTCTTTTTCATATTGTTGATCTTAAATTTCGATTAAATCGTTTTTTAATTTCAGCGTGCAAATGTATGTTAATTTTGCAAATGTACAAAAATTATAACAAAAGTTTAAGATATTGGAGTTCAGTCAATTAAAAATACACTAAATGAAATTTAGCTTTGTTTGTCGAGCTAAATTCGATAGTTGGAGCTGGAATTTTGATAAAATTGATGGCCGAGAACACTGTTTTGAGAAGTTTCGAGCGTGTTTTAATCTTGGTTAAATCAAGGTCTAGGCTCAAATAAAATTGCCGATAGCGCTGTTGTTCTGGAAGTGTGACCGTAGTAGATATTTCTTTTGTTCCAGACAAAAGACCATCTGCGCCATAACCAAAAGCAATATTCAACCATTTTGGGAAATTGCTATTTTTGTTAAAGGACCATATGTTAGCCGAGAGCCAATAGGTTTGTCCGTTGTAGTCTTTAATAGTTTGCTCTAGAAAGTTACTTCCTAAAACTTCAGGGCGCATAGCAGCATATTTGGTGTTGTGAAACGAAAATTTCAAACCAATACGTTGTTCATTCCACAGCAGTTCTTGACCTACTAATAGCCCTGTTCCACTGGCATTGGCTATTAAATCACCCATAGAGAAACCCCATTCTTTTGAAAAACCATCCAAAACTTCAACTGCTGTTAAAAAAGTAAATCCTAAAGTTGCTCCATAAATCAATTGATTGTTTTTGCTTTCACCAGCCCAATCTAGCATTTCCATACCTACTTTCCCTACATAATATGACGTCATCATATGGCCTATTTTATCCATTTGTAGCCATTGATTATTGTCGTTTACTACATGAAAAGAGGTTCTTGGGTAATCTGCATACCATAGTTGATTAAGTCCGATCAATGTCAACGTTCCTGCTGAAATTTCGGAGATGTACACGGCGTTTCTTCTTTTTTTATTTAAGGTATCAGATTTTTGCCAAAAAGAAGTTGTTTGTTGCGCATTGCTTTCTATGGGGTATATGAATATAACCAGCAGTGCAATAACAATACAATACAATCTTGGCATTTTATCTATTGATTCCTTGTTGACTTACCCATTGATGGTATTTACGTGCATTTACATTGTGTTGTGCTAATGTTTTTGCAAACTCATGAGATCCCAGTTTAGTTACACTTGCACACATATAAAAATAATCATGTCGTTGGTCGTTTAGAACGGCATCTATTGATGAAATGTCAGGCATAGCAATTAATGCAGGAGGCAAGCCTCTGTTAATGTAGGTATTGTATGGCGAGTCAATTTTTAAATCTTTATTCAACACGCGTTTAAACACCTTATCTTGTCCGTATTTTTGTTTAAGAGCAAAAATAATTGTCGGGTCTGCGCCTAAGGGCCAACCATTTCGAATTCGGTTTAAATACAAGCCAGCAACTGTAGGTCTTTCACTAATATTTGCCGTTTCTTTTTGAACAATTGACGCTAAAGTGAGCACCTCATTTTTGGTTAGATTTAACTTTTTAGCTTTTTCCAATCTGTTGGAATTCCAAAATTTATCGGATTCTACGATAAAGCGATCTCTAAAGTTATTGGCAGAGGTATTCCAGAAAAACTCATAAGAATTCGGAATAAAAATCCCCAACACATTGGCTTTGTTTAGCTTATGTTTTGTTAAAAACGGAGTATCTAAAATGGCATTTAGAATGGCTACGGAATCCGGTTCTATTTGCTCGGCAATTCTTCCCGCTAATTTTTCAACGGTATCTTGATTATTAAATGATACCTTCACGGGAGTTTGCTTTCCGCTACGTAACAAATCAATCAATGCGTTATTGCTCATTCCCTTTTTGATTTGGTACTTACCCGCCTTTATTTTATTCGGATAGTTCTTTTGTTGAGCAACCCATTCAAAACTTGTTTTATTCGTTAAATACGGATTAAGGACTGTATTTACTTCCTTAAAAGTAGCATTGGTTGGAATATATATAGCAGTGCTTTCCGAAATGTTTGCACTATATATTTTGGCGTAAAAGGTATAACCAACGAGAGCTCCTACAACCAGAATGATACCTAAAAGGGCGATTATTAATTTTTTAAAACTCATTTTTTAACTAATTGTAATAACAGTTCATCTTTAAATTTCCCATTGGTATAGATCCAATCTTTCTTAGTGCCAACTTCGGTAAAATTAAACTTTTTAAAAAGTGCAAGACTGCTCGTGTTTTCTGTAGAAATATTGGCAAACAGGGAATGCAAATTAAGTATGTTGAAACTATAAGTTACTAACAAATTTAATGCTTCAGAGGCAAATCCTTTTTGTTGATGTGCCGTATTAATTAAGATACCAATTCCTGCGCGTTGATGTTGTGGATTGAAATCAAACAAATCAATGATTCCTACCGGTTCATCAGTAGTATTTTCAGCAACTATCAAACGCAATTGTTTCGCCGTATAAATATCTTGATGCGAACTAGCGATGTACTGTTCTAAAATATATTTGGAAAATGGGGCTTGCGTACTGCTAACCTCCCAAAAGGAACTTTCATTTTCTGTAATAAATAGAAAATCTAAATCTTCAGGCTCTAAAGCCCTTAAATGTACATGTTGTTCTTTTAGTAGTTGCATTAAACATCAATTTCACCATTAAACACTAACGTTGCTGGTCCTTTTAAAAACACATTTGTGAAGGTATTATTGTGGTGGTTGAAGGAAACTTCAAGAGAGCCGCCAGGCGTGTTTAAGCTAACCGTGTTGCTTTTTGTTTTATGAGCGCTATGTGCACTAATGGCAACTGCAGTAACACCTGTTCCGCAACTTAAGGTTTCATCTTCAACACCGCGTTCATAGGTTCTTACTTTAAAGGTATTTTCATTCACTTGCTCCACAAAATTCACATTCGTACCCGTTTCAAAATAAGGAGCGCCGTACCGTATCTTTCTGCCACTAATTTTGACATTCACGTCATTTACATTGTCAACAAAAGTGACATGGTGTGGCGATCCAGAATCTAAAAATAGGTAATCTTCAAATTTCTCTACATGTGAGACATCAATCATTTTTAAGCTTATGTGGTCATTACTTATGGTAGCTTCGTGCATTCCGTCAGTCGCTTCAAAAGTTGCGGTGTCTGAAATGATGCCTAGCTTTTTGGCAAATGCAACCAAGCATCTACCGCCATTACCACACATGCTTCCAGTATTACCATCAGCATTGTAATAGACCATTTTAAAATCTGCGATTGAAGCGGTTTCAAGCAGAATTAAGCCATCAGCACCGATTCCAAACTTCCGGTCACAAAGCTTTGCAACTAATTCTGTATTGTTTTTAGGGAATAATAGATTGCGATTGTCAATCATCACGAAATCATTTCCCGTTCCTTGATATTTGTAAAATGGTATGCTCATAAGTGGCACAAATGTACTAATTATTTGGAAAGTAAATATCGTGTTAAAGTATAGTTAAAGTCAAATTTGGTTTATAATAATCTAGTAATTTTGATAGTTGTTTCATTCGAATGGCAACAATTATTTTATAAAAGTATCATTAAAACGTATTGAAAATGAAAAAAATAGCAAGTTTAATTTTGGCATCTATTTTAGGTGGAGGTTTGGCGCTAGGAGGGTATTTTTTAATTAGTAATTCCCAAGGAAATAACTCAGCTATAACAGCTGTTCAACAGCCTCAGGTTTTACAAACGAATTATATACCAACTTCCAGTTATGTGGCGGAAGCAACTGATTTTACGAAGGCGGCAGAAGAGACTGTAAATGCAGTAGTACATGTTAAGAACGTGGCAATTGCAAGAGGCAACCCTTTAGCTGAATTATTTTATGGAGCGAGTAGCAATGCTGGTGAAAAAGCAATAGTTGGTACGGGGTCTGGAGTTATTATTTCACCAGACGGTTATATTATTACAAATAACCATGTCATTAACGGAGCAGAGAATATAGAGGTTACCTTAAATGATAAAAAAACATACAAGGCAACTGTAGTAGGTGCCCATGAGAGCTCTGATATTGCCTTGTTAAAAGTAGATGCAACCGATTTGCCATTTGTAACTTTTGGTAACTCAGACGCGATAAAAGTAGGTGAGTGGGTATTGGCAGTTGGTAACCCTTTTAATTTAACCTCAACGGTTACCGCAGGAATTGTTAGTGCTAAGGCGCGAGACATACATATATCAAGAAATTCAGGTAGAATCGAATCATTTATTCAAACAGATGCGGCTGTAAATCCTGGTAACAGTGGAGGGGCGCTAGTGAATGTGCGTGGAGAATTAATTGGTATTAACTCTGCAATCACATCACAAACAGGGTCCTATGTAGGATATTCGTTTGCTGTACCTTCTAACATAGCTAAAAAGGTTGTAGAAGATATTATTGAATTTGGAGACGTACAAACCGCGTATTTGGGGATTAATTTTGCTGAGATTAATGCTAAAACGGCTGATGATTTGGATTTAAGCGTTACAGAAGGGGTATTGATTACAGATTTTCCAGAGAAAAGTAGAGCGAAAGAAGCTGGTTTAGAAAAGGATGATATTATCATTAAAACCGACAATATAAAGATTTCAAAATTTTCTGATTTACAAGGTTTCTTAAGCGCGAAACGGCCTGGTGATAGTGTGGTAGTAACCGTGCTTAGAAAAGGGGTTGAAAAACAATTTAAGGTGAAGTTAGCGAACCAATTTGGTAAAGAAAGTTTTGGTAAATATGATTTTACAAACTATAATTTAGGAACCTTAAAAAGTATATCAAAAAAGAACGCATCAAAATTTAGAATAGATTACGGTGTTGAAATTACCGATTTGAAGAATAACAAGCTAAAACAAGAGCATCTGGGAATTCAAACGGGCGATTTACTACTAAAAATTGACAATAAGAAAGTGTATACAGCAGATGATGTGGAGGCTATCTTAAGAGATAATAAGGGAAAAGAAGTTGTGCTTCAGTTTTTAAAACAAAATGAAACCGTAGAATATATAAAAGTGCCAATACAAAATTAAGTACTTGTAATTAAGTTTAAAATTCCTTCAATAATTTGAGGGAATTTTTTTTGAAAAAAGGTTTACGAAAACGTTTGAAATAAGTACTTTTGCACAAATTTTAAACGTAAAAAAATGTCCACAAACGAATCCTATGAAAAAGAACTTGCTTTTCAAGCCGATAGAAGAAGAGCAACGGTTGAGTTCATAAACATTATTAGCGACCTTTGGTATGATAACGCGATTGAATTGGTGCTTTTTAGAAACCAATTAATTGATCGAAATGTAAGCGAAATTTTGAACCTTATTGAATACGCTGGTGATTTTGTACAAAAATCCATTTCTATTTTTGATGCAGTTGAAATAGCAAGAGCCTTAAAACAATTAGATTTACCACCAGCGAAATTGGATATTGGTAAATTGGCCTATGAGTACCATATCGATACGGATGCAGATAATTTAATTGCATTTGTTTCGAATAAATTGAAAGATGCTAAATCGTCTGATAATATTGAGCCTAAAGATGTGGTATTGTACGGCTTTGGTAGAATTGGTCGCTTGCTAGCACGTGAGTTAATGAGTAGAACAGGAAAGGGTAAGCAACTGCGTTTGCGCGCTATAGTTACACGGGGCGAAATCAATGAAACTGTATTAGAAAAAAGAGCCTCTTTATTGCGCAGTGATTCGGTTCATGGTGATTTTCCAGGTACTGTAAAAGCCGACATAGCAAACAAAGCATTAATTGTTGACGGAACAACCATATTTATGATTTCTGCAAATGCTCCAGAAGATATAGATTATACTACTTACGGAATTGATAAAGCCTTGGTTATTGATAACACAGGTGCTTTTAGAGATAAGAAAGCCTTGAGTAGACACTTACTCGGAAAAGGGGTAGATAAAGTTTTACTAACAGCTCCTGGCAAAGGAATACCAAATATCGTTCACGGGGTAAATCACAGTGAATATAGCCCGAAAGAGGTTGATATTTTTTCAGCAGCTTCATGTACAACAAATGCCATTACACCAATTTTAAAAGTAATGGAAGATAGTTTTGGTGTGATTTCCGGTCACTTAGAAACAATACATGCCTATACCAATGATCAAAATTTGGTAGATAATATGCACAGTAAATACCGTCGCGGTCGAGCTGCCGCATTAAATATGGTTATTACTGAAACAGGTGCTGGTAAGGCGGTAGCTAAAGCCTTACCTGCTTTAGAAGGTAAATTAACGTCTAATGCTATTAGAGTACCAGTGCCAAACGGTTCTTTGGCAATTTTGAATTTACAGTTAGATCGTGAAACAAGTGTTGATGGTATTAATGCAACCATGAAGAAATATGCACTAGAGGGAGATTTAGTGGAGCAGATTAAATACTCTATGAGTAATGAACTCGTATCTTCTGATATTGTAGGTACTTCGGCTCCTTCTATTTTTGACAGCAATGCTACCATAGTAACACCAGATGGTAAAACCTGTGTTATTTATGTTTGGTATGATAATGAATATGGATACAGTCACCAAGTAATTCGCTTGGCCAAGCACATTGCTCAAGTAAGACGTTATACATATTATTAGTAGTTGTTATTGCTGTATAACCAGAAGAACAGCTTAGTGAATTTCTTCGCTTTCGCGGAATATACATTTTGAAAATTAAAAACCGAAGTATTTCAATACTTCGGTTTTTTTTATTAACGGTGTAGATTTTATCAATACTTCTTTTAAATTCAGATCAGGCTTTGATGAAAGTAAGAAATCAACTTTAATATCCAATTGCTTTTCCGTCAAGGCTAGACGAGTCAGAAGCACCTACGTAGGCTTTCAATTCTGGGTCGTAAGTAATACCCATGAGCACGCCTAAATTACTTACAGGGTATAACGTATGCCCCATCGCTTTTAAAGCATCTCTAGTATCTGGAGACAGTAAATTTTTCTCATATAGAATACGGTCTGGTAACCATTGATGGTGAATTTTCATAGCCTCAATAGCTTTGTCAATACGCATATCATAACACAATACATTTACAATGGTTTGAAAAACAGTGTTGATAATTGTTCTACCGCCTGGACTTCCTATAAGGAGATAGGGCTTACCATCTTTAGCAACGATAGTAGGTGTCATGCTAGAGAGCATTCTTTTTTCGGGAGCAATAAGGTTTGGAGAGCTACCTATTTGTCCACTGGTTGTGGTTACATTGGCCACCGGGTTAAAATCACCCATTTCATTGTTGAAAATAAATCCTAATTTAGAGGAACCCATTCCAGAACCATAAGAATGTTCTAAGGTGTAGGTTAAAGAAACCGCATTTCCGTCTTTATCAATTACAGAAAAATGAGTCGTATTCTCACCGTCATAGGGGTGTCCAAATTTTGAAGGGTCACTTACTGAGGCTTTTTGCATATCAATATTGTCGAATCTATTTTTTGCAAATTCTTTTGAAGTTAATTTACTCAAAGGCATGTCTAGGTTAAAATCAGGGTCGCCTAAATGTTCGGCTCTATCTGCAAATGCTCTTCGCATAGTTTCAGCCATTATGTGTACATATTGAGTAGAATTAAATTCAACAGATTCTATGTTAGCCTGTTCTAGTAAATTCATCATTTCAATAACTGCTACACCTCCAGAGCTTGGTGGTGGCATCGAATATATTTCAAAATCTTTATAAGTACCTTTTATAGGTTGACGTTCAACTACAGTGTATTTTGCTAAATCTTCTTGCGTAATAATGCCACCATTGGCTTTCATATACGCTTCAATTTCTACGGCTACACTCCCTTTGTAAAAACCATCTTTTCCGTGATCTCTAATTAATTCAAGTGTTTTTCCCAAGGCTTTTTGTGTCCAAGTAGCTCCTGGTTCAATGATTTCACCAGACTTATTTTTAAAATAGTTTACTAAGATATCTTTAGATGGGTCATTGTTTTTTTGAAATTGCAATGCTGTTTTATATAAGCCCCAGGGCATGTTAAAGCCTTTTGTTGCAAGATCTACCGATGGTTGTACAACAGTTGCCCATGGTAATTTACCATATTTTTGATGTGCCATGTATAAACCAGCAACGGTACCAGGCACCCCGACAGATTTGAGTCCGTTGTGATTAGATCCATCAATCAGATTACCATCTTTATCTTGAAACATAGTGCTACTCGCGGCTAGTGGTGCTTTTTCTCTAAAGTCAATCGTAGTAACCTTACTTTCAGAATTCATAAAAACAATGAATCCACCACCACCGATATTACCGGCAGAAGGATGAGTTACTGCTAAAGCAAAAGCCGTTGCTACACTTGCATCTATGGCATTACCTCCTTGTTTTAAAATGTCGATACCAACTTGTGAAGCCACAGCGTTGGATGAAACAACCATACCGTTTTTGCCATAAACTTGGGCATCAATGGTTAAATTACTTAAGAAAAATGACGCAAAAAGCATCAATCGTAAGGATAAATTAATTGTATTTTTCATGATAAATAAACTATAGTAAAATGGTAAAAGTTATGAATAAGTGCCGCTAAATTAAAAGGTTAAATCAATAATTATAATGGAATCAAAAGAGCTAAGCTATAAAAATTTTACCGAACATTTTATATAAAGCTTTATTTCATTAAATTTAGCATCCTATTTGAAATATTTCATGTCAACTATTCACCAAAAGATAAACCAACTCCGTAGCGAATTAAGAGAACATAATTATAACTATTATGTTTTAGATAATGCCACTATTTCTGATTACGATTTTGACTTAAAATTGAAAGAGTTAGCCGAGTTAGAAGCTGTACATCCTGAATTTTTTGATGCCAATTCACCTACACAGCGTGTAGGTGGAGAGATTACCAAAAATTTTGATACCGTTACACATAAAAATCGGATGTATTCGTTGGATAATTCATATTCTAAAGAAGATTTAGTCGATTGGGAAAAGCGTGTTCAAAAAGGTCTTGGAACTACAGCTATCGAATATACCTGCGAGCTAAAATACGATGGAGCTTCTATTAATTTAAGTTATGAAAATGGCATCTTACAGCGAGCAGTAACTCGTGGAGATGGTTTTCAAGGTGACGATGTTACAGCAAATATCAAAACAATTCGATCCATACCATTAAAATTAAAGCAACAGAAGGTATTAGATTTTGAAATTCGCGGCGAAATTATTCTCCCATTTGATGGATTTAATAAAATGAATGAAGAACGAGTAGAAGCTGGTGAAGACCCCTACAGAAACCCTAGAAATACCGCAAGTGGTAGCTTAAAATTACAAGATAGCGCCGAAGTTGCAAAGCGTCCATTAGATTGTTTGTTATACCATGTTGTAGCAGAAAGATTGCCATTCAACACACATTATGAGGTGTTGGAAAATGCTCGAAAATCGGGATTTAAAATACCGGATGCTATTACAATTGCAAGTTCAATAGATGCGGTTTTTGAATTTATAAATCATTGGGATACTGCACGCCATCAGCTACCTTATGAAACTGATGGTGTGGTGGTTAAAGTAAACTCGTTAGCACACCAAGACGAGTTAGGGTATACGGCAAAAGCACCACGTTGGGCAATTGCTTATAAGTTTAAAGCTGAACAAGAGAGTACTGTTTTAAATAAAATCACCTACCAAGTGGGTAGAACTGGTGCCGTCACACCAGTAGCAAATTTAGAGCCCGTGCAATTGGCAGGGACCATTGTCAAACGTGCTTCCTTACACAATGCCGATCAAATTGAAAAATTGGATATCCGTGAAAAGGATACTGTTTTCGTGGAAAAAGGGGGTGAAATTATCCCTAAGGTAGTAGGGGTTGACTTTAGTAAAAGACCTTTAGATTCTAGACCAACCATTTATGCTACGCATTGTCCAGAATGTGCTACTGAACTGATACGAGGCGAAGGTGACGCTAAGCATTATTGTCCGAATGAATATGGTTGCCCGACACAAATTACGGGAAGAATACAGCACTTTATAAGTAGAAAGGCTATGAATATTGATGGTTTGGGTGCTGAAACAGTTGAATTGCTATTCAAAGAAAATTTAGTCACAAGTTATGCCGATTTGTATGCGTTGAAAGTGGAGCAAATAATTCCGTTAGAACGTATGGCAGAAAAATCTGCACAAAATATGATTTCTGGGATTGAGGCTTCCAAACAAATGCCTTTTGAAAAAGTATTGTTTGGTTTAGGTATTCGTTTTGTTGGTGAAACGGTGGCTAAAAAATTAGTAAAACACTTTAAGAGTATAAATGCTTTGATGCAGGCAACGTTTGAAGAATTAATTAAGGTTGATGAAATAGGTGAGCGGATTGCCCAAAGTATTGTTACCTTTTTTACAGATCCAATTAACATAAATTTGGTAGATCGTTTACGAGAATATGGGTTACAGCTAGCGCTTTCTGAAGAAGAACAACTGGGGCAAACGGCACTATTGCAAGGAAAAATATTTGTCGTCTCGGGAGTTTTTACAAAGTTGAGCAGAAATGAGTTAAAAAAATCTATTGAAGATAACGGAGGCAAAGTGTCGAGTTCAATTTCTAAAAAAACGACCTATATCATTGCTGGCGATAATATGGGGCCAAGTAAGCGTACCAAAGCAGAGGAATTAAATATTCCGATAATTTCGGAAGATGATTATTTAGCCATGGTATGAGAAAGTCGAAATATATTCCTCTGGCGACAGTACTATTTTTTTTGGTAGCAGTCTTAGACATTCTAGGAGTAGTACTCGATGAAAAAATACTTAGGTACGTATTTAAACCGCTTACAATTCCAGTCTTGGTATTGGTATATGTTCTATCAGTCAAAGAGCGAAATAAAACGTATTTGTTAGCACTGTTGTTTTCATTAATAGCAGATGTGCTAATTTTAAATGATTCAGACGGGTATTTTATTCTTACTATAGGGTTCTTTTTAATAATGCATTTAACCTACTTAATTGTGTTGACCAATACTATTTATGATTACAACAAGAAAAGTTTAGTGTTGGCTGTGATACCTTATTCATTGGTGCTAATTTCTGTGCTATTTTTTGTTTACAAAAATTTAAGTAATTTTTTATTTCCTATTTTAATTTACGGGTTTGTAGTCTGTTCTTTTGGAGCATTGTCTTTTTACAATTACCTAGAAAAAAGATCAACTACAGCACTTCTGTTGGTTTTTGGGTCTTTTTTCTTTATCATTTCAAATTCAATGTCGGCCTTCGGAAAATTTCATTTAAAAAATGACGAATTGGAAATTGGGATTATGCTTACCTATGTAGTTGCACAGTTTTTAATTTGTCAATATGTGATTAAGACCAGTGAAACTACATAAACGAATCCATACCAGGTATATTGGGCATTCCGTCTTTTGCGGCTGCCGCTAACTCGGCTTCATTTATTCTGGTTGCCTTAGAAATAGCGTCATTTAATGCAAGAATTAAATAATCTTCTAGAGCTTCTTTGTCAGCCAGTAGTTCATCAGAAATAGCAATCGCTTTTATTTCTCTGTTGGCAGTGATACTCACTTTTACGGCACCACTATGAGCGCTTCCATCAACCATAATTGTATTGAGACGAACTTTTGTTTCTTCAACTTTTTTTTGAGCGTCTTTTAATTTTTGCATCATTCCTGTAATATCTCCAAACATTGTAATAAGTCTTAAAATTAATGATTCGCAAAATTACTACTTTTTAAGAATCAAATCTTAAAAAAGGAAGAATTAAATTCTATAATTAGTCATAATATCTGTTACTTTTGCAGCATCTATAAATGAGAAGAATGAAGATTAAAATAGAGCCCCCTATCGCTGATAAAGTACCAAAAAGAATCGAAAAACATGGTAATGTTAGAACAGACGATTATTATTGGATGCGATTAACAGATGCCCAAAAAAATGCAAAAATTCCAGATCCCCATACTCAGAAGGTATTGGATTATTTAAATGCGGAAAACGAGTATTATGATGCACTTACTGGGCACACGAAGCAATTTCAAGAGGATTTGTTTGAAGAGATGAAGAGTCGAATTAAAGAAGATGATGAGTCTGTACCTTATAAAGTGAATGGGTATTACTACATAGTAAAGTATGAAGTTGGCGGACAATATCCTATCTATGCGCGAAAAAAAGGAACACTGGAGTCTAGCGAAGAGATTTTATTTGATGTTAATGACATGGCTAAAGGGTTCGATTACTTTCAATTAGGAGGTTTAAATGTGAGTCCCGACAATAAGTTGGTCGCTTTTTCAACAGATACCGTAAGTAGAAGACAGTATTTTATTAGAATTAAAAACTTAGAAACTGGCGAAATTTACAAAGATATCATTGACAATACTACTGGCGGAGCAGTTTGGGCAAATGACAACAAAACAATTTTTTACACAAAGAAGGATCCAGTTACGCTCAGAAGTGAAAAAATATACAAACACGTATTGGGTACAGATGCCTCTTTAGATCAATTGGTTTATCACGAACAAGATGATACGTTTGACGCTTTTGTCTATAAATCGAAATCCAAAAAATACATCATTGTGGGTTCATACAGTACGTTAACCCAAGAATATCAAGTGTTAGATGCTAATAATCCAGATGACGATTTAAGAATGGTGCAGTCGAGAGTCAGGGGTTTGGAATATGGAATTTACCACTATGGAGCCCATTTTTATATTTTAACAAATAAAGACGGGGCTACGAATTTTAAATTAATGCGCACTCCGGAAGATAAAACGAGGCAAGAGAATTGGGTAGATGTCATTGCACACCGAGAAGAAGTATTGTTAGAGGATGTTTCTATTTTCAAAGATTATTTGGTCTTGGAAGAGCGCGAAAATGGATTAAATAAGATTCGTATCAAACGCTGGGATGAATCGGAGGATTATTATTTGCCATTTGATGAAGAAACCTATTCTGTGGGTGTATATAACAATCCAGAGTTTGATACAGAGACAATACGCTATGGTTACAATTCATTTACAACACCAGCTTCTGTCATTGATTTTAACATGGCTGATAAGTCAAAAGAACTTAAAAAAGAACAGGAAGTCCTAGGGGGAAAGTTTGATAAGAATAATTATACGAGTGAACGGGTATGGATTGATGTAAGAGATGGTCAAAAAGTAGCTGTTTCTATCGTTAGAAGGAAAGATACCGTATTAAGTAAAGACACACCATTGCTTATGTATGCCTATGGTTCTTATGGACATACTATTTCAGATGGATTTAGTACAACGCGATTGAGTTTGTTGGATAGAGGTTTTGTTTATGCACTGGCTCATATAAGAGGAAGTCAATATTTAGGAAGATCTTGGTATGAAGAAGGGAAGTTATTAAAAAAGATGAATACGTTTACAGATTTTGTTGATTGTGCAAAAGGGCTGATTGAAAGAGGATATACGTCATCAAGTCATTTATATGCGATGGGCGGATCAGCGGGAGGTTTATTAATGGGAGTGCTGATAAATATAAGTCCGGAGACCTTTAATGGTATCCTAGCTGCGGTTCCTTTTGTAGATGTAATAACAACAATGTTAGATGATTCCATTCCGTTAACAACCTCTGAATACGATGAATGGGGCAATCCGAATGAAAAGGAGTTCTATGAATACATGTTATCCTATTCTCCATATGATCAAATAAAAACACAAAAGTATCCACATATACTGGTAACAACTGGTTTGCATGACTCTCAAGTACAATATTACGAGCCTGCTAAGTGGGTTGCCAAACTAAGAACACATAAAATAGGCACTACCACTCTGATGATGCATACCAATATGGAGGCTGGTCATGGTGGAGCCTCAGGAAGGTTCAATGCCTTGAAAGAAACCGCCCGTGATTATGCGTTTTTTCTCGATTTAGAAGGAATAAAAAGCTAATTAAAAAAAAAATAGTAAATTTGCCCGGTTAAATAAATATTAATCGCATTTGATTATTATGAAGCAAAATTTAGGTGTAAACCAAAATGTGTTAGAACTCATTGGTAATACCCCAATGATCCAACTGAATAAAATTACAGAAGGATTGGAAGGTGAGTTTTACACAAAGTTTGAAGGTTTTAACCCAGGCCATTCAACAAAAGACAGAATTGCATTACATATTATAGAGCAAGCTGAGAAAAAGGGAATTCTTAAAGAAGGAGATACCATCATAGAAACTACATCTGGTAATACGGGTTTTAGTATTGCTATGGTGAGTATAATTAAGGGCTATGATTGTATTTTAGCTGTTAGTTCAAAATCTTCTAATGATAAGATTGATATGCTCAAGGCAATGGGAGCAAAAGTGTATGTGTGCCCAGCGCATGTGAGTGCAGATGATCCACGTTCATATTATAATGTAGCTAAAAAGTTACATGCTGAAATGGCAGACTCTGTCTATATCAATCAGTATTTTAACGAATTGAATATTGAAGCGCACTACAATACTACCGGTCCCGAAATTTGGGAACAAACGAAGGGTGAAATTACCCATTTGGTAGCTGCGAGTGGTACAGGAGGAACTATTTCTGGTACTGCACGTTTCTTAAAAGAGAAAAATCCAAAGATAAAAATTATAGGGGTTGATGCCTATGGTTCTGTATTACAGAAATTTCACAGAACAGGTGAATTCGATCCGTCGGAAAGTTATCCTTACAGAATTGAAGGTTTGGGTAAAAATTTAATCCCAACAGCTACAGATTTTGATGTAATTGACAAATTTGAAAAAGTAAATGATGAAGATAGTGCTCATAGAGCACGTCAAATAGCCTTGACAGAGGGTCTATTTGCTGGGTATACCAGTGGGGCTGCAATGCAGGCAGTAATGCAATTGGCAAAGAAAAATGAATTCGATGCAAATAGTAAAGTTGTCGTTATTTTTCCAGACCATGGTTCAAGGTATATGTCAAAAATATACAGTGATGATTGGATGCGTGAGCAAGGGTTTTTTGATTCTCAAAAACATGCTCAAGAAGAGATAGAATATATAAAGTAAACTCAATTTATACAGTGCTAAAGAGGCTCTCATTTTATGGGAACCTCTTTTTTTGTTAAAAAAATTGAACGATACTTTTTGTGTAGCCCCTAAAAAAGTGGTTACTTTGTAGTTGTCTTAAAATCAACTGAAGATGAAAGATTTATTTGAAAGAATAATAAAGGACAAAGGACCTTTAGGGAAATGGGCAGAGCAAGCAGAGGGGTATTATGTATTTCCAAAGTTAGAGGGGCCAATTTCTAATAGAATGCGTTTTAATGGAAAAGAAGTCATAACCTGGAGTATTAATGACTATTTAGGTTTGGCAAATCACCCTGAAGTTTTAAAAGTTGATGGAGAGGCGGCCATGGAACACGGAATGGCCTACCCTATGGGTGCCAGAATGATGTCTGGTCACACCAATTTTCATGAACAATTAGAACGCGAATGTGCTGAGTTTGTAGAGAAAGAAGCTGCTTACTTGGTGAATTTTGGCTATCAAGGTATGGTATCCGCAATTGATGCATTAGTTACAAAACACGATGTGATTGTCTATGATATGGATACACATGCTTGTATCATTGACGGTGTTCGTTTACATGCCGGTAAACGTTTCGTATATAAGCACAATGATGTTGACAGTCTCGAGAAAAACTTGCAGCGAGCTACTAAAATGGCTACCGAACAAAATGGTGGAATTTTAGTGATTTCTGAAGGTGTTTTTGGAATGAGAGGAGAGCAAGGTAGACTTAAAGAAATTGTGGCACTAAAGAAAAAATACAACTTTCGGTTTTTAGTAGATGATGCCCATGGTTTTGGAACCTTAGGAGAAGGTGGTCGAGGTACTGGTTTTGAACAAGGAGTTCAAGACGGTATTGATGTCTATTTCGCAACCTTTGCAAAATCGATGGCAGGTATTGGCGCTTTTTTCGCAGCAGATAAAGATATTATTCAGTACTTACAGTATAATATGCGTTCGCAAATGTTTGCAAAATCACTTCCTATGGCAATGGTGAAAGGCGCATTGAAGCGATTAGATATGTTGCGTTCTATGCCTGAGTTAAAAGAAAAGCTTTGGGAAAATGTGAATGCATTGCAAAGTGGATTAAGAGAGGCAGGCTTTGATTTAGGAACAACTCAAACATGTATTACACCTGTGTTCTTAAAAGGAGACATACCAGAAGCAATGGCTATGGTAAATGATTTACGTGAAAATTACGGAATATTTTGTTCGATTGTAGTGTTTCCAGTGATACCTAAAGGATTGATTATTTTACGTTTAATTCCTACAGCAACACATACATTAGACGATGTTGAGAAAACGATAGAAGCCTTTTCTGGTATACGAAGTAAATTAGAAAGTGGTATTTATAAGCGTATTGCGGCCTCAATGGTGCAGTAATTTAATATCGCAAAAGAAAGAATAGATAGTCCACTGCTTTTTTAGTAGTGGATTTTTTTTATTCTATAACTTTCATTCGGGCCTTTGCAGAAACCGAATTGGAATCAAAATTACCTTCTAGAAATTTATAATAACCAGCAATTCCTATCATCGCGGCATTGTCTGTAGTATACTCAAATTTAGGAATGTAGGTTTCCCATTGGTAGTTTTGTTTCGCTTCAAGCAACGCTTTTCGGATCCCTGTATTGGCAGATACACCACCGGCAATAGCCACGCGTTTGATACCCGTTGCCTTACAAGCCTTTTTTAATTTTTTTAATAAAATAGTAATGATAGTATATTGAATAGAAGCGCAAATATCATTGCGATTTTCCTTAATGAAATTTGGATTCTCTTTTTCTTGCTTTTGTATAAAATACAGAATAGATGTTTTCAATCCGCTAAAACTAAAGTCCAATTCGTTTTTAGTTTTAGGATTCGGAAAATCAAAGGCTCTCGGATTGCCCAACTGAGCATATTTGTCGATAAAAGGTCCTCCAGGATAGGGCAGGCCTAATATTTTAGCAGATTTATCAAAAGCTTCACCAACGGCATCATCTATGGTTTCACCCAAAATTTCCATTGAAAAATAATCATTGACTTTAATTAACTGGGTGTGTCCTCCGCTAATAGTCAAGCAAATAAATGGAAAGCTAGGCTTTACTTGTTCCTTGTCATCAATAAAATGAGCAAGAATATGGGCCTGCATATGATTTACTGCTAGTAATGGTATTTTCAGAGCTATGGCCATTGATTTGGCAAAAGAAGTTCCTACAAGCAGTGAGCCCATTAAGCCCGGACCTCTAGTGAAAGCAATGGCATTTAGTTTATTTTTGTCAACATTGGCCTGCATAAGTGCTTGTTGAACTACGGGTACAATATTTTGTTGATGAGCTCTAGATGCCAACTCGGGAACCACCCCTCCATACTTAGCGTGAATATCTTGATTTGCCACAACATTAGACAATACTTTATCGTTGTGTAGCACAGCAACACTGGTATCGTCACATGAAGATTCAATAGCTAAAATATATATGGAATTATTATTCATTAAATTTGTTAAAAGGGCACAAAATTTGTACTTATTAAATTGTATTTTTAGACATGCAAATTTAAACAATTAAAACTATCAAAAGATTTATAAAAATATTAAAAAGAAGTGTAGTAACGTTGTTGCTTATTTTGCTTCTTAGTATACTTTTATTAAGACTTTCTTTTGTACAAACCTATTTGGGTGAAGTTGCCACATCGAAACTAAACAAAACCTACAATACAAATATTCTTGTTAAAAAGGTGGAATTATCCTTTACTGGAGATGTGAAACTAAAGGATATAGAAATCAATGATCATCAAAACGATTCTTTAATTTATGTCAAGGGTCTTACAACCTCCATTTTTAGTTATCGAAATATTTTAGAGAATAGACTAGAATTGGGTGAAGTTACTTTAGAGGGAGTTACCGTGAATATGATAACACATGAAGGTGAAGAACAAGATAATCTGACTATTTTTGTTTCAAAATTTGATAGCCCTAAGGATTCAACTTCCACATCGCCCCCATTTTTATTAACCTCTTCAAAGCTCAATTTAAAAAATGTAGCCTTTAGTTTATACGATAAAAACAAAAAAACAGACCCTATTGTTTTTTACAGGAACATGACGGGCTCAGTTGAAAATTTTAAAGTCGATGGTCCTAATGTAGATGCTAATATTAGACAGTTAAGTTTTAATGAAGACCACGGTATTTGGGTCAAAGATTTAACAACAAATTTTAAGTATACAAAAGAACAAATGACTTTTGAAAAGACAACATTTGAAACAGAAAGTTCTTTGATAAAAAGTGATATTGTTTTCAAGTATCATAGAGATGATTTGGCCGATTTTAACAATAAAGTTTTAATTGATGCCGATTTTGCACAATCGTCAGTTTCATTAGGTGATCTTAGTAAGTTTTACGCTGAATTTGGTAAAAATGATATTATAAACTTTACAACAAAAGCAACAGGAACTTTAAATGATTTTAAGTTGGATAACTTAAGGATGTACTCGAATAGGAATTCCGTGATTAATGGTGATTTTCATTTTAAAAATATTGTAAACAGTGAAAACGGATTTTCTTTAAATGCACAGATCGACAATTTGTCATCAACCTACCAAAATTTAAAACTGTTATTGCCAAATATTTTAGGAAAAACCTTGCCTTCATCTTTTGATAAGTTTGGGCGCTTTTCAATAATCGGGCATTCCTATATTACTAATTCAATTGTTGATGCACAATTAGAATTGAAGAGTGCCATAGGCAAAACAATTACAGACTTAAGGTTGACAAATATTGACAATATTGACAATGCCAATTATGAAGGAAAGGTAGAGTTTATAGATTTAGAGTTTGGTAAAATGGTCGGTGACACTTTAATTGGTAAACTGTCACTAGTTGCCGATGTAAAGGGGAAAGGTTTTACCTTAGAAACTATCAATACCAATATAAAAGGAACCGTTTCAAAACATCAATATAAAGGGTATACCTATAGCAATATTGATGTGAATGGGGTTTTTCAAAATCAACGATTTAATGGAGAACTAAGTGCAAATGACGAAAATCTAAAAATGAAATTTGTCGGCCTGGCAGATCTCTCTTCAGCAATCTATAAATTCGACTTTAAAGCTGATGTAGCCTATTCAGAATTTAATAAGCTCAATCTGTTTAAAAGGGATGAAGTCGCCATTCTAAAAGGTAATATGGATATCAATTTAACAGGTAACTCCATTGATAATTTATCGGGTAGTATCCGTTTTGCAAATGCTTCATATACGAATCAAAATGACAGTTATTTTTTTAAAGACTTTAACATAAGCTCGCAGTTTTTGGATACGGTAAGAGTAATTACCGTGAACTCAACTGATATTGTCAACGGAACTTTTAGAGGAAGGTATCGATTTGATGAACTAGGTGTCCTTGCAAAAAATTCATTGGGAAGTATTTATACAGATTATCAGCCTGAAAAAGTGACTCCAGGGCAGTTCCTAGACTTTAACTTTAAAATTTATGATAAAATAATAGGCGTTTTTTTTCCTGAAGTAAGCTTAGGATCAAATACATCAATTAAAGGTGAGATTGATGCAGATGATGAACGATTTGAGCTTACTGTAAGGTCTCCTAAAGTGGAGGCGTATAAAAATATTATCGAAAATATTCGATTGCAAATTGACAATAAAAATCCGTTGTAT
Organism: uncultured Aureibaculum sp.; assembly: GCA_963976855.1. GTDB lineage: Bacteria > Bacteroidota > Bacteroidia > Flavobacteriales > Flavobacteriaceae > Aureibaculum. The sequence continues at coordinate 67,782 of CAXBMA010000006.1, read as the reverse complement.
AATACCTTGTTGAGTATTGATAAAGTCAATACGGAAAATTACAATATAGCCGATTTAAATTTGGTAAATGTTACCTTAAATGACACCTTGTTTTTTAGAACGGATTTTGTTGGTGGTAAGTCTTTAGATGAAAAATTTGACTTAAGTTTTTATCATACCCTTAATGAAAATAATCAATCGGTTGTAGGCTTAAAAAAATCGGATATACGATTTAAAGAAAATGACTGGCAAATAAATCCTACCAATAACAAACAAAACAAAGTGGTGTTTGATGATAAACTGGAAACTTTTGCTTTTGATAAAATAAATATCATATCTAATGAGCAAGAAATTGACTTTGCCGGAGTGATAACAAGTTCAAATGATAAAGATGTAACGCTCAATCTTAAAAATGTAAAATTAGAAGGGATCACACCAAGTGTGGATAGTTTATCGCTTAAAGGCCTCGTAAATGGCTCCATAAACTACAAGCAAATTAAGGGAACTCCCTTTCCAATCGCTAACCTAAATGTTAATGATTTATATATCAATAACCGTAGTCAAGGTGATTTACTAATAACGGCTTTAGGAGATAATTCATTGCGGAAATATATTGTTGATGCTACTTTACAAAATAAAAATTTCAAAAGTTTAAAAGCGAAAGGAGAAATTGATTTTGAGACACCGAGGCCCACTATTATAGCCAACTTCACCTTAGATGAATTTGATTTAGTGGCTTTTAATCCGCTAGGAAAAGGAGTTATAGATAATATTAGAGGGAAGGTTTCTGGTAGAGGAATTGTTACCGGCCTATTGGCAAATCCTGATATTGATGGTGATTTGTTTTTAGAAAATGCTGGATTGGCTATTCCATATTTAAATGTTGACTATGACTTTATTGGAAAATCTGAAGTAAATTTAACAAAGCAAAGTTTCATTTTTTCACCTACAACCTTACTAGATGTTGTGCATGATACCGAAGCTACGTTATCAGGAAGAATCACACATAATGAATTTGAAAAATGGTTTTTAGATTTAAAATTGAGCACAGATAATTTATTGGTACTAAATACACAAGAAGAGGAAGATGTTCAATACTACGGTACGGTATTTATTCAAGGTGATGCTGGTATTAAAGGATATACAGATGAGTTGGTGATAGATGTTACAGCGACAACCAAGCAAGGAACAGAGTTTATTATTCCGTTGAGTGATGTGAGCACCGTGGGTAGTTCACAATTGATAAATTTTGTCACCAAAACTTCAAAAGGGATCGATGAGAATGTTGTTGAAGAAATTATTTTTGATAAGGTAAAAGGACTCACCTTGAACTTTGATTTGACAGTGACTAAAGATGCAAGAGCAGAGATCGTAGTAGATAAAAATACTGGAAGTATTCTTAGTGGAAGAGGCGATGGTTTTATGTCGATTGCCATCAATACAACGGGAAAATTTGAGATTTACGGGGCCTATGTAGTAGATAGCGGTATTTATCAATTTAGAAATATAGTGAACAAGGACTTTCATGTGCAGCCTGGAGGTACGGTAGTTTGGAACGGAAATCCATTCGATGCCTATCTAAGTAATATAACGGCTATTTACCCGACTAAAGCAAATCCGGCAACCTTATTAGACAATGTGTCTTCTAGAGAGATAGACGTTAATTTAGTTGCCAATATTACGGGGCAATTGTTAAATTCTGATATTGATTTTGATTTGGAAATACCCAATTCTAATTCATTAGTAAACTCAGAGTTGGCTTTTAAATTAAACGATGAGGATAAAAAAATGACTCAGTTCTTTTCATTATTAACTACAGGGTCATTCATTAATTTAGATGAAGGGAATTTGAATTTTGATGGTAATGCTGCCCTTACGGGTACAATTTCAGAAAAAATTTCCAGTGTACTTTCTAATATATTACAAAGTAGAGGAGATAAGTTTCAAGTAGGGGTAACCTATGCTATCGGTGAAAAGGGGAACAATTTCAACTCAAATTTAAATACCGATGATCAATTAGGCTTTACCGTATCTAGTAAAATAGGTAAAAAGATTATTTTTAATGGTAAAGTTGGGGTTCCAGTTGGCGGTAATACACAATCGAGTATTATTGGTGAGGTTGAATTGGAATTGCCTTTAAATGAAAGCGAAACTTTTAGAGCAAAAATGTATAACCGGCAAAACGAAGTACAGTTTACGGTAGCAGATGAAGAAGGGTATACGCAAGGTATCGGTTTGTCATATAGAGTAGATTTTGATACAAGTAAGGAGTTAAAAGAAAAATTATTTGGCAAAAAAGAGCCTGCAAAAAAGGCCACTAATGACAGCCTGAAAATTAAGAAGAAGTTGCTAAACTTTACTACTGTAAAAAAAGATACTGTCAAAAAGCAATAACCTACACTTTTTAGCTGTATTTCTGATTTGTGTTTGAACGAAAACGTTATCGTAGAAAACGCTAATTTACGAACGGATTACCATTAAAATAGCTAATTTTACAAGTGGAATTTATATGAAAAAAAGGATTAAAAAAATAGGTGTAATTACTTCTGGTGGCGATGCTCCAGGAATGAATGCAGCAATACGTGCTGTAGTGCGCGCATGTTCATATTATAAAATTGAATGTGCTGGTTTTTACAGAGGTTATCAAGGGATAATTGAAGGTGATTTTATAAGCTTAAATGCTAGAAGTGTTAAAAACATTATAAGTAAAGGAGGCACCATTTTAAAGTCGGCTCGTTCTAATGAATTTAGAACAAAAGAGGGTAGAGATAAGGCTTATAAGAATTTAATAGAAGCTGAAATTGATGGCTTAATTTTAATTGGTGGCGACGGTACTTTTACAGGAGGTGTTGTTTTTGGAAAGGAACATGATATTCCGTTTATAGGAATTCCAGGTACGATTGACAATGACATTTCTGGAACAAATTTTACCATTGGTTATGATACTGCATTAAATACTGTAGTAGAAGCAATTGATAAAATTCGAGATACAGCAAGTTCACACAACAGATTGTTTTTTATAGAAGTAATGGGGCGTGATGCTGGTTTTATAGCCTTAAATGCTGGTGTTGGGGCTGGAGCAGAAGAGATTTTAATTCCCGAAGAAAATTTGGGATTAGACCGATTGTTAGAGTCTTTGAAAAAGAGTAGGCGCAGTGGGAAATCATCGAGTATTGTGGTGGTATCTGAAGGCGATAAAATTGGTAAAAATGTATTTGAATTGGCTGAATATGTTAAAGAAAACTTGCCAGATTACGAAGCGAGAGTGTCGGTGTTAGGGCACATGCAACGTGGTGGAAGTCCGAGTTGTTTTGATCGGGTATTAGCCAGTAGAATGGGAGTGAAGGCTGTAGAGAGTCTTTTAGATGGTAAGTCAAATGTAATGGTTGGTTTAAAAGGAACCGAAATTATTTTAACAGATATAGAAGAAGCCATAAAAAGTTCACATACGGTAAACAAAGAATTATTAAGAATATCTGATATATTATCAGTATAAAAATAAGAATAGAAATGATAAAAATTGGAATAAACGGATTTGGGAGAATAGGAAGAATTGCTTTTAGAGCTGCTATCAATAGGTCGAATGTACAAATAGTAGCTATTAATGACTTATTAGACGTTGACTATTTAGCCTATTTACTAAAATATGACTCAGTTCATGGGGCATTTGACGGTGAGGTTAGTGTGAAAGATGGGAAGTTAGTAGTTAATGGAAATGAAATACGAGTTACTGCTGAGCGTAATCCTGAAGATTTAAAATGGGATGAAGTAGGCGCCGAATATATTATTGAGTCTACAGGCTTTTTTACTTCAAAAGAAAAGGCAGGCTTACATATTAAAGGAGGTGCGAAGAAAGTGATTATTTCTGCACCTTCTCCAGACGCTCCTATGTTTGTAATGGGTGTGAATCAAAAAACGATGAAAGCCTCAGATGTAATTATATCTAATGCCTCTTGTACAACAAATTGTTTGGCTCCAATTGCCAAAGTGTTAAACGATAGATTTGGAATTACTGAAGGCTTAATGACAACGGTGCATGCATCTACAGCAACTCAAAAAACGGTAGATTCTCCTTCCTCTAAAAATTGGAGATTGGGTAGATCTGCAATTGGTAATATCATTCCTTCAACAACAGGTGCGGCCAAAGCAGTTGGTAAAGTAATACCTGAATTGAACGGAAAATTAACTGGAATGGCATTTCGTGTACCAACTATGGATGTTTCTGTCGTTGATTTAACAGTGAATTTAGAAAAATCGGCAAGCTATGCTGAAATTTGTCAAGCGATGAAAGAAGCTTCTGAAGGAGAGCTAAAAGGGATTTTGGGATATACTGAAGAAGCTGTGGTGTCGCAAGATTTTGTAGGTGAAACCCGTACGTCTGTTTTTGATGCAACAGCGGGTCTATCTATTACTGATAATTTTGTTAAAGTTATTTCATGGTATGATAATGAGTTTGGCTATTCAACAAAAATAGTAGATTTAGTAGAGTATACGGCTTCACTTTAATTTATAAATAGAATGACTATATTTAATCCTGCTTTTGGCAGGATTTTTTAATTTAAACCTTTTTTACTTTTTGGATATTTTACTTTCATTTATCGGAGCAACTGCATTGCTGTCAATTTCTCCTGGCCCAGATAATATTTACGTTTTAATACAAAGCATTACCAATGGTGTCAAATATGGTATTGCCACTGTTTTGGGATTAATTACGGGATGTATTGTACATACGTCAATCGTTGCATTTGGTGTGGCCGCCATCATTAAGGAAAGTGAATCGTTGTTTTTAGCACTTAAAATCTTTGGAGCGTCCTATTTAGTGTATTTGGCCTATAAGGTGTATAAAAGTAATAAGACTATTTCGTTGGAAACAAATGTGAGTTTAAAAAAAACGAAAACACAATTGTTTAAACAGGGGTTTGTAATGAATGTATTGAATCCAAAAGTTTCTATTTTTTTTCTCGCCTTTTTTCCTAGCTTTTTATTTAGTGATACCATGAGTACAGTAGCGCAGTTCTTTATCTTAGGACTTATTTTTATGGGGGTTTCCTTAGTTATTTTTTCTCTGATTGCGGTCATGGCCGGAAGTATTTCAATCTATCTAAAACAAAATTCTAATATTGGCAACGTATTAAAATGGTTGCAAATTATTGTGTTTATTGGGATTGCTATTTTTATTTTACTTTCAGAATAATCTAAACGTTCAACTTTGTATCTTTGAAACTTGATGAGCAAAGTAAAAATAATAGAATGTCCTAGGGATGCAATGCAAGGAATCAAACAATTCATTCCTACAGATGTGAAGGCTACTTATATTAACCAATTGTTAAAAGTGGGTTTTGACACGATTGATTTTGGTAGTTTTGTCTCACCAAAGGCGATTCCTCAAATGCGTGATACTGCTGAGGTACTTTCAAAATTAAATTTACACACTACTCAAAGTAAATTGTTGGCCATCGTTGCAAACATACGCGGCGCCAATGATGCTTCTCAATTCGAAGAGATTTCTTATCTGGGGTATCCGTTCTCGATTTCAGAGAATTTTCAAATGCGTAACACCAGTAAAACGATTGATGAGTCCATTCGTACGTTGAATGAAATTCTAGCTATAGCTGAAAAGAACAACAAACAAGTGGTTGCTTATTTGTCAATGGGTTTTGGCAATCCTTATGGAGATCCTTGGAATGTAGAAATTGTGGCGAGCTGGACAGAGAAGCTGGCGACTATGGGCGTTAAAATACTATCGTTATCTGATACGGTTGGTAGTTCTACACCAGATATTATTAGCTATTTATTTTCCAATTTGATTCCTAAATATCCACAAATAGAGTTTGGTGCCCATTTGCATACCACACCCGATAAGTGGAAAGAGAAAGTGCATGCCGCTTTTGAAGCAGGTTGTCTTCGATTTGATGGCGCCATTAAAGGGTATGGTGGATGTCCGATGGCGAAAGATGAACTCACAGGCAATATGCCAACAGAGAAGTTAGTTGATTATTTCTCAGAAAACAATAGTGTCCATACAGTAGATAAAGCATATTTTGATGTTGCTTATAATGCAGCTTCATCGGTTTTTTTATAGATCAAATAATTTATAAAATTGTATGCCAGTTTTGAATTAAATTTTACTTTTGTAAATGCAAGAAAAGGTACTTATTTTAGATTTCGGTTCACAGTTTACACAACTCATAGCACGCCGAATTAGAGAGCTTAATATTTATTGTGAAATTCATCCGTACAACAGCACGAAGTTTGATGCTGATGATTTTAAGGCTGTGATTTTATCCGGAAGTCCACATTCCGTCAATAGCAACATCGCTCCTCAGCCAGATTTATCAAAAATTAAAGGAAAAAAACCACTATTGGGTGTTTGTTATGGAGCGCAATATTTGGTTCATTTTTTTGGAGGAAAAGTAGGTGCATCTAATACCCGAGAATACGGTAGAGCAAAATTGAGTTCGGTCGATTCAAAATGTGAGTTGTTTGAAGGAATTAATGAAGGAAGCCAAGTGTGGATGAGCCACTCAGATACTATTTTAAAGTTACCGAGCTCCTATAAAAAAATTGCAAGTACAGAAGATGTTGAATATGCAGCTTATAAAATTGAAGGAGAAGAAACCTATGCGATACAATTTCATCCAGAAGTCTATCACACAACAGATGGTAAACAATTATTGGAAAATTTTTTAGTACATATTGCTCATGTAGCACAAAATTGGACACCAGATTCATTTGTTGAAACAACGGTTCGCAATTTAAAAGAACAGGTTGGTACAGATAAAGTAGTTCTAGGGTTGTCTGGAGGCGTTGACTCTACTGTTGCTGCAGTATTATTGGATAAAGCCATCGGGAAAAATCTATATTGTATTTTTGTAAATAACGGACTCCTACGTAAAGATGAGTTTAAAAGTGTTTTAGAGCAGTATGAAGGAATGGGATTAAACGTCAAGGGTGTAGATGCTTCGGCACGTTTTTTGAAAGCTCTTGAAGGAATCTCAGAGCCAGAACAAAAACGCAAAGCTATTGGTACTACCTTTATTGGAGTTTTTGATGATGAAGCACATAAGATAAAAGATGTAGTATGGTTGGGGCAAGGTACGATATATCCTGATGTCATTGAATCAGTTTCGGTTAGTGGTGGTCCATCAGCAACTATAAAGAGTCATCACAATGTAGGAGGTTTGCCAGATTTTATGAAATTAAAAATTGTAGAGCCCTTGCGCATGATTTTTAAGGATGAAGTACGTAGAGTTGGTAAGTCAATGGGAATTGATGGAGAATTGTTGGGTAGACATCCTTTTCCAGGTCCTGGATTGGGAATTCGTATTTTAGGTGATATCACAGCAGAAAAAGTACGTGTATTACAAGAAGTGGATGCTATATTTGTGAACGGATTGAAAAAATGGAATTTATACAATGATGTTTGGCAAGCAGGAGCAATGCTGTTACCAGTAAATTCTGTGGGTGTTATGGGCGATGAACGAACTTATGAAAAAGTGGTAGCTTTAAGAGCTGTTTCATCAACAGATGGTATGACAGCCGATTGGGTAAATTTACCATATGAGTTTTTACAAGAAACATCCAATAAGATAATTAATAGCGTTAAAGGAGTCAATAGAGTGGTGTATGACATTAGTTCGAAGCCTCCGGCGACAATAGAATGGGAGTAATTCCGTTTCAAAATAGATGAATATGAAAAAAATTAAGCTGTTTGTAGCATTCTTTTTATTGATAACATTTTCAATGTTTTCACAAAATAAAAAGTTCGAAACCTATACGGTACAACAAGGGGAGACATTGCAAAGTATTGCACGCAAATTTTCTGTGACACCCTATAGCCTTATCCAATTAAACCCTGAGTTGTCAAATACAACTACTTTAAAAGGAGGAGAACTGCTAATCGTTCCAAACAAAAACTATAAAGCTGAAGAGGACCCTAGTGTGGGGAAGGATTATGTAGAGAATGGCTTTTTGATACATACGGTGTTGCCTAAAGAGAACTTTTACCGACTTAGAAAAGAATATGGTGCTTCAAAAAGAGATTTGAGAAAGCACAATCCGGTCTTACGGTCTGAAGATTTAAAAGTAGGGCAAGTACTTAAAATTCCCGTTGACCGTGATTTTAAAATTGAAGGAGTCGAAAATCAGGTTGTCAAAACCAAACCTTATATTGTTAAGCCCAAAGAAGCTAAATACGGCATTTCTAAGCGGTATGGAATTACTATTGAAAAGTTTGAAGAGCTCAATCCGCAAACCAAAGGTAGAGCCCTTAAAATGGCTGAGCTTATCGTGGTGCCTGATACAGAGGAAATACCTGCCGAAGAAAAGGGTTTTATAATTCATAGAATTGAAAAGGGAGATAATTATTTTCAATTCAAACAAAAATTTGGTGTTACTAAAGAACAGTTAATAGCGATTAACCCCGTATTAGAAGAGGAAGGCTTGGAATTAGGTCTGCTTATTAAAATACCGAAAATTGCAGAAGCTATTACTACAGTGTTTATCCCTCAAATTGCACCAGAAAAAGAGTTAAAAGCGGTTTTAATGCTGCCTTTTATGAGCAATAAAAGTACTGTTGATTTTGAGAAGAGTATCACTTCTGATATAGCTACAGATTTTTATTTGGGTGCGATGATGGCTCTTGATTCACTAAAAAAACAAGGACTTTCGATAGATTTAAAAGTATTTGATACTCAGAATAATAGGACGTTGGTAAGTAGCTATTTAGTTCGGAATAATTTTGCAGATACAGATGTTGTTATTGGTCCGTTATTTTTTGGAAATGTTGAATTTGTATCAAGAGCACTGCAAAATAGAAACATTCCAATAGTATCACCAGTTTCGCAAAAAGATCACACGAATCTTAACAATACCCATTTGATTCAAGACACACCTAGTGATGACAAACTAATGGATGTAGTTCTAGATTATATTAAAGACAACTATAAGGGACAGCATATTGTGGTTTTTTCAGATACTACAAAGGCGATGATGCCGCAACTTATGAAAACCTTAAAAGTATTAGAACCCTTAGATTCGTTAACTAAAATTGAAATTATTAAACCAGAGAAAGGGTATTTTAAACCGGAGTTGTTTAGAGAAAAAATAAAAGAGAAAAAAGATAATATTGTGATTCTGGTTACCGAGAATAATGTTGTTACTACAGATGTGGTACAAAATTTAGGAGTGTTACCTGAAAAAACCAATGCAACACTATTCGCTTTTAAAAAAGGAGCCAATTTTAATAATATAGATAATAACTATTTGGCACGTATCAAGTTTCATTATCCAACGAGTACGTTTATTGATTTTGAAAACAGAGAGATTCAAAAGTTTTCTGCTAGATACAAACAAAAAAACTATGTAACTCCGTCAGAGTATGCCTTTAAAGGTTTTGATGTTACCTATGATGCCTTGATCCGTTTCGCTACGCACGATGAGATATCGGGAGCCTTAAATGCAGGATATTCTGAGCGAACGTCAACGAAGTATCAGTTTGAAAGTAATGGTTTTGGTAAGGGTTTTGTAAACAATGGGGTGTATTTGGTAAAGTATGATGGCCTTCATATTGTAAAAGTCGAAGAAAAATTAAAAGAAGCATCGCCAGAAGAATAAATAACACGATTTATACTAAAAAAGGGCACTCAATGGAGTGCCCTTTTTTTGTGTTTTAAACAGTGAGTCTTCTTAGTACTTTGAACTATTGGGTTACACCAACATAGTCACGGGATTCTCAATATAACCTCGTAGTGTTAATAAGAATTGTGCACCAGTTGCACCATCAACAGTTCTATGATCACAAGCCATCGTTAACTTCATTGTATTACCAACAACTATTTGTCCCTCTTTTACAATTGGTTTTTGAACAATTGCTCCTACAGACAAGATTGCTGAATTAGGCTGGTTTATAATTGATGTAAAATCAGTAATTCCAAACATACCCAAGTTAGAAATGGTAAAGGTACTTCCTTCCATTTCTTGAGGTGTTAATTTCTTGTTACGTGCTTTACTTGCATAATCTTTTACTTGAGCACCAATTTGTGGCAAGCTTTGTTCGTTAGCAAATCGTACTACAGGCACTAATAACCCATCTTCCACTGCTACAGCAACTCCAATATGTACATGATGATTCTTTTTAATTTTATCATCAAACCATTGTGAATTTACTTGTGGATGTTGTTTTAAAGCCAAAGCCGTAGCTTTAACGACGATATCATTGAATGAAATTTTGGTGTCTGGTATCGAGTTGAATTGCTGTCTAAATGTAATCGCATTATCCATATTAAATTCAACATTCAAATAATAATGAGGTGCGGTAAATTTTGATTCCCCTAAACGGCGGGCAATCACTTTACGCATTTGCGAGTTTGGTGTTTCTTCAAAACTTTCTTGTCCTGAAGGAACAAATGGAGCAGTAGATCCTCCTGTTACTCCAGGGGTATAGTTCTCTACATCGCTTTTTACAATTCTTCCGTGATCGCCAGTACCTTGTACTTGTGTTAAGTTAATGCCTTTTTCTTCAGCTATTTTTTTAGCAAGTGGTGAGGCTATAATACGATCGCCTGACGCGGTTTTAGTTATAGGATCAGCTTTTGGCGCTTCAGTAGTTTTTGAATTTTCTTTAGCTTTCGTTTCCTGAGGCTTCTCAGCTGGTTTATTATCTGTTTCAGCCTGATCACCAGCAACAGCATATACACCATTTTTGATATCTTCAATGACAGCAGTGATATCCGTTCCTTTTTTACCAATAACAGCTAAAACACTATCAACTACGGCTGATTCACCTTCATTAATGCCAACATAGAGTAAAGTTCCTTCGTGAAAAGATTCAAACTCCATGGTAGCTTTATCAGTTTCAATTTCAGCCAAAATATCACCTTCACTAATGTCATCTCCAACTTTTTTCAACCAACTTGCAACGGTACCTTCGGTCATTGTATCACTCAATCTCGGCATGGTTATAACCTCTACACCTTCAGGCAATGCTGCTGTTTCCGATTTTTCTTTAGTTTCAGCTACAGGAGGGGTATTCGTCGTGCTTGTATCCTCCTCTTTTGCTGTTTCTTTTGGTGCGTCAGTTTCTACTCCTTTTAAAAGAGCGTCAAAATTTTCTCCTTTTTCGCCAATAATAGCCAATAGGGTATCTACTTTAGCAGTTTCTCCATCTTTGATGCCAATATGTAACAACGTGCCCTCATGAAAAGATTCAAATTCCATCGTAGCCTTATCTGTTTCAATTTCAGCTAAAATGTCACCTTCTTCTATTTTGTCTCCAACTTTTTTTAGCCATTTTGCTACTACACCTTCTTCCATGGTGTCACTTAAACGTGGCATGTTTATTATTTCGGCCATAATTTATCTGTGTTTTAAAAAAGGATAATCATCTTGCTCATAAACCATATCGTATAACTGTTGCTTTTCAGGATATGGAGATTCATCAGCAAATTTTTCACATGCTGCTACTTCCTCTTTTACTGCTTTATTTATCGCTTCAATTTCAGTATCAGTAGCGTATTTATTTTCTTTAATGACAGCTAGCACTTGTGTGATAGGGTCAATTTTTTTGTATTCGGCAACTTCATCTTTTGTTCTATAATGCTGCGCGTCGCTCATTGAGTGCCCTCTATATCGATAGGTTTTCATTTCTAAAAATGTAGGCCCATTACCTTTTCTGGCATGCTCAATGGCTTCGTACATGGCTTCAGCAACTTTAACAGGATTCATCCCGTCAACAGGTTTTGAAGGCATTTCATACCCCAAACCAAGTTTCCAAATATCTTCATGGTTGGCGGTACGTTCAACAGAAGTACCCATGGCATACCCATTATTTTCTACGACGAAAACAACTGGTAATTTCCAAAGCATGGCCATATTAAATGTTTCGTGTAAAGAACCTTGACGTGCTGCACCATCACCAAAGCAAGTTAGAGTAACAGCATCATTATTATGGTATTTATCACCAAAAGCAATCCCGGCACCTAAAGGTATTTGACCTCCAACAATTCCATGACCACCATAAAAACGATGTTCTTTTGAAAAAATGTGCATTGAGCCTCCCATACCTTTGGAAGTGCCTGTAACTTTTCCATACAACTCGGCCATAACTCGTTTTGGGTCTACGCCCATGCCAATTGGCTGTACGTGGTTACGATAAGCGGTAATCATTTTGTCTTTTGTCAAATCCATAGCGTGTAAGGACCCAGCTAATACAGCTTCTTGACCATTGTATAAGTGTAAAAAACCTCTTACTTTTTGTTGAATATAGACAGCGGCAAGTTTGTCTTCAAACTTACGCCAAAACAGCATGTCTTTATACCAATTTAGATAGGTTTCCTTTGTTATTTTTTTCATATTAAAATTTCTCTATAAAAAGAATGGATTACAAATGTAGTACTTTATGTTCTTTAATGAAAGTAACATTTTAAACTTCAATATAATCTTCTATTGGGTTACAGTCACAAATTAGATTTCGATCGCCATAAGCATCATCAACACGTCTTATTGGGGGCCAGAATTTATTTTCCGAAACATAAGGCAATGGAAAAGCGGCTTCTTGCCTTGAATAGGTATATTGCCAATCATTGGCTGTTATCATTGCTTGTGTATGAGGTGCATTTTTCAACACAGAATCAGCTCCAACTTCATGATACTCTTCAATTTCTTTTTTTATCTGAATTAGCGCATCACAAAAACGGTCGAGTTCTTTTTTATTTTCACTTTCGGTAGGTTCAATCATTAAGGTCCCAGCAACTGGAAATGACAACGTCGGGGCGTGAAAACCATAATCCATTAATCGTTTTGCTATATCAGTTACTTCAATGCCTTTTAATTTGAACTCTCTAAAATCAACGATCATTTCGTGAGCAGCAAATCCTTTTTCGCCGGTATACAAAATTTTGTAGTGCTGTTCCAATCTAGCTTTTAGATAGTTTGCATTTAAAATGGCATATATCGTGGCGTCTTCAAGTCCTTTTGCACCCAACATTTTAATGTAGGCATAAGAAATAAGATCTACCATAGCCGAGCCCCAAGGAGCAGCAGAAATAGCGGTAATTCCTTTTTCTCCCCCAGTTTGTATCATAGGGTTGGTTGGTAGAAATGGAGCAAGATGTTTTGCTACACAAATAGGTCCTACACCTGGTCCACCACCCCCATGTGGGATAGCAAATGTTTTATGTAGATTTAAATGACAAACGTCGGCACCAATAGTTGCTGGATTTGTCAAACCTACTTGGGCATTCATATTGGCGCCATCCATATATACTTGTCCGCCATTTTTATGAATAACCTTAGTAATGTCTTTAATAGCACTTTCAAATACACCATGTGTAGATGGGTATGTAACCATTAATGCAGCTAAATTATCAGCATGTAACTGGGCTTTTTCTTTTAAATCTTCCACATCAATATTACCACTATCAGAAGTTTTAGTAACCACTACTTTCATTCCTGCCATGACGGCTGAGGCCGGATTGGTACCATGGGCCGATGCAGGAATCAAACATATATTACGATGTGAATTTCCTTGAGATTCATGATACGCCCTAATAACCATTAGTCCGGCAAACTCACCTTGAGCACCAGAGTTTGGTTGTAATGATGTGGCATGAAATCCAGTAATAACATTTAAAGAATCTTCCAGTCCTTTTAGCATTTCTTGGTAACCTTGCGCTTGCGCAATTGGTACAAATGGATGTATATTATTCCATTGGCTAGAGCTTAGTGGAAGCATTTCTGAAGCTGCATTTAATTTCATTGTACAAGAGCCCAATGAAATCATAGCGTCAGTTAAAGAAATGTCTTTACGTTCTAATTTTTTAATATAACGCATCATCTCTGTTTCTGAACGGTAATTTTCAAAAACTTCATTCGTCATAAATGAAGAAGTACGTTTCAAAGCTGTTGGTAACGAAGAATTTTCTACATATTCGTTTATTTTAAATACTGCTAAACCTTCAGCTTCTGCAAGTATGGCAATCAGTTCATTGACATCTGCTAATGATGATGTTTCATTTAGCGAAATACCAATTGTGCTACTGTCAATATATAGTAAATTGATTTCATGTTGTTCTGCTACCTTTTTAATCGCTTCCGCGGAGGTAACTTTAACTTGAAGGGTGTCAAAAGCAACAGTATTAACCTGTTGCAAACCGAGCTTTAAAATAGCTCCATTCAAAATGTTTGTTAATGAATGTATTTTGTTTGCAATATATTTAAGTCCGCTTGGTCCGTGATAAACTCCATACATACCAGCCATTACTGCTAATAAAACTTGGGCTGTACAAATATTTGAGGTTGCTTTTTCTCTTTTGATATGTTGCTCGCGTGTTTGTAAAGCCATACGCAAAGCACGATTGCCATTGGTGTCAATAGTAACGCCAATAATACGTCCTGGTATGGAACGTTTGTATTCTTCTTTAGTGGCAAAATATCCAGCATGAGGGCCTCCATATCCTAAAGGAATACCAAAACGTTGCGACGTGCCAACAGCTACATCGGCTCCCATTTCACCAGGCGACTTCAATAAAGCTAAGCTCAATAAATCTGCTGAAACAACTACTTTTGAGTCATTGGCATGTGCGGTGCTAATAAAATCTGTATAATCGTATACTTGACCATATTTCCCTGGATATTGAACCAAAGCACCAAAAACACTTGGTGTAAATTCAAAGGTATTATGATTGCCGAATACCAATTCGATACCTATCGGTTCAGCACGTGTTTTTAAAATAGAGATTGTTTGTGGCAATACCTCGTCAGAGACAAAAAACTGATTGGCATTGTTCTTTTTTTGATCTCTAGAACGGTTGCTAAATAATAAAGCCATGGCTTCTGCAGCAGCTGTACCTTCATCTAATAACGATGAATTAGCTAATTCCATACCGGTTAGCTCAGTCACAATGGTTTGATAATTCAATAAAGCTTCTAATCTACCTTGAGAAATTTCTGCTTGATAAGGGGTGTATGAGGTATACCAACTTGGGTTTTCGAAAATATTTCGTTGGATAACCGCGGGTAAAATAGTGGGGTGGTATCCTAATCCAATATACGATTGGTACTGTTTATTTTTACTTGCTAATCCTTGAATGTGAGCACTAAATTCATATTCGCTCATCGCTTCAGGTAAATCAAGTGGTTTTTCAAGAAAAATATCAGAAGGAATCGTATTGTCAATCAGTTCTTTTAAAGAATCGACACCTATGGTGGACAACATCTCTTTAATTTCATTTTCTCTTGGACCTAAGTGTCTTAATGCAAAAGAATCGGTTTTCATCGGCTTGTTTTTTTTTAATTGATGAATTATGGACACCAAAAGTAATTAAAAAGCACTTATTTGTAAGTCGGAAATTGGATTATTTTTCACACTAAATTTCTTTTAGCTACTTTTGATTTATGCGATTTATTCAGCGTGTTTTTGATTTTTATATTTTTAGTAATATTCATGTTGCATTGGCAACATTTTGTCTTACTAAAATCACCTTACTAGCTTTTGGAAACAGGAGCAATGAAGCATCTGTTTTTGTTTTTTTTGCCACTATTGTTGGATATAATTTTATACGATTTTATAGAAAACAGAGTATTGCATTGTGGTTTTCTAAATGGATGGATGCAAATAAGAAGGGGGTAGGTCTACTTTCAATAGTGTCGGTTATTGCCATGGTTATAACTGCGTTTAGTTTAAGAAAGGCTGCATTGGTATCTCTGATACCATTTGGGCTATTTACCATATTTTATGTAGTGCCCTTTTCGCATTTTACAAACTCAAATAAATCACTGAGAACGCTTGGTGGAATTAAAATATTTTTAATTGCTTTTAGTTGGGCAGGAGTTACTGTGCTCTTCCCTCTTGTTGATTATAATATGCCTGTAACTGCTGACGCGCTTGTGCTTTTTTTACAACGTTTTTTATTTGTTCTGGTCATCACTATTCCATTTGATATTCGAGACCTAAATTACGATATAGATAGTTTGAAGACATTGCCTCAAGTGCTAGGTGTTGAAAAGGTTAAAAAACTGGGCTTATTTCTGTTAATGTTGTTTTTGGGGCTTAATTTCCTGAAGAGTACTGTGGATCATACACAATTTAGAATTGAATTAATTGTTGCCGTTATTTCTCTCTTTTTTTTAACAAAATCGGAAGTCAATCAAAGCAACTATTACAGTGCTTTTTTTGTAGAGTGCATCCCTATAATTTGGTGGTTGTTAATATGGGGTTATTACTAAAAAAAAAAGCCCTTCTAATTATAGAAAGGCTTTTGATTTATAGGATACGATTGTTGTTTACTTAGAGAATAATTTTCCCATTTTTAATCGTTCTTCTTCTGCTAATTGTGCATCTACTAAAATCCGGCCACTGTGTTCATCAAAAGTAATTTTTTTACGATTGGCAATTTCCATTTGCTTTTGTGGTGGTATGGTAAAGAACGACCCTCCAGAAGCACCTCTTTCAATAGGTACAACAGCTAAGCCATTTCTTACTTTGTTGCGAATTCTATTGTAAGCAGTTAGTAAACGTTCGTCAATTGAATCGCTAAATTCATCAGATTTTTTATGAAGTAACTTCTCTTCTTTTTCTGTTTCGGCTAAAATAGCATCTAATTCACCTTTTTTATGCTTTAAATGTGTATTTCGCTCTTTTATCTTCTCTTTAGCCGCAGTGATAATTTCATTTTTTTGCTCAATTTTTACAGAAAACTCTTTGATGTGTTTTTCTGCCAATTGAATTTCCAATTCTTGAAATTCTATCTCTTTGGTAATTGAATCAAACTCTCTATTATTTCTAACATTTTTTTGCTGAGTAGCATACTTTTTGAGTAATGAATTCGCTTCTTCAATAGTTTGTTTTCTATTTTTGATGCTCGTTTCTAAATTCTCAATATCATTATTAAAGTTTGTCAATCGCGTATTTAAACCTTCAATTTCATCTTCTAAATCTTGAACTTCTAAAGGTAATTCACCACGCGTATTTTTAATCTCATCAATTCTAGAATCGATTAATTGTAAATCGTATAAAGCTCTTAATTTGTCTTCAACAGTAACTTCTTTCTTTTTTGCCATCTCTTATAAGTAATTGATAGGGTTTGTATTGCTTTTTGCTAAAACGATTGCAAAATTAAGGAATTTTTTCGTAAGATAATCAGCTAAAAGGTTTTTTGTGAACTGTTCACTTTCATAATGTCCAATGTCGGCTAATATTAATTGGTTTTCAGCTTTATAGAACTCGTGATATTTGAGATCGGATGAGATATAAATGTCTGCTCCAACACCTTTCGCAGCTTCAATTGCGAAGCTTCCTGAGCCACCCAATACCGCGATTTTTTTTATGGGTTTTCCAAGTAATTTTGAATGCCGAATGCATTTTAAATTAAATTGTTTTTTCAAAAAGGCTAAAAAGTCTTGTTCGGTCATCTCGTTAGCTAAGGTGCCTACCATGCCCATAC
Source organism: uncultured Aureibaculum sp. (assembly GCA_963976855.1). Taxonomy (GTDB): domain Bacteria; phylum Bacteroidota; class Bacteroidia; order Flavobacteriales; family Flavobacteriaceae; genus Aureibaculum. Next base: position 50,362 of record CAXBMA010000006.1, on the reverse strand, counting down.
CAATGTGCTGATGTGCATTGTCAGTAGTCACAATATCATAAGCTACTTCCTCATAGGGATGGTTTTTAAAGAGCGTCTGTAAAATGTTCCTTTCTAAATGTTTTTCAAATAAGACACTTACAAATGTTTCTCCTTCCGTATGAAATACGCCTTTTTTACCGATGGTAGGGTTGGAGTTTTCATTACCTCTATAGGTTCCTTGGCCTTGTAAATTAAAACTACAATCGGTGTAATTGCCAATGGCACCGGCACCAGCATCAAATAGTGCTTTGCGCACTTTTTCTGCATCATTGTTGGGTACATAAGTTGTTAGTTTCTTAATGGTACCCATTTTAGGAAGTAAAATCTCTGTATTATCTAAAGCCAACATTTCGGCCATTTTTGCGGAAACTCCCTTAATTGAATTATCTAATGCGGTGTGAATCGCATAGATTGCGATATCGTGCTTTATCGCTTTTAAAACAACCCGTTCTATATAAGTGTTGCCATTTATTTTCTTTAAACCAGAAAAAATGATGGGGTGAAAGCTCACCACTAAATTGCATTTTTCAGCAATAGCTTCATCAATTACATTTTCTAACGTGTCAAGTGTCACCAAAACACCGGTAACTTCGGTTGAGTAACTGCCTACAAGCAGCCCTACATTGTCAAAGTCCTCAGCATAATGTATAGGTGCTATTTCTTCAATGGCAGTGGTAATATCTTTAACGGTCATAGCTGTAATAAAGTTAGGCATTAAAGGTACTAGATTTTTATGATAATTGAATAGTTGTTCTTGGCTAGCTTTATTTTTATTAGCTATCTTTATTGGGTTCATTTTTTAACCAAGATTCAATAACATGAAGTTTAAAATACTATTTTTATTAATTGCACTTTTCACCAGCATAAACAGCTCCAAAACAATTACTTGTATTGTAGAAACTACTGAGGGGTCAATAGTGGTTGAGCTGTATGCAGATAAAGCACCAGTTACAGTTGCTAATTTTTTAAAATATGTCGATGGCGGATTGTATGAAAATTCTTCGTTTTTCAGGGTAACCACACCCGAAAATGAGGCTACGCGGACTGAAAAAATTGAAGTGATTCAAGGAGGTACTTTAACAGCCGAAAAGCAGCTGCCTCCCATTGAAATAGAAACAACAGAAAAAACGGGAATAAACCATCTAGATGGTACAATTTCTATGGCTCGGAGCGGACCAAACTCAGCAACATCAAGTTTTTTTATTTGTATTAATGAACAGCCAGCCTTGGACTTTGCGGGAAAAAGAAATCCCGATGGTTATGGGTTTGCGGCGTTTGGTAAAGTAATTAAAGGAATGGATGTAGTAAGGAAAATTCAAAAGATGGAAAGCAAAAAGCAACAATTAGTGAACCCAGTTGCTATTTTAACAATTAAAAGGCTTGAATAAGCACGATAATATTCTTTAGATATTATCTGAATAAAGTCATTGAAAGAGCACTTTTCTTTCCAACTTGGAAGCCCAGTAATATTACCTTACGAATTAAAAAAATACCGGAAAATTAACCTTGATTACAAACGATACCCTTAAAATAGTACTGTTTAATTGGGAAAAAAATCTCAGCATATTATAGATTAGATAAAAGCAAATGGGTCTATACGCAATAACAATTACTGACCAATTTCCACAGATAAATCGAAATTGGAAGTGCACAATTTTGCATTGATTGATGACAGGAAGTTTGAAAATGAAATTGATGAAAAAGTATTATATTGTCAGTTTATGGAAAGCATTTTTAAAGAAGTCAATGCATTGATTTTAAATGTATTAAAAGAAGCGGATGGGTATGATCAACCATCTAAAAGCGCCTGAAAATCTTCTTAACGAAGATGAAAAATAAAGTAGTATAAATATAAACAAGTTACTAGATGAATGGATTTGATATTGTAATGGTAATTGCCATTATTCTTTTTGCAAGATTGGGAGTGCGATTGGTAACGGGGTATATTAAAATGAAAAAAGAAAGAGATGAGGAAGAAAATAACGACTAAAGTTTTTTCTGATCTGATTATTTGAAAAAGCCTTTCGACTTTTCCCAATGCCTTTTTTATTTGAAAAAGCCTTTCGACTTTTCCCAATGCCTCTTTTATTTGAAAAAGTCTTTCGACTTTTCCCAATGTACATCCATTTCAGCGAGTGTCATATCGGCTAATTGCTTGCCTTCTTTTTTCGCTGCTTCTTCTAAAAATTGAAAACGATTGATGAATTTCTTATTGGTTTTTTCCAAGGCATTTTCTGGGTTGACATCAATAAAACGCGCGTAGTTTATCATAGAAAATAGTACATCGCCAAATTCTTTTTCAATATTTTCTTTGGTACCATTTTGTATTTCTGCTTCGAGCTCAAAGAGTTCTTCTTTTACTTTGTCAAATACTTGATGTGATTCTTCCCAATCAAAACCAACACCAGCTACTTTCTCTTGAATTCTATTGGCTTTTACTAAGGCAGGCAAACTTTTAGGAACACCTTCTAACACACTTTTCTTACCCTCTTTGAGCTTTAGTTTTTCCCAATTTTGTTTTACTTCTTCTTCATCTTTAACAGCAATATCTCCATAAACATGCGGATGTCTGTGGATTAATTTCTCAGAAATACTGTTAGCAACATCAGAAATGTCGAAGTCGTTAGTTTCAGAACCAATTTTAGCGTAAAAAACAATATGCAGTAATAGATCACCTAACTCATTCTTTATTTCAGGTAGGTCATTATCTAAAATGGCATCACCCAGCTCATAAGTTTCTTCAATGGTTAAATGGCGTAAAGATTGCAGTGTTTGCTTTTTGTCCCATGGACATTTCTCCCGTAATTCATCCATGATGTCCAATAGACGATTAAAGGCCGCTAACTGTTCTTTTCTAGGCATGATGTTAAAGTTATGATTTCGATGTTCGAAAAATGTTCATCCTCCAGGCCATGTTTTACTGGATACTAATTACGGCTACTGCGGACTGAACACTACTCTTCTTCTTCAACTTCTTCTTTAATAGAAGCAAAGTCAAAATTAGCATTGGTTAAAATATTATACCACTGGATCACTTTTTTAATGTTTGAAGGATATACGCGCTCTTCATCAAATTCAGGAAGTACTTCATTGAAAAAAGTAACTAAAGTATCGTTGTTTTCTTTGTGGCTTATCGCCTCTTTACCTTCTTGTTTTTCATGAATACTTTTCAATACACCACGTAGTGGAACTTCCTCTTCGTACGTGTAAATGGCAATATCATTCAATACACTTACATTGTGTATTGCATTGATAGATAACCTTTTTTTATCGGCTAACGATTCTACGATTAAGCCACCTTTAGACTGTGAAATTATTTTAAATAAACCTGGTTTTCCAGAAACTGCTACTATTTTTTCTAAACTCATCTATTGTTATTTTTTAGGAAATTTCATTCTGTATGATACGTCTGTTTTTCCTTTTGATATATTTTCTAACTTCTTTTTTAATAATCTTTTCTTTAATGATGATAATTTATCTGTAAATAAAATACCTTCAATATGATCGTACTCATGTTGAATAATACGTGCTGCCAATCCACTTACCGTTTCCGTATGTTTTTTGAAATTTTCATCTTCATATTCAATGGTAACTACAGATTCTCTAGATACGTCTTCATTAATATTAGGAATACTCAAGCAGCCTTCACTAAAAGCCCAGGCATCGCCTTCTTCTTTCAGTATTTTAGCATTCATAAAAACTTTTTTATAATCTTTTAAAAAGTTTCGTTCCGTTTCTTCAAGCTCTTCATCTTCGGCAAAAGGGGAAGCGTCCACTATAAATAGACGAATTGCCTTGCCTATTTGAGGAGCGGCTAAACCAACACCTTTTGCATTCTTCATGGTGTCTTTCATATTGGCAATAAGCTCCGCTAAATTGGGATAATCTTTGGTGATTTCTTTTCCTACTTTTCTTAAAACAGGATCACCATAAGCGATTATTGGTAGTATCATTGAATCTATTAATTTTTAAGTCCGTAAAGATACGATTGTAAAATGATAGTTGCACTAATTTCGTCAACGAGTGCTTTATTTTGACGTTGTTTTTTTTTAAGTCCGCTATCAATCATCGTTTGAAAAGCCATTTTTGAAGTAAAACGCTCATCGACTCTAGTGATGGGTATGTTGGGAAACTCTTTTTTTAACTTGACAATAAATGGCTGAATTAATGCTTCACTTTCTGAAGGGGTATTATTCATTTGTTTAGGCTCGCCAACCAATATTAATTCAACGTCTTCAGTAAGAAAATAGGTTGTTAAAAACGTAAATATAGTTTCGGTGGCTACAGTAGTTAGTCCAGATGCGATTAACTGAAGTTCATCTGTGATCGCAATACCCGTTCTTTTCTTTCCGTAATCAATTGCTAAAATGCGTGCCATGTTTAAATTTTATGCAAAAATAGTTTTTATGTTATAACAAGTGAAAATTTTATGCCATTATTAAATGAAGCCATTATATTTGTTGAAAATTGAAACAAAAATGACAACATTACAACAAGATATAGAAAAAGCTTGGGACAATAGAGAATTATTAAAAGAGCAAGCCACACAAAATGCAATTAGGGAAGTAATCGACTTGTTAGATTCAGGAGCACTTCGTGTTGCTGAGCCGCTAGCTGAAGGATGGCAGGTCAATGAATGGGTTAAGAAAGCGGTTGTATTGTATTTTCCAATTCAAAAAATGGAAGTTTTAGAGTCGGGTATTTTTGAATATCACGATAAAATTCCGCTAAAGCGAGGCTATAAGGAAAAAGGAATACGTGTAGTACCAAATGCAGTGGCGCGTCATGGAGCATATATTGCGGCAGGAACCATTTTAATGCCTAGTTATGTAAATATAGGTGCGTATGTGGATGCTGGAACCATGGTTGATACTTGGGCAACCGTTGGAAGTTGCGCGCAGATAGGAAAAAACGTTCACCTTTCTGGAGGTGTGGGTATTGGAGGTGTTTTAGAACCCCTACAAGCAGCGCCAGTGATCATAGAAGATAATTGTTTTATTGGTTCGAGATGTATTGTTGTTGAAGGAATACGTGTAGAAACAGAGGCTGTTTTAGGTGCTGGTGTTACCTTAACTGCGAGTACGAAAATCATTGATGTTACAGGTGATGCCCCTGTTGAGTTAAAGGGTAGAGTTCCTGCAAGATCGGTGGTAATTCCAGGTAGCTATTCTAAGAAATTTAAGGCCGGAGATTTTAATGTACCTTGTGCATTAATTATCGGTAAACGCAAAGAGAGTACTAACAAAAAAACATCTTTGAATGATGCGTTGCGTGAATATAATGTTGCCGTATAAGAGTATTTAAGCTTTAAATTTATATTTTTAAGAATGAGAATTCCAATTATCGAAGAAATAAAAAATGCTATTGGATTAAGAATCAATTCGCCATTGCATAAAGGATCTAAACAGGATTATATATTTATTCATATCAATAAAACCGCAGGGACTAGTGTTGTAGATATTATCGGCAAACCTTTTAGAAAACACCTTACGGCAAAAGAGGTGATAAAGGTGGTTGGCAAGAAAAAATGGAAGAATGCTTACAAGTTTACAGTGGTGCGTAATCCTTGGGATAAAGTTGTTTCTCACTACAAACACAATATAAAAGTAAACCCGAAGCGAATGACCGAAAACAATGAAGTTGTGACATTCAAAAAATGGATACACAGTACGCTTGGAGAAACTAAAATAAAAAAATATTATAATAGACCGCAGCATTTTCTTCCACAAGTAGATTGGTTAAAAAATCACGATGGGATTATTGATATGGATAAAATAATAAGGTTTGAAAATTTAAACCAAGGTTTTAATGAGGTTTCTGAAGCGTTGGAATTGGGTCAGAAACTTCCGCATCTCAACAAGACGCGAAAAACAACGTATAGCGATTTTTATGATAAAGAAACACGACAGATTGTTGCCGATTGGTTTCATGAAGATATTCAGAAATTTGGATATGAATTTTAAATAAAGCGAAACGAAAATAAGCAGCTATTTTCCTAAATATTTCTTTTTTAACTGTTTTTTTCGTGCAAATTTTGTTCGAAATTGTTCTGTGTAAAACCACATTTTGTCAAAAACTTTTTCAAAAGATTCATTCGTTAGTTTGGCATACTCATCGCTCATAATTTCAACCATTTGTTTTTTAGGAGTCAATCTTGAAAAATTTTTCATTCGCTGCTCAAAATCAACATTTCCAAATTGCATTCTATTCAAATCGACCAGATAAAAATGGTAATTGTTGCTTTTATTAACAATAAGTGTATTTCCAGGAGAGTGATCGAGAAATAACACGCCTTTTTCATGTAGTTCGTAAGTAAACCGCGTAAATGCTCTAAGAATGGTTTCATGATTTGGATACGCTGGTTGGTGTACCAATTCTCTATAGGTTAGATCATAGTCTAGAAATTCGCTGATATAAAAACTTTTCTGCAATCCGAGTATTGAGAAGTATTCAATATATGCAATTGGAGTAGGCGATTCAATACCTAATTCTGCAAGTTTTGTGGCGTATTCAAAAGATCTTTTGGCCTTTGATTTTCGTATATATTTATAGACAATTTGGTTGAAAAGATTGGGGGTTTTAAACGACTTAACAATAATTGTTTTACTAGCTAAGTCAATTTTTTTAACACTATTTCGTTTACCCGTACCAAAGCCTGCATCAAATGAATTAAAATTTAGAATAGTTTCAAGTAAGCTATTCTTCAAAGTTTTAAATCGTTGATTTATGTGGAAATTCATTTAGCAAAAGTAGTATATAAACTCAAATTTATACCAAATTTGATAAAACAAATATTAAATTTGCTGTCAAACTAAAAAAATTGGAAAGTAAGCCGAAAATAACTTCTTTACTGATAACATATAATGAAGAAAACAACATTAAGAGTCTTATAGAGTCTCTTGATTTTGTTGATGAGTTTATTATAATTGATTCTTTTAGTACAGATAATACCGTAGCTATTATCAACGAATATCCTAATATTAAATTAATTCAAAGAGAATTCGATGATTTTTCTTCACAGAAGAACTTTGCCATTGAACAAGCTACAAATAATTGGATCGTTTTTTTTGATGCAGATGACCGGATATCTGATGCCTTAAAAGAAGAAATACTCGCTACGGTGCACAGTGCAACGGATAAGGTGGCTTATTGGATAAAGAGAACAAATATCTATATGAACCGTCGTATTAAATATAGTGGTTGGCAGAAAGATAAAGTGATTCGATTGTTCAAAAAAGACCAGTGTCGCTATAACGGTAAGTTAGTGCATGAAGAAATTGTGGCTGATGGCGAAGTGGGGTATTTAAACAATACGCTCACACATTGTTCGTATAAAGGACTGGATAAAATTATTTTAAAACGAAATAAATATGCAGCATTACAGGCGATGGAGCTATATGAAAAAGGAGTAAAACCCAATTTATATCACTTTTTAGTGAAGCCTGCATTCCGATTTTTCAATCATTATATTTTAAAAAGAGGCTTTTTAGATGGTTATCAAGGACTGTTTATTTCATTTATCTATGGTTACTCAGTATTTATTCGATATGTTAAACTTTGGTTATTGCACCATAAATTAGATTGAAATGAAACCAAAATTTCTTTTATATATAGCTCATAAATACGGATTTCCTATTGCCAGGCCATTACAGAAAGAGCTACTTAGTAGAGGGTATGAAGTAGCGTGGTTTGTAGAAATTGAAGCAAATAAAAAACACCTTCTCCCTGACGAAGTTTTATTAAATACTGTTGATGAAGTACGCTCCTATAACGCAGGTATTAATTTGGTAGCATGTAATGAAGTACCCCCTTTTTTTCCTGGAATAAAAGTTCAAGTATTTCACGGATTTAGTATTGATAAAAGAAGCGAAGAAAGAGGTCATTTTAGAATACGTGGCTTATTTGACTTATACTGTACACAAGGCCCTTCTACCACAGAACCTTTTTTAAAATTAAAGGAAAAACATCCACATTTTGATGTGATAGAAACTGGCTGGTCTAAAGTAGATCCCTTATTTCCAGTACGAAGTAGTAAGAACGCGAAGCCAGTCATCATTTTTGCTTCAACATTCACAAAAGGGATTAGTTTGGCTCATAATAACGATGTTTTTGAGGAAGTTAAAAGGTTAACTAAAACAAAAGTATGGGATTGGATCATAACACTTCACCCTAAAATGGATGTGGAAATTGTGAAAAAGTTTAAGTCGCTTACCAGTGACAACGTTACTTATATTGACAGCTTAGATAGTTTAGAGCCCTTAAAACAAGCCGACGTAATGCTTTCTGACACCTCTTCAGTGGTCACCGAATTTATAATTCAAAAAAAACCTGTTGTTACTTTTAATAATAGAAAGCCCAATACGTATCTTATCAATATTCTTGAGGTTGATGCTATAGAAAAGAGCTTAGAGAAGGCACTTAGTTATCCTGTTGAGGTGATGGTAGCCATAGATGACTATATAAAAAAAATACATCCCTATAGAGATGGTAAATCAAGCGCTAGAGTAATTGATGCAACACTTCATTTTTTACAACAGGGTACTGCTAAAAAGTTAAAATCAAAACCCTTTAATATGATTAGAAAATTTAAAATAAGAAAACGACTGAATTATTTTAAGTTTTAATAGTTTTCAAATAGGTTTAACATGGAAGATATACTTAAAGAGGCTTTAATGACTGTAGCGGATAAAGGGGTTATTCTCTACCCAACAGATACGGTTTGGGGGATTGGTTGTGATGCGACAGACGCAAGGGCCGTTTCCAAAATTTTTGAAATTAAAAAAAGAAATGAAAGTAAAAGCTTTGTGGTTTTAGTGGCTGACATAGCTATGTTACAAGACTATGTTGATGCGATTCCTAAAAAAGCATTGGCGATCATTAAAGCGGCTAACAAACCCACAACTATTATTTATAAAAACCCGAAAGGCTTGGCTAAAAATGTCATTGCCGAAGATGCCACCGTTGCAATTCGGGTTGTAAATGATTTTTTTTGCGAGGAGTTTATAAAAAAGCTCGGAAAACCAATCGTTTCAACATCTGCCAATATTAGTGGTACACCAACACCTCAGTCTTTTAAAGAAATTGATAAATCTATTTTGGATGCGGTTGATTATGTGGTAAATTTGCGACAAAATGAAATAACAAATACACCTTCTACCATTATTCAAATAACTAATGGTGAAGAGGTAAAAGTTATTAGAGCATAAAGTTATGAGCCAATTTTACAAAGAAGCTATTTCAGCTACTATATTCAACTATATTACAGAAGCAGCAGCCATTTTACAATTAGAAACCTATGTGATAGGCGGTTTTGTGCGTGATTTTTTATTGGAACGCAAAAAGGAGGCAAAAGATATTGATATTGTAACGGTAGGTAGTGGGATTGAATTGGCAAAAAAAGTTTCCGAATTATTGCCCGGTAATCCGAAAGTTCAAATTTTTAAAACCTATGGAACTGCCATGCTCAAATTTGATACTATAGAAATTGAATTTGTGGGTGCTCGTAAAGAATCGTATACCGAAAGTAGCAGAAACCCAACAGTAGCGGCGGGTTCGTTACAAGACGATCAAAATAGAAGAGATTTTACTATTAATGCCTTGGCTATTAGTTTGAATAAAGCAAATTATGGTGAATTATTAGATCCGTTTAACGGAGTTCAAGATTTGGAAGCTAAGATTATTAGAACTCCCTTAGAGCCTACAATTACCTATTCTGATGATCCATTGCGAATGATGCGCGCAATTCGATTTGCAACACAATTGAATTTTCAAATTGAACAAGAATCGCTGGATGCCATCACAAAAAATGTTAAAAGAATAGATATTATTACGCGCGAGCGAATTGTTGATGAGCTACATAAAATACTATTGGCAGATAAACCTTCTGTGGGTTTTAGATTGCTAGAAAAAACAACCTTGTTAGAACATATATTACCTGAATTGATTGCGTTAAAGGGAGTAGAAGAAGTAGAAGGTCAGAAGCACAAAGATAATTTTTATCATACGTTGGAGGTAGTAGACAATATTTCGGCTATGACAGACAATCTGTGGTTGCGTTGGTCGGCATTGTTGCACGATATTGGTAAGGCACCTACAAAAAGATTTGATAAAAAAATAGGCTGGACATTTCATGCACATGAATTTGTAGGATCTAAAATGGTTTACAAATTATTTAAACGTTTAAAAATGCCTTTAAACGATAAAATGAAGTATGTAAAAAAAATTGTATTGTTAAGCTCACGACCTGTAATTTTAGCGGAAGAAGTAACCGATTCGGCTATTAGAAGGTTGATTTTTGACGCTGGTGATGATCTTGAAGACTTAATGATCCATTGTGAAGCCGATATCACAACAAAAAATCCAAAGAAATTTAAGCAATACCGCAATAACTTCAAGTTGGTTCGCGAAAAAATTAAGGAGGTAGAGGAACGTGACAGAGTGCGTAATTTTCAACCACCAATATCAGGTGAGTTAATTATGAAAACGTTTAATCTAAAGCCTTGTAGAGAAATAGGAGTGCTCAAAGATGCGGTTAAAGAGGCTATATTAGAAGGTGAAATTAAGAATGACTACGATGAAGCTTATCAATTCATGTTGGGAAAAGCCAAAGCGTTAGGACTTGAAAAAGAGTAGTTTTTAATTGACTGTACTTTTTTCAAGCGTTAAGGAGCCTACACAGCTTTCATTTGGACCGCATGGCGGATAAATAAACACTAATTTTCGCATAAAATCATTAAATTCGATAGTAACAGATCTTGAGTAATTAAAATCAGATTGTTGTAATTCGAGATTTTCAAATTCAGTATATGAACGTGTTTGATCGTTATTAAAATAGCTCTTGATATTGTGAAATAAAAGTTGATCACCAGTTAAACTGTAACTTCCAGTTTCTCGTGTCCAATAGCCTAAAAGTTCTTGACTAGTGGCATCTAAAACGGTACCTAAAACTTCATAATTATGATCGTTTTTAAAGTGATATTCAAATTTTGTTGTTTGATTTTCATTATCATCTATATATGTTTTATGCCAAATACCTACTAAGCTTTTTTCATTAAAATCAAAATGCTCATCATTAGCTGTACAGCTGGATAAAAGGAGGTTTAAGGTAAAAAATAAAAGGGCGTACTTCAAGAGACTCTTCATAGTGTGTTTTTTAAACTATAGATTAGATGAAAGCTATTAAAAATGGTTGCGTTGTTGAAATATTAAGTCGCCAATTTAAGTTTTGTTCTTGATATTTTGCTTAAATTGAAGTTGTTTAATTACCATATACATTATGAATACAGTTGATACTTGGCATCAAATTGTTGCCTCAAAAAATATAGGACGCTTAGATGAAATTTTAGGTGATAATGTCGTTTTTTATTCTCCAGTGGTTCACACGCCACAAGTTGGTAAAGTAATTACCAAACAATATCTTACGGCTGCTTTTTTTGTTTTCTTTAATGAAACATTTAAATATATCAATGAAGTTACAAATGAAAATAGTGCCAATTTAGAATTTACTGTTGAAATTGATGGGATACTCGTAAATGGAGTGGACATGATTTTTTGGGATACCAATGGCAAGATCACCAAGTTTAAAGTCATGATTCGCCCGCTAAAAGCAATCAATCTAATTCATCAAAAAATGGCCGCCATGCTGAAGGCAGGATCATAAAGACGCAATTTTGACGTTGATTTCAACTACAGCGCTTAACGAAAAGTAGAAAACGGTGTAGTTAAATTGAAATTTAATAAAAAGAGAACGTTAATTATTTTTAAGCGTGTACTTTTCAATCATTTTGAGGCCGAAAAAGGTAAAAAGACCACAAAAGGCAGCAAATGGAATTAGGGTATATGGTGCCATAGTATCGCTAGTGCTGTTTTGTACTTTTTCTATGACTTCTTTTTGTTCTGGACTTACTTCATTATCGGTATAGATACCGTCTTGATTCAAATCTAGTTTTTGAAGTTCATTTTCAAAAGCAATTTGTTGTTGATGTACTGCATAAGTAAGTATAAAGTAAATAGCTAAGGATACTATAATAGCGATACTCTTTTTGTAATTGAATAGTTTGGCTAACATGAAATTGTTTTTCGGAAAATAGTAGACTTAGGTGGCCGGATTGTATTCTTTTTTGTCAATAATTATTTTGGCAATGATCTCTCTTAAAATTTCTGAGGTTCCACCTCCAATAGGGCCGAGGCGACTATCACGAAACAAGCGTGCCATTGGATAATCTTCCATATAGCCGTATCCTCCAAGTAATTGTAGGCAATCATAAGCTACTTTGTCAGCAATTTTAGTAGAAACCAATTTAGACATACTTGCTTCTTTCACAACATATTCACCGTCATTTAAACGCTTGGCAATTGTATAGTTAAATGTTTTACACATTTCAACTTCACTGGCTAAATCGGCAATTTTATGACGCAATACTTGAAATTGATTGATGGTTTTGCCAAAAGCTTGACGCTCACTCATATATTGTACAGCATAGTCTATGGCATATTCAGATCGTGCATGTGCGTTAATTCCCATCACTAAACGTTCAAGAGCAAAGTGTTGCATAATATAAGGGAATCCTTTGCCTTCTTCACCCATTAAATTTTCAATGGGCACTTCAACATTGTCAAATGCAATTTCAGCAGTATCAGAAGCTCTCCATCCTAATTTATCAAGTTTTGTTGTGGAGACCCCAGGAGTGTTACTATCTACAATTAAGATGCTCAAACCTTTATTTCCTAACTCAGGTTGGGTTTTTGCAGCAACGATCATATAATCTGAACTCACACCATTGGTGATGAATGTTTTAGAACCATTGATGATATAGCTAGTGCCTTTTTTGATAGCGGTAGTGCGCATACTTGCAACATCAGAGCCACCAAAAGGTTCAGTGATACACAAACACCCAATTTTTTTACCAGCGACACTAGGTGTTAGGTATTCTTCTTTAATTCTATCGTCTCCTTCTTTATTAACATGGGTCATGGCTAAATAGGCATGAGCCCACATGGCGGCGGCAAAACCTCCCGAATTTATTTTTTGCAATTCTTCTAAAAAAATAACAGTATAAAATAAATCCAAATTTAAACCACCATATTCTTCTGGTGTATTCAGGCCAAAGTAGCCCATTTCACCTACTTTCTCCCAGATAAAACGCTCAATATGACCATTTTTTTCCCAGGTTTCAATATGTGGAACAACTTCTTTTTGTAAGAACTCTTTAAAGCTTTTTCTAAATGCATTGTGTTCTTCTGTAAAATAGAGATTAGTCATAGTTTATACGCGCTTAATTGGCCTGCAAATATAAGCTTATTCTGTCAAATTTATCTAATGGAAATCCGTCAATTTTCTTTAGCTCTTCTAGTGATTGAATTTCGGCAACTTCATCTTTATAATCGAGTATTTTTTTTGTCAAGTCGTAGTCGATATAGACAATGGAAAGGAGTTCCTTAAAACTGGCTTCATTGACATTGATTTTTTTAATCGAAGGTTTTTTTAGTACAGAAAACTGTGTAAGTACGCTGTTGGCTACTGTCGAATCTAAATAATACACTTCAAACAATTGCTCATTAATTAGAAATCCACCAAGCTTGTTTCTGTAATTGATAATACGGGTAGCTAGTTTGTTACCGATACCACGTACACGGATTAGATCTTGTGATGTGGCTGAATTAATATCTTTTTTGGTATAAGAAATTTCATAGCTATCAGTTGCATTTGTTAGACCAATCGGTTGTGATTGTTTTTGTTGGGTAATCCAATCGGGGAATTTAAAAAAAGGAGAAATACGATTTAGTAAACTATCAGAAACCTTAGTAACCTGCTGAAATTCTTCGGTAGAATTGATATACTTACCTTCTGCTCTGTAGTGTAATAAACGGTCAATCTCTTCGGTAGACATCCCTAATTGATAGCCCTTAAAATCGGTTATAAAACTTGGGTTAAACGGATATGTTTTTGGTTTGTTAATTTCGAGCTCTACAGCTTTCAGAGAATCAATTTTCTGCTGAAATAGCGCTGCCTTATCTCCATCTAAAGCGGTTTCAGCACCCTTGGAAAAGTTGCCAAAAAAATAAACCAATTGTAAAATGATAATGAAGAGTGCTAAAAATAAAATCCCATTTCGTTGGCTACTATACCAGAAATGGGATTTTATATTTTTCATTTTTTTATATCTTACATATGTTTGGTAATATCCTCATGTCCATCGTTAAGTGCATCTCGTTTAATGGAAATCGCTCCCATATAACGTTTCATTTCTTCCCTCACTTTAGGGAACAAGAAAAACAATCCAATCATATTCGGGAAAACCAAGGCCAAAATCATTGCATCAGAGAACTTAATTACTGCATCAAGAGTGGCAGCAGCTCCAATAACGATAAATACTAAGAATAAAAATTTATATACCATATCAGCAGTTTTTCCTCTTCCAAACAGGTATTTCCACGACTGTAGACCGTAGTAAGACCAAGAAATCATTGTAGAGAAAGCAAAAAGTACAATTGCAATTGTCAACACGTAAGAGAATCCAGGAATTACAGCATCAAATGCCATTGATGTTAAGTCAACACCTCCTATAGAACTACCATCAGAATTTAACAGTACGCTACTTGACGAGTCTCCAGCAGCACCATATTGAAATACACTTTGCATATCTGCACCGTCAATATTGAAAAAGATAATTACCAAGGCCGTCATAGTACAAATAACTACGGTGTCAATAAATGGCTCTAATAAGGCCACAACACCTTCTGAGGCTGGGTATTTTGTTCTTACTGCAGAGTGGGCAATTGCCGCAGATCCGGCACCCGCTTCATTAGAGAACGCGGCACGTTGAAATCCAACAATAATAACTCCTACGATACCACCAAGACCTGCAAGCGGTGTAAATGCGCCTGCAAAAATTAGTTTAAAGGCATCGTCAATATATGAGGCATGTGCAAGAATAATAATTAAGGAAGCTACAACGTAGATTCCCGCCATAAAGGGTACTATTTTTTCTGTAATTTTAGCAATACGTTTGATACCTCCAATAATTACAATACCAACTAAAATGGCAAGTACAATTCCAATAATAAATCCTGATGAACCACCTTCTAATCCCATTAATGAGGTTAATTGTACAGTAGCTTGATTCGATTGAAATGCATTACCACCACCAAAAGAAGCGCCAACACATAATATAGCGAAAATAACGGCTAAAACTTTTCCAATTCCAGTAAATCCTCTTTCTTTTAATCCTTTAGATAAGTAATACATCGGGCCACCATAAATGGTTCCGTCTTCTCCTACATCTCTATATTTTACACCAAGGGTACATTCCACAAATTTTGTAGACATTCCTATCAACCCACAAACAATCATCCAAAAAGTTGCTCCAGGTCCACCCAAGGCAATTGCCACAGCAACACCGGCGATATTTCCTAAACCAACGGTTCCAGAAACGGCTGTTGCTAACGCTTGGAAGTGTGAAACTTCGCCATGGGCACTTTCATCACGTATCGTATCTTGTATGTCTTCTTCAGCTAAGGCTTCATCATTGTTGTATAATTTGTCTACACCGTGCTTTTCAATATCGACATAACTACCACGTACCGTTTGAATGGCCGTTCCAAATCGCGTAATACCAGGGACTTTAAAATAAATCGTGAAAAAGGTGGCACCAATAACAAGAAGAATAACAACAAAAGGAACATTGTAAGTGCCTAATGGAACTGTTGTAAGTATGAAGCCTTCCCACCAAGTGGCTATAGGCATAAACCAATCATTGATTTTTTCATCGATACCCTTTTCTTGAGCAAAGGTTACAAATGGGATAGTTAAAAATAATAGGGAAAGAAGTCTTTTCTTCATAATTTGTAGAGTTAGTTTTTAAGATTCTGACACGCAATATCCTAAAAAAAAGCAGTTGGTACAAATTTTGTCAGTTAAATGTTAATAAATGGTTAAATTGAAGAATGAAAAAACCCCTTTATTTAGTAATTTAAACAAAGAGGTTAATCAACCAAAATTCACTTTTTTCTCAGGAGTCTGTAGTCATGAAATCATTTTTTTAAAAGAAGGACTTAGATAGGTGTCAATCATTATAAAGTTATTTATACTATGACGTTTACTATTGTATATTTGTAACTTGGTTTAACAAATGATTAACAAACTTTAACTTGTGCAGAAAAAAACGTTAATACTCGGTGCTTCATTAAAACCAGATCGGTATGCCAATATTGCGATTAGAAGATTGGTTGCTCATAAGATTGAGGTAGTAGCAGTTGGTAATGTGACTGGCGAAGTTGCCGGTGTTACTATAGAAAAAGGGCTGCCCAATTTTGAATCCATAAATACGGTATCAATCTATCTACGGCCTAGTCGACAGTCAATGTATTATGATTATATCATTTCATTAAAACCGAAAAGAGTTATTTTTAATCCTGGTACAGAAAATACCGAGTTTATTACCTTGTTAAATGCGCAGAATATTGAAACTGAAATAGCATGTACCTTAGTAATGATTTCCACAAATCAATATTAATTTTGGTGGGCAACGAGTAGTTCTTTATTCACTTTACTTGCTACTTCGATAATTTTACCTTCCTCTGCAAGTGTTACATTTTTAAATACCGTTTGTGCTTCTTCCTTAAATAATAAAAGATTGTCGTATCTACTTGAATAGTGCCCTAAAACTAATTGTTCCGCATTCGCCTGGTGGGCAATTTGACCTGCTTGCTTAGCTGTAGAGTGTTTGGTATGCGCCGTTAGGTCTTCTTTATCTTCTAAAAAGGTCGATTCGTGATATAATAAATCAACATTTTTAATAAGAGGAACAATAGCTGGTTTGTATACTGTGTCACTACAGTAGGCATAACTTAGCTGTTTCGATGGATTAAAAGTAAGTTCAATATTAGCAATAACATCACCATTTTCTTTGACAAAGTCGCGGCCATTTTTTAGGTTTTGATAATCGCAAATATCAATTTCAGAAATTTGATTGATGGCTTTGATATTCAATTTTCGTTCGCCTAATTTTTCTTTAAAGAGAAAGCCATTTGTGTATATTCTGTGTTCTAATGGTATGGTACTCACTTCAACGTTAGCATCTTCAAAAATAAGTTCAGTTGAAGTCGCTTCTAATTCATGAAAGTGCAAGCCGAATTTTAACCAGCAATTCGCCAATTTCAATTGTAAATTAATAATTTCTTGAATGCCTTTTGGGCCATAAATATGCAGATCATTTTGTCTGTTTAATAAGCCAAAAGTTGAGATTAAACCAATCAGTCCAAAAAAATGGTCTCCGTGTAAATGCGAAATAAAAATATGATCAATTTTAGAAAATTTTATTTTGTATTTTCTTAATTGAACTTGAGTTCCTTCTCCACAATCAATTAAAAAGGAACGATTATTTATCTCTAAATATTGAGCAGTTGGATGGGCAAAAGTCCTTGGTGTTGCCGAATGACAACCTAATATGGTTAACTTTATACTCATTTAATGACTATCCGCTTAGACACAACTTCGTTATTGCTTTTAATTGAATAAATATAAATTCCAGAATCTAGCTTGTCTCTGTAGAATGGAATATAATTAAGTCCCACTTTTGTAGTTAACTTTCTAAAATAAACGGTGTTTCCAATTAAATCTTTCACAGAAAATTCTATTTCAAAAGACTTATAGGTCCTAAACTTTATTTTAGTAGTAACACTAAAAGGGTTGGGAGATGCTACAATATCTTTTAGTACCATTGTGGTGTCCTTCGCAATGGTATTCGACTCATTTTGCTGTGCAAAAGCAGTTGTTGAGAGTGTAACAGTAAGTATAAAAAGTAGTTTTCTTAGCATAAGCAGCTTCAGTTTGTTAAAATCCTAAATCACGTTCAATAGTTTCCATTTCAATGATGTCTTTCGCTTCTATTAGCGTTGGAACAGCAATAATTTCATCAGGTAAACTGTCAAAATCAATTCCTTTCACAACAATAACAAAAGACATGCCATTATTTCGATGATTTTCTGAAAAATGCAAAAGTAGTAAGATTTTTTCTGTTTCTACCCCTTTTAAATCAGAAAAGTCTATTATAATGTTAGCGTTTTTAAAGTTAGGATATTTTTCTTTAAAAACAATAAAAAAATCTGAAATTGTATTTTCATCACATTTCAGTATGGTTTCTTGTTTGTTTTTTTCTATGAGCATAAGCTTAAGCAGGTTTTATTTGTTGAGCCAGTAAATAAATAACAGCCATTCTAATAGCCACACCGTTTTCAACTTGGTTTAAAATGATAGACTGCTTAGAGTCGGCCACATCACTTGTGATTTCTACACCGCGATTTATCGGACCTGGATGCATAATAACAATTTCCTTGCCAATACTATTTAACAACTCCCGATTGATACCAAATAGTTGCGTATATTCTCTAATTGAAGGAAAGTACTTAATGTCCATACGTTCGTGTTGAACCCGTAAAACGTTGGCAACATCACACCACTGCAGCGCCTTTTTTAAATTGGTTTCTACAGTAACACCCAGACTCGTTATGTATTTAGGGATAAGGGTAGTAGGGCCACAAACCATTACCTCTGCACCTTGTAATTGCAAGGCATAGATATTTGACAGGGCAACTCTTGAATGTAAAATATCTCCAACAATAACCACCTTTTTTCCGCGAACTGTACCCAGACTTTCCTTTATAGAATACGAATCTAATAGGGCTTGAGTTGGATGTTCATGCGCACCATCACCCGCATTGATAATTTTAGCATTGATATGTTTAGAAAGAAAGACGCCGGCACCAACATTTGGATGCCTCATAACAATTATATCCACTTTCATGGATAAGATATTGTTTACCGTATCAATCAGCGTTTCTCCTTTTTTTACGGATGACTGCGCTGATGAAAAATTAATTACATCGGCTGAAAGTCTTTTTTCGGCGAGTTCAAAAGAGAGTTTGGTTCGGGTACTATTTTCAAAAAATAAGTTAGCAATGGTAATATCTCTAAGTGACGGGACTTTTTTGATGGGCCGATTAATCACCTCTTTAAAATGATTTGCAGTTTCAAAAATCAGGTCGATATCTTGCTGATTGAGATATTTTATACCGAGTAGATGATTTACGCTTAACTGCTTCATTTAGTTATTATTTATAATATATACGGCGTCTTTTTTATCGTTTTCCTGCCAGATAACTTTTACTTTTTCAGAATTGATAACATCAACTTGTCTCCCTTTGTAGTTTGGTTGAATGGGTAAATGTCGGCTAAAACGGCGATCAATAAGTACCAATAGTTCAACAGATTCTGGTCTGCCAAATGATTGGATGGCGGTTAATGCTGAACGAATACTCCTTCCAGAGAATAACACATCATCAACAAGAATCACTTTTTTATCTTCAATGGTAAAGTTTATGTTGGTTGAACTCGCCTCTAAGGGAGCCAATCTTCTTCTAAAATCATCTCTAAAAAAGGTAATGTCTAATTGCCCAAGCTGTAAATTTTTGATTTGATACTCTTCTCTTAATATTTGAGCAATCCTATTCGCTAAGAATGTTCCGCGGGGTTGCAAACCTACGAGGACGGTATTCGAAAAATCAATGTGGTTTTCTAGTAACTGACAGGCTAATCGATGAAGAATGATGTGAATATCTTTCGAATTGAGTAATGTCTTTTGAGCCATGTTACTATCCAAACTTTGTTTGGAGTACAAAGGTACATTTTTTTTTAAAATTTGCTACTTCGAGGCTTGTTAATTAAATTGTTAAAAACATTTTAGCTATAAAGTTCATAAAAAACATGCAAAGGTTACTTTTATTACAAAGAACCGAAAGCTTTTTATATGCATGAATTTCCAGAAAATGGCAACGATTTTTCTTTATCGAAGTTCGAATCAATGTTAAAAACGAATGATGTTTACTTTTTTGATTCAACTGAATTTGAAGAGATAATCATGCACTATATGGGGAATGGGAAGATGTCCTTGGCAAAAAAAGCGATAGATCTCGGGTTAAAACAACACCCCACTTCAATTCCACTTAAACTAGTACTTGTAGAATTATTGATTTTTGAAGACAAGCTAGAGCAAGCTGAAAAAATGCTGACGGAGCTTGAAGAAATAGAGCCTTCTAACGATCAGTTGTATTTACACAAAGCAACTTTACTCTCAAAAAAAGACCTACATAAGGAAGCTATCAATGCCTTAAACCAAGCTTTATTGTATACCGATGATGAAGTAGATGTACTTTCAATGATTGGCATGGAGTATTTATTTTTAGATGATTATGACACTGCACGATTAAATTTCGCAAAATGTCTAGAAGTAGAATACGATGATTATTCTTCGTTATATAACATCATCTATTGCTATGATATGCAACACCAGCATATTGAAGCAATTAGCTATTTAGAATCATATATTGATAAAGATCCCTATTGTGAGATTGCTTGGCACCAGCTAGGAAGGCAATATTATATCATTGAGAATTATGGTAAAGCCTTAAATGCATTTGATTATTCTATTTTAATTGACGAAAATTTTATTGGAGCTTACTTAGAAAAGGCCAAAACCTTAGAAGCCTTAGGAAGGTATGAAGAAGCTATTGACCATTATGCCATCACCATTGAATTGGAAGATGCGACGCCGTTTGCTTATTTGCGAATGGGGATGTGTTTTGAGAAATTGAAAAATACTAAAACAGCTTTAAAATATTATAATTTAACAGTAAAAGAGGATCCATTACTCGATAAAGGGTGGTTGGCCATTACCAATTTATATATTGAAGAGAAAAACTATCAAAAAGCATTATTTTTTATAAATAAAGCAATTCATATTGATGATGAAAATGCAATGTATTGGTCGCGTTTTGGTGAGATCAATTTAAAATTGAATCTTTTTGAGGAAGCCGCCAAAGCTTTTCAAAAGTGCATTGAATTAGAAGATTATCGATTGGATATCTTTGTTGCACTAGTTGATGTGCTCCATTTTTTAGGCGAATTTAAGGATGCAATAAAAGTACTGGCTAAAGCCAAAAAATTATATGTTGATTTTGCTGAAATTGAATACCGCTTAGGCGGAATGTATTTTTTATCCCAAAACGAGAAGAAAGGATTACTCTATTTTAAAAATGCCTTGAAGTTAGATTATGATTACCATAAGATCATTAACGAACTGTACCCAATAATCTTCAAAAAAAGTGAAGTTCAAGAGCTGTTGAAAAACCACGAAAAATAGGTTTACTTACTTTTCTCCCAAAGATTTTTAATTAAAATTAACTCAAATTAATGTCAAGACAATTTTGATGTCTATATTTGACAAGCTAATTTTTTTGGGAACCATGAATCGTACATTTTTTGACTATTTAATTATTACACTAAAAGGAATGGCAATGGGGGCAGCGGATGTTGTTCCTGGGGTGTCGGGAGGCACAATAGCATTTATTTCAGGTATTTATGAAGAGTTAATAGCAGCTATCAATAAAGTAAATTTTAATACCTTAAAAATTTTAAGGAAAGAGGGCTTTAAAGCGATGTGGCAATCAATTAATGGTAATTTTTTACTGGCATTGGTCTTGGGTATTGGCATCAGTATTTTGTCCTTATCACGTGCTGTCAAATGGTTGTTAGAAAATGAGCCTATCTTAGTTTGGTCGTTCTTTTTTGGTTTGGTATTAGCAAGTGTTATTTATATTGCAAAGCAAATTAAAGATTGGAGCTTTATTATTGTATTTGTATTGCTTATTGGAACGGCAATAGGGTATTATATTACCATCTTACCGCCAATGTCAGCAAACTATTCTTCCAATTGGTTTTTCTTTATTGCTGGTAGTTTGGCAATTTGTGCGATGATCTTACCAGGCATTTCTGGAGGCTTTATTTTATTGTTACTAGGGGCATATAAGCCTGCTTTAGACGCGTTACACGATAAAGATTTAAAAACAATCTTCTTATTGATGGCAGGAGCCGTTGTAGGTTTATTGACTTTTTCACGTCTTTTAAAATGGATGTTTGAAAAATATAGAACCGTAACGTTGGCTATTTTAACTGGTTTTGTAATCGGTTCTTTAAATAAAGTTTGGCCTTGGAAAAAGATATTGGAATCTGAAATAATCAATGATAAATTAAAAATACTCAGAGAGCAGAGTGTTTTACCAGCCAATTATGAAGGAGAGAGTCAATTGGTGTATGCCCTAAGTTTTATGCTGCTGGGTTTTGTACTTATTTTGGCATTGGAAAGAACAGCTAAAAGTAAAACCCTTTAATTTATGGAAAGAACCCATACTTTTATTGACAAAGTTTACATATTCCTAAAAGGATTGGGAATGGGTGCTGCCAATAAAGTACCTGGGGTTTCCGGAGGGACCGTAGCTTTTGTAGCGGGGTTTTACGAAGAACTTATTTATTCGCTTCAAAAAATAAATGCAAAGGCATTTAAATTACTCATCAACGGAAGGTTTAAGAGTTTTTTTCAGTATGTAAATGGTCGTTTTTTGGTGCTGCTTTTTGCCGGTAGTATTTTTAGTTACTTTAGTGTTTCACAAGTGTTAGATTACCTGATACGGAACTATGAATTGTATGTTTGGAGTTCTTTTTTTGGGATGATTATCGGTTCTATTTACTATATATCAAAAGGGTTTAAAGACTGGAGAGCACAAACGATCCTTGCAATTATTATTGGGATTGTATGTGGAATTGCCATTAGTTTTATGAATCCTGCAAGGGAAAATGACAATTTGTGGTTTGTGTTTTTTTGTGGAATTATTGGCGTTTCCGGCATGACCTTACCAGGTTTATCGGGTTCTTTTATTTTAATCTTGTTGGGTAATTATGTGCTCTTACTTGTAGATTCTGTAAATGTGCTTTATAAAACTATGACCGATGTGTTTACGGGCGATTTTAGCTTTCTGCACGATGCTGTGCGGATTAGATATCTAAAAATTATTGCTTCTTTTGGTGCAGGGTCGGCTTTTGGCTTGGTTTTTACCTCTCATATTTTGGCTTATGTTTTGAAGCGTTGGCATCAAATTGTTACCGCATTAATTATTGGCTTTATCTCGGGCTCCTTAGGTATTGTATGGCCTTGGAAGAGAGAAGTTTTTAAAGTAGATGAAACGGGAGGGTTTTTAATGGATTCTCAGGGGCACAGAGTTATTGAGAATTACGAACGTTTTTTGCCTAATGTTACAGATATAAATACTTGGATTGCCGTTTTTTTTATACTAATTGGGATAGGCATTGTTTTACTAATTGATTTTTATGGAAATGGAAAAAGACCAAAAAATAGAGCATAATTTCGGATTGGTAGGGCACAATATTTCGTATTCCTTTTCTGAGAAGTATTTTTCCGATAAGTTTATAAATCTAAAATTAAAAGGATACCAATATCAAAATTTTGATATTTCTACTATAGATAAACTCCCCAATTTAATAGCAAACAATGAGCACTTAAAGGGTTTAAATGTTACCATTCCTTATAAAGAAGCGGTTGTAAAGTATTTGGACTTTATCGATTCAGAAGCAGCCAAAATCGGAGCGGTAAATACCATAAAAATGCTGCCAAATAAAAAACTAAAAGGGTACAATACCGATGTTTATGGTTTTGAACATTCAATAAAGCCTTTGTTGAAAGGTCATCATAAAAAGGCTTTAATATTAGGTACCGGAGGCGCTTCAAAAGCCATTAAATACGTGTTGAAAAAAAATAATATTTCGGTTTTATTTGTATCGCGAACACCAAAAAATAAAGAAGAGATTTCCTATAACGACTTGACAAAAAGTCGCCTCGAATCACACACTGTTATTATTAACTGCACACCAATTGGCACTTACCCTAATAGTGATGAATGCCCTAATATTCCATATCAATATTTAAGTCCAAAACACTTGCTTTACGATTTAATTTATAACCCAACAGAAACGTTATTTCTTACGAAAGGACTCCACAAGGGATGCGTGATTAGTAACGGATTTAAAATGCTCGAATTACAGGCAGAAAAATCTTGGGAAATCTGGAATGCATAATTTTTATTGAAAATAAAGCAACTAATTGACGTAAGTTGCATCTATAACAAACAGATTAGTTTTGCAATTAGCACAGCTATTTTGTACCTTTAAGGACTTTTATTATTAAAAGAGGAACTATAAACATAAGCATTATGTTAGACGAAACTATTGACAATACACCCACCGAAAAAATTGAAAGTGCGAATACTTCAGAAAGCACTCCTAAAACACCAGAATCGATTGAAGTTGAAAAGGACGAAAGTGCTGCCGTAACGGAAGAAATAACGGCCCAAGAAGAAGGTGTTGAAAAGGAAGAAAGTGTCGCCGTGCCGGAAGAAATAACTGCACAAGAGGAAGGTGTTGAGAAGGGAGAAGGTTCCGCAGTAACGGAAGAGGTAACTGCGCAAAAGGAAGGTGTTGAAAAGGAAGAAGAAGTTCTAGAGGAGCGTCCAGTTGTTGCCGCTGTTGATGCCAAGTCGAAAGAACAAGAAACTGAAAAGACGGATTATAGTACCTTAAGTTTGGAAGATCTAGTCAAAGAGCTTCAAAAATTGGTAAAAAAAGAAGAAGTACATCATATAAAAAATGAGGTCGAAATAATTAAGAAAAGCTTTAATCAAAAGTTTGGAACACTATTAACCGAAAAGAAAGAAGCTTTTTTAGAAGATGGAGGAAACGAGATTGATTTTCAATTCCGTTTACCCGTAAAAGCACAATACAACGATTTGCTTTTTGAATATAAGGTAAAGAGAGAGAAACACTACAAACATCAAAAGGAAGAGCAAAAGGAGAATTTATCGAAACGTTTGGTACTTATTGACGAACTAAAAAGTTTAATTGACAATGCCGAACCTTCAACGATGTACAAACAATTTAAAGAGTTGGAAGGTAAATGGAAGGTAATTGGCAAAATACCACATGCCAATTATAATGATGTATGGCGTACATTCCATCACCATGTAGAACGCTTTTATGATTTGTTGCATTTAAATAATGACTTTAGAGATTTAGATTTCAAACACAATTTAGATGAAAAGTTAAAATTAGTAGAACGTGCAGAAGCACTCGTTGAAGAGGTAAATGTGAATAAGGCATTTAAGGAATTGCAAGTGCTACATAAATTATGGAAAGAAGAAGTAGGGCCAGTTGCAAAGGAGTTTAGAGATGATGTTTGGAATAAATTTAGTGATGCTACAAAAAAAATTCACGACAAACGCCACGAATTTGAAAAAGAGGCGGAGTCTAAATATGAAGAGAATGTAGTCATAAAAGAGCAAGTAATTCTTGAAATTGAGAACTTGCTCCCAGAAAAAGATATTGAAGCACATAGCAGTTGGCAACAAAAAATTAGAGAGTTAGAAGCACTTCGTAAAAAATTCTTTAAAATAGGAAAAGTGCCTCGTTCAAAAAATGAACAAATATGGGACGCTTTCAAAAAAGCAACAGCAGATTTTAATAGAAAAAAGAATGCCTTTTATAAAAATGTAAAGAAGCAACAACAAGATAATTTAGACAAAAAAAGAGCCTTAGTTGAAAAAGCAGAATCTTTAAAAGACAGTAAAGATTTTGACAGTGTAACACCAGTAATGAAGCAAATACAGGCCGAATGGAAGAAAATAGGTCATGTGCCGCGTAAATTTTCTGACGAAATTTGGAAACAATTTAAGAGTGCCTGTAATCACTATTTTGACAGCCTGCACAATATTCAAGATGAGGCAAATAAAGATCAGATAGAAGTCTTTAATAAGAAGAAAGAAATGTTAGATGGCTTAAAAAGCCAAGCCGATGATAATGATGTTTTGTCTTTAAAAGTAATCCAATCGTATATAAATGACTGGAAAAATTTAGGTTCAGTTCCATTTAATATGAGACATATTGAATCTAAATTTAATAAAACGGTAGATAAACTGTACGAAAAACTAGATCTTGATAAAGAGGAGATTGCACTTTTACGCTTTAAAAATACTGTTGATACGTACTTAGAGCAAAAACAGTATAATAAGTTAGACGATGAACAATTGTTTGTTCGTAGAAAAATTGACGAGATCAATAAAGAAATTCAACAGTTAGAAACCAATATTAGTTTTATTTCGAGTGCAACTGATGACAATCCACTGATTAAAAATGTTAGAAATAACATTGATAAGTACGTTGACGAAATGGAAATTTGGAAAAGTAAATTGAACTATTTGTCTCAATTGGAGTATTAATTTACTTTCTTGAATTTCGCTCCACAGGCTTCAAAACATTGAAAATTAAGAATTAAGCGATTTTTTTCGAAACCGAAACGGATGGTTGATTGAATGTTGTTCTCACCACAATCTTTTACGTTTATGGTAAAGGATTCTAATGAGTAAACACCTTCATTGTCTTGATTTGAATTCGATGCACAGAAATAACCATTTGATTTTATAGTTCCATTAGAAAAAAAAGTAATTGTTTTATCACTATCTACAGGTGTATAGGTGCCACTGCCATCTCTAGGATCTGCAAGTACCTCAATTAATTTCCAAGTTCCTGCGAGCTGTACATCAGTATTATCTTCCGTTGAGCATGCCAAGAATAGTATTGAAAGTGATAAGATTATAAGCCTTTTCATAAGAGTACTATTTATCCTTAGATGATTCAAACAAAAAAAGGTTGCGAAAAAATGAGTAATCTTTCTACCATCTTATAATAACACTTCCCCAAGTAAAGCCACTTCCAAAAGCTGCCAATACAACTAAATCATTGTCCTTTATTTTACCCAATTCCCAAGCTTCGGTTAGTGCGATGATAACGGAAGCGGCAGTTGTATTTCCGTATTTCATAATATTATTATGTACTTGCTCATCTTTCAAGCCAAATTTTCTCTGGATAAATTGTGCAATTCTTAGATTCGCTTGATGTGGAATTAACATATCAATATCAGTAGGTTGTAGATTGTTGGCTTCGAGTCCTTCCATAATAGCCTCTGAGAATCGTACTACGGCATGTTTAAAAACAAACTGTCCGTTCATATATGGATAATAAGAAACATCGTCTGGATTGTTCTCTTTGATAATTTCTGGTACCCAACGTCCCGTGGCAGGTCCTACAAGCGCTAATTCTTTAGCGTGTTTGCCTTCTGAATGTAAATGAGAGGATAATATCCCTTTTCCTTTTTCTTCTGACCTGCTTAAAACAGCTGCGCCAGCACCATCACCAAAAATGACAGTAACACCACGACCTCGGGTTGATCTTTCCAAGCCACCTGAATGATTTTCACTACCTATGACCAATATATTTTTATACATACCCGTTTTTATAAACTGGTCAGCAACAGACATGGCATAAATAAAACCAGAACATTGATTTCGTACATCTAAAGCACCAATTGTGGGCATATCTAACATATCTTGAACCCGTACACCTCCGCCAGGAAAATACATGTCAGGACTTAAAGTGGCAAAAACAATAAAATCAATATCATCTTTAGTTAAGTTAGCACGTTCAATGGCGATTTTTGCAGCTTTTACACCCATGCTAGACGTGTTGTCGCCCGTTTTTGGGTCGATCCATCGACGTTCTTTGATACCTGTTCGCTCTTGAATCCATTCGTCATTGGTATCCATCCATTCCGTTAGATCATTGTTTGTAACCACATTTTCAGGTACATAATAACCCAGTCCTATAATTTTCGAATTGTACATAGTTAGTTCATTGGTAGATTGAGTTCAAATATAAATAAATTTATTATGCATTGAATACTATTAATTGTTATTAAGTAGTAGAATTCATTTAACTGTCATCTTGTCATTTTAATTTATTTGGTACTTTTTTTGACTAGTACTACTAAGAAATTAAAGTTAATCAGATTCCCATTTTATGGGAATGAAAAAATAAAAAATTTACATTATGGCAAAAGGAACAATCAATGTTTCAGTTGAAAACATATTTCCATTAATAAAAAAGTTCTTGTATTCTGATCACGAAATCTTTTTACGTGAGTTGATTTCAAATGCAACAGATGCAACACTTAAAATGAAACACCTCTCAACAATTGGTGAAACAAAGGCTGATTATGGCAATCCTCAAATTGAAGTTAGCATTGATAAAGAAGGTAAGAAATTACACATTATCGATCAAGGAGTGGGGATGTCTAAAGAAGAAGTAGGTAAGTACATCAATGAAGTTGCTTTTTCTGGTGCTGAAGAGTTTTTAGAGAAGTATAAAGATTCTGCCAAAGATTCAGGAATTATCGGTCATTTTGGATTGGGATTTTATTCTGCGTTTATGGTCGCAGAAAAGGTAGAGATTATCACCAAATCACATGTAAAGAGTGAGCCTGCGGTACATTGGACTTGCGATGGATCGCCAGAGTTTACCTTAGAAAAATCTGACAAAAAAGAAAGAGGAACCGAGATTGTGTTACATATCGCTGAAGATTCAACAGAATTTTTAGAAGAAAGTAGAATTAGAGAACTGTTGTTAAAATACAACAAGTTTATGCCAGTGGCTATTAAATTCGGAACGAAAGAAATAGATGACCCGAAGCATACACCTAAAAATATAAAAGATAAAGACGGTAAAGAAACGACTGAGCCTCAGAAAAAAATCACAGTTGATAATATTATCAATAACCCAACTCCAGCTTGGACGAAATTACCAGCTGATCTAAAGAAGGAAGATTACAGTTCTTTTTATAGAGAGTTGTATCCTATGCAGTTTGAAGAGCCTTTGTTTAATATTCATTTAAATGTAGATTATCCATTTAATTTAACGGGAATTTTATATTTCCCTAAGATGACTACAAATCTTGATATTCAAAAGGATAAGATACAGTTGTATCAAAATCAGGTATTTGTAACAGACAATGTAGAAGGTATTGTACCTGAATTTTTACAAATGTTACGTGGTGTTATTGATTCACCAGACATTCCGTTAAACGTTTCTCGTAGTTATTTACAAGCAGATGGTGCTGTAAAGAAAATTGCTAGTTACATTACTAAAAAGGTAGGAGACAAGCTACAATCGCTATTTAAAAACGACCGAGAAGGCTTTGAGAAAAAATGGAATGATATCAAAATAGTGATTGAATACGGAATGTTATCGGAGCCAAAATTCTTTGAAAAAGCACAAAAATTCGCATTGTATCCAACAGTAGATGGGTCTTATTTTACTTTTGATGAATTAAAAGAAAAGGTAAAAGATTCGCAAATTGATAAAGACAAAAACTTGGTATTGTTATATGCTACCAATGAAAAAGAGCAGCATAGTTATATTCAAGATGCGAAAGATAAAGGCTATGAAGTATTGTTGTTAGATTCTCCAATTATTTCACATTTAATTCAGAAAATAGAAAGCGAAAATGCTGAATTGTCTGATGCGAAGCAACCAATTAAGTTTGCGCGTGTAGATTCTGATTTTGTTGAAAATTTAGTAAAAAAGGACGAAGCGCAAATTTCTAAATTATCTGAGGAAGAAAAAGGGAAGTTAAAAGAGATTGTAGAAGGAGTAGTGCCTAAAGAAAACTATACGGTACAGTTAGAAGCCTTAGATTCTAAATCGAATCCGTTTGTGATTACCATACCCGAATTTATGCGTAGAATGAAAGAAATGAGCGCTACTGGAGGTGGTGGTATGATGGGAATGAATAACTTCCCTGATATGTACAATTTGGTGGTAAATACCAATAACGACCTCATGCAAAAAATATTAAAAGCAAAAGGAAAACGTGAAGAGTATGTAAACCAAGCGTTAGATTTGGCAAAACTTTCTCAAAATTTATTAAAAGGAGAAGAGATGACTAAATTTATCAAACGTAGCTTTGAATTATTAAAATAAATGAAATTTTAGTTCCACATATGATGTGGAATTCCATACTAAAAAACCGCTTCTTAACTAAGGAGCGGTTTTTTTTTATTTGACTTTATTGATAAAATAACCTATTTTCGTTCACGTACGTTTATTGATTCAGTACTAGATAATCAGCCCTATAACAAAACCCAAACTCCCTATGACAACTGCCGAACTTATTAGTAAAGTATTTTTACCGTTGTCCTTAGCAATCATAATGTTAGGTATGGGAATGACCTTAGTGGTTGCTGATTTTACTAGAATCATAAAGTTTCCGAAGGCTGTTTTAATTGGTTTAACCAATCAGCTTGTGCTTTTGCCTATTGTTGGTTTTTCGTTGGCTGTAGCTTTTAATTTGGACCCAATAATGGCTGTTGGATTGATGATTTTGGCGTGCTGCCCTGGCGGTCCAACAAGTAATTTAATAACGCAAGTATGTAAAGGTAATATTGCGTTGTCAGTGACCCTCACAGCCATTGCAAGCATTGTAAGTATTTTTACCATCCCTTTTATTTTATCATATGCTTTAGATTATTTTGGTAGCGGTACAGATGTTGTCATTAAATTACCAGTGGTGGCAACCATACTTCAAATAATGGTTATTACGGTCATTCCTATTTCAATAGGGATGCTCATTCGTAAGCACAAAACCAACTTTGCATTAAAAATGGAAAAACCGATGCGTATTGCTTCTACTGTAATTTTTATTTTAGTGTTTATTGCAGTGATTGCGGCAAATGCTGGTTTGGTTGGTCATGCTATGAAGGAAGTGGGCTTGGTAACACTTCTATTGAATATAGTGACCATGGGGTTGGGTTATTTAACGGCGAAGTTATTAAAGTTAAAATTAAAGAATGCCATTTCAATTACGGTAGAGAGTGGCATTCAAAACGGAACTTTGGCCTTTGTAATTGCAACGAGTATTTTAAATAATGTAGAAATGGGAATTCCAACTGGAGCCTATTCTATTTGGATGTTTATAACAGGAGGTATTTTAATGTGGCAATTTGGAAGTAGAAAAGAAAGTAACGTCACAGAAAAGATAGCGCACTAATAGTAGGCTGCATTAATAAATGAAATAAAGGCATAAAAAAAACCGCTCATCTGAGCGGTTTAACTTTTATTCAACAGGAAAATCAAAATATTTATCAGGATATGGTTCTTTTGCTAAAGTATAATGCCACCATTCTTGAGGATGCGATTTAAATCCGTGTTTTTCCATACGACGTTTTAATAACAAACGAATTGCTCGTTGATTCCTCGTAATATTAGGATAATCTGTTGCAGACTTATCATCAAATAAATCATACGAACCACCCATATCTAAAATATGTCCGGTCGTTAAAGAAACAATTGTTAGATCTACGGTGCTTCCTCTAGTATGCCCAGATTTTTTTGCGATAAATTGCTTATTAAACAATTCCTTTTTATCAATATTTGGATAAAAAACATCTTTCATCAAGGTGTCTGTTGAATCTGCTGCCCATCGTACGAAATGATCTACTGCTCGTTGTGGTCTATAAGCATCGTAGACCAAGAGGCCAAATCCGAGCCTTCCTAATTCGTCTTGAACATTTTTTAATGCTGCTGCTGCTTCTTTGGTTAAAATTAACTTTGGTTTGATATAGCCATCAATCGGTTTACCAATAAAATTATTAGAAGAGTAATACCTCAAGTCTGATCTCAAGTTTGGGATTACTTCTTTTGCATACACAAATTCTTTAGGTAGTTGTGCAAGTGCTTGTTGCGAAAACACAATAGTATTAAAGCAGATAAAAACAACAACAAAGAACGCTTTAATATCATGATTTTTTCTCATAGGGTATGGTTTGTTTTGAACTAAAAACAATTATAAATTACTTTTTATTTTTTAAATTTTAAAAATGTGTGATAAATGTACTAAAAAAAATGTTAAATAAATTAGTATTTCCCTTTAAAGGGTGTAAAAATTAGAATTGCATAACCGATTAAAAATAATAACAAAAATTTTGAATGTGTTAAAAAGGGTTTGATTTGTTAAACTTATAGAAATTGTTTTTTGTTTAATGATACAAATCATACTACCTTTAAGCATATTTTTTAAAAAAGGCGATGAATGAAAAGTTAATGTCTAAAAAAAAGCCAACCTATCCTATTACGGAACAGTTGTCTGATTACCTGACACAAAACAATAGAAATATTAAAATTCCTATTTATTACGATGATTTATTGCGCTTTCAAGGGGCAGTGGAGGTTTTTGATAAAAATGGCAATGATACATTATGGATTAGCACTTATTTTGCCGAACATGAGCGTGAGGAAATTGAATTGAGCCTAAAACGGATGTATACTATTTTACATGCTGACGGAAGTGATGTTTCGCTCTCTTTTTTGAATGTTGATTCTATTGATTTTTGCACCTTTGGAAATTCAAAACCCTTTCGTATAAAAATTCGTAACATACTAAATGATAACTATACCTATCTCTATATCAAAAAGGCAGATGCCTCTAGAATTTATGGCTTAGAATTAGAGCATTTATTATCGCCAAATCACATCAATTTTTTAGTTCATAAAGATACTTTGATAGAAGAACATATTTCAGGGATTCCAGGAGATACGTTTATTGCAGAACAATTAGATGAGTGCTCAGAGCAAGCAAAAAAGGCAATCGCAAAGGAGTTTGTGAAATTTAATGAACGCTGCTTTGTACGCCTTTTAGGAGATATGCGATCATACAATTATGTGATGGTATTGACGCATGATTTTGATAGTATTCAGTATCGAATTAGAGCCATAGATTTCGATCAACAAAATTTTGAAGGGAATCCCAAAGTCTACAAACCTCAATTTTTAAAGGAAAACAATAAGTTGGTAGAAATGACTTTAGGCTTATTGCAAGAGGAATCAATAGAGCAATACAAAGTAGAAGAAAGGTCTTTGTTGGCTAAAAGAGCTTCAAGTGAATATGAAAGATTGGGTGATCTGTTGAGCTGTATGAATAATGATATAATCTCAACTCCTGAAAAAGTAAAAGAACTCAAGCTAGGGTTATTTGAATTAACCGGCGATATTGAATTTAAGAAAGCAAAAAATATGGGAAGCATATTAGAAACTGCCTTAGAGTATATTGTTAGAAATTATAAAAATGTAAACCCTTATATTATCAAATAAAAACGAACAGACAAAAGCTAAAATTAAAATGAAGATTAAGAAGATACTAGTTGCTAACCGAAGTGAGATAGCAATACGCGTTTTAAGAGCGTGCAATGAGTTGAATATAAGTACGGTTGCCGTTTATACGTATGAAGATAGGTATTCGCAACATAGATACAAAGCTGATGAATCGTATCAAATAGGGGAAGATAATCAGCCATTAAAACCCTATTTAGATATTGATGAAATTGTAGGTTTGGCTAAGGCTAAAAATGTAGATGCGATTCATCCAGGTTATGGGTTTTTGTCTGAAAATTCAGATTTTGCACGGAAGTGTGCTGAAAATGACATTATTTTTATAGGTCCAGATCCTGAAGTTATGGATGCTTTGGGTGATAAAATTGCCGCGAAAAAAATAGCAAAAAAGTGTAATGTACCTATTATTGAGAGTAATAAAAGGAAACTAACTTCCTTAAAAGTGGCATTGTCTGAGGCCGATTTAATAGGGTACCCGTTAATGCTAAAAGCAGCTTCTGGTGGTGGTGGTAGAGGGATGCGCGTTGTGAGAAATACGGAAGATTTAACACTAAATTTTGATTCGGCACGAAATGAATCTCTCAATGCATTTGGTGATGATACCATGTTTCTAGAAAAGTATGTGGAAAATCCAAAACATATTGAAGTTCAGATTGTTGCGGATAAGTATGGTACAATTCGTCATTTGTTTGAGCGAGATTGTTCGGTGCAACGACGTCATCAAAAAGTAGTAGAGGTTGCGCCTTCTTTCGGTTTGCCCGAAAAAGTTAAGGAAGATTTATATGCTTATGCTATTGCGATTGCCAAAGCCGTAAACTACAATAATATTGGAACGGTTGAATTTTTATTAGACCCGTCAAATGCTATTTATTTTATTGAAGTTAATCCGAGAATTCAAGTAGAGCATACGGTTACCGAAATGGTAACAGGTATCGATTTGGTAAAAACACAAATTTTTGTTGCAGGAGGCTATAAACTTTCTGATAAACAAATTAAAATTTATGAGCAAGACTCATTATCTACAAGAGGTTTTGCATTGCAATGCCGATTAACTACTGAAGATCCAGAAAATAATTTTACACCAGACTACGGAACAGTAACCACCTATCGAAGTGCCTCGGGTATGGGTATACGTTTAGATGCTGGTAGCATTTATCAATCGTATAGTGTGAGTCCATTTTTCGACTCAATGCTAGTGAAAGTATCTGCTCAAGGACGTACCTTAGATGGTGCTACGCGTAAAATGGCACGGGCCTTAAAAGAGTTTAGAATTCGAGGTGTAAAAACAAATATTAATTTTTTACAAAATGTAATTAATCACAAAACCTTTGTAGAAGGAAAAGCAACGGTAAATTTTATCCAGAATACCCCTGGTCTATTTAAGATTAAATTACCACAAGATCGAACTACAAAGATCACAAAATATTTAGCCGATATCATTGTAAATGGCAATGATGACATTAAGTTTAAGGACGACACAAAAGTGTTTAGAAATCCGAAAGTGCCAAGGAGCCATTTAATGCCGTATCAAAAAGGAACCAAGGATTTATTAACCGAATTGGGACCTGAAAAGTTTTGTAGCTGGTTACAAAAAGAGAAGAAAATACACTATACAGACACCACGATGCGCGATGCCCATCAGTCACTGTTAGCGACACGTATGCGTACCTATGATATGCTGAAAGTAGCTGAAAGTTTTGCTAAAAACCATCCGAATACCTTTAGTATGGAAGTTTGGGGTGGAGCTACTTTTGATGTGTGCTTACGCTTTTTACATGAAAATCCATGGGCGCGTTTACGCGAACTCCGTAAAGCGGTTCCAAATATTTTATTCCAGATGTTATTAAGAGGTTCCAACGGTGTTGGATACAAGGCATATCCTGATAATCTGATCGAAAAATTTGTAGAGAAATCTTGGGAAAATGGAATTGATATCTTTCGGATTTTCGATTCGTTGAACTGGGTAAAGGCCATGGAGCCGAGCATCAATTTTGTTAGAAATAAAACAGGTGGTATCGCCGAAGCGGCAATTAGTTATACCGGTGATATTTTAGATGTCTCTCAAACTAAATACAATCTGAAGTATTATACGCAGTTAGCCAAAGACTTGGAAAATGCCGGAGCACATATGATTGCTATTAAAGATATGGCTGGCTTGTTAAAGCCATATGCCGCTACTGAGTTGGTTGGCGCTCTAAAAAGCACGGTTAATTTACCTATTCATTTACATACCCATGATACGTCGTCATTACAAACAGCAACTTATTTAAAAGCCATAGAAGCTGGTGTTGATGTTGTAGATGTTGCTCTTGGCGGATTGTCAGGTCTTACTTCGCAACCAAATTTCAATTCAGTGGTAGAAATGATGAAATTCAATGAGCGGGCGAATGATTTTGATATGGAAAAACTAAATCAGTTTTCTAATTTCTGGGAAGATACCAGAGATTACTATTATCCGTTTGAGTCTGGTTTAAAATCGGGAACGGCTGAAGTGTTTCAGCATGAAATTCCCGGAGGTCAGTATTCTAATTTACGACCGCAAGCAACGGCACTGGGATTAGGCGATCGTTTTGATGAGGTGAAGAAAATGTATGCTCAAGTAAATGCTATGTTTGGAAACTTGGTAAAAGTAACGCCAAGTTCGAAGGTAGTTGGTGATATGGCTATTTTTATGGTTACGAATGAATTAACGCCAGAAGATGTCATGCAGAGAGGTGCAGAGATTTCATTTCCTGAGTCTGTTATTAATTTCTTTATGGGTGATTTAGGTCAGCCAGTTGGTGGTTTTCCAAAGAAACTACAAAAGATCATTTTAAAAAATAAGAAAGCGTATAAAAATAGGCCAAATGCCCATTTAACGCCAGTTGATTTTGATCTAGAATATAAAGCTTTCCATAAAAAATTCCAAAAGGGATTTACACGTCCTATAGAATTTGAAGATTTTTTATCGTATAGTTTGTATCCTAAAGTTTTTGAACAGGCACATGAGAAACACAAGTTGTATGGAAGTCTAGCAACGCTTCCAACAAAAAACTTTTTTTACGGAATGAAAGTTCGTGAAGAGGCCTTGATTGAGCTAGAAGCAGGAAAAACGATTATTGTGAAATTACTTTCTGTAGGTAGTCCAAATGAAGAAGGTGTCCGCTTGGTGTTTTTTAAAGTAAACGGTGAGAATAGGTATGTGGAAGTGAAAGATCTATCGTTAAAAATTGAATCTAATGAACATAAAAAGATTGATGCTGAAGATGCGTGTCAGATAGGAGCGCCATTGCAAGGTTCGTTGTATAAGGTATTGGTCAAAAAAGGAGATGAAATCAAAAAGAACGATCCACTATTTATTATAGAAGCTATGAAAATGGAAACTACCGTAACGGCTGTGAAGGCAGGAAAGGTAAAATCGGTCACTTTAACTGCTGGAGTTATGGTCAAACAAGATGATTTAATTATTACTTTAGAGTAAGTTTTAGAATCCACCGTGTTTTAGTACTAGATATAACTTTTAAAGATTAATGAAATACCTTACTAGATGTTAGTAAGGTATTTTTTTATCCAAAGATGTCATTGAGAACTTTCGCTAGTCGAATTCCGCCTTTTTGTAATTGCGTACGCACTTCTCCAAAATGATCATAAGAATATCTATAGCGTAAATTTTCACCTACTTTAACAGATTCATAGGCTACTTTAGAAAGTTTATGTGTGTCGTGTACCCAATCAACAACAGTTCCTTGTTGCATAGCCTGCACTTGAGCTTTCGTTAAATGCTGTGCATTGTCGGCTAACTCTAGATAACTCATATTCCAGTCTTCTATCATTTTAGTATCCCATATCGCGTGTAAATTGGTTCCGTTTCCAAACCACTGTACTTGTACCGTATTGCCACCTTTATCTTCCTGTCTTCCTATATGCATGGGTTGGTGTAAGTCGCCTACAAAATGGACTAGCAATCGCAAATAAAACGCTTTATCTTCATCACTACTAGTGGCGTCTTTTAAAACCGAAATACATTTGTTGATACCTGTAACCAAATCGCCTTCCGGATTTTTTTCTGAATCTTCATACGTACTATTTAAAGGCATGTTTACATAATGCCAGGTGTAAAATTCACTGTATTTTCTGTCAGATTTTATTTCGTCACCAAAGGTAGAAACGAAAGCCAAGCTTTCGCCCTTTAGAAGTTTGTCAATCTTCTTTTTTGCTTTTTTACTCAAATAATTTTCAGCAATTTTCCCAGTGGCTCTGTGCCCTGTTTGTCCCCAAAAAGGTTTCGATTCTACTAGTGGCGAACCCGCTAAAACACTAATGAGTAAAAATAATAATCCAGTCTTCATTTTTTTAAATTTTTGCTAATGTATAAAATATGTTTGTTAAAATATTTGGAAATATGAAAAAAAATGTTATATCTTTATGATATCAAAATAATATCAAATCTAAATCATTAATCATGGAGCAAGAAAAAACAATCGTACCTGCAAATGGCTATTTAATGCTATTTCTTTTTTTTATTTTATTTTTAGGAAGTATCGCCACAACCATCGCATTGGAGAGTCCTTGGTTTATTATAGTCACCTTTTTATCATTAGTTATGGCAATAGGTTTTCTAATGGTACAGCCAAACAACGCTAGAGTATTGTTGTTATTTGGTAAATATGTAGGTTCCGTAAAAAAGAACGGTTTTTATTGGGTGAATCCATTTTACACCAAGAAAAAAATCTCATTGCGTGCTAGTAATTTTGACAGTGAGCGTTTAAAAGTGAATGATAAGTTAGGCAACCCTATAATGATTAGTACCATACTCGTTTGGCGTGTAATGGATACTTACAAAGCTGCATTTGATGTAGATAATTTTGAGAATTTTGTACGCGTACAAACAGATGCTGCCGTGCGTAAACTGGCAAGTATGTACCCATATGATAATTTTGCGGATGAGGGGTTAGCTGAAGATATTACGTTACGTTCTAGCGTGAATGAGGTGAGTGTTGCCTTAGAAAAGGAAATTGATGAGCGCTTGTCTATTGCCGGTATCGAAGTTTTAGAAGCGAGAATTGGTTATTTGGCCTATGCGCAAGAAATAGCAAACGCCATGTTAAAAAGACAGCAGGCTACGGCCATCGTAGCGGCACGTCATAAGATAGTAGAAGGAGCGGTCAGTATGGTTGAAATGGCGTTGGAAGAGCTAGGGAAAAAGAATATAGTCGATTTAGACGATGAACGTAAAGCAGCAATGGTGAGTAACTTAATGGTTATTTTATGTGGTGATAAAGATGCTTCTCCTGTTTTAAATACAGGTACTTTGAGTCACTAATTTGAATTTAACAATAAATAGTATAGCACGAGATGAAAGAATATAAAGTAATCAAACCAAAATTAGGTTGGCGAAATGCTTCCGAGAAGTTGGAAGAGATTTTAAATAAATATGCAAAAGAGGGCTGGAATGTGCATAGCATTGTAAATAATCAACATGTTATTTCCAATATTGTTTTTGAACGAGACAAAAACAGGTAGCTAATGAAAGTATATATAAGCTTATGATTTTAATAATGATATGGGTACTCGTTAATTGTATTAATTTAATTATACGTTTTGTCTGATGAAAATATTTATTGAAGAACAACGATTTACGCAGCTTTGGTTACATATTTTATTAGCCATTAGTTTTGTGGTATCAATGGTATTTGTAGCAAATGATTGGTACACCGCTGACGCAACTGATAGTGAAGCAAAAAGAGGTTTTTTTGTGTTGTTGGGGGGAATGGTTGTTGTTTACGGACTTATATTTTCATTAAAGTTAAAAACTAGAATTGATGAAAAAGGAATCTATTATCAGTTTATACCATTCCATTTTTCAATGAAACTAATTTTATGGAGAGACCTTGAAAACGCCTATGTTAGAAAATATGATGCCATTTCAGAATATGGAGGTTGGGGTATAAAAGGTGGCGCATTTTGGCGTAAAAGTAAAGGTGTTGCCTATAATGTAAAAGGAGATTTGGGCTTGCAATTAACCTTAAAAACCGGTAAAAAAATATTAATTGGCACTCAAAAGGAACATGAAATAAAAAGAATTTTAAGCACTTATTATACGACAACTAATGATGAAAATTAATTTAACATTACTGACATTTTTGTATGCTGTTTTTGCGTCTGCACAGACGCATGAGTTTGTAGAAATAGAACTGAGTATACCGTCTGAAAAAGTAACAGTTAACGGCGCGTTATTAGCGCCGGAAATTTCCAAAAAAGTGCCGTTGGTCATCATCATTCCAGGTTCAGGACTTTGCGATAGAGATGGGAATCAAGCAGGAGGTAAAGGCAATTCTTTAAAGTATTTGGCAGAAGGATTGGCATTAAATGATATTGCTAGTTATAGATATGATAAAAGCACCGTTGTACTAGCACAAAAAGTAGGTTTAAAAGAAGAAGAGATTAGTGTTGATGATTTTATTACCGATGCCGTTACCGTGATACGATATTTTAAGAATCAAGAGCGGTTTTCAAAAATTATTGTAACTGGTCATAGCCAAGGGAGTTTGGTTGGGATGGTCGCCTCAGAATCAGGAGCAGATGCGTTTATTTCCTTAGCAGGTGCTGGAAGATCAATAGATGAAATTCTGACAGAACAAGTTGTTGCGCAATCACCTATGTTTAAAGATGATTTAGCAAAAACATTTGGTATTTTGAATACCGGGAAAATTGATGAAAATTTCAATCCGTTGTTGGTTTCTATTTTTAGAAAATCATTACAACCCTTTTGGATGTCGTGGATGAAATACAAGCCTCAAGAAGAAATAAAAAAATTAAACATTCCAATATTAATCATCAACGGAACAAAAGATATTCAAGTTCCTGTTAGTGACGCAGCATTATTGCATAAGGCAAATACCAAATCAGAATTGCAATTAATAGAAAATATGAATCATGTTTTTAAAGAAGTAACAGTTGACGATAGAACAGAAAATATTGCGACGTATACGAATACTGATTTACCGACAATGATTGAGTTGATTGACGTAATTACAAAATTTGTGAATAGAATTTAATAATGGCAAAGAAAAAAGCATTTGCATTACGGATAAATGAAGATATGCTAAAAGCAATTGAAAAATGGGCTGCAGATGAATTTCGCAGTACCAATGGGCAAATTGAATATATGCTTAACAAAAGTTTGAAAGCTGCTAAAAGAGAACCCAAAAAGAAAGAGGAGAACTAATTAATTTCCCATATTTTTTTACATATATTTGGAATTAAATATTCCTAAAATGAAACAATTTCTACTTTTAGTTGCTTGCTGTTTTTCTTTTATCTCGTATTCTCAATCAAAATCTCCAAAAGATTTTTTAGGCTATGAGTTGGGTGAACGTTTCACGCGACACCATAAAGTTGTTGACTATTTTCAACATATTGCTACTACCAACGACAATGTGAAACTGATTAAATATGGCGAAACTTATGAGCATAGGCCACTACATTTAGCATTTATCACATCTCCTCAAAATTTTTCAAAGCTCGAAGATTTAAGATTGAATCATTTAAAAAGTACAGGAATTGTTGAAGGAGAAGCAAATGAAGATATTGCCGTTGTGTGGTTGAGTTATAATGTGCATGGAAATGAATCAGTAAGTACTGAAGCTTCAATGAAAACACTATATGCACTCGTTGACCCAACGAACCAAGACACTAAAAAATGGTTAGAAAATACCATTGTAATTATTGACCCCTGTGTAAATCCTGATGGGAGAGATCGTTATGTAAATTGGTATAACCAATATGTAAATACGCCATACAATATCAATCCTGATTCTAAAGAACATCATGAACCTTGGCCTGGAGGGAGAGCAAATCATTATTTATTTGATTTGAATAGAGATTGGGCGTGGACCACACAGATTGAGTCACAATCAAGAATTGTAGAATATAATAAATGGATGCCTAATGTTCATGTTGATTTTCATGAACAAGGTATAAATAGTCCTTATTATTTTGCTCCGGCCGCCGAGCCCTATCATGAAATAATCACAGATTTTCAAAGAGAATTTCAGCAAACTGTAGGAAAAAACAATGCTAAATATTTTGATGAAAATGGGTGGTTGTATTTTACCAAAGAAGTTTTTGACCTTTTATATCCAAGTTATGGAGATACCTATCCGCTGTATAATGGGGCCATTGGTATGACCTATGAGCAGGGTGGAAGTGGAAGGGCTGGCTTAGGTATTACAACAGCAGAAGGTGATGTATTAACATTAAAAGACAGAATTGCACATCATTATACAACAGGTATTTCTACTATTGAAATCTCATCGCTTAATGCGGAAAAATTAAAAACCGAATTCAAAACCTATTTTAGGAATGCTAAAAATAATCCAATAGGAAAATACAAAAGCTATGTGGTAAAAGGCACGAATGAAAAAGACAAAATAAATAGCTTACGTAAACTATTAGATACACACCAAATACAGTATGGACTTGCCAATACTCAAAGTACTGTTAAAGGTTTTAGTTATAAAGAGAACACAACTAAAACGGTAAAGTTAAGTGAGCATGATTTGGTGGTAAATACCAACCAACCAAAATCAAATTTTATAAAAGCTTTGTTTGAGCCTCAAGCAAAAATAAGTGATTCATTAACTTATGATATTACGGCTTGGGCGATACCTTATAGTAGAGGGTTGGATGCCTATGCAATGACATCAACTATTAGTACTAAAACGAATGGTGAAATTGAAAGTACA
Source organism: uncultured Aureibaculum sp. (assembly GCA_963976855.1). Taxonomy (GTDB): domain Bacteria; phylum Bacteroidota; class Bacteroidia; order Flavobacteriales; family Flavobacteriaceae; genus Aureibaculum. The sequence continues at coordinate 8,662 of CAXBMA010000006.1, read as the reverse complement.
GGTAAATTAACAGGGGTTACGAAGCCATATGCCTACCTTTCTAAATGGAATAGTATCGATGATGCTAGCTTTTTGGGGTATTTATTACAGCATAAAGTAAAAGTTCGCTTTTCTCAAGTACCATTTGCTATAGAAGGTAAAAGTTACAAAGCAGGTTCTTTGGTTATTACGCGAAGAGGAAATGAAAAGTTAGGCGAGCAGTTTGATCAAATTATAAAAGAAGCTACTAAAAAGTTTAATAGAGAAGTCACGGGTGTTTCTACAGGAATGGTTAGCTCTGGTAAAGATTTTGGTTCAAGTAGTATTACTTATTTAAAAGCACCAAAAGTGGCATTGCTTTCAGGCGATGGTGTATCATCACTAAGTTTTGGGTCGCTATGGCACTTTTTTGAACAACAAATAAAATACCCAGTTACCGTTTTAGACACTGACTATATGAATAGGGTTGATTTAGATAAATACGATGTTTTAGTATTACCTAGCGGCTATTATGGCAGTGTATTGGGAAAAGAAAAATTAACTCAGTTAAAAGAATGGGTGCAAAGTGGAGGCAGACTAATAGCAATTGATAGAGCACTAAGTACTTTTGCCGCTAGTAAAGAGTTTAGCCTGTCGAATTTTAAAGATGATGATCAAAAGAAGGAAAAAGAAAAGGAAGTTAAAGAATTGAAAGAAAAACTAGAGTTGGAAGCTTATGATAATTTAGAGCGTAAATCAATTTCAAATTTAATCACAGGAAGTATTTTTAATGCAACCATGGACAATACGCATCCGCTCGGATTTGGTTTTGACAATCAATATCAAACCCTACGTTTAGGAAACAGTCATTATGCTTATTTAAAAGATGGGTATAATATTAGTGTTATTAAGAGTAAATCAGATTTACTAAGTGGTTTTGCAGGTGCGAATGCATTAAAAAGCATCGACGAATCACTCGTGTTTGGAGTAGAGCAAAAAGGAAGAGGAGAAGTGGTCTATTTGGTAGATGACCCTTTATTTAGAAGTTTTTGGGAAAACGGAAAACTAATATTTTGTAATGCTATTTTTATGGTAGGACAGTAAAAAATTAATTAATATTTATGAATTCAGCACCATTATTTACAAACGATACCATCGTTTTTGGACTTTTAATGATAGCCCTAGGCTTTATTTTTTATACATCTTCAAAAAAGGAAGGATTTTGGCAGAAATTTTATGGAGTAGTGCCTGCACTATTTTTAGCTTATATGGTTCCTGCGGTTTTTACAACAATAGGATTGATAGCGCCCGAATGGGAAACGGTGAATGATGCTGGTGAAGTAACAAAACACAGTACAAGCTTATATTATATGTCGAGTCGCTATTTATTACCAGCGGCCTTGGTATTAATGACGTTGAGTATTGATTTAAAGGCAGTTTACAATCTAGGTTGGAAAGCGTTGGCGATGTTTTTTACAGGAACATTAGGAATTGTAATTGGTGGCCCAATTGCGATACTATTAATTTCTATGGTGTCTCCAGAAACTGTGGGAGGTGCAGGTCCAGATGCAGTATGGAGAGGACTTTCTACCTTGGCAGGAAGTTGGATTGGTGGAGGTCCTAATCAAACGGCCATGCTAGAAATTTACGGATACAATCAAAAATTGTATGGCGGAATGGTGTTTGTTGATATTGTTATTGCAAATATTTGGATGGCCATCATTTTAATGGGGATTGGTAAATCTAAGCGCATTGATAAATGGTTGAAAGCGGATACTTCGGCGATTGAAAGTTTAAAAGAAAAAGTTTCGAGTCATTCAGCGAAAATTGAAAGAAATCCAAGTTTAACTGATTTAATGATAATGGCAGCCATTGCTTTTGGAGCCATCAGTTTTGCACACTTTTCGGCAGGTTATTTAGCAGAATTTTTCACAGGTGTTGTCAATGGTATAGAAAATCCTACAACTAAAAATATTTTCACCTTCTTAGACTCTGAATTCTTTTGGATGATTAGTATTTCAACGATACTCGCGATACTCTTATCATTTACAAAAGCCAAAAATTATGAAGGTGCAGGCGCAAGCAAATTGGGAAGCGTTTTTATTTATATTTTAGTAGCTTCCATAGGTATGAAAATGGATTTAACCCTAATTTTTGACAATTTGGGTCTGGTGGCAATCGGAGCCGTTTGGATGACCATTCATGCCTTGTTATTGATATTAGTTGCCAAATTAATAAGAGCACCTTATTTCTTTTTAGCGGTGGGTAGTCAAGCAAATGTTGGTGGTGCGGCCTCTGCACCTATTGTGGCAGCTGCTTTTCACCCTTCATTAGCAACTGTTGGGGTTTTATTAGCAGTATTTGGTTATGCGGTAGGTACGATTGCTGCTATTGGTTGTACTATATTAATGCAGATAGTTTCGCAGTAAAATTTCAACAATTTTCCTATATTCGCATGCTTTAAAAAATCAACATGAAAAATATACTTTTAACAGTACTTATTATTACAGGTTTAGTTTCTTGTACCACAGGCAATAAAGGGTCAATGCTTGTAACTGGAGAAATTAAAGGATTGAAAAAAGGAACCTTGTATTTGAAAAAAATGAACGATACCTTATTGGTTTCGGTAGATTCTGTATTTTTAGATGGTGTTGAAACTTTTTCCTTATCTGATGAAATTGAAAGTCCAGAAATTTATTATTTAAGCTTGAATAATGATAAAAACAAACAAGTATTATTTTTTGGAGACATAGGTACTACGGTGATCAATACCAAATTGGATAAATTTGTATTTGGGGCGACTATTACCGGATTGAAAAACCAGCAGTTATTAGATGAATACACGGAAATGCTGGATAAGTTTAGCGATAAAAATTTAGACTTAATCAAGGCTGGGTTTGAAGCAAAAAAAATAAAAGATTCCATAAAATCAGATTCGCTACAAGGAGTTTCTGATAATTTATTGAGACGCAGATATTATTATACTACCAACTTTGCAGTTCAACATAAAGATGCAGAAATTGCCCCTTATTTAGCGTTGACAGAATTATACAATGCAAACATTAAGTTATTGGATACGGTGAATAATTCACTAACAAAAGAAGTGAAACGTTCAAAATACGGTGTCGCATTAGATAAGTTTATTGCCGAAATAAAAAGCAAAGAATAAATACTTGTTGTCATTCTGAGCAGCCCGAAGCATCTTTTATTTCTTTCGTTACTAACTATTGTCAGGAGATTAGCCTGTATTAAAACCTGTTGTCTCCATCAAGTAGGTCGCCAATACCTCCTAATATACTTCCCTCACCTTTGCTTTTACCGCCACTACGGGGTAAAGAAGCAATAATTCTACCAGCCAATCTACTAAATGGTAAAGATTGTATGTAGACAGTTCCTGGGCCTTGTAGCGTTGCAAAGAATAGCCCTTCACCACCAAACACGGTGTTTTTAATACCACCAACAAATTCAATGTCATAGTTTATCGTTTGGTCAAAGCCAACGATACAACCCGTATCAACTTTTAAGGTTTCTCCCGCTTTTAGTTCTTTTTTAGCAACGGTTCCACCTACGTGCATGAATGCCATACCATCACCTTCCAATTTCTGCATGATAAAACCTTCACCACCGAACAAGCCTCTCCCCAGTTTTTTTGAGAATTCAATACCTATAACTACACCTTTAGCGGCACATAAAAAGGCATCTTTCTGACAAATGAACTTCCCATTAAAATGGGTTAAGTCAAGAGGAATTATTTTGCCTGGATATGGAGAAGCAAAAGAGACTTTCTTTTTATCAGCATCATTATTTAAAAAAGCAGTCATAAATAGACTTTCGCCAGTTAATAATCTTTTACCGGCTGAAAATATTTTACCCAAAACACTTTGAGTTTGTCCGGACCCATCCCCAAATATGGTGTTCATTTGAATGCCATCTTCCATCATCATAAAACTACCGGCTTCAGCTACTACGGCCTCTTGCGGATCTAGTTCTATTTCTACATACTGCATTTCTTCTCCGTAAATGGTGTAATCTATTTCATGTGCTGTCATTTTGTAAGGTTTAAGGTGTTAGTGTTTCTATTTGTTAACGATTTTATTGCTTTGATTTAGTGCCAAATTAGTTATCTCGATCCTTGAAATTTTCAGTATTCTTTATTTGGTATGGTGGGAGTTGTTGAAAGTATCATATCGGGTATTTTTTGATTCATGTACTTATATGTTGTAATTTTTCACTTTTTGTTACAACATTCAGGCAACTATAATCAATGGCACAGTACAAACGCTAGGTACGTTTTACTTAAAACATTTAGCTTTTTGCTTTCAATCCCCAGGTATATTCAAATTTCGAAACAGAAGCTCCCTGTGTGTCAAATCCTTCAGCAGTCATGGTAATTGTTTCGCCTTCCCCCGAGGCAATTGTCTTGGCAATAGCTTCCTTTACTAAGGCACCATCTTTACAGATAAAATTGATTCTGCCGGTAGCTTTTTTAGTAAAGGTTCCACTTTGGTGCACAACTAACATGGATATTTTTTTACCACTTTCAGCTATTTGCTTCGTAACCAAAATACCAGTGGCCAGTTCAGAAGCCATGCCTTGTGTTGCCCAATACAACGATTTAAAAGGGTTTTGGTTGATCCATCGATGTTTCACAGTAGCAACTGCTTCGTTGTCTGAAAAAGAATGTACCCTAACGCCCGAAAAATAGGCTGAGGGCAGCTTAAATAGTAGGAACTTATTAAAATTGCTAACGGTAAATTTTGCCATTTTAGAGTGTGATTTGGTCAAATTTAATCAAAATATACGACATGTGAAATGTTAAAATAATGTTAAAAAACAGTACTTGGTATTGCATAGTATTATCTTTTGTATATATATTTGCATAGACAAGTATTATAAACAATTACTATTATGTTATCACAAAGAGAAAAAAACACCTCATTCTTAACACACCTCTCGGCTTTCTTTAGCTTTGTATTTCCTTTTGGAAGCATTTTGGGGCCGCTCGTAATGTGGTCAGTGAATAAAGATAAAAGTGAATTTATAGATAAAAATGGAATAGAAGCCGTCAATTTTAATTTAAGTTATGTGTTGTACACAGTTATCTTAGGTATGATTGCATTTCCATTTGCTTTTGGTTCACTTTTCAGATATTTAAGAAATATAGATGATTTTGATCATTTCGATTTTAATTTTCACTATGGGTTTGACAACCTTTTTGGAATTTTAAGCATCGGTTCAATTATAGCTGTCATTAGTTTTATAAAATTTATATTAATAATTGTAGCAGCCGTAAAAGCAAGCAGAGGAGAAGTATATAAATATCCTTTAACGATAAAGTTTATTAAGTAACTTATAAATCAACCAAACTCATGATCTCAATATTAACAGCTATTATAGTTTTTGTTATGAAATTGCTCATAACAATACTTGCAACAATTTAAAAGAAGAGACTAAACATTATGAAGATAGAAAACACAAAGGCGCAAATGCGAAAAGGAGTTTTAGAGTTCTGTATTCTTTCTATTTTACAAAAGGGAGATGCGTATACTTCTGAAATTTTATCGGATTTGAAAGATGCAAAGCTACTGGTAGTGGAGGGTACGATATATCCTTTATTAACACGGTTGAAAAACGCTGGTTTGCTGAGCTATAGATGGGAAGAATCGACTTCTGGTCCGCCACGAAAATATTATGCATTAACTGAAACAGGAATTCTGTTTTTAAAAGAATTAAGTACAACTTGGGAAGAGCTTATTACAGCAGTAAAAATTGTAACTAGTAAAAAATCAACAACAAAATGAACAAGACAATTAATATAAATCTAGGAGGAATCTTTTTTCATATTGATGAAGAAGCGTATCAAAAATTAAAAAGATATATCGATGCCATTCGCAGATCACTCAGTGATGACCCAAAAGGTAGAGACGAAATAATTTCTGATATAGAATTTCGAATCGGTGAACTTTTGTCTGAAAAAGTAAAAGATGTAAGACAGGTAGTAAGCGAATCTGATATTGAAGAAGTTATTGTCATTATGGGGCAACCAGAAGACTATTTGGTAGACGAAGAGATATTTAATGAAGAGAGCCAACGCAGTTATAGTGGTAGATCTACGAGAAGTTCTTCAAATAAAAAACTGTTCAGAGATGGAGATGATAAGTTTATTGGTGGGGTGGCATCTGGTATGGCCTATTATTTTGATGTGGATGTAATCTGGGTACGAGTAGCATGGCTAATAGCCACTTTCGGTTTAGGATTTGGTCCCTTATTATATATCATATTGTGGATTTTACTTCCAGAAGCAAAGACAACGGCCGATAAGTTACAAATGGAAGGAGAAGCTGTAAATATCAGTAATATTGAAAAAAGAGTACGTGCTGAATTTGAAAGTGCTTCTGAAAGCATTAAAGGAGCTGTTGATGAGGTAACGGGTGTTGTAAAAGAAGGGTACGAAAATGTTTCGGCCTCTTTAAAAAAAAAGGACCTAAAAAAGGGAAGTAGTAAGGCGCAGTCTGGTATTCAGGAATTTATAGATGTAATAGGTAAAATTATAGTTACGTTCTTTACCATTATTGGAAAGTTTATAGGTGTTATTTTAGTAGTGGCTTCAACTGCTGCAATTATTGCATTGATTGTTAGTTTGTTCACAGCCGGTACGGTAGATTTTATGGGCGCTCATTATTTATTCGATGAGGACTTTAGCATGTTTAATGTAACAGGCGCACCCATTTGGTTAATCTCATTATTAATGTTGGTCTTAATTGGAATCCCATTTTTAATGCTCTTCTTTCTAGGATTGTTTATTATTTCAAGTAAATCAAAAATTCTCAATAGAACAACAAAATTTGTATTGCTAGGAGTGTGGCTTATTGCCTTATTAGGAACCATTTATTTGGGTGTTAAGCAAGGCGCTGAATTTGCAAGAGATGGATATGTTATAGAGCGAAATGATATTGCTTTAATTCAATCAGATACACTTCGCATAAAAATGGTGGATGATGAATCCCTATCGTATTATGATAATTTCAGACATCGTTCCAGCTTTAGAAAAGTGCTAGATGCCAATGATGCAACTCGATTCTATTCAAATGATATCGTTCTTTATATTAAAAAATCAGATAGTTCAGAAGCTTATATTAAAGTACGCAAAGAAGCAAGTGGCAGTAGTAGACTTGCTGCAAGAGCTAATGCAGAAGAAATAAATTATGATTTTCAAAAACTGGGTGATAAGCTCTTGTTGAATGGTTATTTTTTAACTGACGGTAAGAACGCTTTTAGAAACCAAGAAATAAAAATCACCATTTATATTCCCGAAGGTCAAATTGTATATTTAGATGACAATACAAGATCATTTTTGTCAAGCTATATCAATACTACTAAAAAGATTTATAGAGGAGATATGCCAGATCAATTATTTAGAATGACAGAAGATGGGTTAGATTGTTTGGATTGTAGTGCTGCTATTTGGAATTCTGATGATGATGATGATGATGACGAAGCGGACGGAGTTAAAGTGGATATCAATAGAGATAGTTTGGTGATTGAAATAAATGACAATGGTGAAAAAGCAGCGGTGAAGATAAATAAGGAAGGACTAAAAATTAACTAACATATTTTGAAACTTTTATAAGTTACAATTCGTCATATAAAAAATACAGTTCAGCAAGTTAAATTGGTTAGACGCTAATTTTTAGAGCAAATTTGAATCAACAAATAACAAACTTAAAACATAAAAAAATGAAAGCAATAATTAAAACCTTGGCAATAGCATTACTTTTTGTAACAAGCTCATGTGTTTTTGTAGGTGTAAGAGGTGATGGCAATGTAATAACACAAACAAGAACCATTTCATCAGATTTTAATGCCGTTAGTGTAAGTAACGGAATAGAAGTGCGCTTAACCATGGGCGATGCCGTTTCATTAAGTCTTGAAGCCGATGAAAATTTACATGACATTATTATTACGGAAGTGGAAGATGGAGTATTGAAAATTTACGCCGAAGAAAACATTTGGAGAGCGAAAAAGAGAAAGGTATACCTTTCGGCCACTAGCATTAATGAATTAAGAGCAACCAGTGGTTCAGAAATTATATCTGAGAATACGATCAGTTCAGACGATTTAAAAGTGAGTGTGACCAGTGGGGCAGATGCACGTTTACAGTTAAATGTCATCAATTTAAAATGTAGTACTACCAGTGGTGCCGACGCTAGGTTAAAAGGTAGCGCTGATAGTTTTGTTGCAAATGCAACGAGTGGTAGTAATATCAGAGCGAATGAGTTAGAAGCTAAAATATGTGATGCTAACGTTACTAGTGGCGCAGATATTTCTGTAAATGTAATTGAAGCTTTAGATGCAAATGCTTCAAGCGGGGGAGACATTAGGTTTTCTGGGAATCCTAAAAAAGTAAAAAAGAATAGTTCTTCAGGTGGAGGAATCAGCGGTTAATAAAATATTGAAGACTGAGTTGTTTTCCATTTTTTGTTAAATGGTAGCTGCCTGTAAAAGGGCAGCTTTTTTATTGCTAAAAAATTACTAATTTTAGTGTCAGATATTTCTATAAAAATGAAAAAGAAAATTTTAATTGTAATCCTTCTATTTTTTGTTTCCATCAATAAACTCGTTGCACAAGATTTTAAGGTAAATATTAATAAGCTCACCGAAGAAACGCAACAATTGTCAGAGTCAAATGATAAAATGCGCTTGG
>CAXBMA010000005.1:0-353483 GCA_963976855.1 uncultured Aureibaculum sp. | reverse complement strand
AACAGACGCTGTTTTCGGACCAGGAAGTACTGTGTTGGGTGTTACTTTTACATTTACCTATCAATCAGACATTGACAATAATGGTAAGGATGATGTAGCCTTTAGAGATATTTATTATAATGATGCATATAATTGGGGAATAGGCACTGGTGTAGATGTAGAGACGGTCGTTTTACATGAAACCGGTCATGGACTAAGTCAAGGCCATTTTGGGAAATTATCTAGAACCAATTCAAATGGTAAGTTTCATTTCTCTCCAAGAGCGGTTATGAATGCAGGGTATACAAGTATACAGCGGTCAATTGGTGCAACTGATAATGCTGGACATTGTAGTAATTGGGCACAATGGCCAAATAATTAATTGAGTACTTAAAAATTTAGAAAAAGGAGGCATTTGTAGTAAATGCCTCCTTTTTTTGTAAAAAATTGGTAATTCCATGGACTTTTACCAGCAGTTGTAGCTATTTATAGATACCAATATTTTTGATATTTAAAATCTAAGTATTATTTCAAAATCTTAGTTTAATTCTTACATTTGTTAAAAACCAAAAAAATACACATTGACGCACAACAAATTAGGTCTTGACTACGCAAAAGAATTAGATGCATTAGACGAATTATCAACGTATAGAAATCAATTTCACATTCCTAAAGACACGCAAGGACATGAACTCATCTACCTTTGCGGAAACTCTTTGGGGTTACAACCAAAATCGACCAAGCAATACATCAATCAAGAACTAGAAGATTGGGCAAATTTAGGGGTCGAAGGGCATATTGAAGGAAAAACACCTTGGATGCATTATCATGAGTTTTTAACAGAAAGTATGGCGAAAGTAGTTGGAGCCAAACCAATTGAAGTTGTCACAATGAATACTTTGACCACAAACTTACACCTACTGATGGTGTCATTTTACAAACCCACTCAAAAACGCTATAAAATTGTAATTGAAGCGGATGCCTTCCCATCAGATAAATATGCTGTAGAATCACAGTTACGCCATCATGGTTTTGACGATAAAGAAGGGCTAATTCTATGGAAAGCCCGAGAAGGTGAAGAATTAGTGCGCTACGAAGATCTAGAAACCATCATGGCCACACAAGGCGATGAAATTGCACTCATCATGATTGGAGGTGTGAATTATTATACAGGTCAATTTTTCGATTTAAAACGCATCACTACACTAGGACATAAACACGGCTGTGTTGTTGGATTTGACTGTGCCCATGGTGCCGGAAACGTTGTGCTAAATCTACATGATTCTGGAGCTGATTTCGCCGTTTGGTGTACCTATAAATATTTAAATTCAGGCCCCGGAAGCCTCGGTGGTTTGTTTGTGCATGAACGTCATGCTTATGATAAAAAGCTAAATCGTTTTACGGGCTGGTGGGGACATAATAAGCAAACACGTTTTAATATGCGTCACGAATTTGACCTACTACCAGGCGCTGAAGGATGGCAATTAAGTAATCCCCCTATTTTATCAATGGCAGCAATTAAAGCTTCCTTAGACCTATTTAATGAAGTGGGAATTGAAAAACTAAGTAGCAAATCAAAAAAGCTTACGGGTTATTTTGAGTTACTGATTAATGAATTGAAACATCAAGATATTAAAATTATAACACCAGAAAATCCCGACGAACGGGGTTGTCAACTCTCCATTCAAGTAAAAAATGCAGACAAAAGCTTACATGAAAAACTAACAGAAGCAGGTGTTATTACCGATTGGCGTGAGCCAGATGTAATTCGCTGTGCTCCTATTCCATTGTATAATTCCTATCAAGATATTTACCGTATGGTTGAAAAATTGAAAACTATTTTAAATGACGCATAAAAAAGATGTACAAATTATTGGTGCCGGACTTTGTGGTTCGCTATTGGCATTACGCTTAGGGCAACGGGGTTATCAAGTTGAAGTTTTTGAAAAAAGACCCGATTTGCGCAAAGTTGATATTTCCGCAGGTCGCTCTATCAATCTTGCATTTTCCGATAGAGGTATTAAAGCGATGGAACTTGTTGGTATCCAAGATAAGGTAGCTCCACTTTGTATTCCTATGAATGGGCGTATGTTACACGATATCGAAGGCAATACCATACTCGCGCCATACAGTGGTCGTTCGCATGAATATATCAATTCCATTTCTCGTGGCGAACTCAATGCTTTATTACTAAATGAAGCAGAAGCTTTACCCAATGTAACACTCCATTTTAATCATAAATGTACGGGTGTAGACTTTGAAAAGGGTATTTCTCATTTCTATCGCTATAATGATAAAACGGAATTTTCAAAAGAAGCAACTGCTATTTTTGGAACAGATGGTGCTGGTTCATCTATGCGCAAAAGCTATTATTTAGGAAAAAAATTCTTGTTTAGTTTTTCGCAAGAGTATTTAACCCATGGCTATAAAGAGTTGAGTATCCTTCCAGCAGCTAATGGAGACTATAAAACCTATAAAAATGCCTTACATATTTGGGGGCGCGATGCTTTTATGCTAATTGCCTTACCCAATTTAGATGGTAGCTTTACGGTTACCTTATTTTTAAGTTATGATGAAGGTGATTATAATTTCAATAATCTAACTACCAAGGAACGGGTTATTGAATTCTTTACTAAATATTTTAAAGATGCATTGGCATTGATGCCAAATCTGGTAGATGACTTCTTTGAAAACCCTACAGCACCCTTAGGTACCGTGAAATGTTCGCCGTGGCATTACAAAGGCAAAACCATGCTTCTAGGTGATGCTGCACATGCCATCGTACCTTTTTACGGTCAAGGAATGAATGCCTCGTTTGAAGATGTTGTTGAATTTGATCACTGTTTGGATGCCAATCATGACGATTGGGAAACTATTTTTAAAGAATTTGAAAAAACGCGCAAACAAAATACCGACGCGATTGCTGATTTGGCGATTGATAATTTTCATGAAATGAAAGGCCATGTAAATAATGCTAACTTTAGAGAAAAACGCAGCTTAGAAATGGCATTGGAAAAAACCTTTCCGGATAGCTATTCATCTAAATATTCATTGGTAACATTCAATGAAGATATCAGTTATAAAGAAGCTATGTTAAGAGGTCGTGCTCAAGATAAAGCCATTTTAAATATGTTGGCAGATAATGAATTGGATACCAAAGGTGATTTAAAAGTACTCTTGGAAAAGGTGCTAAAAGCCACTGAAAATATTCTCGAAGACGATAGAATAGCCGGATTGAAATAACTTGTCATTGCTGTGACAACAGGAGCTTAAAATAAATAAAATATCACTTAGAATAACGTCGAGCAATTTTAAAAAGATCGACTACACGCAACCAAACAATAAATTATGGAAGAAAAAAAAGTTACACCCAGAGGCGCCTATCCTCATACCAAACAGGTAGGTAATTTTATATTTGTTTCTGGAACCAGTTCACGTAGACCAGATAATACGATTGCTGGTGTAGATATCATTGATGAAATGGGAACCAAACACTTAAATGTTGAAGTTCAAACTCGTGAGGTTTTAAAAAATATTGATGCCAACTTAAAAAAAGTAGGGGCCTCATTAAAAGATGTGGTTGATGTAACCTCATTTTTAGTAAATATGAATGATTTTGCAGGATATAATAAAGCCTACGCCGAATTTTTTAATAAAGAAACCGGACCTACACGTACTACGGTTGCGGTACATCAATTACCAAATCCAGATTTGGTAGTAGAAATTAAAGTAATGGCCTATAAGCCAATCTAAAAAATGATAATTCAGTTGAAACCCACCCCTAACCTCTCCCTAGAGGGGAAGTTTATTACTATGATTAAATTCTTCAATCATATCTCCATACATTTTCCCTCCTTGGAGGGGATTAGGGGGTGGATGAAAAACACAAAATCAAAGATCTGATAGATCTTTGGTTGAGATAGCCGTGTGCGAGCATAACCTAACCATCCATTGAAACTATGATTAAGTTTTTTAGAACAATTAGACGAGACCTTATGGAAAAGAACAAAACTGGTAAATACCTTAAATATGCTATTGGCGAGATCATATTGGTAGTAATTGGTATTCTCATTGCCTTGAGTATTAATAATTGGAACCAAAACAAATTGGATGCCTTTGAACGACAAGAATTGATTTCAAAACTGCACGAAGAGTTCAAAGCAAATAAAAAAGCAATTAAAGGGAACCTAATAGCTGAAGACAGAGCCATGAGTTCCAGCATAGCATTAATGGATTTAATGGGGCTCCCTGAAGAAAAGCTTTTAAGGCATAATTTAGATAGCCTACTCTTTGAAACATTCCCATCAAACGAGATCGCTTTTGCCAATAATGCAGTCAATAACATTCTTCAAAATGGACGATTAAATCTTTTTAAGGACGACACCATAAGTACCTTACTTAATCAATGGAGTGCCTTGGCTGAAATTCGTAAAATTCGATTTGAAAAACTTGATTCGTGGAATAACAACATTTTCTTACCCTATCTGCTTCCTTTTATTTCCTTTAAGGAAATGGATTCAAATGCAAACCTTCCTTGGGGAGGCAAATCTAAAGTAAAACCTAATTATTACCCATTATTCCAAAACGTGGCGTTTGAAAACTTATTAGACAATTCTTTATGGTTACACAAAGAAGTTGTTGTGAGGCTTGAAGAAACCGAAAAGTTGATAGATGAAATAATTGAGGTAACTAAGCCTAAATAATATGATAAAAAATTTTAGACACATATATTATCAAATCAAAATTTTGCAATTTTAAAATCAAATTTTTCAGATATTCAATTAAAATTTAAATAGTTAAATTCGTTACAATTTATCAAACTAACAAACCATCCCCTCATGAAAAAAATAGTTCTTTTACTTGTTTCCTTACTTATTATCGTTCTTGGTATCTTAATTGTCAATACCTTAATGCTTAGCTCAAAACAAGTAGCATCAGATCCGCTAGAAAAGGTGGAGCTTCCAAACGATATATTCCAAAACCTATCAAAAGCAATACAGTACCCAACCATTTCTTTTAGCGAAACTGCTATTCCTGATTCTACAGCATTTTTTGGTTTTCATCGGTTTCTTAAAGAGACGTTTCCATTGACTCATGAAAAATTAACACTTGAAAAAATTAGTACATACAGTTTGCTTTTTAAATGGCAAGGGTCAGATCCAGCTAAAAAACCGATTATTTTAATGTCACATCAAGATGTTGTTCCAGTGGATGAGCCTACCTTAGGTGATTGGGAAGCGGGTCCGTTTGAAGGTAAAATTACAGCAACCGATATTATTGGTCGTGGTACCATGGATGATAAAGGCACTTTAATAGGGCTCTTGGAAGCGGTGGAAAAATTACTCGAAGAAGGATACCAACCCTCGCGAACTATTTACCTAGCTTCTGGCCATGACGAAGAAGTTGGTGGTGCTAATGGAGCAGCACAAATTGCAGCACATTTAAAATCAAAGGGTGTTCATGCAGCCATGACACTTGACGAAGGTGGTTTTTTAGCAGAAAACTTGGTTCCTGGAATTGAAGGTCCTGTTGCCATGATCAATTTAGCCGAAAAAGGATTCGCTTCATTCAGACTTATAGTTGAGACGCAAGGAGGGCACAGTTCAGCACCACCACGTGAAAACACCATTGGTATGCTTGCACAAGCCATTGTTGACCTTGAAAACAATCAGCGCCCTTACAAACTTGTAAAACCAATTGACTACCAACTTAAATACATGGGTGCAGAACTTCCATTTTTTAAAAAGTTAGCATTTGCCAACCCATGGTTGTTTAAAAAACCCATTCTTGAAGCCTTAAATGCACATACAACAACGGCAGCAACCATCATCGGTGGTGGTGTAAAAAACAACGTCATTCCTACAGTTGCGGAGGCTACCGTTAATTTTAGAATACTTCCAGGCGAATCGATTGAGTCCGTAAAACAGCATATTCTAAATACTATCTCAGATAAAGTTAAGGTAGAAACTGTTGGTTTTTTAACCAACCCTTCTCCTGTTTCAAGTATCGATTCTGAAGCTTTTAAAATTTTAGAAAAAACCATACGTGATAGATTTCCTACGAGTATTGTTGTGCCGGGCTTAGTAGGTGGTGGTACTGATGCGCGTTACTTTTATGAAATTTCAGATGATGTATATCGCTTTTATCCCATGCGAATTGATCCGAATAACATGAAACGTTTCCATGGTATTGATGAAAAAATAAGTAAAGAAAATTATAGAGAAATCATTGAATTTACCTACCATTTGATCAAAAAGTATGATTAAATCAAAGGGAATCTGATTATCATAAAGCCGAGGTTACGGTGATTTTGAAGTAGCTTAATTACACTTTAAAAAAACAGTTTAATTACTAACTAAAAACAATAATTATGGGCATTTTTTGGGATTTATTGCAGCAAGACGAATTAGAAAAACAACAAAAACAGGCAGATAGTGTGGAGGACCGCGTCGAGAATTTAGAAGAAGAATTAGCGCAAACAAAAGCCTTGTTAAGAAAAACTTTAGAAGCCTTAGAAAACTATGTTGGCAAAGACATCGATGGTGATGGTAAACTAGGTTGATATACACGTTCAAGTATATAAAGTTCTTTAGTTAAATTTACCTATAATTCCTTATTCATTACCAATTCAGAACGATCAGCTAATGAATAAAATCATAAAATTAAACTAACTTTGAGAGTCCATTAATGCTGAACTTACAATACTTTAACATGATCAAACAACTCACTTTATTTGCATTTTTCTTAGTATCCTTTTGTTTGCAGGCACAAAAAAATTGGGATGCTCAAATTGATACCAATTTAAGAGGTGTTTTACAGAAACACAAGGAGCTGGTAAGCATTCCCAATCTCCCAGTGAATAAAGAAAATATGCTTAAAAATGTAGCTTGGGTTACTCGTGAATTCAAGGCATTAAACTTTCAAGTGCGTGCGCTAGAATCTCCTACCTTACCCGTTTTATTTGCTGAGAAGGTCTACCAAAAAAACTTAAAAACCATTTTGTTTTATTTTCATTTAGATGGACAATCTGTAAACCCGAAAATGTGGGATCAGCAAGATCCTTTTGTACCGGAATTAAAAGCACAAGACAATGAAGGTAATTGGCAGATTATAGACTGGAGTCATTTGAATGAAACCATTAATGATGATTGGCGAATTTTTGCTCGAGCTGCAGCAGATGATAAAGCACCTATTATCATGTTCTTAGCCGCTTTAGAGATATTACAGCAACAAGATAAAGAACCAACATTCAACATCAAAGTAGTTATCGATTTAGAAGAAGAATATGGCTCAGAAGGGTTTCTGTCTACCTTAACTGCCAATAAAAATGTATATGCGTCAGACTACTTCATCATTATGGACGGTCCCGCACATTCTAGTAATAAACCTACACTAACTTATGGATGTAGAGGAATTGCTACCTGTACCATTACTACCTATGGCTCAAAATTACCACAACATAGTGGGCATTATGGCAACTATGTTTCAAATCCAGTTTTTACCTTGTCACATTTATTAGCGAGCATGAAATCTGAATCTGGTAAAGTATTGATTCAAGATTATTACAAAGGCATCGTAATTACACCAGAAATAAAGACACTCTTAGACAATGTTCCAGATAACAAGAATGAGATAAATGAGAGCCTTGGTATACATACCTCTGAAAAAGTAGGCGCCAATTATCAGGAGTCACTACAGTATCCCTCATTAAATGTGCGGCAAATTGAAACCTCATGGAAAGGCGATACACCAAAAACAATTATTCCTGAGTTAGCCATGGCCAATATTGATGTGAGATTGGTGGTTGAAACTGATGGAGCCCTACAGTTAAAAAAAATAAAAAAACACATTGAAGGTCAAGGGTTTTTAGTTTTAGATAGAGATCCAACCGATGAAGAGCGACTGAACAATGAAAAAATTGTAAAATTTACAGCCAACAAAGGTGTCAATGCCTTTAGAACAGCTACCGATTCAAAATTTGGAAGTCAATTAAAAGAGGCTATGAAAGAAACTTTTGGAGAAGCTCCAGTAATTATCAGAACTATGGGAGGCACCGTACCTATTATTCCAGCCATAAAAGTACTAGATATACCTGCTATTATTGTTCCAATGGTCAATATGGATAATAATCAGCACAATCCGAATGAAAATATTAGAATTGGCAATATCCGACAAGGAATTAAAATTTGTTTGGCTATTTTTAACATGAAACTTTAAGGTAAGTGATTAAATTCTTTCGTCAAATACGCCAAAATCTCCTTATGGAAAATAAAACATCCAAGTACTTTAAATATGCCATTGGTGAAATTGTACTCGTGGTGATTGGGATTCTCATAGCGCTTCAGATTAATAATTGGAATAATAATAGAATTGAAGCTTTAAGTGAGCAAACCACTTTGAAAAGTCTTCAAATAGACTTTAAAACTAATATAAACAATGTAAATGATGCCTACAACAGCTTCATGGAAGCCTATGAAGCATCTGTGTCTTTGCTTGAAATTATTAAGGATGACAATTCCATAGATGCCTCTGAAATTGAGCATTTGTTGGATGATATAATTAACAAAACTAAATCACTGGATATTATCACTGGCTCATTAGATGAAATATTCAATACAGGTTCTTTCAATTTAATTAGAGACCCTAATTTGAGAAAACAACTATCTAATTGGTCCTATTATTTAACTGACACCGAAGATGATATTGTAATTTACAGAAACTATTTATTTGAATTCTTTATTCCATCATTAACAGATAAAGCTATATTAAGAAATATGAAAGTTCCTGCGTATTTTGAAGATGATCTTGGATTGCGAAACATTACTCAGTCTAGATTCAAAATAGATTACAACAAAACCATCAGGACAATAGAATTTGAAAATGAAGTTTATAATAACACCTTAAATTATATGTATGTCTTAAACTCCTATAAGGTGTTTAAAAGTTATTTAACTAATACTTTAAAACGCATTGAGTCCAATATTAAATGATTAAATTCTTCCGACATATTCGTAAATCACTGCTTATGGAAAATAAAAAGGGTAAATACTTTAAATACGCCGTAGGTGAAATTGTGCTTGTAGTGATTGGTATTCTCATCGCATTACAGATCAATAATTGGAATGAAATTCGAAAATTAAATTTAGAAGAAACGAAAGCATTAGAAAATATACAACGAGATTTTTTAAAAAATAGAGAATTGCTATCTATCGTAATGAACAATACTCAAACGGTTTTAGATGCTGGATTAGAAATACTTAGCCATACTGGAAATAAAATAAAGCCTACTAAAGAAGCTATCTTTAACACTTGGTTAAACGATATGTTCAATAGTGAACCCTATTATCCTCATAACGGATTTCTAGACGATTTGCTAAGCTCTGGAAAACTCGGAATCTTTAAAAATGTAGAATTACGAAACCTACTGTCTTCATGGAAACCAAAAGTTGATGTTTTGGGTGAAAAATTTACTACACTTAATCAAAATGAAGATAAATTTAATACTTTTATATTAGAACATGCCAGTTGGTTAAATGCGGATCAAGTGGATACAAAGGCTCGGAATATTAGATTTCCAATTTCAGGATTTGATATAGATAATAGGAATTTATTGAATACCCTTTTCTTTGAAAATTTAGTTGAGAATGTAGTTATAAGGGCTGATAGTTACTATTCTTTTCAAACTGAGACATTAAAATTACTCAATGAAATAGTGGTCATTCTCGAAAATGAAATAGCAAATAAAAATGATTAAATTCTTTCGGCAAATACGCCAAAACCTCCTTATGGAAAACAAAACCTCCAAATATTTCAAATATGCCATCGGGGAAATTGTGCTTGTGGTGATTGGTATTTTGATTGCCCTTCAGATCAATAATTGGAATGAATTAAAAAAAGCTAGGGAAAAAGAAAACAATGCATTAACTGAAATTATTTCAGATCTCGATACTAATATCTCAAGTCTAAACGGTATAGTTTATACCGATGCGAATGCGATTGTTAAATGCATGAAATCTATCAACATAATTATCAAAAACCTTCAAGACACTAAAGTGTATAACGATACATTAAACAAGCATTTTTGGCAAACGTTTCGGTATCCTGATTTAGATTTGAAGTCAAGCGGTTATGAATCATTAACTTCTATTGGTATGGATTTAATTTCTGACAACGAAACGAGGTCTGAAATTGGTAAATATTACACCTATAGTATTCCCGATTTAAAAGCTGCTTATAAAGAACTAAGAGATGATTTCTATCACTATATGCTCGATTTATTAAGAAAAGAGTTTATAGCCACTGGAATTAAAAATGATACGAAAACCATAATTCCCGTAAATTACGAATTATTAGTGGCGAATAGAGAGTATGTTGAGTCGCTAAAAACGTATTTTGCTGTTTTTGACTATTATCAAGAAAAATCAATTGAGGTTATTAAAGCATCTAATGAACTTAAAGCAAAAATAGAACTCAACCTATAAGACTAGTTACATTGAAAATTCAAAACTACATCAACGGCAACTTTAACAATCCAATTGAAGCGAATTGGTTAGATAACTACAATCCATCAAATGGAGACGTGTATGGTCAACTACCTAACTCGAGCAAAGAAGATGTTGAAAACGCATACAAAGCAGCCAAAGCTGCGTTTCCTTCTTGGTCGCAAACTACCATCGATGAACGTAGCAGAATTTTGATAAAAATTTCTGAATTATTAGAAGCCAACTTACAGCGTTTTGCTGAAGCCGAAAGTAAAGACAATGGAAAGCCTGTTAGTTTAGCTAAAGAAGTAGATATTCCTAGAGCAGCCAGTAATTTTCGCTTTTTTGGCAATGCCATTACTCAATTTGCTAGTGAGAGTCATGAGAGTGTGGGTCAAGATGCCATCAATTACACCTTACGTCAACCTATTGGTGTGGTGGGTTGTATTTCGCCATGGAACCTTCCACTCTATCTCTTTACCTGGAAAATTGCACCTGCCATTGCCGCAGGTAACTGTGTGGTTGCAAAACCGAGTGAAGTCACCCCTATGACGGCCTATTTACTAGGAGAAATCTGTAATCAAGCGGGCCTCCCAAAAGGGGTATTAAATATAGTTCACGGATTGGGTACCACCACAGGCCAAGCTATTATTGAACACCCAGATATCAAAGCCATTTCATTTACTGGTGGAACTGCCACCGGCGCACATATTGCCAAAGTTGCAGCACCCATGTTTAAAAAGTTATCTTTAGAGCTAGGTGGTAAAAACCCAAACATCATTTTTGCCGATTGCGATTATGAAGACATGTTAAACACTACGGTACGGTCATCGTTTGCTAATCAAGGACAAATTTGTTTGTGTGGGAGTCGCATTTTTGTAGAAGCGACCATCTATGAAAAATTTAAAACAGATTTTGTGGCGAGTGTCAAAGCCTTAAAAGTGGGGCATCCTTCGGAAACATCCACCAATATCGGTGCTTTGGTATCAAAACCACATCTAGAAAAGGTGCTTCAATATATTGAAATTGCCAAACAAGAAAATGGAAAAATTCTCTGTGGTGGAAATAAAGTTACTGTTAAAGGTTTCGAATATGGTTATTATCTAGATCCAACTGTTATTGAAGTTGACACCGATGAATGTAGAGTGAATCAAGAAGAAATATTCGGTCCTGTAGTAACAATCATGCCTTTTAAAAATGAAAATGAAGTACTTCAAATGGCAAACAAAGTAAAATATGGCTTATCAGCTACCCTATGGACCAATGATTTAAAACGCACCATGCGTATGAGTAATCAATTGCAAGCGGGCATTGTTTGGGTAAATACATGGATGCTACGTGATTTACGAACTCCATTTGGTGGTGTGAAAGCCAGTGGTGTTGGCCGCGAAGGTGGCTTTGAAGCCTTGCGCTTTTTTACTGAAGCAAAGAATGTATGTATAAAATATTGAAAATAAGAAAGGTCTCGACTGCGCTCGACCTGACATAAAAAATTAATTAATATTAATAAGAACAGAGAGAATAGACAAAAGAAAAAAGACGTGTTTAAACATTCTATTTTCTTTATTCTTTTCTCATTTATCACAAAAAAAATGAATATAGACTTAAAAAATAGAAATGCCTTGGTATGTGGAAGCACACAAGGTATCGGGAAAGCATCAGCAATCGCCTTGGCAGATTTAGGAGCCAATGTAACGTTGGTTGCAAGAAATGAAACTAAATTAAAAGAGGTCGTTGCAGAACTACCCAATAAATACCAATCGCATAATTATATTGTAGCCGATTTTAACAACCCAGAAGAATTGGGTAAAAAAGTTGCCGATCAATTAAAAGTGGTAGGTAATTATCACATCTTAGTAAATAATACGGGTGGGCCAGCAGCCGGACCTGTATTTACCGCAGAAATTGAATCTTTTGAGCAAGCTTTTACACAGCATTTAAAATGCAATCATATTTTGGCTCAAACCGTTGTTCCGGGAATGAAAGAAGCCGATTTTGGCCGTATTATCAATATTATTTCTACATCGGTTAAACAACCCTTAGATGGTTTAGGGGTGTCGAATACCATCCGTGGGGCCGTTGCGAATTGGAGTAAAACCTTAGCTGGTGAACTCGCTGAATATGGTATTACGGTTAATAATGTATTACCTGGAGCCACTTCAACAGAACGTCTTTCGGAAATTATTAGAAATAAAGCCGAAAAAACGGGTAAATCACCCGAAGAAGTTTCTAAAGCCATGAAAAATAGCATTCCCGCCAAACGCTTTGCGCAACCTGGTGAAATTGCCAATGCAGTCGCTTTTTTAGCAAGTGAAGCTGCCAGTTATATTACCGGAATTAATGTTCCAGTAGATGGTGGAAGAACAAAAAGTTTGTAACTTTATGAAATAATTTAAATAACCTGCTATTATGAGTAACTTAGTATCTCCTTTGAATTTTAAAGCTTGGATCGAAGAAAACAGACATCTTCTAAAACCACCTGTTGGAAATAAAGTAGTATGGAAAGATGGTGACTTTATCGTAATGGTTGTGGGTGGACCGAACAGTAGAAAAGATTATCACTATAATGAAACACCAGAATTTTTCTATCAGGTAGAAGGAGATATGGTCTTAAAAATTATTGATAATGGCACGCCAAAAGATGTTCATATTAAAGAAGGTGATATTTATTTATTACCTCCAAAAGTACCACATTCGCCGCAACGTAGTGCGAATACGGTTGGTTTGGTAATTGAATACAAACGCCCTGAAGGTATGCGCGATGCACTGTTGTGGTTTTGTGAAAATTGTGTTACAAAACTGTACGAAGAAGATTTTACTGTAGAAAATATTGAAACAGACATGCCGAAGATATTCGACAAATATTATAGTGATAAAGACAAACGTGCGTGCCCTAATTGTGGTGAAGTAATGCAAGCACCAAAAAAAGTACAAATAGATTAATACTATAAACCAGCATCCTAATCGTCATTACGAGCAACGGAATGACGGTGTAATCTCTTAATAAAATAAAGATTGCCGCGGCTAAAGCCTCGCAATGACAATAACTATGACAAAACGCAAATTACGTATTAACGGACATTCACACCTTCTTCCCTATCCTGAAGAAATTCCTCAGTTTATGAAAGACAAAGGGATCTTTTGGGTAGATAAAGACCGGAAATTTATGCTCCAGAAAGATTGGAGCCGCCCCGTTACAGATTCTAGTTTCTTTTTAGATGAAAAACTAGCATGGATGGAACGTTTTAATATTGATCATGCGGTTGTTTTAAACCTTTCCCAATTGTATGGAAACGGATTGCGCGTTGAAGAGATGAAACAAGCCTTGCGTTTTCAAAATGACTTTAATGCTAAAGTGCAACGTGAAAATCCAACGAAATTTACTTGTGGTTTTGTAGTACATCCCGGTTTTGTAAGAGGTGCCTGTTGGGAAATGGAACGCTGTGTAGAAGAATTAGGCATGCAGTTATTGTGTTTACCTACTCATTATATGGATACCATAGGAACCTGGCGTTGTATTTTTGATGAAGAAAATGAGCGTATTTTTGAATTGGCCGACAAGTATAATTTGGCAGTAGAAATTCACCCTTATGATGGCGAAAAATTTATTAAACTCGAAAACACTTCATGGCGTTTTCACTTGATATGGATGCTCGCACAATGTGCTGATGCCTATCACTTTTTAACCTTAAATGGCTATCAAGATAAATATCCAAATATGCGGACGTGTTTTGCACATGGCGGACAATTAGCACAGATAAATTTAGGACGTCGTATTCAAGGATTTGATGGTAGACCCGACTTATTTGAAGGAAAAAGTCACCCCAGAAAAGCAGTGGGACATAAAAATATCTTTTTTGATACGCTGGTACACGATACGGGTGGGTTGGAATTACTAATTAAAAACCAAGGTTCGAAACAGGTGTTAATGGGACTTGATGATCCGTACCCTTTAGGGGAAATGGAAAGTACCAAACAATCATCCTATCCAGGTAAAATACTCGATTTAGCCATGGAACGAAACATTATTAATGAAGTAGAACGCGATGCTATTTGGGAAGACAATGTGATCCAATGGTTGTGTGGTGATGACGAAAAAGCCAAGAAAAAATTAACCAATCGGATTTTAGGACTCTAAAAAAAAGCCTCAGATAAACTGAGGCTTTTTTAATTTTATAATTTACGAAATGTTACAGCGTTCCTCTATTCGACTGTTCTCTTTCAATAGCTTCAAATAAGGCTTTAAAATTACCAACTCCAAAAGACTGTGCACCTTTGCGTTGAATCACTTCAAAAAACATAGTAGGCCGATCTACAATGGTCTTTGTGAAAATTTGCAATAAATACCCTTCTTCATCTCTATCGATCAAAATTCCATGCTTTTTCAAAACTTCTACATCTTCATCAATTTTACCCACACGGTCTAATAGATCATCATAATATTCTTCGGGTACATATAAAAATTCGACGCCTCTATCTCTCATTGCAGAAACAGTAGCTACTATATCATTGGTAGCAACAGCGATGTGTTGTACACCCGGACCCCCATAAAAGTCTAAATATTCTTCAATTTGTGATTTCTTTTTTCCTTTTGCTGGTTCATTGATAGGAAATTTTATTCTACCATTGCCATTGCTCATTACTTTACTCATCAAAGCCGTAAAATCTGTAGAGATATCGTCATCAGTAAAAGAAATAATCTGTGCAAAGCCCATTATTTTAGCATAAAAAGCACACCATTCTTTCATTTCTCCCCAGCCTACATTTCCAACCATATGATCAATAAATTTCAATCCTACTGATTCTGGATTGTAATGCGATTCCCATTTGCGATAACCCGGTAAAAAAAGACCCTTATAATTTTTACGCTCAACAAAGATATGAACGGTTTCGCCATAGGTATAAATTCCAGAACGGATTACATAACCATTTTCATCTTCTTCGCGTGTAGGTTCTAAATATGGGGTTGCTCCTCTTTTAGTAGTTTCTTCAAACGCACTCGTTGCATCATCAACCCAGAGTGCTACTACTTTCACGCCATCTCCATGTTCATCAATGTGACGATTGATATCGCCTCCTTTACCCAACGGGGTGGTTAACACCAAGCGTATTTTATCTTGTTTGAGCACATAGGATACGCGGTCTTTTACACCCGTTTCTAATCCTGCATAGGCTTCCGATTGAAAACCGAATGCCGTTTTGTAAAAATGTGCTGATTGCTTTGCGTTACCAACATACAGTTCTACATAGTCCGTTCCTAATAACGGCAAAAAGTCTTCTGCGTCTTCAAATATTTTTTTAATACCATATTCAGTATTTTGTAAGTCTGTTAAATTTTTTATTCCTGCCATGTTTTTTTAATTTGATGATTGGATGATTGGATGATTAGATAATGTGATAATTTGATAATGTGATGATTAGATAATGTGATAATTTGATTTGATCATCTCCCAATTCTTCTAATAGCCAATTGTTTTGTTGTTTTATTTGTCATTCTGAACAACGTGAAGAATCTCTCAACAATAAAAAGATACTTCGCAAAGCTCAGTATGACACTTTTTAATGATTCTCGTCCAACCACGATAAATGGTAATCTCCTGTATCAATTTTTACAGCTTCTTCCGTAACCATTAAGGGTTTAAACGTATCTACCATTACTGCTAGCTCTTCTGTTTCTGTTTGCCCAATACTGCGCTCCATCGCTCCTGGATGTGGTCCGTGAGGAATCCCAGCAGGATGCAATGTTATTTGTCCGATACCAATATTATTCCGACTCATAAAATCACCATCAACATAATACAGAACTTCATCTGAATCTATATTGCTATGATTGTAAGGCGCTGGTATTGATTGTGGATGATAATCATATAACCTGGGCACAAAAGAGCAGATTACAAAAGCACTCGTTTCAAATGTTTGATGTACAGGAGGCGGTTGATGTACACGCCCTGTAATGGGCTCAAAATCGTGAATCGACAATTTATACGGATAGTTGTATCCATCCCAACCTACCACACTAAACGGATGATATGCATACACATACTCGTGAATCATATCTTGTTTCTTCACCTTCATCAAAAAATCGCCTTTATCCGTAAAGGTCTCCAATTCACTTGGCGGATGCATATCACGTTCACAATAAGGTGCATGTTCTAAATGCTGACCAAACCAATTGCGATAGCGTTTGGGGGTATAAATAGGCTGTTTAGATTCTACAATAAAAAGGCGGTTCTCTTCAGTGTCAAAATCTATTTGATAGATCATTCCTCTCGGGATGACTATATAATCGCCATACTCAAAATAGATGTTCCCTAAAAAAGTACGCAGTTTCCCCGTTCCTTTATGAATAAATAATACTTCATCTGAATCGGTGTTCTTATAGAAGTACTCGCGCAGTGATTTTTTAGGTGCTGCGAGTGCAATATAACAATCGCTATTGGCCAATATGATTTTTCTGCTTTCCAAATAATCGTTGGTAGCAGGCACTTCAAAGCCTTTTAGGCTCATGGCTTTCATGTTTTTATCGACTGCAATTTTAGGAGCAACACTGTATGATTTCAACACCTCTTTTACCTGTGTAGGTCGGTGTGTATGATATAGTAATGACGACATGCCGTCAAAACCAATTGTTCCGAACAACTCTTCATAATAGAATTTGTCGTCGTCACTTTTAAAAATGGTATGTCGTTTAGGAGGTATTTTACCTAATTGATGATATCTAGGCATAATTTAATATAATATCGAATTAATAATTATAAAGTAACAATTGTAAGAATTGCCACGTTTTTAATAGTGCTCAACGAATACATTAAACAATTCATTCAGGATTCCTCTTTATTAAGAATTTAAGAAGTGCTAATAATTCTTTAAAAGGGTTGTTCATCTTTTTAAAACATTAATTGTCTCTCAAAGATAAGTAATATTTTTAAGATTCTGGAGCCAATTGAATCTCTAAACCTTCCAATTCGGCTGTAATGGCAATTTGACAACCCAGACGACTATTATCTTCCACATGAAACGCTTCGGCAAGCATCATGTCTTCGTCAACCCCCATTTCTGGAAGTGTATGTTCTGATAAAATATAACACTGACAAGAAGCACACATCGCCATACCACCACAAACGCCAATGGTACCTTCTGGTGCCAATTCATAGGAACGTACGATTTCCATTAAATTCATGGCCATATCTGTAGGCGCCAAAATTTCATGGGTGACTCCTTCTCTATCGGTAATTTTTATGTTAACATCATTCATCCCTAACCCCTAATTTATCGCTTTTATCACGGCTTTCGGCGCTTCTTTTTTCGTACCATCAAACCCATGAACACCACCAACAGTGGTATATTTCATCACATATTTTTTATCTGGGAAAATTCGTTGATACGCACTTTGACACATGAGTGTAGCTTCGTGAAATCCACAAAGGATTAGTTTCAGTTTTCCTGGATACGTATTCACATCACCAATAGCATAAATACCGGGAATATTGGTTTGATAATCCAAGGCATTGTTAACTTTAATGGCATTTTTTTCTATTTCTAGTCCCCATTTGGCAATAGGCCCCAATTTAGGCGACAAGCCAAATAAGGGAATAAAATGATCGGTTTCTAATTGATAGGGCTCTTTGTCTTTTTCGGCAATGGTAACAGTAGAAACATGCGTATCTCCATGTACATCAGTTACTTCTGCTGGTGTTATCAACTTAATTTTACCGCTATTTTTTAACTCTTGTACTTTATCAACAGAATCTAAGGCACCTCTAAACTCATTTCTTCTATGCACCAAGGTGACTTCTGAAGCGACATCTGTTAAAAAAATACTCCAATCTAAGGCAGAATCGCCACCTCCGGCAATGACTACTTTTTTGTTTCTATAAAATTCTGGATCTCTAATAATGTATTCAACCCCGTGATCTTCAAACTTTTTAATGGAATCGATTGGTGGTTTACGTGGCTCAAAACTCCCGAGACCACCAGCAATAGCAACCACTGGGGCATGGTGTTTTGTTCCTTTATTGGTGGTTACTACAAAGGTATCATCTTCTAATTTTTCAATGGTTTCTGCACGTTCCCCCAAGGTAAATCCGGGTTCGAACGATTTTATTTGTTCCATTAAATTGTTTACCAAATCGCCTGCTAACACTTCAGGGAATGCAGGAATATCGTAAATCGGTTTTTTGGGGTAAATTTCTGAACATTGTCCACCTGCCTGTGGTAAGGCATCAATTAAATGGCATTTTAATTTTAATAATCCTGCTTCAAAAACAGTAAAAAGCCCTGTGGGTCCAGCACCTATAATGAGTATATCTGTTTTAATCATTTAAAAATAATATTGCTACAAAAGTAATTGGATTGATTTATAAAAAAGATGATATCAATCAGTATTAAATTATTCTACACTGATTACTTTTTGAATTTGTGGCGCATACTTCTTAATGGTTGCTTCTACGCCATTTTTAAGAGTCATTTGATTTACTGAACAACTGATACAAGCACCTTCTAACTGTACTTTAACGATGTCATTATCAAAAGAAACAAGCGAAATATTTCCACCATCGGCTTCTAAAAACGGTCTGATTTCAGTCAGCGCCTTTTCGATATTCAATTTTAACTCTTGTGTTTTCATGATTTTTTATTTACAGCACTGCAACCTGCCATTGTTGTTATTTTTACCACTTCTGTGGGAGGTAAATCGGTATTGCGTTTTACCAATTCCCGAATCATATTTTTTGTAATCTCTGTAAACGAATTCTCTATGGGCGTATTTGTTTGTAAGGCCACTGGATGTCCGAAATCACCCGATTCTCTAATACTTTGCACCAAAGGTATTTCTCCTAAAAACGCTGTATCAATATCTTCTGCCAAATTTTTAGCACCGTCTTTTCCAAAGATATAATATTTATTCTCTGGTAATTCTTCTGGTGTAAAATAGCTCATATTCTCTATCAGCCCCAAAACTGGCACTTGAATATTTTTTTGTTCAAACATCGCCACTCCTTTTTTGGCATCTGCCAAGGCAATATTTTGTGGTGTACTTACAATCACAGCGCCGTTAATAGGTACCGCTTGTACGATGGATAAATGAATATCTCCTGTTCCTGGAGGTAAATCAATTAGCATAAAATCTAATTCACCCCAATCAGCATCAAAAATCATTTGATTCAAGGCTTTTGAAGCCATCGGACCCCGCCAGATGACTGCTTGATTTGGTTGCGTGAAAAAACCGAGCGACAATAGTTTAATACCGTAACTTTCAATGGGTTTCATTTTTGAACGCCCATCAACCGTCGTAGCTGTTGGTTTTGCGTCAGCCACATCAAACATAATAGGCATAGACGGACCGTATACATCGGCATCTAAAATACCCACTTTAAAGCCCATTTTAGCTAGGGTTACCCCCAAATTAGCTGTAATGGTAGACTTTCCTACGCCTCCTTTTCCAGAAGCGATGGCGATGATGTTTTGAATACCTTCAATTTTTTTTCCACGTATCGGGCCTTGTTCTGGCTTTTTAGGCGCGTTAACGGTTATATTAACCTTAACATCTGCCTTTTGATACACTTGGTCATGAATGGCCTTCATGATTTCTACTTCTACTTTCTTTTTGGCCTGTAATGACGGATTTGTTATTTCTATATCAACAATCACTTCTTTACCAAAAGTAACCACGTTTTTTACCGCATTACTTTCTATTAAACTTTTACCCTCTCCGGGTGCTGTGATTGTTTCTAGTGACTTGTATATATCTTTTTTATCAATCTTCATATATCTGCTGTAAAAATCAGGAATAATTTACTGTTAATTTATCGTTTTATGTCAGTGTGCGCACACACTAATTCTCTAGAAAGTATACGGCACTTTTTCTATGCTCGTATCTATATTGATTCTAAATTACAAATATAGTGCTTATCCTTTAGATAATAAAGGATTTAAATAAGCATAATTTATGATTAAATAACCGTTGTCTATAACGCGCTCGTTATTTGAGAATAAACGTTTCGGTAGGATCCCAATTTGCCCGTACCTCAATCTCTTTTGGGTAGTAAATAACCGTTTCTGGTTCTATTTTTAATAGGTAATTCCCCGTATCCCATTTACCATTGGCGTTGGTATCATAAATGACCCTCATTTTATATTTGGAAGGTGTTAAGTTTAAAAAAGCAAACTCTTGCGCTTGGTTGGCGGCGATTGTTTCAATCACCTGGCCTTTTAAGGTTGTTAACTGAACGAGTATGGGGTAGCTCTTTACATTTTCTAATTTAAAATAAAGACTTCCATAATCTGCAGGTTGCTTGATATTGAAATTGATTTGAAGCGTATCATTTACATGACCGTAAAAATCGCTGATCCCTTCTGGTAAAATCTCTAGTTTATAACGCTCATTGTGCATTTTTTCAAAATCAAAGAGTACATCGGTTAACGATTTTGAAATCTTGGCCGTATATGGCACTGCTATCGAATCGCTTCTGATCAACTTAAATTTGGTGGTATCTATGCGTTGCAGCGGAATATTTGACCTTACCATCAATGAATCTCTTAAGGGTAAGACACCTCTCGCATTGGTAGTAATTGTTAAGGAATCTTTGTTCTTTGAGAGCAGCCGTACCGCCACCGTATCACTTATTTTCTTGTTCTCAACTATAAAGTGCAATGAATCTGCCTCTACACCTGAGTACCAGTAGTTTAAAGTGTCTTTATCTTTTTCAAAAGTAGTGGTATATTTAAAGTCGGGACCCACATTCAAGGCCTTAATTTTAATACTATCTACTATTCCTTGGTAGCCAAAAATAAGTCGTTTTTGAGACGCCACACTGGGTCTTTTTAACTCATAAGGCAGTATTTCTTTAAACAAGGTGAGCTCGTATTCCTCTTCTGTAGGAATCGTAATCGTATCACGTACAAAACCTATTTTATCTTCTTTGGGGTTGAAGATGTAATTTTTACTCGCATCATTTAATGCTACCAGCATATATTTACCTGCTTTAATATTGGTAATTTCCCAGGCAATGCTATCTAAGGTATTTCCCACATACAGTGGTTTTTCTTTATACACTATTGAATCGGTATAGGTATCATTCGCTTCATAAAGCATGATGGTTACAAACTCATCGGCTTTGTCATTAAACGCATCTCTTATGGTTCCTTTAATTGCCAACGAATCAATAACAGGCCCGGTAGAAAAAATATATTTGAAATTCGTTAAAATATTCCCTTCTGTATTGTCTATAATACTCTGTCCGAAATTAAAGGTATAGGTGGTATTTTCTTTTAAGGTATCGGCAATTTTAATGTTTATATACTTGCTTGGAGTACCTAGCGGCGTAATTTCTGCGGGGTATTTTAAAGGTGGCGAAACTACCAATTGCGTGCTTACATCTTTGAGTTTGATATACTCATCAAAATAAATCCGTATTTCGTCTGATTTAAAATTTACCGTTTTATAAGGAGGTTTCGTGCTTACCATGATGGGAGCACTCTCATCTTTAGGACCGCCAGTTGGTCGATTTCTTTTTGCACAACCTAACAATAGTATTGCTATAAAAAATAATAAGTACCGACTTTGCATCAATTGTAAATTTTCCGCAAATTAACGATATTTTTTTTCTATTGGTTCTATAAAAACAGATTTAAGCACTATACGCCATCGTAGCAATACTCACGGTAATTCCCTCACATTGTTGCAATTTTATCACACAGGCTTCTACGGTAGCTCCTGTGGTAATCACATCATCTATAAGCAGTATGTGTTTGTTTTTGAAGGTAGTGGTGTTGGCAACATAAAATTTTTCCTTTAAATTCTCAAAACGGTCCACCCTACTTTTAGCGGTTTGGGTGTGGGTGTCTAATTCACGTAATAAGATACTATCATTATAAGGTATTTGGAGTTCCTTAGCTAAGACCTCACCAAATTTAGCCACTTGATTGTAGCCGCGACTTTTTAATTTGTTCTGATGTAAGGGTACGGGTACGATATAATCTAAGACTGGGCAGCGCTTTGTTTCTAGCAGTTCTTTTGCTAACCAAGTACCTAAAAAAGTACCTACGGCTTGCTGATTGTTGTATTTTAATTGATGAATTAAATTGCGAACCACGCCTTTTCGCTGATAATAAAATAGCGACGTAGCAAATTCAATATTCACTCTTCCATAAAAGGTTTCTTCTAAAGTATTGGCTGCTTTTTCAGAAAAATGGGTTTGTGGCAGTTCAAAACGGCAGTTCAAACAGAGCACTTTTTCGTGTTTATTCAACTGTTTTTCACAATTTAAACAAATTTTAGGATAAAATAACAGGAAAATGTCTTCAAAAAAATACATCTTTGTAAACTTTTGAGTAAGTTAATTTATATTTTTAAAAGAACGAAATTTTGCAAACGAAAAGAGACTTTTTTAATGAAGCTGTAAAAAATTTGAAATCTTCGGGTAGTATTTTACCGAGTTCCAAATTTTTAATGAAAAGAATGCTCGAATCGATCGATTTTAAAAACACGCTGACTGTTGTTGAATTTGGACCTGGCAATGGCATTTTTACCAAAGAAATTTTAAAAAAGCTACCCGCAAACGCACAGTTAATTTGCTTTGAAATTAACGACGAGTTTTTAAAACACTTACAAAACATTAAAGATGACCGACTGCACGTGGTGAGTGCTTCTGCCGAAGACATCATTGCCCAATGTCATTTATTAAGCATTGACAATGTAGATTTGATTATCTCTAGCTTACCGCTTACCAACATCCCCAATCCTGTTTGTAAAAGTATTTTAAAAAACTCCTATACCATCTTAAGAGAAAAAGGGAGTTTTTTACAATATCAATATAGCTTAACCTACTACAAAAAATTGAAAGCTGTTTTTAACGACAATGTTGATCTAAGCTTTGAAATTAGAAATATCCCTCCGGCGTTTATTTACAAATGCAATAAATAATTTTAAGGGTTAAAACTTTAGAATCTCTTTAGATTTCCTTGTTAAGTTTGCTGTGATTTCTGTATTGAAATGATGACCTTTTTGTTATTAACTAATTATAAAATAAAGGTATAGATATACAATTTTTTTCTAATTTTGCGTTAGAGCTAAATAGTATCTTTACACTCTACAAACAAATTAAAAATTTTAAATCATGGAAGAAAAAAATAAATCTTCAAACAAAAAAATTGCCATTTGGATTTTAATTGCCTTATTAGTAGGTCTTGGTGTTTACACTTGGAACAGCAGCGTAAAGCACAATGAAGCCGAAGCATTCTTAAAAGAAGAGAAAGAACAAATTTTGGGTAATCTTACTACTATGGAAGAAAAGTACGATACAGCGATTGCTCAAAACACTACAATCTCTGAAGAATTAAAAATTGAAAAAGAGAAAATTACGGCGTTTAAAGATTCAGTAACGAATCTTAAAAACACCAATTGGAGATTAATCAGACGTTACAGAAACCAAGTTGCTACTTTAGAAGCTACCAACGAGCGTTTATTATTTGTAACTGATTCTTTAAAACTAGTAAACAATTTATTAGTGATTGAAAAAGACAGTATTACAGGTAAGTTAATTGAACAAACAAGTTTTAATGACACGTTAATTGCACAAAACTTAGATTTAGCTAAGAAAGTTGAAATTGGTGGTGTATTAAAAGTCAGTTCAGTAAATGCTACTGCTATGCGTTTAAGAACCAATGGTAAATATGACGAGACAAACAAAGCTCAAAAAACAAAAGCAATTCGCGTTTCTTTCAAACTTGATAAAAACGAAATAGCTACTCCAGGTGAAAAAGTTGCACATATTGTGTTGACGACACCAACAGGTAAAATCATTAGCCAAAAAGGAACCACTACGTTAAAAAATGGTGAAGAAGTTGGTTATACTGAGGAGTCTACTTTTGCGTATGAAAATGCAAGTCTTGATGTCGTAATGTTTGTTGATAATATTACACAGAAATTTGACAAAGGTATTTATTCAGTAAAAGTATATGTTGATGGTTTATTAGTTGGTGCTGCTAACTATGAATTAAAAGATGCATTTTTAGGATTGTAATAAAACCGATCACAAAATATTTAAAAAAGGGATGCAAATTGCATCCCTTTTTTTTGTGCTGATCATTTGAATTTAGTTATTTTTGCGCTCTATGGCAAAACAAGAAGATCAATTTAAAAAAGTAATCTCTCACGCTAAAGAATACGGCTATGTATTTCAAAGCAGTGAAATCTATGACGGCTTGAGTGCTGTTTACGATTACGCACAAAATGGTGTTGAATTAAAAAAGAACATCCGTGACTATTGGTGGAAAGCCATGGTACAAATGCACGAAAACATCGTGGGCTTAGACTCGGCTATTTTTATGCATCCTACTACCTGGAAAGCTTCGGGGCACGTTGATGCCTTTAACGACCCCTTAATTGACAATAAAGACTCTAAAAAGCGCTACCGTGCTGATGTTTTAATTGAAGACTACTGCGCCAAAATTGAAGCCAAAATAGATAAAGAAGTAGCAAAAGCTGAAAAACGCTTTGGTGACGCTTTTAACAAAGAAGAATTTATAAGTACCAACCCACGTGTGGTAGGCTATCAAGAAAAAATTACGGCCATCCTCAAACGTATGGGCCAATCTTTAGAAAAAGAAGATTTAGCAGACGTCAAAGCTTTAATTGAAGAATTGGAAATTGCCGATCCG
Organism: uncultured Aureibaculum sp.; assembly: GCA_963976855.1. GTDB lineage: Bacteria > Bacteroidota > Bacteroidia > Flavobacteriales > Flavobacteriaceae > Aureibaculum. Next base: position 328,365 of record CAXBMA010000005.1, on the reverse strand, counting down.
TTAACCGGAAGTAGAAACTGGACCGACGTAAAGCAATTCAACTTGATGTTTGGCACCAAACTCGGTGCTTCGGCAGAAAGTGCGATGGACTTATACTTACGTCCGGAAACAGCCCAAGGAATCTTTGTAAACTTTCTAAACGTTCAGAAATCGGGACGCATGAAAATTCCTTTCGGAATTGCACAAACGGGTAAAGCCTTTAGAAATGAAATTGTAGCACGTCAATTTATTTTTAGAATGCGTGAATTTGAACAAATGGAAATGCAATTTTTCATCAAACCAGGCACGCAAAAAGAATGGTTTGAACATTGGAAAGAAACACGTATGAAATGGCACCTGTCATTGGGAATGGGCGCAGACAATTACCGTTTTCACGACCATGAGAAATTGGCACATTATGCGGATGCTGCTACGGATATCGAATTTAAATTCCCGTTCGGATTTAAAGAATTGGAAGGGATCCATTCGCGTACCGACTTTGACCTAAAACAACACGAAGAATTTTCTGGTAAAAAATTACAGTATTTTGACCATGAAGACAATGCCAGTTACACACCCTATGTATTGGAAACTTCCATTGGCTTGGACCGTATGTTTTTAGCTGTCTTTTCGAATTCATTGGTAGAAGAAGAACTAGAAAATGGCACCACGCGAACGGTATTGAAATTACCTGCGGTATTGGCTCCAACCAAAGCAGCTATTTTGCCTTTGGTAAAAAAAGATGGCTTGCCAGAAGTAGCACAGCAGATTATGGATGACTTGAAATGGGACTTCAACGTAACCTACGACGAGAAAGACGCCGTTGGACGCCGTTATAGACGCCAAGATGCCAATGGTACCCCATTTTGTATTACGGTTGATCACGACACGTTAACAGACAATACAGTAACCATACGTCATAGAGATACGATGGAACAAACCCGTGTGGCTATTGCCGACTTACGTACGCTGATTCAAAAAGAAGTGAATGTACGCCACTGGTTGCAAAAAATGTAAGTGCCAGCTGCGCTTTTAGCCTTTTGATACATACTTTTAAATATATAAAGCGGGAAATCACAACTGATTTCCCGCTTTCTTTTTAGGTTATTCGTGCATTCAAGGCATCCCTCTTCTGAAGCAATTAATTATAAGTTAAATTAACCGCTCGCTTCTATTTATCCCACTTTAGCTGCACGTCTGCAACACTTTGATGTACTTTAGCTAATAGTGCTGCAAATGCTTTATTGTCTAAAGGCTCTTTCTGGTTTTTTAATGCTTGCCAAAGGTTTTGGAATGTGGTAATTCCACCTACATCATAAATGTTTCCTGCAGCCATATGCCACCGGCATTGGTACCATCCGTAGTTTTGGGGATACTGTTGACCGAGTATATCGTAATTGGATTCTAGTTCTTCTAGGCTTGTGTATTTTAATTCTTCCTTATTTGAGGAAGACACTACCATTTTCGGAAAAATGGTTAAGGCAGGCAACAAATCAGGTTCCTTTTCGGCAATGTAAGTATGAAGGAGCATGTTGGCAAATAATTCGCCCATCCATTTACGTTGCACCGTGAGTTTACCTTGAATATGAAATGCATGTCCTAACTCATGAATGGCCAACAGGTCAAAAAAACTCCGCATTGTTAATGAACCGTTTTCACTGGAATAGGTAGTTGAAATTTGTTGAGAAAATTTGGTTGGTAATTGGTCTACTAATGGGATAAAACTCTTCCAAAAGGCATTGTCATCAGAAGCGACAATTAGCGTTTGAGCATCATTATAATGTGGCATTCCGTAAACAGGAAAATTGGTGTATTTACTCCAATCGGCTGGAGCCAATACCAATAAGGTAACCGTTGGTTCAAAGTCAATTAGTGATTTGTAAAATGAAATTACGCTATCACAACGGGCAGCCATTGTTACTGCCTGCTTTTTTGAGCCTTCACTAAAGTAAGTCTTGGTATTGTATCCTGACAAATAATTCAGGTTTTCAAATGTTTGTGCTTGTAGCTTTGTTAGTCCCGAAAATAACAACATAAAAAAGCATAAAACGATTGATTTACTACGGTTTTCAATTGATTTCATCTGCCTATTGTTTTTAATGTTAAACAATTTGTTATTCAATTTGTTGTTCCAACAGCTTATTGCTTGGCATCATTAATCTCAATCCAATAGCCATCAGGATCTTGAAAATAAATTTGCCGTACGCCGTCTGGTCTTGATTGGATTTTATTGCTTTCACCAGCAAAATTTGAATAGTTGATGCCTTTTTTAGTTAAGTATTTTAAATAGCCATCATAGTCTTTTACGGCAAAAGCAAGGTGCAGCACCTTATTCACTTGTACATCACCATAGGTATCAATTTGTGCTTGTGCTACATGCAATTGTTGGTTCGTTCCGGTTTCTAAAAAACGGATCATATTATACCCAGGCCACGGAGTTGGCACCTCTTTTAGCTGTAGTATGTCTTTATAAAATGCCATGCTTTTATCAACATCCTCCACTTGAATGGTTGAATGGTCATGTGCTAATTTAAACGATTGCGCATTCGCAACCAAAGAACTAAAAACGATGGTGAGCATTAACAGCGCATTTTTCATAGGTATTGGTTTTTGATTCAATGAACTAAGATACAAATAACTTTTTAACTACCTCTTTTTAAACACTATACATTGTTTTGGCATCGTTAGCTTAATTTTATTACGCACATTTTCAATTCGCCTTTGATTATTTTTTATTTTAGAGTCTAATTTTCATAAACATGTGTTATTCAACTGCATTGCGAAAAAGTAGAGAGAAAATTGTGCAAAAATTGCTCATTCAACTTCCTGCTGATTTTGAAATTCCGGAAGAATACCAGCCTTATTTTCATTTGAATGGCTTTACACATGGTAATTTATATATCATAAAAATGGATGAGCCAGCATCTATTTATCCCGCCAGTTGGGGCTTGGTTCCTCAATGGGCTAATGAAGACCCTCAATCGTTTTTAAAGAAGAGTAATACCTTAAATGCACGCAGTGAAACCATTTTTGAAAAGAGTTCATTTAAACAAAGTGCTGAAGAACAACGCTGTTTAATCTTAGCAGATGGCTTTTATGAACCACACCACGAAAATGGCGTGACTATCCCCTATTTTTGTTATCAACCCTCTAAAGAATATCCAGAAGGCGATTTGTTTATGTTTGCAGGGCTTTATACGGAGTTGGATGCTGATGTATACACCGCGACTATACTCACCACAACGGCCAATGACTTTTTCGCTGAAGTCCATAATAAAAGAAAACGAATGCCTTTGGTATTGGCCGACGATTTATATGAAGATTGGCTTGATGAAGGACTTAATTTTCAAACCCTCAATGAATTGATGGCGCATGGGTTTACATCTAATGAATTTCGAGCGCATGCAGTGAGTCGCGATTTTTATAAAAAAGGAATCGATACCAACAAGCCCTATATCGTAGAACCCGTTGAACGGGATACACTTTTTTAATAGTAAAACCCATGAATTTATCAATTGGTGGGAACAGGGTTGTGTTATGGAAAGTTCCGTGTTTTATAAACGGTGTTACGCAGCGTATTTTATTTTTATTTTGGATCAATAAGAATGACTCCGTTAATTGCTCTAATACCATAAATTCGATAACCAATAACTTGTTTCAACAAAGTCATTTTTTTAATCTCTAACTCATTAATTGTAGTTGCTAGTTCCTCTCCTCGTAATGGTTTTCCAAAAACAACTAATAGAGGATTTTTATTTACAAGTCCTTCATTTGATGATTTTTCAATTAATTCAAGAATTTCTGCATTGGTTATCTCCTTATAATATTTGTAATCTAATAAAGGGTCTAAAAATGTTTCAATTTTTATAACACCATTTTTTCCTTTTGTACCGAATTCTTTTATCCCTTCCTTTTTATTTAAATAATTAATTTTGGTAAAATCTTTAGTATCAAATATATTTAATTCAAGAAGGTTTTGGTATGGTATCGTTTTATCATTCAAATAAATTAAAGCTTCCCTTGAAATAGTCTTATTCTCAATTTGTTTATTAATTTTCCCTAATAGTGAACTTTCACTTTTTTTTTCGTTTGGAATTAATTTCGGTGCACAAGAATTAAAAATTAATGCAATTACTATTAATAAAGTTATATTTTTCATATTTCGATAGTTGTATTTAGTGCAACAGTTTTATAATATTAGTTGCCTTAAATTGGCTTGGTTTTTCATTGTGGTTCTAAGTTAATTAATTCGCATGACTTGAGCACAGCGAACTGGCGAAGCAATTTACGATAGTGAAATTCCACCACAATTAATTATACACGACCTAAGTTTGTCTTTTAATAATTCCGATTTAATAAATACGACTAACAAATCGCTTATTTTCTTCGTTATTCCATTGCACCTGGTATGTTGTTCCATTTAATTGGTCAAGTAATATAAAGTTGTACATGTTTTTAGTTGGATAAAGGGTAAATCTTCCGTTTATTTCCTTGTCATCCCATAATAGTGAACGTGAATTTAAAATTAGTTCACCTTCGTAACCATCTTCTGATATAGTGAAATGTACTTGCCACATTTTTCCATTTCGTGTGTCCAATTTAATTAAAGTCCAATAATTATCAGTTGGAAATAATTTGTAAATAGGAACTTTTAATTGTTGAATTTCAGTTTGTTCTTCTTTCTTTTGTATTATACTTATACTGTCTTGTTCTGTTTGTCCGTATGTAGGAACAAAAGTTAAAGACAGAAAAGAGATTAGTATAAAGTTTCTCATATTCTTATTTTTATAATATGTCTTTTATTACAAGATATTTTTTTCTTACGTATTCTCAGCTATCGCTGACGCACAACAAGTGAATATATAAACAATTGTTTTTATTAGACTTATACACTTTGCTATAAAGCACTTCTTACGAAGTTCTTAAAAATAAGTGAGAATAAAAAAGGGGTTTTTCCCCTTTTTTTGAAGTGGCTAAAATTTGTGGGTTTCGCGCGGTGGAATGCTATTGGAGCTGCACTCAATCTGAGTTCAATGGTGTTGTTTTTTTAATACGTTGACCCACCCCTTTGTCCCCTCCAAGGAGGGGAACGTTTTGCGGTTAATTGGTGTTTATAGGTACTTAATAGGTCACTAATCAAAACTATACAGTATTCCCCTCTTGGGAGGGAGTGTTTTGTGGTTTAGTTGGTGTTTATAGATACTTAATAGGCACTAATCATAATTATACAACATTCCCCTCTTGGGAGGGGTTAGGGGTGGGTTCCATGTTTGCTATTGTTTTTTTAATCCTTTCCAACATCCAGTTTAGGTAATTTTTCGATTTCTTCGTCAATCAACCTTGTCAATGCTTGAATATAGTACACTAAGTTTTTATGCAGCAATTAATTATTCACAGAGTTATGTGCAGGCTTTTCTGTGTTTCAATATTTCCAAATTGGTATTTCTACAAAACTATCAGTATACCATTTTACTTTCAAGGGTTCATTCGCATCGTCAATTGTTTCTTCACTAACTATTTTTCCTGTTCCGTAATTTAATTCCGAAAAGGGGTTTTTGTTCACATTGACATAAACAAGTAGCCGACTACCGATACTCAATTTCTTACTTACCAAATGCGTGTTTGAAAATGGTATTGTTTCTATTTTGTTTGGTTTAAGTAATTTTCTTTCAGTGTTATCTTTGCTATAACTTGCGCGACCAATACTGTAGGATAAATGGAAATACTTACCATTTGGGAGTACCTCATAGAGCGTAATTCCATAATCAAAGTCCTTTTTATTAATGCTCACATTTAATTCGCCAATGAATGAGCCACTAACCAAAATTGATTCTTCTAATGGTTCGCTGATAAAATTAAACCCGTTTCTCATATCTATATAATCTCTAATAATAGGATCTGGATAATAATCATTATTCCAAATTTCTCTATTTGCAAAATCTACTTCTTGGTAGTTATAGGCACTAATGGTTGGTTTTTGAGGACTTAATAAATAAGCCGCTTCTTTTTTTTCATTCGTTAGATATAATTTTAAAGATTCATTACTCATTTTTTCAATACTTGGGGCACTTCGCCATTCATTCGCTCCCATTACCTGATAGTTTATTTTGTCTTTTAATATTTTGGGCTTTGCACCATTCTTGAAAATGTAGTCAAACCATTGGTAGGTTATTTGGCCAGTATTGATTAGAGCGTCGGCATCAACTTTGTAACCATTAATTTCTTCCGAACCATTTCGTTGTGCTCCTAAATGACTATAAGGCCCAATAATGAGATAGTGCGCTGCATTTGGATTGTATTTATAGTGTTCACGTAAATAGTATAATCCAGAATTTTGAGAATCATTATAGTAGCCATCGATGGAAAGAACTGGAATAGTTATTTGTGAAAAATCTTTTTTATAAGGTGCCATTTTCTGCCAATATTCATCAAAAGATGGATGACTTATCCATCGTTGAAACCATTTGTTGGGTGCCCCATCAATACTGTCCATTTTAGCATAAGCAACTCCTGTTTCCCACCATTTGAACATCATATTTCGAAACCGTTGTCGATCATTTCCTGCGATGGTGTCTAAATATTTGTTATTACCAACATAAAATGACCATTCGTAATTCGGATTAATAAATACATTATTTTCCATTGGTAAGCCCATTCCGGGTCTATTGGCAACATAAGGAACAATGGTTTTAAGCGCTGGATGTAACTTTTTGGTTGAAGCCCATTGTGTAAATCCGTTATAACTGCCTCCGAACATTCCAATACGTCCATCACACCATTTTTGTTTACTAATCCAATCTATTACATCGTACGTGTCATTTGCGTCATTTTCGTATGGCCATATTTCATTAGTGCTTAATCGTTTACCTCTTGTATAGGCCATAACACCAATGTAACCTTTGTCAGCTGATTCTTTTAATGAAGTTAAGTCTCGCCCTTTATCTCTTACATAAATGGTACTCTGTAGGATTACTGTTTGTGGAACAGTTTCTTCAATTTTTCGAACAATTATTGCAGAAATTTTTGCCCCGTCTCTTGTCTCAATTAAAACATCTTGAATATTGTAGTCTTTGTTTAGGTTTGTTAATTGTACTGTTGCTTTCTTTTGGCTTGATGAATTACAGCCAATTAGAAGAAAAATGAATAAATTCAATAGTATTTTCATTCGATTGTTTTATTGAAAGACGGTCTTTTCATTGCAATGTTGCATTTTTTTAAACTTGCTTATAATGGTCAGTGTATTTATTAGATTTTTATAAGTCGACTACCCCCTTGTCCCCTCCAAGGAGGGGAGTGTTTTGTGGTTTAATTGGTGTTTATAGATCCTTAATAGATCACTAATCAAAACTATACAGTATTCCCCTCTTGGGAGGGAGTGTTTTGTGGTTAATTGGTTTTTATAAATACTTAATAGATCACTAATTATAATTATACAGCATTCCCCTCTTGGGAGGGGTTAGGGGTGGGTTCCATGTTTGACATTGCTTTTTTAACCCTTCCCAAAACCCAGTTAGGTTACGCCCACAAGCGGCTCTAATTATTCATCCAGTTCCCCATTTAATAAAATAATCAATTCTTCTGCCGAATCAATAATTAGTTGATAGTTTCTGTTTTGAATTGCTGTGCCACTTTTTTTTGCTACTACAGAAAAAATGTAGTCAGTATTTTGTTTTAAGTCATTCAAATTCAAATCGGGCCGCCCTAAATCACTTCCAATAAGGTGCTTTAAAACATTGCCTCCAAAAATGGATTGAAACACATCTTTTGTTATAAAATTATGCTGATACAATTGCAAACTTTTTTCCATATTCTGTTCACTTTTATCATTGTATGCATAATACCTAAACAACTTATCTTTTAGATTTTTAGATGCGATGATTTGTGTATTATTACCGGCTTCAAATTGACGAATGGTAGATTTTTCTGGTATAAAATAGGATTCGCCAGTCAGTTCCTCATTATAGCTAATGAATGTTGGAAGTTCGTTGCTAGTAAGGGTATTTTTATTAGACAGCGTTGCGATAATCGAATCTGCAGCATTCAGTTTTAAATTATTACCAACGATAGCCACTTTTAAAGTTTCGATGTCTGACTTTAAATCGGTCACAAAGTCCTGCAAAAAAAGAGTTTCAATGTGTTTGTTTTTATTGACTTCATTCCAATTGTTAATTTGTAAAGCAATTAAAATTCCGATTACTACCAATATGATTTCTCCAATGGCATATTTTAAGTATTTGCCTTTATTGTTTTTTTCCATAAGGTCTTTTCTGATGTGGCGAAAGAGTTTTATCATAATTATAAAGTATTCCCCTCTTGAGAGGGCTTAGGAGTTCGTTTTATGTTTGCTATTGTTTTTTCAATCTCTTCCAAGACCCAATTTAGGTTATTTTTTACATCTAAATCACTAAATCGAATCACACATACACCTAAAGATTCTAGACGGTTTTGACGTAAACGATCCTTTTCTTGCTGTCCTTCTTTAAAGTGAATCGCGCCATCAACTTCAATTGCTAACTGTAGCTCTTTACAATAAAAATCGACAATAAAATGATCGATAGGTATTTGACGACTGAACCTAAATCCAAGTTTTTTGTTTTTTATTTCGCGCCACAAAGCAATTTCACCTAAAGTCATGTTGTTGCGAAGCTTTTTTGCAAGGAGTACTAAATATGACTTATATGGAATGATCTTTTTCATTGGTTGACCCACGAACGTTTTGTGGTTTAATTGGTGTTTACAGGTACTAATATATCACTAATCATAATTCTATGGCATTCCTCTCATGGGAGACTTAGGGATTGGCTTTATGTTTGCTATTGATTTTATAAGTCGACCCACCCCTTTGTCCCCTCCAAGGAGGGGAAGATTTTGCGGTTTATCTGGTGTTTATAGGTACTAATATATCACTAATCTTAATTATATGGCTCCCCTCTTGGGAGGGGTTAGGGGTGGGTTCTATGTTTGCTATTGTTTTTTCCATAAGGTCAAATCGAACTCGTCTAAATATTTTTATCATAACTTAATTATTCGCTGCTTAATCTACCTTGGTGTATGTGGTACTTTCATGCCCAATGAGCTGAGTTAACACAATCTTTTTTGTTTTAGTATTCTTATCAAAACGATAAAATTTATTTATTGGATTCCCTGGAAAGAATACATTGTTAGCGCTTAAGGCTATCAGCAATTCATCAACTTGATTTTCGCTTTTTAACCTCAAAAAATCCGTTTCTAGCAAAATAGTAATTTTAGATTCTGAAATAGCATCATTTACATAGTTTCCTGCATATTCATCAAGTGCATTATATTTAATATTAAAAGGCAACGAATCTGTAGCTTTATTTAATATTGATGCTATTTCCTGATAGGCCTTAATGGCATAAAACCTATAACTACCAATATAGTATTTATGGGTAAAAGCTTCACCTCTATACCGTTTAACCTTGTTTTTATATTGAAAATTGTTAAGTCTGTAATTAATGGCTTCGGCACTTTTTTTGAAATCCGATGCATTATACCATTCATAGTTTTCTTCAAAATCATCTAGGTTTTTGCTAACGAGCTGCCAAACCTTCTCATTGTATAAGTCAACATTGGGTTTATATCTGTTGTGAACTTTATCTAATGCTACAAGCACTTTATCATATTTGTCAGGAATTGCATCTACATTGGTCATTAGTAAATCATATGCTTTGTTAGACGTGTCAAAATTTCCAAAAGAAGTGGCTATACGCCATAATTGATCGCTGTTTTCAGCAGCATAATCGGCATAGGATAAAGTTGTATTTAATACTAAACTTGCCAATGAATCTTTTGTTCGATAAATTCTTATTAAATTAGTGCTTTGATTGATGTCACTTTTTAACTCTATTAATAGATCTTCAAAAACAGCATCAATTCTGGCTTCAGTCTTTTTTTGCTCACTTTTTTGATTGAGGTTTATAGCGATAAGAATTCCAATAATAACTAGTATGATCTCCCCCACAGCATAGAGTAAATACTTTCCAATTTTATTTTTGGATACTAAGTTTTGACGAATTTTTCGAAAGAACTTTATCATAGTTTCTGAAGATGGTTAGATTTTCCGCTATAGCACTAAGTTAATTAATTTACATGACACAGGCACTGCACACTAGCAAACACAATTTTCAATAGTAAATTTCGCCACAATTTATTCAACACGTAGTTAGCTTTCGTTTTTCCATGCTAATATTTGTACCACTTGGTTACCAAATTTTTTACGCATGAATTCATTTAATTCTTTATCGTCTAAACGACCAACCTTTTCGGGATTTATTTCAATCAGAAAGTCACGGAATTCATCGAGAAAATCAGCTCCGAACTTTAAATACAATTCTTTAGCTTTAAGATAGAATTGCGTTTGATACCAACCATAGTTCTGTCCTTGTTTCAATACTTCAAAATACTCTTCTTCAAATTGTATTAAAGTTTTGAATTTTAATGGACCCCATCTGTTTGCGTCAATTAGAAATTGTTGATACACATCCATGCGATTGAACACCTCTTGTGATGCTAAATTTTTAGCAGCTGCCACTTGACATAAATTTCCGAAAACTTCATTTAACCAATGTCTTTGCGTACCATTTCCCGTTTTGTAAAATTGATATAAATGGCCTAGCTCGTGTAGTGATAGTGCATCCCTATAAAATAAATCTAAGTTTAATTCTTCGCCAAAATGTTGTTTTAGTGTTCCTAATCTGGAATCTGGTAGTTGTCTTAACCCTTGTTTGGCTCGCATTGCCATTACCGAATTATCTAAACCCAAAATAATAGTTCCTTGATAATGGGCTTGTGGCATTCCTGGAGGCGGTGAAAAAGCATATTTATTCCAATTTTGGTTGTCAATAAATAATACTGCAAATTTTAAGTCTTCATTAAAGGTCTTGTCAAAAAATACTTTTGCTTGCTCTAGATTATTGATGGTATTTGTAATATTCTTTGGGCTCTCAAAAGTACTATATATTTCAAATGCGTCTGAAAAATCAATTTGAGATAAACCTTCGTGTTTGGTCCTATCGATCCATTCAGAATTGCCATTCTTACAAGAAGAAACGAGTACTATTAAAATAATTAAATATATTCTCATCTTGTTCATTTAAAGGATCGATAGGTCTTTGACGACTGAACCGAACGCCATTTTTTTTGTTGTTGATCTCGCGCCACAAAGTGATTTCACCTTAAGTCATGTTGTTGCGAAGCTTTATTGCAAGGAGTACTAAATATGACTTATATAGTATGATCTTTTTCATTGGTTGACCCACCCCTTTATCCCCTCCAAGGAGGGGAAGATTTTGTGGTTTAATTGATGTTTATAGGTACTAATATATCACTAATCTTAATTATATGTCATTCCTCTCATGGGAGACTTAGTGATTGGCTTTATGTTTGCTAATAATTTTATAAGTCGACCCACCCCTTTGTCTCCTCCAAGGAGGGGAAGATTTTGCGGTTTAATTGGATTTTATAGATACTTAATATATTACAAATCATAACTATATAGTATTCCCCTCTTGGGAGGCGTTAGGGGTGGGTTCTATGTTTACTATTGTTTTTTTCCATAAGGTCAAATTAAATTCGCCTAAAAATTTTATCATGCTCTAATTTAAACATTTAATCGTAACAGCCTCTGGTGCTTTTTAATACATCAATCAAGTTACCCATAAAATCATCTCTTTTATTTTTAGAAAGCAAATCAATAGAGAGGAATGGATTCAGGTCTTCAAGTTCAACTAAAAGAAGCTTATTCTCATTTACGCGGCACGCATCCACTCTTGTAATTCCACGTTCCATAGCATTCCACCGAATGAATTTTTCAGCAAATGCGAGGTCAGCGTCTGTTGGTTCATATTCAACCAATTCCCATCGCTTATTTTTGTTAGGTGCATATAAGGCATACTGAAAGGCTGTATTTAAATAATAGAAGGATACCTCGTATTCAAAATCAATATAAGGTTGGATGATTTTCCCTTGAGGGTTTGAATTGACTAACTCTTCATGGGTTAACACCTCCATACCAATAGAGTCAGCGCCATTTTTTAATTTTACAATATATTTTTCGTTTTTACCGATTTTATCAATTTCTGATAGGCTTTCAACCGTTGGAATCACTGGATAATTTTGATTGGTTAAATCTATTAAATACTGTTTCCCAAGGATATCGGCTTTACCATCAAATGAATTAAATGTTACCCTATTTTTCGTTTTAACTTCTTGAATGAATTTTTGAAAATAGTCTTGATAACCAATGACCGAACCCGTATTTCTAAAAATTACCAAGTCTGCAGTTTCAAGAAAAGGTATTGCTTGATGCGGATGTGCTATAAGAATCTTGAAATGCTTTTTTAGTTGGGAGGTGATGTACAAATCTTCCTCATAATAGTTGCGCCCTTTTGCCTTATAATAGAGGTCTGTTAAATAGAGTAACGTCTTCATTTTTTTAGTTCCTTCAGTAGTTGTTTTTGTAATAACGGCTAACTTTTCAAATATACACAAAACTAAAAATCTGAATTCGAATTGGGTTCCACAATAGTACAAACCCACAACTGTAATTAGTACACCTATAGCCAGTACTATAACACACTTATTACGAGGTTCTTAAAAATAAAAGAGAATCAAAAAAGAGGAAACCCTTTTATATTCTCATTATTGTTGACTTTCAACTATTCTATTCATTTTTTAGAACCTCCACCCTATTACTAGTGCTTATTTTTCCTTCCTTGGCACTTTCCCATCCATCGAATCGATCGTATAGATGGTCCATGCTAAAATCACCGCATTTTTCATCAAGTCATTTTCATGAACATATTCTAAAAAGTCAAGTTCTGTATGGTGCGTTGCTGTTCCATACGCCAGTTCATCTTGTATAAATTGAAATGAAGGGATGTTGTAGTAATCAAAAGTTTCGTGATCGGTAGAAAGGGTATTTTCAGTTGTTATGGCTCCAGAAGTCAAATTAGAAATCGACTTAAATACTTTTTCAAAAACGGGTCTGGCAAATTCATTTTGTTGCAGATAAACCCCTCGTATGACCCCTGCTCCATTGTCTAAATTGAGATAGGCAGAAACTTTTTGGGAGTCTTTATTTGGCTTTTCATTTAAAGCGCCAAAGTGTTTTTTGGCATAGGCAGCCGATCCTAAAAAGGCCTGCTCCTCACCTCCCCAAAGCCCCATTTTAATGGTTCTTTTAGGTTGATAGCCAATCTTTTTAAGGATACGCAATGCTTCTACTAAAACAACGCTATTTGCACCATTATCCGTAGCTCCTGTGGCCGAATGCCACGAATCGAAATGCGCCCCTATCAGGATACTTTCTGACTTTAATTTGGCATCAGTACCCGTAATTTCGCCAATAATATTGACATTGTTTTCGGGTTCCATATAAAATTCGGTTTCCAAATTAAGACGTATAGTTGGTGTGGAATTTAATTTTGTCATACGATACAACCTCCCAAAATGTTCAGGCATTATGGTAAAATACGGCAAGGGCTTGAGATCGCCATCTCTAAAATAATAGGTTCCTTGGGGATGTAAAACACCTAAATACATCGGCCGTGTAGTCAATACAGCTAAGGCACCTTCTGCTTCTACAAACTTAAGGAATGCTTGATCTGAAACATCTTCTGTTTTCCATTGTTCAAAGAGTTCTGGCAATGGTGTTACTTTCACTTGAGCGGTTAACTGCTGGTTCATCGTCTTCAATTGCGCTTTTGAATATCTAAATTCAATGGTGTCTTGTAGTGATTTTCTTCTGGGTTCTTTTCCTAAAAGGACTATTTTTCCTTTCAACTTACCTGAAAATTCACTTCGCAGGGTATTCATATCAGCAAAATTTTCAACACTTATAATGGGTCCAGAAACAATTCCTTCGGTACTTTTAGACATCGCCAACGGATAGGCCGAAATATTCATATAATTTGGAGCAGTCATCTCCACTTTAAAAGTGTTGATATCCCAACCGCGACAATCAGTGCAATAATTTTCAAAGTGTACATTTTGAAGTCCAACATTTTTCATGGCATCAGAAATCCAATTGGCCGCCTTATAATAGCTTCGTGTTCCTGTAAGCCGCTGCCCATAAATATCGGTAAACTGACTTAACAGATCCATCACTTCAGAATTGTTAAATCCTTCATTTCTAATTTTAGATAAGGTAATTTCCTCACTGGTTAGTTGTGAATAGCTGTTAGCTGAAAATGCAATTAAAAAGAATAAGGCAATACTCGTTTTTAGTTTCATAATGAGGAGTGGGTATTAGGTTAGGTTACTAATTTGTGTAATATTTTATATACTCTTAGTTTTACAAAGCGATGCTTACGAAGGTCTTAATAAATGTTGAGAATAAAAAAGGGGTTTTTCCCCTTTTTTATGGTGTCTAGATAGTGCCGTTTTAGATTGTCCTTTTCATGAAATCTAGTACTGTCAATACAATGCATTATACATTCTTTTGTGCGTTTTTTTAATTTAAGATAGCTGGAAGTATATATTCTGAAATTATTTTTTCTGGCTGTTGAAACTTTCCATTTCTATAATTTCCAGAAGTGATGACTACAACTAATTCTAATTCTGGAATAACAAATAGATATTGTCCTCCTGAACCTCTTGCTTCGACAGATTCAATATGCTTACCTTTAACATCATAGGTTTTATGCCACCATAAGTAACCGTATTCATTTTTGTCATTCGTATTTTCTAATACAAGGTATTTCTTAAATGAATCTTCAACATATTTTTTTGAAATAATTTGTTGCCCCTCCCAAGTCCCTTTATTCAAATATAATAGTCCGAATTTCAACATATCTCTTGATGTAAGATACATGCCACCCCCTAAATATGGCCTCATTGTAGTATCATCTGTTTGAATAATATAGTTTGTAATACCCAACGGAGCAAAGAGTTTTTTATTCAAATAGAACTCTAATGGAATACTTAACGCATTATCCAAAATAACACCAAGCAAAAACGGATTCGCTGAACCATAATTTGCCTGTGTTCCAGGTTCATTTATCATAGGTGCCTGTACCACTGTTTTAAGCCAATTATCAGCATTCTGATAGTTGTTTTCAGAAGCTACAGAGTTGCTTTCTATTCCGAAATCTATGGCATCCAATCCAGAACTCATCGTTAATAAATTTTTGATGCTTATTTTCTCTTTTAGAGTATCCTGCGTTTTCTGATAATCCATCGGTAACAAATCATAAGCTCGTTGGTTTGTGCTCATTATAATTCTATCATCAATAGCAATGCCTACAATAGCTGAAGAAATACTCTTAGCCGCAGAACGTTGATCGTGTGGAATAGCATTCTTATATCCATCAAAGTAGGTCTCAAATACGAGTGTCCCTTTTTTAGAAATAAGCACACTATGGGTATTTACTAATGATTTATTGTTGATACTATCTATCAGTCTTGCCAAAGGTTCTGGGTTGATTTCAAACTCTTTTAGGCTTGTTGTAACCCATCCATCATTTAATGCTATGGGTTTCGTTATGCTTTGATTTTGAGGCGTCTCAATTCCAATTGCGTTTAAATCAATAGTAGAGGGTACTAAATTGGCAACTGCAATTGTTGTCTCATAAAAAATAATTTCTAACTGAATTTTATTCGTTAATAGGGTTGCTTTAAACTTAAATCCGGTTTTAACATCTCTAAATGAAATCACATCCTTAACTTTTACAAAACCACCTGCCCACGTCCCTGAAAACCGTTGATCTCCAAAAAATGGGTACACTGCAAAACTACCATCGTCGTAATTTTCAAAGCTCAAGTAAATGGATTGCGATTGTAAACTATCTATCATTAACGGATTCCAACTTCCTTGATATACGTTTGTTCGAATCTTTTTTAGATTGATATGGTACATTAAAACACCAGACTTTATAAACCCATTCATTTCAGCTCCTCCATTGGTAACATCAAGTTCAAGATGTGTCTGTTCATCAATAGCAAACTTCATACGCTGATCACCAACCGACATTATTTTTTTGTCTATGGAAGTTTTACCATTAGAAATGATAAGATTATAAGCACCAGACTTTAACTCCGCTAGCGTAATATTAAAATTAAAACTATGAACGTTCGGTAGTGTTCCAATCCAATTGCCTTCATATTTTTTGAGATCCTGTTGAGACCAACTGGAATGCATGGAGAAAAAAAGAAACAAAATTATGATTAGCTGTCTAAACATTATTTTTATGATGTATTTTTTAAGTTAGTAAAGTATTGCCTTGAGCAATTATTTTGTTCCCTATTTCAGTTTTATATTCCAATAGAAACGGATTACTCTTGGTCTTTATACTTTTCAAACCAAGCCAATATACTGGCTATTTTGGCCACTAAGTTACTTGGCCTGTTGGCTATTCCATGTGAAGCACCTGGTATTCTAACCATGGCCGTTTCAACATTTTCTAACTTCAATGCAGTATAAAACTGTTCGGTTTCTGCTATCGGTGTTCTAAAATCCTGTTCACCTGTTAACAGCATTGTTGGTGTGGTTATATTACTTACATACGACAATGGTGAGCGTTTAAAGTAGCTCTCCGGATCTTCCCAAGGCTTTTTGCCAAACCAATATTTAGAAAAGAATTGAGCTCCATCAGCGTATAACACGAAGCTATACCAATTTATAACCGGTTTGGCCACCACTGCAGCTTTAAATCGGTTGGTTTTTCCTACTATCCAAGCAGTAAGCGTTCCTCCTCCACTTCCTCCTGTGACAAACAAGTTTTTATCATCAATATATCCTTTTTCGATGACTGCATCTACACCAGACATCAGATCGTCATAGTCATGATTTGGATAATCATGATGGATCAAATTTCCAAACTCCTCGCCGTAACTTGTACTCCCTCTTGGGTTCGCATAAAGCACCACATAACCTGCTGCGGCAAATGCCTGTATTTCGGCCGAATAAACAGAGCCATAACTTGCAAAAGGCCCTCCGTGAATTTCCAAAATCATTGGATACTTTTTACTGGCATCAAAATTTGGAGGCGTCACTATCCACCCTTGTATTTTACGCTGGTCAAATGAAGATTCCCACCACAGTTCTTCGACATTCCCTAAATTCCTAAAGGCAAACAGGTCATCATTAAGTGCGGTTAAGCGCTTCGTAGATTTGGAGTCTGACACACCGAGGTCTGCTGGATGATCTGTTCCGCCAAGGCTATAGGCAAATTTACCAGTATTGGATACGGTATAACTGGCGGCATTATAAGGTCTACCAAGTGAGAGTCCACCTAAATTTTCAGTAATTACCGTTACTTTTCCGGCTAAGGTCATGTAAGCCAGCTTGGTATCTCCTTTATCATCATACTGAAAGTAAATCCCCTTGCCATCATTACTCCAATTAATAGTACCAATATTTCGGTCAAAATCTTTTGAGATTACTTTAGAATTGGTACCATCCGCATTCATTATATAAAGATCAGTCAATTGATAACCCTGGTACTTGTCGTCAAATCCCAAGTAAGCAATTTTAGTTCCGTTTTTAGATAAAACCGGACTTTGATCTGGCCCATACCGTGAGGTTAATGGTTTAATAGTTCCAACATTTATAGTTAACTGATATATCTCACTGTCTTGAGGCTCCATTTCTTCTGCCTTATGAAAATTAGCGCTGAAGTACAGCAGCTGATTATTTTTTGACCAAATCGGTCCGCCATGGTCAAAATCTGTAAAGGTCAATTGTCGTGGTGTGCCTCCTTCTATTGGCAAGGTGAATAATTGCATATTGCCACTTTTTAAATAGCCTTGCCCATCGCCCCGATAGTTGATGTCATCAATATAAATAGGGGGAGAATTCCATTTGGCTCCTTCAGGCTTCGCGGGCATTTTTACTAGTGATTTATGTTGAATAGGCACAAACATGTTAAATGCCAATGTCTTATCATCATTTGACCAGGACACCTCTGCAGGCACTGAAGTGGTATTTGTGAGCGCGACAGATTCTTTAGTGTCTAACCACATCATATAAAGCTTCATTTTTTCATCAGCCATATTTGATTTGAAAATCAATTTTTCACCGTCATGAGACCATCTGGGATAATAATCATTGTTATTTCCGGTGGTTAGTGGTCTATTATTAGAACCGTCAAAATTCACTATCCATAGATTTGATAAGTTCTTATCGGTCATTATATCTTTGAAATTTCGAACATAGATAATTCTGGATCCATCAGGAGAAATTTGTGGATCAGATACATATTCCATATTAAATATGTCTATAAGTTCTAAGTTCGATTTTACTTGACTATAACTGAACGGAACAATAACAACTAAGAGCAGGATTGTTATAAATAAATGTTTTTTCATGGTAATTAAATTCTTTGATTGTTTGGTTGGTTTAGTGATTCTAAAATTAACGCTTATAAGCCAATATATATACGATTGTATTTATTAGCCTTAAACAGCTATTCTTATAAAGTACTGCTTACGAAGTTCTTAAAAAATAACGAGAATATAAAAGGGGTTTCTCTTTTAATTTCTTCCAAATAGTTAATTTTGACACACTCAGTCAATTATTTGAAAGGCTTAGTCAGTTAAAATACAGATATTCTTTCTAGTTTTGTTTGGAACAATACGAAATCTAGTTAACCTCATAAAAATTTCAACCATGATTAAAAATAAAACAACCAATAAAATAATGGCACTAGCTGCTATATTCATAACATTCATTAGTATTCAAGGGTGTGCTGAAAAAGAAAATAAACCTAAAAAAACAGATGAAATTGTCGCTAAACTTTCTTCTGATGAAAAAGAAGCCGAACCCCACCCACACAGTCATGATGACGCACCAGAACCAGATGCTGATCAAAGAATCATAACCCCTGAAGATGCCCAACAATTTTGGGTTTTTCCGGAAAGCATCGATAAATTGGGTTCGGGCGGTTTACTTCAAATTTATATGGATGCTGAAAGCCACCCGGATGCTTCTTCAGGGTTTGCAAAATATGAGTTAGGTGTGGGTGGTGCCCTACCAGAACACAAGCATAATAAAACCGAAGAGATTGCCTATTTTCTTTCTGGAAAAGGGATTGTTATCAGTTATGAGAACAATGAACGTATAGAAACACCTGTTAAAGAAGGGGTTGTATGGTATACGGCGCCAGGAGAATGGCATTCATTTAAAAATGCAGGAAATGAACCTCTAAAATTGGTATTTGCCACGATTCCAAATGCCAAACATGGCTTATTGCATTTCTTTAAAGAAGTGGGCACAGAACCTGGGAAGAAAGCCACTACCTTAAGTCCAGAAGAATTTGCAAAACTAGCAACTGATAATGACTTGATTTTAAAGCCTGCAAAAATAGAGTAGAAAATTACATGTAAAATGAGCGGGAAGCTGGTTCTTCTAAAAAATTGTATTTTTAATGCATTATAATACTCGAAAACAATGGGCAACGGTTACGACATAGCACAAAACAATCCTACATTTAAAAAAATTGAAGTGTCGTCGCTTATGTTTTCAGAGTATCGATGCATGGAAGAAAAATCGATATTCACCGCATGGTCACATCTCAATTATTTTATTTATGTACTAGAAGGTAAAAAGAAATGGCGAACCTTAGAGCACAGCTATATGGTTCATGCGAAGGAGGTGCTTTTTGTAAAAAAAGGAGCTAATATTATCCACAAATTTTTTGATTCCGATTTTTGCGCCATGGTCATCTTTATTCCCGATACCTACATTCGCGATTTTATTTCACAAAAGCCAGAAATAGGAATTCACCAAAAAAATAACCTTCCAAGTGATAGTGTAATTCCGCTAAAAATGGATAGAACTTTAACTACCTATTTTACTTCTATGTTGGACTATTTTTTTAATCAAGAAAAGCCTTCAAAATACTTAATGGAAATTAAGTTTCAGGAATTATTGGTCAATATTTTATCCCTTCCTCACAATCCTGAAATTGGGAGTCACTTTAAGGATATCGCACAAGATGTGAAACCATCCATCAAAAATATAATGGAGTCTAATTTTATCTATAATTTGTCGCTGGAAGAGTTTGCTAGACTAACGCATCGTAGCTTAAGTACCTTTAATCGCGACTTTTATAGTGCCTATGGAACACCTCCAGGGAAATGGCTTACGAAGAAAAGACTGCTTCATGCTAAACGATTATTAGAAAATACCAATCAGAAAATATACGAAGTGGCTTTTGATTGTGGTTTTGAAAGTCCTGCACATTTTACACGTGTATTCAAGACTGAAAATGGCATTACTCCTTTAAAATTTCAAAAAGCACAACTGGCTGTTTAATGGCATTCATTTAAAAAAAGCTCCAAACCGGATTATGGATATTCATAAAAATAAGCCAACTAAAACGGCATCAAATAAATGGTTGAATGGAATAGATCAACTCGGCGAACAACTAGCAGCAAATGGAATTGCTCATGACCAGACAGATACTTTTGTAGCTGACAATTATGCGTTATTGAAAGCGAATGGCTATCTCACAGCCATGATTCCAAAAGCATTGGGTGGTGGAGGAATTACCTATAAAGAAATGTGTGCCATATTGGTAAAAATTGCACATTATTGTCCTTCTACGGCCTTGGCACTTTCTATGCACCAGCACCTTCTTGCAGCGAATATCTATAAATACATACATCAAGGCACAGGTGCGGACTTTTTAAAAGAAGTGGTCCAGAAAAACCTGGTATTGATTAGTACAGGAGCACGTGACTGGTTGGATTCTAATGGAAACATGAAAAAAACGGAAGGCGGTTATTTGGCGACTGCAAAAAAACAATTTGCCAGTCAGTCTGCTATGGGAGATGTTTTGGTGACCAGCGTCCCTTATAATCATCCAGAAAAAGGGTGGCAAGTACTGCACTTCACCCTGCCTATGAACGCCAATGGTGTTTTACTATTAGATGATTGGCACACCTTAGGAATGCGCGGTACAGGTTCACAGACCGTTATTCTCAATGAAGTATTTATTCCGGAAGACGCCATAGTAATGAACAGAGTAAAAGGCGAATTTCCTATGTTTTGGAATGTGGTACTCACCGTAGCATTACCTTTAATTGTGGCTCCTTATGTAGGGATTGCTGAAAAAGCCATGAAGATTACGCTAGAAAAGTCAAGAGTAAAAAAAACGAGACCACAACATATTCCTTTTCTATTGGGGGAAATGTACAATAGCCTTACATCGGCCCAGGTGCTACATAACGACATGATTGAAATAGCCAACAATTTAAATTTTCAGCCTGAAGAGCGTATCGGTGTCGAAATATTGGCTAGAAAGACCTTGGTTGCTAAAGCATGTAAGGAAACCGTTAATAAAGCCATGGAAACGGTAGGCGGACAAAGTTTTTACCGAATAATGGAACTTGAACGACTCTTAAGGGACGTACAAGCAGTGGGCTTTCATACACTTCCCGAAAAGCAACAGCAGCAATTTACTGGAGATTTTTTATTGAAATAAAAGCTAATTGAAATTCTGGCTGAGATAGTTTTTTTATTTCTAATGGAACTTAAAGCAGCACAAAGGGTGTTCGCTACCCTTAATATATCAATTTCATTACATTTTCAGTTAATCTGTCGCATTTACTAAAACCAAACTCAAACACATTTTTGTCATTTGCCACTTCATACAATTTTTCTTTGAGCATCTCTTTTGAACGGTGCAACCGTATTTTTACATTGGCGACGCTTAATTCTAAAGCGAGTGCAATTTCTTTTAGGCTCATTTCTTCTACCTCTCGCATGATATAGACCGTTTTGTATTTTATATCTAAACAGTCAATTGCATTTTCTAACAATTGTTTTGCTTCCTTTTGAATCATTTTTTCCTGCGGATTTAATTGTTTTGGATCAGGAATTTCTAAAATACACTTGCTCTTTATATTTATGGATTGATCATTTAAATGAACCCACTTTCCTTTTTCTTTTAAATACGCCAGTGATTCATTAATTGCAATGCGAATGAGCCAAGTAGCAAAGGAAGATTCTAGTTTAAATTGATATAATTTGGTAAATGCTTTGAGGTAACTATTTTGCATTATATCTTCAATTGCTGCCGTATCTTTCAAATAAGTACGAACGATGCGATACAGTTTTTGATTGTTTCGTCGCACTAAAATTTCATAGAGCTCCTTCTCTCCTCCCAAAATACGGGTGATCACCTCTGCTTCTTTTATTTTGTGATTGTTGTAATCATTAATGTGAATCGCTTTCATCTTGCTAACACTTTTACTTTAGATAGCGGAACATCAAAAAAGATACAAATTTTGTATCCTTTTTTAAAATCTAGTATCAAAAGGATGTAACAAATTTAAAAATAATTAAAAAGTAAAATTATGGATGCGAACGTACAATTAGTAAAAAACCTCTTAAAATACACTTTTGGCTTGGTGCCGATCGTTGCAGGTTTAGACAAATTCACGAATATTTTAACCGATTGGAGTCACTATATTTCTGACGGACTTGCAGGAATGCTTCCTTTTGACGCTGCTACCTTTATGATGCTAGTTGGAGTTACCGAAATTGTTGCTGGTATTCTTGTACTCACAAAAACAACAATTGGTGCCTATGTGGTTTCAGCTTGGTTGGTGGTCATTGCTTTAACATTACTCATTAGTTGGAGCTTTGTAGATGTAGCTGTTAGAGATCTTGTAATGGCCATTGCTGCCTTTTCATTGGCAAAATTATCAGAAGGCAACTTGAGTACAGCCAAAAATTAGTATACATAAAAAGGGGGGAGAAATCCCCTTTTACTCTTGCTACTACTCTTTACAGGTGCATTATTATTTATACTTTTCATTTTGTTATCATTGAATAGTATGTATCCAATCTTCAATCGTTTTTAGATAATCAGGGTGCAATTTTGACCAATACGGAAAATCACTTTTCCCTACATAGTACATCGAATGCGAGGCTCCTTCTAACAACAAGGATTCAGCCTTGGTATTCGCCGCTTTCGTCAAGGCATTCATAATGAGTTCATGACTGTTAATAGGTATTATTTCATCTAAGGTTCCTTGTACGATGAGGATGGGTTTCTTGGTCGTTTCAAAAAATGGAATCGGACTGTATACTAGTTTCTTATCGATTTGAACTTCATCTAAATTTGGCACCCAGATATTGGAAAACCACGATTTTGATTTTGCTGCATCAAGGGCATCCTCTAATGTTGATCTTGAGCGGACCCCAGCTATAAACTCAAAAACCGTACGCTGTAATGCTTTGGCATTTTCTATTTCATTTCCAAATGTTTTTGCATTTCTATTAGTCCAATAGTTCAAATCACTTTCTAGTAAAGAAACCCCTGGGCAACTTACGGCAATTCCATATTTCAAATGCTCTAATTTGTTTAAAATATAGGGTATTTTTGCAGCGCCTTGACTACTTCCTTTTATTCCAGTTGAATTAAGAGAGATTCCTGTTTTATGCGTAAAATATTTTATCGCCTCAACATCATCGGCTGCGAGTTCTTCGATTGTTGCATGCTCCCAATTCCCTTCAGAATTACCAGTTCCTCTTTTGTCATAATGGAATGTTGTAAACCCCCGTTGTGCAAAAAGTATGGCTTCTGCACGAGAGGCGCTTCGGTCTGCATTTCCGGAAGAACTTACCAATATCAAGGCTTGACTCCCTTTGGTATTCGGATACCAAATCGTTCCATGAATATTAAATCCGTTAGACACGAAATGAACCTCTTCACTTTTTGGAGTATTACTGTCTACTAAAAGCTCCCTTTCCAACGCATAGTGAACTTTTATGGTATCAACAGAAAGAGCTCCTTGAAGTTTGCTGTTATTATCAACCCATTTGTTATTGAACGTATAGGTGTAAAAATCGCTTTGTAACTTAAAATTTATAGAATCACCGTTTACTTCAATATTTCGTAATGGAATTCGGTTGGCATTTTGTGCTAAACTTGTAAAGAACACCTTAAAATTGAGTGAGTCTTTTTCGATTTCTAAGCGTATGTTGTCAGAAAAATTTCCATACGAAATCATACCACTATAAATCCCCACCTTTTCTCCCTTATTGATTTTGGGATTCGGCATACAAGAAAATAGTCCAATTACTACAAAGAAAATAAGGGTTTGTTTCATTTGATTTTGTTTTAATTCATGTGTGAGTCAGGTATCTGATTTGCTGAAAGCATTTTTCTTTCATACTCTTGGCCATGTACAATGACCATATGAATAGCCTCATAAGCTGAAATGTCATTCAAAGGGTCTTTGTTTAAAATCAAGATATTTGCAATTTTTCCTGCCGTAATGGTACCGTATTGACTATTAATACGGAAAGCTTTAGCATTGTTAACTGTAGCAGCAAGAAATATTTGTTCTAAAGAAACCCCCGCTTGAAACCAGTGGTTCATTTCTAAATATCCATTAAATCCTGGCGGATGGGTAGCCATATTCATAGCGCCATTATCGGTGGCTAACAATAGCTTAGCGTGGTTGTCAGCAAGTAATTTTATTACTTGATTCATCCTTGTTTTTAACATTTTCTGAATGCCTTTAAACATTTCTTCATCACTATTGAAATTTGAACGAATGCTCTTGTAGAGAGTTGGATTAATGGCCTTCACTAGCTTTCCGCGTTGCACTATTTTTTCCTTTCCCCAATTTCCTTCTTCTGTTTTTAGCCAAGCCAAATATGATTTTGGAAATATCTTTTCTAAGGTACTATCATTATAAAATTGACCTTCTAACAAATCAACTTCCCCATAAATTGCTCGAAAGGTTGGTTGATACCCTACCCCACTATTGGCAATCTTTAAAAGCAAATTTTTATGATCTTGTGTAAATTTAAGGTCTAAGAATTGCTCAGGAGTGTCGTACCAGTTCCACATGGTATGCGCAATGATGTCTACACCCGCTTCTAATGCAAACCGCTGCCCATTGTAAGATGGTGCATGCATAATTACAGGCATTCCTTCTTGGTGTGCTGCTTTAACTAAATCATTTAGTAATTCTAGGCTTGGTAATTCCCAACTTTGAGGAAAACCAGAAGAGATATCTTCATATAAAGTCTTTACACATAGGCCTTCGTCTCTTTTGATTGCAGCCAATATTGATTTTGGAGTATGAGCCTCTAAATCTACGGTCTCAGGGATGTGTATGTTTTTATTGTATTTATCATATAAAAAAGGAGATTTCAATCGATCTTCTACCGTATATTGTTCCATTTCCATCATAAAATCATTCATTATTTGAACCTGATTGCCACAGGTGAAAATATCGGGTCTAATTGGGGCATTTAATAGGTCGTTTATAACATTAGGTGCGTAATTATTAACATCGATAAGGGTGGTATATCCATAGTACAGAAAACTTTTGGGCAATTGAGCATAGTACTCTTGAACCAATGTGGGATATTTTTTTTGATGGTTCGAAGTCATTCCAGCCATATTTGCTAAATGAACATGACTATCTATCAACCCAGGAATTGTGAATTTCCCATGACCATCTATGACTTTATATTGCCCTGTCAAATTTGGCTTATCGACGCCAACGTAAACAATATTGTCATTGTCAGTTAAGACGTAACCGACAAATTTTTCAATCACACCGTTGGTGTTTGTTGAAATTATTGTGGTGTTTTCAACTAAAATACCATGGTCAATATTAATACTGTTTCTCGTGCTTTCGGTTGGTTTATGTTTGCAACTCACAAATAATATCCCAATGAGTAAAGCCAATACTGCTTTTTTCATGCTCAATATTTTTTGATTATTGGCTTCTTGAACATTCTTTTTAAATGCTTTAAATCCATGTTTTATTCTTATCTGAAGAGCACCTGAAAGACGTTTTAACTCAACAATTGTTACAGAACGTATTTGAAAAATGCACATTCATGATATGTGAATTGAGAACTACAGTTCGTTCATTTAAATTTTCTCTATTGAGGCATTCAACCCTTTAAAAAGTAACCAAATGGGAAAGATTAGCTCGATTAACCCTATTGGAATCATCATATTCATACTAATGCCATGACCCAAAATTGATAATAATAATTCAATAAACATTAAAAGTACAGCGATGATCCCAACACCTGAGATGATTTTCGGAATTAATTTAGTTCGATACAATGTATAGTACAAAATAAACAAGGGCAAGCAGGACGTAAGTAAACTCAAGTAGTGTGTCCACCAATGCTTTTCATAATAAACAGTACCTAAGGACATTAAACTGTCTGTGTTGTTAGCTACATACGCTCGACTTAATTCCAACAGGGCGATTACACTAGAATTATCGATTGCGACAGCCACGAAACTTAGAATACTAAAGGCAACATAGAGTAATGCCAACGTGGTGCTGTATTTCTTAAAAATAGGAAATAGCATCGTTGCAATGATTACGGATAGTGTACCGTTAAAAAGCAAGAGTAAGATAGAAAGCACTATTTTCTGCCTGTTTGCAGCCGTTGCGCTCAGATAATCGTCTGAAAAAAGTACAGGGCCTTGTAAAACTTGATAGACTATTACACCTATAATGAAAATTAATAGAAACAATACGCCCGCAATTCTTCCCACTTTTTTATTTGAATACATAGTCGCTATTTTTTTGTTTATACCTTATGTGTCGCTCCTACTATACCCTATGTTACATAAAATGAATAGCTATTTAAATTGTCACTTCTAAAGGGTTTTAATTAATTGAATTAAATACACCACAAAAATGCTTACCGCAAGTCCAATATTTACTTTGGCAAAATCTTTGGCGATAAGTTTATAGGAGTACTTTAACTTCTTTGTATTTAATCGATAATTTATGTCCATTGCTGTTTTTTCTCTAGCAAATTTAGCAGAAAGCAATTGAAGTACCATCAAAAAGAAACTACATAAGCCCCTTTTTGACACAACTACTAGTCATCTAAATATTTTGACTCATCAATTTTTATAGCTGTCCCAGTACTTTTAAAAATACTGAGGCTTTTTAATTCACCATTTCTATTATACTTGCCTTTAGCAAAGGTTTTTCCATTTTTATAGAATAACTCAAAGTTTCCATAGACTACATCGTCATCTTCAGAAAAATTATAATAACCCAAATTTTCTCCTGTGGCATATGTCATTTCAACTTGCCCAATAATATATTCCTCATTATCATAACTGAACTTATTGAAGTGATTTTCATTGTCAAGTATATCGATAAAATCCAATTCATAATCATAGCAAACATCATCAATCATATCATATAACTCAAAATCATCTGAAAATTCTTTCCATTCACCCACTTTATCACCATTCTTATACCTTCCCTCGCTTATACGAATTCCTTCTTTGTTATACTTGGTATAGTTTCCATCAAACAATCCCTTTTTATAAGTACCAACTTCTCTAACACCAAATAAACTATAATCAAAATTACCATTGGGTTGTCTGTCAACTAAAGCTAATTCTTGAACGGGAATACCCTTGTCATCTGCTATTTTATAGGTTTTTTCATTGTAATTATATTCTATATAATATTTTTTGTTTGACGTAAAATTTGATGTTTTTATAAGCATATAATACGGTTCTTCTAACTGGGTAGTTCCTTCAAATACCCTTTTGGATCCGTAGATTTGTTTATCGGAATAGTTATTTCCTTCATATTTAAAGGCAGTTCCCGTTTCGTCATATGAGATAATTGCATAACTGGTCATAAAACCATTTGAATTAAATGTCATTGATTTATCTTCAGAGGAATAATCTTCATACGATTTCCATACTGCCTTCTTTAAATTAATCATTCCATTCCATGAACTCCCATTATCTGTGATATCTAAATAGATATTATCGACATATTGTTTAAATCCATTAAGGGTAGTTGTAATACTAATTTTGTGGCTATAAGGGTCTAATTGTAAATTCGAATAATTTGATTTAAAATAATAGTCAAGCCAATGATTCGCTGAAACAAGTTGATCACTTTTACTATACTTTTGAGCAAGAGTATTTATTGGTAAACTTAAAATTAGACATAAAATAAGGGTTTTCATTTTGTAGGGTTTTGTTAGTTATATGAGTTGAATTAAGGTTTATTCTTGATTTCTATTTTTATTGGTTTGAGTGGTCTACTAAATTCATTTTATCTGTATGACGAAGGGAGTTGTTATAATGCATTCATTGTATTATTAACCTCCATAAATTATTGAAGTAGTATACATAACCGCAACAACTTCTCCATTTTGAGTAGCTGGTTTCATGGCAGTTAACTTCTTTAGTACTCGGATTACTTCGGCCTGAATAGCAACATTTGCGTCTCTCACTTTAAGATTAGATATTTTTCCATTTGTTCCTATTTTAAAAAAGGCTTCGACATTTTGTTTTTCTGTAATTTCCAGATCTTTAGCAATATAAGCATTAAAATGTGTTGCTACAAATTCATTAATTTGCTGCATAAAACATTGTTTTGATTCCTCAGCATAAAGTCATTCGCAACCTGGATAAACAGGTGCGTTTTTTACATGTTCAAATTCAATTACTTCTTTTAAATCTAGGGAACTAGTAAAGTCGTCAGCACTTGAAACAAGGCTAGATAAACTTAAAATAGCCTGTCTTTCTTGTTCGCTAAGATTACCTTGTACCATGAGTTGTTTTTGAACAGCATTGACCTTATTTATTATTTCACTTTCTGAAGTATTTTCATTTTGCTTACACGAATTGAAAAAAATAAAACAACTAAGAAATAGCAGGTACAAAATATGTTGACTGTTTCCTTTTTTTAACTTTAGTAAATAGTTCTTAGTTGATTCATTTAATTTAATACTATTGATTTACCGTTTTTGCTATTGCTTTAAGATGCTACCAATATTCAAAAATGCGAAAAATTTTTCCATCTTTAAACTCAAAAAGGGTCATTTCTGGATCCCCATCTTTAATGACACCGTCTTTCTTTTCTACATATCTTTTTTCTACAACGACAGCATTCAATCCAATAATTTTGTTTCCTATTTTTATATCGGTGACGATTCCATTATACCCTTCATTCTTTTGATTATTGATATACCCACTATATAATTCTTCTCGTGAATAAATACCACCATATTTTGGATGAACATATGTAAAGTCATCAGTAAAAAGTTCAAACGTTTTATCAATATCGTCCTTTGTAGCAGTCGACTGAAATATTTTTAGGTTTAAATCGAAATATTTAGTGACTATCATATCTAATGAATCCTTATGCGCTTTTGTAGCATCTTGTGCAATAACTAAATTCGTGATAGCAATCATCACTAAAATAGAAACCCATAATTTTAACTGTGTTTTCATGTGTGACTTGATTGTTTTAACTGTTTCTATATTACAAGATAATCGTACTGATTCAAGTATCTTAATTTCTTTTAGAAAGTTTTAATTAATTGAATTAAATACACCACAAAAATGCTTACCGCAAGTCCAATATTTACTTTGGCAAAATCTTTGGCGATGAGTTTATACGAACTCTTTAATTTATTCTTATTCAAAAGGTAATTGATGGCTATTTCACGCCCTGCAAGAATACCAATGAAGGTCCAAGTTGTGCTCATGGGTATGGAATTAAAATTCCCATATAAAAAGAGTATAAGTCCATAACACAAATCAATTATTGTTGCAGAACGAATGTTTCTAGTATTGACTTTCTGATTTACAATTTCCTGAATTTTACCACCTCGATGTTTAAAAATATAAGCCATAATGCTCAAAATTACTAGAAGCGCACCAAACAACTCCATCCCTGATAATTTTCGAGGTAGG
This sequence comes from uncultured Aureibaculum sp., assembly GCA_963976855.1. Classification (GTDB taxonomy): domain Bacteria; phylum Bacteroidota; class Bacteroidia; order Flavobacteriales; family Flavobacteriaceae; genus Aureibaculum. Next base: position 298,684 of record CAXBMA010000005.1, on the reverse strand, counting down.
AAAACAAAGATATTTGCAAAATCTTGAATTAACCACTGCGACCATAAAAATGCAGTTGACGCCCATTGCGCTGCTATCCAGAACCTTTTTTGTTTGGTTGCATCTAACTTGTCTAACGATTTTTTAGATTCAAAACGTTGGGCAATGAATAGATACAGTAAAAAGGCTGAAATAACCGAAAGTCCATAACCATAAACCGATTTAAGAATCATTTTTTCAATCAATTGTTGACTTGAAAAAATACTCAGAATCAAAAATGTGGTACTTACGGGTATTCCAAAACGCGTAATTATGATTAAGACAACTGGTGCAATTAAATGCCACCACATTAAGGTATCAGGAAGTGGAATTTTATCCAATCGATGGTAGGAAACATCGCCCGTATAAAAATACCATCCATACACTAAGGTTGCTGTTAAGATAACCGACGCATAGGCCCACAAAACGGACCAATGTATTTTGCTATTCGACGTGAGAAACGTACCCAAAGTCTGTATAACGTCATTCCCAATCACTGAATACGCTGCAAAAATAAATCCGATATAAAGTATATACACCTCCATAGTTAGCAACAGTTGTGGTTAATGAATATCAATAAGTTAAATTATGTAGTATAGCTCTATTAATTATTCAGATAAATGAGCTTCTAGTTCAATTTCGATCATAAATTCTGGAATTGCCAACTCCTTTACTCCAAGCCAAGAGCCTGTTGGAAAATGGTTGGTATAGATGGTACTACGATACGCGGCGTTTTCAAGAAACAATGGCATATTGGTAGTAAAAACATTTTCAACCACCACATCATCAAAAGAACCACCGTAATGCTTTAGTATCTTTTCTAAATCAGCATAGCAATTTTTCATTTGTTGTGCCAAATCCCCTACTGCTGTTGGGTTCCCCTCATCATCCATACTAACAGCTCCAGAAATTTTGATAGCATTTCCAATTTTAACAGCATGGGCGTACCCATAGGCCTTTTCCACTTCGGGACGCAAGAGAAAATATTCTGGTTTTTCAGAAGTAACAGTAATTTCTTTCTCCACTTCTTTTTCAACTTGCTTGCAACTTTGAATTGAAAAAGTCATACAAAAAAGTACGATTAACATGAATGGAATAGTGAGGTTGATTGATTTTTTCATTTAGGGTTGAATTTTAGTGCCTACGCTGGTCGGTTTTCGGCATTCCCGTTTATACTAGAACGAATTTAGCAAAAGGAAACTGAATCTTAAGAAAATTCATCAGTTTTCTGAACGCATACATTGAGGACTAAAAAATCTCTACTGTTGTAATTTATTTTTATTCAAACATTGCCAACTCAAATCTTAACTTGTTTTTCAATTTAAACAATTGCTATTTGCAGCTTTACATCAGAATTGATATTACTTTGGGATTCTCTTTATAAAGGGTTTTAATAAAGTATCTTTGCCAATGTTAGGACGCTACAATTCGCTTCAATTCATAACCAAACCATGAGTACAAATATTACTATAAACAAGCCAGCTCCGATAGAGCCTGGAAAAAATTTAGCCTTATTCAATAGAGCTACTGATATTAAAACCACTATTAAGGCATTAGAAGCTGGGAAACCTGTATTAATAACAGCGTTTTATAGCAATGGGTTATTACTTCTTAAGGAATTACATACGCACCTCAAAGGAAAGCTACCAAACAGCTCGTTTCAGGAACAGCGTGCCTATCGTACAGCATATTTTAAATTGTCAAATCTTATTTTAATAGAAATTGTAGACCATCAATTGGCTGTAAAAAAAGCGCCTAGTATTGGTTGGTTAGAAAAATTGTATCCAGAAACAAGTGATTTCTTTCTATCATTACCTCAAGTTCAAGGATTGAATAGCGCTTGGCAGTGGTATCAAAATGGAATTTCCATTCCTGTATTGCGAAATAAAATACATCCATACTATGGCACCTATTTTCCGACGCGTTTTGATCATTTAAAACTTTTTGACAATTGGTTAAAACGGTATGAAGGACCTAAAAAAACGGCCATCGATGTGGGAATTGGAAGCGGTGTACTTGCATTTCAAATGATAAAATACGGTTTTCAGAAAGTTTTCGGCACAGATACAAATCCGAATGCCATTGTGGGCCTCACCGAATTTATGGGCGATACAAAATTATCTAGAAAGATCGAATTAGATTTCGGACATCTTTTCGGGAAGTGGGAAAAGCAAACCGAATTGATTGTTTTTAATCCACCATGGTTACCAGCACCACATCAATTAGAAAACTTAGATGAAGCTATTTACTACAATGAGAATCTATTTCCCGATTTTTTCGCTGCAGCAAAAAAAAGGCTCTTACCCGAAGGAAAGCTCGTAATTCTATTCTCTAATTTGGCACAAATAACCGGCGTAAAAAAAGAACACCCTATTGAAATGGAACTCGCCAAAAACGGAAGGTTTCAACTAAAGAACTGTTATAAAAAAACTGTAAAAAAGGCTTCTGACAAAACAAAACGCGATCAGCACTGGCGTACTTCTGAAATCATAGAACTTTGGGAATTGACAAACTAGTAAACTCTCCCTATTCTAAGACCCTAAAATCTAACATGAATATAGTGATTTTGGATTGTTTACTCTTTTTTATTCTATTCGTTTGCCTTGGGTGGTAAATGAAAGCCCTTGCTGCCCCATGGTAGAACTCATAACACCTTCAAACAGTGGCTCTGATGCCGATTTCGGAATTTTCCAATCGAATATAAAATTAGAACCTGTACCACCTTCGGTATCTATTTCGTCTATAATTATTTCTACTGTTTCTAATGGCAATAGGTAAATTGGCTTCTCAAAATAAGTTCTTACCAATTTTCCCGCGGTATCATGATAAGTGGCTTTAAGCACATAAATAGTGTCAGACATACTGGTATTACGCAAACTAGCCATGGCTGTTAAATTGTGGGTTCTATGTTCTGACATGCTGTAAATTTGTGAATAACTAGACAAATACGTACGCCCAAATTCTAAAGAGTCTTTTTGGCTGATGTCTATAGTTCTCTTTTCCCAATTCACGGGATTCACTGAACTGTATTCTTTTGGGCTCTCCATACAAGAAATACTAGTGCTCAATAGTAGTAAATAAATTAATTGCTTCATACAGTAGTTTATAGTTGCAATTTATCTCATTTAAAAGTAAAAAACAAAAAATAAGCGGGTAATCTAAGCAACTATTTACTGTGAATTTAAGAAGAGGTAATTGACCATTCAACTAACAAAAAATACTTTAACATTAGAAACTCGCCCGAAGTTGCAATGTTCCCGTATGGATTGCTTTAGATGTTTCCGATTTTCTTCCTAAATAATTTAAATTGATATCTAAATACGAGGTGAGTTTTTTCTGCAGATTTAAGGTCCATGTATAATTCGTACCTGCCTGTAATCCTTCCAGCATTTGAAATGCCACCGGCGAATTTTGATTCCCTTCAAATTCATTGAAAATGACATTGATATTAGCCGTTAGCGATGCTTTTTCTTTATTAGCAATTAAAAAATTAGCCCCGAGCGTATGCGTTTTTAAAAACTCCATTGCCCCTATTCTATTTTCCTTAGATTTTAAAATATAAAAAGTTTCAAAACGTGAATTGGTATTGTACACATAAGATACCATTGGATGAAATGTATAATTGTCTAGTTTAAAATTTCTACTGGTAAAACTCTCGGAAGTACTGGTATTTTCCGACACAATTCCTGTAAGATCTAGCAACCAAAATTTTCCCAACTTATGAATAAATTGGAGTTGATGCGATTGGATGGTATTCTCTTGTGTGCCTACGGCAAATGCCGTTTTATTTCGTGTATCCAAATAGGTATACGCACTTGAAAAGTGTTGTTGCCCACGATTAAAAAAAAGGCTGTTTTTTAAACTAAAATTCAGCGCTAATAATTGATCGTTTAAATTAAAGGGATTGATATTGAACGTAACCCCCGTACGTTCTTGTTTGCTGTCAATCAATACAAACGATTGATTGATAAAATGCGAGAGCACTTTTTTGAATCCATTTTTTGATTGCCATTGCGTTGGATTTAGTGTTAGTGATTGACTAAATTTATTTTGGTGGGTTTTAATAAACTTTGTTGTAGGCAACACCAAACGCACATAAATGGCTTCGTCTTGAAACTGTGAAACCTCAAATTCATCCAACTCTTGAATTCCGTTGTCATTATAATCAAACCAAGCATAAAACCCCTGCCCTGGTTCTACTTCTATATAACTAAACTCTTGCTGTGGTAAACTTCCTGAATTTGTTTCATAGACCGTATTCATGGAAATACCATTATTAAACAACTGTTGTCGGTATTGAATGCGTGTATTCAATGCTTCTTCATCAGCTCTAGTACGATTATTAACCGTTCTATAATTGGCATACAAACTCAAGTTTGCATTTTTATGTTGTATCAAATTCGACTTTAAAAAATACGTATTTGTATTGTTTACTTTTTGAAAGCTGTTTACTTGTACACTATCTGTTGTTCTATAATTATAGCCTACTTCAACAAAAACGCTAGCGGTATCACCCACACCGGCAAAGGCCTCATATTCTATATATTTATGGCTTAACGGATCTAATTCGGAAGTGATTTTTGAAGTTCGTTCATTGTGTTCTGTATTAAAAGTGGCGCCTAACCAGTTCTTTTTAAAGTGTTGTTTTACGGTAGAATACCAGCGTAAAAATTGGGTATCACTTAACGGAGATTCTTTTGTGAGCATACTCCCCGTAGCAAGAATGCGCGTGCCCTTTAGTTTTAAATCAGAAAACAAATTGTGTCTCGTTCCTTCAAAATTTTCACTAAAACGGAGCTGTTCAAATGCATACTGAATGCCCCCTTTGCTTTCATGTGCATAGCGCAGTGAGGAATTGAAAAATTGTTGGTTTCCCAAAGGGTTAACTAAATCCCAATCACGATTAAATTCTACATTTCTAAAACGTTCAATAGTTTTAAAATTTTGATCTATAAATTCGAACCCCGCTGCTCCTTTTAGACTCCAAGCCTTATCTAATAAAACTTGTTCCCAATTTAATTTTCCGGCAACACCATTATTATCACTATCATTCAATGAAGAAAATAGGTTTTGATCATTTATACTATAGGCTAGCTCCGTTTTAATGGCCGTTTTCAACGACGGATTGTAACTAGCATGTACCGTGGCAATTTGTAATTTGGTTGGTGCAATTAACTGTATGATAGGCTCGTAATCACCCTGTAACATTCCAGAAACAGGTGGGGCATACTCAAAAATTCTCCCCGAAGCAATGGTCGTTTGTACCCTATAATTTCCTTGATTTACTCCTACATAACTAAAACGAACATTAAATAAATCGTCATTGGCATCAGTAGAAAACACAAAGGTTTCAATACCATCAGCAATTTCTTTTTTATACAAAATTGCATTTTCTGTATAGGCTTCTGGACGCGCAGATGGCACCACCATTTGTGAACGATCGTCACCAGCTGTTGCTAAAAGTGCTCGTTGACTATCTGACAATTCTTGTTGTAAAGTTTGATTCTTAGCATCATTCTCACTGTAAAAATTGAAGCCTACATTGAATTTTTCCGAAGCATAATCCGCGCCATTATAAGTAACAAAACGCGTATAATTACGTTCAGAAAATTGGTATTCAACGGCAATACGCATATTGGCATTTACCGGAAAGGTTGGAGTAAACGTTATTTCAGCCGTATTGTAATCGATTACATAATCATTATTCTCGCCACGTTTTAGTGCGATACCATTGACAAAAACAGTCTCACTACCCGAAATAATTAATAAGAGCGCCTCTGAGTTAGCACCCGCAATTTTATAGGGTCCTTGATTAGCTTCTTGGCCTACAAACTCATTTCTAGCAAACTGCCCGCGTACCACTGCCCCAGAAACAAAAGCTTTCGTTGCTCCATTACTATGATTTAAAGTAGCATCTACAGCAATACCTGCTACTTTTTTATTGAATCTCAAAAAATTACTCGATTGATTTTCTAAATTGACATCTCCTGCTTTTACGCTCCAATTTTCACTCAGCAATTCTATAAAAACACGATCAAATTCATCCAATCGCTGGGTATAACCACCATCTTGCAACGGAATATTAGTATCTGTTATAGAAGCTCTTAGCTGTACTTTATCAGACAAAAACCCCGAAATTTGCAAATCTAAATTTGAATTCAATACAGCATCTTGATTGTTTCCAACCGTAAAACCTCTTGACAGACTTCCACTCGTGTTTAATCCGTCAAAAGGCTTAAAAAATTGATCCCTTTTATTCGTGTTGGCACTGTACAACTTCGAAAGATCTGTTTTTTTAGGAACGATACTATTCTTATTAAAAACAGCATAGGATTTTGTTAAAAAGGAAGGTAAGCTTTGGTATTCAACAATAACACTTGTATAGCGTTCTTTGTCGAGAATCAATTGTGCTTTGGCAAAATTAATTTGGTACTTAGTAGAGTCGATCCGCGTTTTTAACGAATCATAGAGTTTAAAATGAAAGGGACTGATACTTACTGAATCTATTTTAAGCGTGTCACTCCTAACTTCTAATATCTTAATTCTTGTGTTTTTGGCCGTAGTTTGCGCCTGAGAAGCCATTCCCAATAAGATAAAAATTAAAATAGTACAGCGCTTCATTTAATTACAAACGTAGTTAATCGTAAAATTAGTTTAAAATGTAAATAACGTAATTTTTACCCCAAAGAAGTTGTCTTAAAATAATGATTGTTGTGTTGGAGGGTTTTCGTGCTCTAACAACCAACGCTTGCGCCAAATTCCACCTGAATATCCCGTTAAGGAACCATCGCTGCCCATGACCCTATGACAAGGAACCACAATACAAATAGGGTTTTTACCATTTGCTGCAGCAATTGCACGAATAGCTTTTACATCGCCCATTCTTTTTGACTGTGCGAGATAAGTCTCTGTTTTAGCATAGGGAATCTGTTGTAATTCTTCCCAAACTGTTTTTTGGAATTCAGTGCCTTGCGGATTTAACTTTAAATTAAAAGATTTTCGATCTTTATGAAAGTATTCATCTAATTGTGTGACACAATCTTGTAAGCATTCGGGAATATTTTCTGATGTTTCTTGGGTACCATCAATTACCACAATAGAGGAAATCCCATCATCATCACCCACAATTCTAGCGGTCCCGATGGGTGTTTTATAATATGCTACTTTATCAAATTCTAAAAACATCTTTTGAATTCTGTGTTGTAATTCTTGCTATTTCTTGCGGTGTCAAGTTATAAATATCTACTAATTTATCCAATACATTTACAATATAACTGCTTTCATTGCGCTTTCCACGGTAGGGCGTTGGTGCCAAATAAGGAGCATCTGTCTCTAAAACAACCTGTTCTAATGGAATTTCATTCAAAAATTTGTTAATTCCACCATTTTTAAAAGTTACTACCCCTCCAATACCCAGTTTCATATTGTAAGAGATTGCTTGATGTGCTTGTTTTAAATCACCCGTAAAGCAATGAAAAATTCCGTTTAAGCGTGCATCTTTGACCTCTTCTAACACCTCAAAAATTTCATTGAAGGCATCGCGACAATGAATTACAATAGGCAATTCCTTTTCTTTCGCCCATTCAATTTGAAGCTTAAAGGCATCTTGCTGTTGTTGTAAAAAAGAAGTATCCCAATACAAATCGATCCCTATTTCACCTACCGCATAAAAATTGCGCTTCTCCAACCATTCTTTTACCAACTGCAATTCTTCTTTATAATTTTCCTTCACACTAGTTGGGTGTAAGCCCATCATTAAATAAACATGCTTCGGGAACTCTTTTTCAAGTTGTAACATGGCCGCAGTATACGATGAATCAATGGCTGGAATAAAAAATCGTGACACTCCTAAATCTAGTGCTCGTTGTATCATTTCAGAACGGTCCGAATCAAATTGTTCTGAGTATAAATGGGTATGCGTATCGGTTATGATCATTCTTATTTATTGAGCAAGCAAAGTTAACTATAATCTCAATTTTTATATTGAATAAGCTTGATTATCTTTACCCTTTAATTATGGATTGATGAAATGAGTCCTATTAATTTTAGAGGTCAAACAAAATATTCAAGGAGAATTTCACCTAACAATAAAAAAATAACAAATGAAAATATACCACAACAATCGCTGTAGTAAGAGTCGTCAAGGATTGGCCATTCTCGAAAATTCAAATCAAGAGTTTCAAGTAATCAACTATTTAGAGAATCCACCAACAAAAAAAGAATTAAAAGAACTCCTTGGCATGTTAGGATTTACCCCTATTCAATTAGTTCGAAAAAATGAAGCTATTTGGAAAGAACAGTTTAAAAATAAAGAACTTTCTGATGACGCCATTGTTGAGGCGATGATTGCCCATCCGAAACTAATTGAACGTCCTATTGTTGTTAAAGGAACCAAAGCTGTTATTGGCAGGCCACCAGAAAACATTTCGAATTTACTTTAAGAATTTTAGCGCTTCCGTAGTGATAAAATACCCATAAACCACTATTCATTACTAATGCATTAATTGGTATTTTTGCCAACAATAAAAATTGTATTTGAGAACACTAATAACATTATTATGCCTTGTCTGTTCCTGTTACTTTGTAACCGGACAAAAGATCACAGATTCCCAAAAGCTAGTTTTAAGTGGAAAAGTTGTAACACTTGAATCTGATGAACCTCTTGAGTATGCTACGATTTCACTAAAAAAAGAGGGACAAGATCTAGTGATTGGAACAACTACTAATAACCAAGGAATGTTCAATATCACCCTTGTTGCGGGTGTTTATGATATAAAAATTGATTTCCTTTCTTTTGAAACCTATGAATTAAAATCTAAAGCACTTTCGAGTGATCTCGATTTAGGAATTATTAAGTTAAAAACGGATAACGACTTAGAGGAAGTTGAAGTGGTTGCCAATCAAAAATTACTGGAATTTAAAGTCAATAAAAAAATATACAATGCTTCTGCAGATATTGCAAACAAAGGAGGAAATGCCATTGACGTATTGATCAATGCGCCTTCTGTTCGTGTAGACTTCGATGGGAACGTAAAAATCAGAGGAAGTGCTGCGACTATTTTAATTGACGGAAAACCACAATTCAATATCGACAATAACATCGATTTTCTAAAGGCTATGCCTGCAAACAATATCGATAAAGTTGAAATTATTACACGCTCAGCGAAATACAGTGCTGAAGGTGGAGGTGCTATTTTAAATATTGTTACTAAAAAACGAAAAGGAGCAGGATTAAGTGGTTCTTTTGAAGTGCATACTGGGATTCCTGACAACCATGGGTTTTCATCTTTTATCAATGAGAATACCGACAAAATGAACTTATTTTCAACGATTAGTTTTAATCATGAAAACAAATTTAAATCTGTTGAAATTAAACAACCTTTGCAAAATTTATTTGAAAACATTAATGAAGACGGACCTCGAAATAGTTTTTTATTCAATCTTGGGAGCGATTTTTATATAAACAGCAAAAATACCTTAACAACATCCTTTTTAATTAATGCGATAACTAAGAACACTATTTTTCAAATTGATGAAAATGATTTTAACAGACGAACCAATGATGCCGATGACCTGTCAAAATTAGAAGCACAATTGGGGTATACCTCTAAATTCGATGAAAACGGACATAAACTAAATGTGGGCTTCAAATATGAAAGTACTATTTCTGATACCAAAGATGACATTACAGAGATACCTACAGGGGTCAATCCTATTATTTACCAACAATCATTTAAAGACCAACAATTAGACAATTTTCTTGCTCAAATTGACTATACCCTACCCTTTAATGAAACTTCAAATCTAGAATTGGGATATAAAGGTACTTTTAGAACGTACTCAAATATATTCAATGTATTAGAATTTAACAATACCACTAACAATTATGCTACCCTAAATAACTTGGATGGTATTTTTGACTATAAAGAAAATGTCCATGGGTTTTATGGTTTGTACAATGCGTCTCATCAATCATTTTCGTATTCGTTAGGCCTACGAACAGAACTTAGCAACATCACCATTGATTTACAAGATAATACAAGCGCCTCTGTTAAAAATTATACCGACTTATTCCCTTCGGTAACTTTGGGATATGAATTAGGTGAAGCCAGTTATGCTTCGCTAAATTACAGTCGCTCTATAGACAGGCCCTCTGTTCCACAAATTAGTCCATTTCTCTCTTTTGCAGATCAACGCTTTCAATCTGTTGGAAACCAAGATTTAAATCCGTTTTACACCGATTATTTTGAGCTTTTATTTGATAAAAGTTTTGACAAATTAACCTTGACTTCGTCTTTGTTTTTAAACTACCAGAAAAACCACTTTCTATCGGTAATTCAAAATACGGGACAATCAACAAGCAATGGTGATGAAATATTTAGACGCCTCAATATTAATAGTGGTGATAAAAATATTATCGGCTTGGATTTAGATATCATTTATATGCCTTTTAAAGGATTGCGATTAAATGGATATGTGAGTCCGTACCGTCAAGAAATAACAAATGCAATTAATCCTGCATATAATAACAAGAGTACCGTTTGGTATGCCGAAGCTAGCGCTTTGGTAACTATTAATAACGGATTGAAAGTGATGCTTTCAAATACCTACCAATCTCAAATGAAATTTAATTTGACCAAATTAGGTGCAATTAATTTTTCAAATGTTATCATAAGTAAAAACTTATTTAAAAATAATGCGTCACTAACATTTAAGGTGGTTGATTTATTTAACTCTAGAAAGTTTGTTTATGAATCAACGGAAGCCAATACTGAAACGTATCGTACTGCTTTTTATGAAAATCAATACAGTTTATCATTTACCTATCGTTTTAAGCAAACAAGACGAAGCAATAAAGACAGAAGTAATGATATCAATAAAAATGAACTAGAAGATAAACAGGATAAAAAATTGTAAAAAAAAAAGATGGCATTGCCATCTTTCCTTTTATATATTGAAATTAATTCGTTACTCCTTATTCTTTTTAGCTTCTTTCTTTAATTTTCGCTCTTCCATTAAGTATCCAAAAATCCAATAAGGAATCACAAAAGTTAACAAAAATATCATTAACCAAAAGCCCATTGTAAATACTGCTAAGAAAACTAAAAATCCTAAAAATTGATGAAGTTCCATAATTAAATCTAATTCTTTTTTTAAATATGCCTCAAAAGTATAACATATTTTTTAATTAATAAATTATGTTATTCATTTTTATTAAAAAAATACGCTATAAAACAGCTCAACCTACCTTTTTTTAACCAATTTGAAAGAAATAAAAACGCTAGAAACTACAGTAACTTTCTAACTGCTAATAAGTTCAAATAATTCAGAATTCATCGACGTATTTTATTAAGTTCTCTATTCATATTTTTAACTTTTATTTAACTACTAACTAACAAAACCTCAATATTTTTGTACTCGATTAAAAAGGATCATAAAGATTCATTTTTGCATTAACAGTAGTTAACACAAATTAACTTTAAAAACTATTATTAGTAGTTATTTTTGCAAAGTATTTTTGATTATAAACTTAATTAAACTAAATGAAAAATTTAACAGCTTTTATACTATTACTAAGTATTTCTTTCCTAACCAATGCACAGCAGAGACCATCTGCCGATGAACTTGTTAAATACGAAATAACTGGTAAGGTAATTGACAAAGAAACCAATACACCTTTAGAGTACGCCACAGTAGTTTTAACACCAATGGATGGAAGTGCTGTGACAGGTGGATTGACGGATGCCAATGGAGCATTTAATGTAGAAGCTAAAAAAGGCATGTACAATATTAGCGTTGAATTTATTTCATTTAAAACCTTTAAAATTGCCAATAAAGATGTTTCAAGTAATATCAATCTTGGTACCATCATATTAGAAGTAGATAGTGAAACTTTAGATGAAGTATCTTTAGTTGCCGAAAAAACAACTGTTGAGATTCGTTTAGATAAAAAAATATACAATGTTGGTAAAGATTTAACCGTACGTGGTGGAACCGCTAGTGATGTACTTGATAATATTCCTTCTGTAACTGTAGATGTTGAAGGTGGTGTTGCATTACGTGGAAATGAAAATGTTCGAATTCTAATTAACGGAAAACCTTCAGCATTAGTAGGTACTGACCCTGCAGAAGCCTTACGTCAATTTCCAGCAGAATCTATTGAAAAAGTGGAAGTAATTACAAGTCCATCAGCCCGTTATGACGCCGAAGGTACAGCTGGTATAATAAACATTATATTAAGGAGAGATAAAATACTAGGATTTAATGGCTCTGTTATATTAAACGCAGGTAGTCCAGAACTAATCGGAGGTTCTGTAAACTTAAACTATAGAACAAAAAAAGTAAACTATTTTGCAAATGTTGGTTATGATCGTAGAGATCAACCAGGAAGTGGATTTTATAATACTGAGTATTTCAATCCTGATGTTGAAAACCCCTTTGTTAATGAAGTTAGAGAGTACAATAGAGCGCGTAACGGATTTAATTTGAATACTGGTATGGAGTATTTTTTCAATGAAAAAACATCCTTATTAGGGAGTTTTATCTATAGAGATTCAAAAAGAAATACGGTTACTGACAATACAACCAATGAGTTTTTGACTGCAAATGATTTAGCAAGCACAGACTTTAGACAAGAAACTGAAGATGAAACAGATAACAACGTACAATTTAACTTTAATTTCACCAAAAACTTTGATAAAGACGGTCATAAGTTAACCTTAGATGCACAATTTGAAACCAGTAAAGACGATGAAAATTCACTAATTACAGACGATCAAATTTTTCCGAATCAAATTAATAATGGAAAAGAACAAATTGCAACCATCGAAGACAATGACGAAGTTCTTTTTCAAGGAGATTACGTATATCCAATTGGTGAGAATACGCAATTTGAAGCAGGCTTTAGAAGTGTTTTTAAAGACCAGAGTACAGATTACACCTTAGAAGAAGAAGATGTTAATACAGGCGCCTTCATATTAAATGAAAATGTTTCAAATGTTTTTGATTATAAAGAAAATATTCATGCACTGTATTCTCAATACGGTAGCAAGTTTGGTAAATTTTCTGCACTGTTTGGTTTGCGTGTTGAAATTGCAGATATTAGTGGGGAAACTTCTGGTGAAACTGATACTGGTATAAATCTTAATTTTGATAAAAATTATGCTGGCTTGTTTCCTACGGCAAATTTAGCGTACGAAGTGAATGACTCTGAAAGCTTTTCTTTAGGCTATAATAGACGTATCAATAGACCACGTCATTGGTCTATCAATCCGTTTCCGTCTAGATCGAGTGAAACACAAGTTAGACAAGGGAATCCTGATTTAAACCCTACGTATAGCAATGCTTTTGATGTAGGTTACCTTAAACGATGGGAAAAAGTTACCTTTAATACTTCGGTATATTATAACCTTGCAACAGATGCTGTACAATTTATAAATCAAGATTCAGGTGAATTATCTGGTAATGGCATACCAATTATTATAAGTTCTCCAATTAATTTAGCTACAGACAAACGATTTGGTTTTGAATATTCTTTATCTTGGTCTCCGAGCAAATGGTTGCGTTTGAGTAACAGTTTTAACCTTTACAATTCAAAACGTGAAGGCGAATATGAAAATGTTGATTATGGCTTTTCAAATACGAACTGGTTTACACGGTTTACTTCTAAAGTAACATTACCATCAAAAATTGATTGGCAAACCAATGGTACTTATAGAGGTAGAAGCGAAGATTCACAATCTATTAACAAAGGTAATTTATCTATAAATATGGCGTTAAGTAAAGACATACTTAAAGATAAAGCTACCATTTCTTTTAACGTAAGTGATTTATTGAACGATAGAAAAAGAAAATCGACTATTACAACTCCATCGTACACACAATACACCGAGTTTCAATGGAGAGAAAGACAATTTAGCTTATCTTTTACTTATAGATTCAATCAGAAAAAGAACAATCGTCAAGAAAGAAGACCTGAAAATGTGGAAGAAGAAGGAGGAGAAGGTTTTGGCGGATAAAATGAAAAAGGATAATGGATAAAAAAGAAAAAGTCCAAAAAAAATCGAGAATTAAATTATTACACCAGTATTATTCATATACTGGTTTTTATGCTTTTATAGCTACAAGCTTAAAAAAGGCCATCATACCTATTGCACTTATTGTTATTGCATTGGTACTATTGAATAAATATGTATTCAATATCAATGATAGTTTACAGATGATCACGGAGACATTTTCTACCTCTGGTATTTTGGCAGTATTTTTTATTTCAGAATCCTTTTTAGGATTGATTCCTCCAGAAATTTTTATTGCTTGGTCGAAAAAAACAGTAGAACCTGTAGCGTTTTTAGCCATCCTTGCGTTGTTATCATATGTTGGTGGAATGATCTCCTATTTTATAGGGAAAGCCATTTCTAAAATTGATTTTGTAAAAACATATTTAGAAAATAAAATGGCAAAACAATTAAAAAACACTCGAAAATGGGGTGGTTTTTTAATCGTAGCCGGTGCCCTATTACCCATACCCTTCTCTATGACTTGTATTACTGCGGGTATGATAAAATATCCTTTTAAAAGCGTCTTATTATTTGGTTCATTCCGATTTATTCGTTTTGCTGCATATGCACTCGCTATTTTTCATATTGTAGATTAATTGCCCTTACTTCCTCGATTTCCTACCCCATAATTCTAGTTTTTCAATGATCGTTCACCAATCACATTGAAAACATATATATCTATATATCAATCTATTATATTGTATTTTATCTAGTATTTAACATAAGTTTATTGCCTGCTTTGTAAGGTCACTTTTTTTACACGACCAAATTGGCACATAACAAAAAACATATACTAATTATGAAAAATTTACTATTAATACTTTTAACATTTATTTCTCTTACAGCTTTTAGTCAAGCTAAATTAACAACAACAAGTGGTCATATTAAATTCTTTTCAAGCACCCCAGCTGAAGATATTGAAGCGAACAATTACAAGGTTATTAGCAATTTAACCCCAACCACTGGTGCTATCGTTTTTTCGGTTCCCATGCAAAGTTTTGAATTTGAAAAAGCCTTAATGCAAAAACATTATAATTCTTCTAAATTTTTAGATACCAAAAAATTTCCTAAAAGTAAATTTAATGGAACAATTAGCAATATGGCCGATATAGATTTAAGTACTGATGGATCTTATGAGGCGAAAGTTACAGGTGAATTGACTATTCATGGTGTTACCAAAAAAATACAAGAAAACTTACAACTAACTGTAAGCAATGGAAAAGTAACCGGACAGACATCATTTGATATTGCACTAGCCGATTACGGTGTTGTTTTCGCCAAAGGAAAACCATCGACAAATATTGCCAAAACAGTAAAAGCTACTGTTAATTTAGATTTCAATAAGTAATCATATGAAATCGAAGTTAGTAAAAATAATTGTTGCACTCGTTGTAATTGGACTTATCTACGTTGGCTATATGTGGTTTATGCCACATAGAGACATCCAATCAACCAAAGCCTTTAAAACGATTGGTGCCACCGCGTTAGTGAATGAGTTTCTTACAGATAAAGAAAGTGCTAACCAACTGTATTTAGATACGGAAGGTGAATCAAAGGTTTTAATTGTATCAGGCACCATAGCTGCTATTTCAACAGATCAGCTAGGCCAGCAGGTTATTTTATTGAAAGATAGCGATGAAAAAATGGGCGTTTCTTGCACATTTACTTTAGAAACCAACGCACAAACATCCAATTTAGCACAGGGTAGTAATATACGTGTAAAAGGTGTGCTACGATCTGGTGCTGAATACGATGAAGACTTAGTTCTTACCGAAAATGTAATTCTTGAAAAGTGTTCCATTGAAAAATAATCCCTTTTTTTAGGAAGCGAACAAAAGGTTGGTAAATACCAGCCTTTTGTTATGCTTTCAATTCCTTATTTTGTACCTTGCAGTTCTCTAATTTAACGATCATTTACAATGAAATTTAGAATTGAAAAAGACACCATGGGTACAGTAGAAGTGCCTGCAGACAAATATTGGGGCGCACAAACAGAACGCTCTAGAAACAACTTTAAAATTGGAGCTCCTGCCTCCATGCCATTAGAAGTAATCTATGGTTTTGCCTATCTTAAAAAGGCAGCAGCACATACCAATTGTGAACTTGGAGTATTGTCTGAAGATAAACGCGACTTAATATCTATTGTTTGTGATGAAATTCTTGACGGAAAACACGATGATCAATTTCCATTAGTTATTTGGCAAACAGGTTCTGGTACACAAAGCAATATGAACGTAAATGAAGTTATTGCGAACCGCGCACATGAAATTGCCGGTCATGTTATCGGAGAAGGTGAAAAAACCATTCAGCCAAATGATGATGTGAACAAATCACAATCATCTAATGATACCTTTCCTACTGGGATGCACATAGCCTGTTACAAAATGATTGTTGAGACTAGTATTCCAGGAATAGAACAGCTCAGAGATACTTTACAACAAAAATCGGAAGAATTTAGTTCTGTGGTAAAAATTGGACGCACCCATTTGATGGACGCCACTCCATTGACTGTGGGTCAAGAGTTCTCTGGATATGTATCACAATTAAATCACGGGTTAAAAGCCATAAAAAATACCTTACCACATCTTTCTGAATTGGCATTGGGAGGAACGGCCGTAGGTACTGGCTTAAATACACCCGCCGGATATGATGTATTGGTAGCTAAAAAAATTGCCGAATTTACCGGCTTCCCATTTATTACAGCAGAGAATAAATTTGAAGCTTTAGCAGCGCATGATGCCTTAGTAGAATCACATGGTGCTTTAAAACAAGTTGCGGTATCACTTAATAAAATTGCAAATGATATTCGTATGATGGCTTCGGGACCTCGTTCTGGTATTGGTGAATTAATTATCCCAGCCAATGAACCTGGAAGCTCTATTATGCCTGGCAAAGTGAATCCTACTCAAGTAGAAGCACTAACTATGGTGTGTGCTCAAGTAATGGGTAATGATGTAGCAATTACGGTTGGTGGTACTCAAGGTCATTACGAACTCAATGTATTCAAACCAATGATGGCAGCTAATCTATTGCAATCAGCAAGACTTCTTGGTGATGCCTGTGTTTCATTTGATGTAAATTGTGCTGTTGGAATTGAGCCTAATAAAAAAGTAATAGAACAGTTACTAAACAATTCGTTGATGTTAGTTACTGCATTAAACACGAAGATTGGTTACTATAAAGCAGCTGAAATAGCCAATACGGCACATCAAAACGGAACTACACTTAAAGTAGAAGCGATACGTCTGGGTTATGTTACCGCTGAACAATATGATGCATGGGTGAAACCAGAAGAGATGACTGGCGGACTTAAGTAATCAATAATTACAAGATTCAATAAATACCAAACCCAAACTGAATACCGAAACATATGTGCAATCAATTCAATAAGAAATTTTTAGATGAAGCGGCGAAAGCCCAAGAAGGTATGGAGCCAATAGCCACCTCACATCAAAGCTTTATGAGTGAAGCTGTAAAATCGGCCATTCGAGGAATGGAAGCCAATGAAGGCGGCCCTTTTGGATGTATTGTGGTTAAAAATGGTGAAATTGTAGGGCGCGGTAATAACAAAGTAACATCCACAAATGATCCTACTGCCCATGCTGAAATAACAGCAATTAGAGATGCCTGTAAAAATTTAAAATCATTTCAATTAGACGATTGTATTATTTACACTTCTTGTGAACCATGTCCGATGTGTTTGGGTGCTATTTATTGGGCTCGACCTCAAAAGGTCTATTATGGGAGCAATCAACAAGATGCGGCTGCTATCGGTTTTGATGATGCCTTTATCTACGAAGAGATTCCGCTTCCTTATGAAAAACGTAGTATTCCCTTTGAGCAATGTGCGCGTGAAATTGCCTTAGAACCTTTTAAAAAATGGTCAGAAAAAGAAGATAAAACCAAGTATTAATTATTGGTTTTCACCATGGCGTACTGCTGTTTTTGTACGTGCACATCCCACATATTCCAAATAAAATGACTGCTGTTTTTGCTAACATCAAAACGCGTTAGTTTCGCTTTCATATAAGTATCCATTAGATCATCATCTGAAACTACGCGGCCTATATTTCTGGTATCAATATGTAGATTAGTTCCATAATTATAAAACCCATCAACAATCATAAAACGATGCCCTGTTAAGCGTAGGTCATCAAAAACTGTTGGAAACTGAGATTGAAAACTAAGAGAATTAACTACAAAAATACTTTTAGGTAATTTTAAGTCCTTCGTTATCGACTCACCTTCTTGGGCAAAGACAGAAATACTCAATAAAAAACAGGTTATTAAAAGTACGTTTCGCATAATAAAAATAAATTATATACGAATACCCATTAATATTCCAGATTTCCTTGGCCTCTAACGGTTTCTAAATAATCTAGATAATTTTTATACTCTTTCAGTTTAGACAACGAATATTTGTCCTTTTTATAAGGTGAAAAATGCTTTTTCCGCTTGCGGTATTTTGGTTTTTCTTCTGTAGGGTCAATGTTTTTTTCCATGTTTAGCGATATTAATTACCCTAAACTAACGTTGAAAAATGTACTATTATTATAAGTACCGCTCTTTGATTACATTTAAATGGTGCATTTGGTGCCCTGAAATAAGGTATCCAATGGCTCTAACAGATACGGATCCGTTATTCACTAAACCAGTTCTCAATTGCGCTTCTTTAGATAAACTTTTAAAAAGAGCTAGCGATGCTTTTCGTACCGTTTCAAACTCTTCTAACAAATCTTGATAGGCTCTTTCATTCCCATTAGAATGTGTAACATAGTCAGCTTCATCAAAACCTGGTAGCTCATGGCTATCGTGACGTGCGATATGCAAGGCTCTAAAAGCGAAAATACGCTCGGTATCGATAAGATGCTGAAGCATTTCTTTGATGGTCCATTTTCCTTCAGCATAGCGGTATTCTTGTTTTTCTATAGGTACATTTTTCAATATTCCTTCGGCTTCATCATAACTACTCCTTAGCTGTGCAATCACAGAATTTTCACCACTTAAAATAGCGATATATGTTTTATAGTAAGGTGCATATTCGTTTGCATTCAGTTCGAACATTCTAATACATTTAAATTATATTTACATTCAAATATAATTATTAATGCGTACACTAATCACGAATATCAAAGAATTACTTCAAGTCAGAGAAAGTTCAATAAAAAAAATTGCTGGTAAGGCCATGAAAAACCTTCCAACCATAAAGAATGCGTATTTATTAATTGAAAATGATACCATACTTGATTTTGGGAAAATGGAAGATCTCAACGGAATTTCTGCTGAAAACACGATTGATGCTACGGGTAAAATGGTATTGCCAACTTGGTGTGATAGTCATACGCACATTGTCTATGCCGGTAATCGTGAGGGTGAATTTGTAGATCGAATTAACGGACTCTCTTATGCTGAAATCGCCGCCAAAGGTGGTGGTATTTTGAACTCCGCAAAAAAATTACAAGAAACTCCTGAAACTGAATTGTATGAGCAATCGGCAAAACGCGTGCAAGAAGTGATGCAACTAGGTACTGGCGCGCTCGAAGTAAAATCGGGATACGGACTCACTGTAGAAGCTGAATTAAAAATGCTACAGGTCATAAAAAAGTTAGCTGATACCTATCCAATTACCATTAAAGCAACATTTTTAGGTGCACATGCTTTTCCTTCCAATTATAAAGACAATCAAGAGGGATATATCGACCTGCTTATCAACGAAATGATGCCGATTATCGCCAAAGAAAATTTAGCTGAATTTGTAGATGTTTTTTGTGAGCAAGGTTATTTTTCAAATCAACAAACGGATCGAATTTTAGCGGCAGGAACTGCCCACGGACTGATTCCTAAAATTCATGTCAATCAATTTACCATTAGTGGAGGCATTCAGGTAGCAACAAAACACAAAGCACTTTCTGTTGACCATTTGGAAGTTTTAGATATCAATGATATTCAAGCCCTAAAAAATAGTGATACGATGCCTGTGGCACTTCCCTCCTGCTCTTACTTTTTAGGGATTCCATACACACCAGCACGTCAATTAATTGAAGCAGGCTTGCCTTTGGCCTTGGCAACCGACTATAACCCAGGCTCTACACCAAGTGGGAATATGAATTTTGTTGTGAGCACTGCCTGTATTAAAATGAAAATGACCCCTGAAGAAGCGATCAACGCGGCCACAATCAATGGTGCCTATGCCATGAATTTATCAGATACACACGGTAGTATTACCAAGGGAAAAAAAGCAAATTTAATCATCACAAAACAACTGCCTTCGTATGGGTTTTTACCCTATGCTTTTGGTAGTAACTTAATTGATACCGTTTTAATAAATGGACAACCAATCTAACAAAAAAAGAGAGGCATCTGCCTCTCTTTTTACTTTTTAAATAGGTGTACTACTTATTTAATAATGTCTAATAACTCTACTTCAAAAACAAGTGCTTCGAATGGTTTTATTGGGCCTCCTTGACGTGGAAACGCCCCGTAAGCTAAATCCTGAGGGATAAAGAACTTGTATTTAGAACCCACGTTCATCAATAACAATCCTTCAGTAAACCCTTTAACAAATTGATTTGCTAAAAGTTCATAAGGTTCTCCTCTATCTACAGAGCTATCAAATACTTTCCCATCTAATGATGTTCCGTGGTAGTGAACTCTCACTTTAGAAGTGGCCATTGGCTTCTCACCAGTGCCTTCTTTTAAAACTTGATATTGCAAACCACTAGCGGTAGTTTGAACTCCTTCTTTAGATTTGTTTGCTGCTAAAAAGTCCTCACTTGCCTTTTTTATATCAGCAAATTCAGCCTCGGTTTTTTTCAATGCTTCTTCTTCTGCAATTTTACGACTCTCTACTTGTTTCTTTTGAAAATAGGTGTTAATAATATCGTTTAAATTCTCCTGTTTTAACAAGATGTTTGTTGAATCTACTCCATTTTTAAAACCTTGCATGTATAAATCAGTGCTAATTTCATCAAAATTACCTTTCACCTGATTGGCCATACTTAAGCCTAATGCATAACTTACAGAGTCAACTTCACTTTTTAACTCCTTTTTTGTTACTCCTTGACTATTGCATGAAGTAAATGCTACCAAAACCATGGCGGCCATAAAAAATTTAACTATTTTCATTTCTTTCTATTAATTTATAATAAGTGCCAAAAATAATAAATTTATATGTACTTAGCCTATTACTTAATAGAAGTTTAATTAATTTTGAAATACAAACCTTTTAGCCCATAGAAAATGCAAAAACAATTGATAGAGTGTGTTCCTAACATTAGTGAAGGACGCGATACTGCAAAAATAAATGAAATAGCCCGTATTGTAGAGACCGTAGAAGGTGTAAAGCTATTAGATATCGATGCTGGTAACGCCACCAATAGAACGGTTATTACTTTTGTGGGAGAACCCGCACCTGTTATTGAGGCAGCCTTTAAATTAATACAAAAAGCTGCTGAGCTTATTGATATGCGAAAGCAGAGTGGTGAGCACCCTCGCTTTGGGGCGACAGATGTATGTCCGTTGGTACCCATAGCAGGCATCTCCTTAGAAGAAACTGCTGCTTATGCACATCAATTAGGAGAACGTGTAGGTAAAGAACTAGGCATTCCTGGTTATTTTTATGAAAATGCCACCAAATCAGCTTCAAGAAAAAATTTAGCGAATTGTAGGTCTGGTGAATATGAAGGACTGGCTAAAAAATTAATAGACCCTCAATGGAAACCTGATTTCGGTCCGGCTGCATTTAATGACAAGGTTAGCAAAACAGGCGCTATTGCCATTGCAGCACGTGATTTTTTAATTGCCTATAATGTAAACCTCAATACAACTTCTACTCGTAGAGCAAATGCTATCGCTTTTGATATTAGAGAAGCAGGGCGCGTAAAGCGCGAAGGAGATCCTATCACTGGTAAAAAAGTGTTGGATGCGCATGGAGAACCTGTACGCATACCAGGAAAGCTAAAAGCAGTAAAAGGGATTGGTTGGTTTATTGAAGAATATGGTATTGCACAAATTTCGTATAACCTCACAAACATCACAATCACCTCTATGCATACCGCTTTTGATGAAAGCTGTAAGGCGGCAGAAGCCCGTGGAATGCGTGTAACAGGTTCAGAACTCGTAGGGTTGGTTCCGTTAAAAGCGATGCTAGATGCCGCTGATTATTTTTTAACAAAACAAGAACGTTCACTGGGAATTGCAGAAAGTGAAAAAATTAAAATTGCAGTAAAATCATTGGGTTTAGACGATTTAAAACCATTCAATCCCCAAGAGAAAATTATTGAATACCTACTTGATGATGGCTCAAAAAAATTAATCGACTTCCGGTTAGATGACTTTGCTGATGAAACTGCTGGAGAGTCAATGGCTCCTGGTGGTGGCTCCATTGCGGCATACGTGGGCACTTTGGGAGTTTCTTTAGGTACCATGGTTGCCAATTTATCAGCTCACAAAGCGGGTTGGGATGAACGATGGGAATTTTTCTCTAAGTGGGCGGAAAAGGGGCAAATGTATAAAAACAAACTGTTGTACTTGGTAGACGAAGATACCAACGCATTTAATAAAATAATCGATGGTTTTAGAATGCCGAAAGCTACTGACGAAGAAATTAAAGCTCGAAAGCAAGCCATAGAAGAAGCTACAAAATACGCTACTGAAATTCCTTTTCAGGTAATGGAAACAGCGTATAACTCTATGGAAGTAATGCAAGCCATGGTTAAGGATGGTATGCAGAGTTCATTATCTGACACTGGCGTTGGTGTTTTATGCGCCAGAACCGCAGTGATTGGTGCTTATTTCAATGTACGTATCAATGCAAAAGATATAAAAGACAGAGACTTTGCAGAAGCCATTCTCGCTAAAGCGGATAAAATATATCAAGCAACACTTACTGTTGAAAAAGAAGTGATGCACTATATTGATGAAAAAATGTAAAAAAAAACGGAAGCATCAGCTTCCGTTTTTATAAATTATTTCCTGTTTCCTACTAAAAGAAATAACCTACAGATATAGAGAAAACTGAATTCTTAGCATCAACATCTTTAACTACTTCACTAAGTCCTAATGAATAACGTGCTTGAAAAAACAAGCCTGTTTCCATTGCATATTGAGCTCCTAAAGCAGCACCAAAATCAATGCTCTCCGCATCAAAACTTCCTCCGTCACCTTCACCGTCGCCATCAATTTTGTCATTGATATTAAATCCAATTTGCGGACCTGCTTGTAAGCTAAATCCTTGAGCTACTGTAAAATCAGCCAATATTGGAAGATTAATATAATCTAGCTTAGCAGTAAGATCTCCACTTGTAATACCTTGCGCAGAGTATACTAATTCTGGTTGTACTGCAAACTTTTCAGAAATGCCAATATTAACAACGGCACCGATATTGATACTCGTTCTTCCATCAACACCTTCAATATCATCTCCAGATACATTCGCAAAATTAACACCAGCTTTTGCTCCAAATTTAACTTCTTGTGCAGTAACAGTTGATAATCCTAGCACCGCTACAACAGTTAATAAAAATAATTTTTTCATAAGTTTAATTTTAAGTTTATATTTTTTAATAGTAAGAAATAACGGTCCTAGCATAAAAATAGTATTGGACCACTATTTTTTTTTATAAAAAATAAATTAGAAGAAGATTAAAAAAAACGAAAGGGAAAGCTTTCGTTTTTTAGTTAAGTTTATTTTTTATGGAACCTGTAGGCAACACCCACCATAAAGTGGCTAAGTTTTAATGAATAGTCACCGCCACCATTCTCAAAGAGATTAGAAAACCCCATATTGTATTTAGCTCCAATTGAAAAATCGTCAGAAATATCATAGGCTAAGCCCAAATCTGCGCCAAAATTAAACGATTTTACACCTTCTCCAGTATCCATCAAAAATCCCAAGTTAGGACCTGCCAAAGCATGAAATTCATCAGTAAAACTGTATCTTACCAATAAAGGAACCTGAATTTGATCTAAATCTTTGATAGCAACATAATGAACTGTTGGGCGAAACTCCAATCCTTCAGCAATTGGAATGTCAGTAAACTGAACCCCTAAGTAAAATCCTGTTTCCGAAGAAGAAGTGGAATTCGATGCCTTAGTAGAAACATCACTTTTAAAATCTACGTTAGAATACTTCAAACGTTCAGACCCGAAGACAGCACCTCCTTCTAACGTCACACAAGAAGCGAGTAAAAACATGATTAATAAAACTCCGATAACTAATTTAAAATTTTTCATATGCATTTAATTTTAGGTTAATTTTACAACTAATATATAAAATAATATACTAACTGCCAATTAGTTATGTGTTTTCGTGTCTTTTTTATATTAATTTAATACGATTTTAACTCATTATTTATATCTTCGATAAACATCAAAAAGCATCTCAAAATACGTTCTAACAAAAGCTTTTCAACATGAAAAATAATGTCAAAATTATTCCTTTTAGGGATGCATATGCCACTGAGTTCAAGAACTTAAATATCGCGTGGTTAGAAACTTACTTTTATGTAGAAACCCATGACCGAGAAGTACTAGAAAACGCCAAAAATTATATTATAGATAAAGGTGGTTTCATCTTTTTTGCTTTGTTTGAAGACAAAATTGCTGGGACTGTTGCGTTAATGAACGAAGCGGAAGGGTATGAATTGAGTAAAATGGCAGTTGAACCGAAGTTTCAAGGATTGAAAATTGGGCAGCAGCTCATGCAACACTGTATCGACTTTGCGAGAGCTAAGCAATGGAAACAATTACTACTCTATTCAAATACCAAACTAGAAAATGCGATTTATATTTATAAAAAATATGGCTTTGTAGAAGTTGCCTTAGAAAAAGAAAGTCCTTATAAAAGAAGTAATATCAAAATGGTATTGGAGTTATAGTGGGAAATCAAAAATCGATTGGATCAAAAAGATTCTTCGCTGCACTCAGAATGACAATTTATCTCAACAAAAATTGCTGCACCGCCAATTCATAACCTTTTAATCCCAATCCGATAATAATTCCCTTCGCATTGGGCGAAATGTAGGAATGATGCCTAAATTCTTCTCGAGCATACACATTTGATATATGTACTTCCACTACTGGAGTTTCAATAGCCTTAAGTGCATCACCGATACCAACAGATGTATGGGTATAAGCGGCGGCATTTAGTATGATACCGTCATAATCAAAACCTACTTCATGTAATTTATCAATCAGCTCTCCTTCTATATTTGACTGAAAATAATCAAGGGTGACCTCGGGATACTTTTGTTGTAACGTTTGAAAATATTCTTCAAAAGAAGCGGCACCATAAATAGTAGGTTCTCGTTTCCCTAGCAAGTTCAAATTAGGACCGTTAATAATGATTATCTTCATATCTAAAATTAAAAAGCAGAAACAACCTTGTTTCTGCTTTCAAATGTACTGAATTATATTTTTAATTAAATCGATAAGCTGCTCCTACTCCAAAAGAGGCAACAGTACCACCATTGGCACTAATCCCTTTATAAAAAGCAAAAATATCCATCATTTCAGCAATATAACCTACTTTGGGTTGGTAGTAAAAACCACCTGTTCCTCCATTGGTTGAAATGGCATATCCAAGATCTAATGCACCGAAAACCTGATCAGAAAAACCATAACGTGCGGTACCTGCCAACGGGATGAATCCAAAATCTTCTGCCTCAAATGAAATCTCCCCAAAATCAACATCCTTACCCGTAAAGTGTGAATATCCTGTAGCAAAACCCGCTTCAAGACCATCAGCAATCTCCATCAAATAAGATAGGTCTACACCCATATTAAATCCCGAGAAATCAGATACATCTCCTACCGGAATTCCAAGGTGGATCCC
This sequence comes from uncultured Aureibaculum sp., assembly GCA_963976855.1. Lineage (GTDB taxonomy): Bacteria > Bacteroidota > Bacteroidia > Flavobacteriales > Flavobacteriaceae > Aureibaculum. The sequence continues at coordinate 272,776 of CAXBMA010000005.1, read as the reverse complement.
TCCGTTAAAAGTCCCTTGTGCTTCCACACTGGTAAAAGTAATCATTGATAATACTGCAATAATGCATAATTTTTTCATGTCAGTTTAATTTAAAGTTTATACTACAATATTAAGAAAAAAAACGTACACAAAATTTTATAAAATAAAATGGTGGTTGCACTATGCTCAGTTATTTCTAAAAACAGAAGTGACGGGTCTGATTTATAAACAAATAATACCATTCAATTACATAAAAAAAGCGGCAATTAAATTGCCGCTTTTCATTCAAATGCTTCGAATATTACTTAAAACGATAACCAATTCCGAGTTGAATAGCATTCTGCTTCGCATTTATTGACGATTCGTCAACTAAATTAGACAATCCTAAATCATACCTTACTTCAGCGAAAAACTTCTCACTAATATCATATCCTAGACCAAAATCAAGTCCGAATGTCAATCGATTCGCTCCTTCCAAATCACCTTCACCATCAACATTCAAAAGGTAACCAAATTGTGGGCCAGCTTGAATATTAAACCCCTCAACAACATAATATTTTGCTATAATTGGCAAGTTTAAATAGTTATAAGGGATAGTATCTCCACCTTCTGATGAAAACAATAATTCGGGTTGTAGATGAAATTTTTCAGAAATTTCAATATCCGCTAAACCACCTATATAAAAGCCTGTTCTAGAATCGGAATTACCAGAACCCAAACCCTCAAATTCAGCATTAATTTGAGCAAAATTAACCCCGGCTTTTACACCAAATTTAACTTCTTGTGCATTCATAGTAGACAAACAAAAAACAGCCAATAAGGCCGCGATAGATACTTTTTTCATTTTAATTGATTTTAGTTTAAATTATTCATTTACCTTAAGCAAAGTACGTGCCATTATTGAAATATAAAATGGAATATCGTATTCTTTTTTGCAACTCAATTAACAACTAATAAATTTTATTAGTTACAATTTAATATTCTAAATTGCATTCTTATTATTTAGTACCCTTATGAAATGGAATGACGCTTTACGTGATTATCAATTGTTTTTAAAGATAGAACGTGGCTTGTCTCAAAATTCCATAGAAAATTATGCCCGAGACGTACGAAAGTTAATTTTATTTTTAGAAGACAAACAAGCAACGGCCGCGCCCGAAACCATCTCTGATGAACTCATACAACAATTTATTTATGAGTTGGCAAAAAATGTCAATGCTCGGTCTCAATCGCGAACAATTTCTGGTTTGCGTAGTTTTTTTGATTATTTAATTTTTGAAGATTATCGAACAGACAATCCCACTACCTTAATTGAGACACCTAAAATTGGCAGAAAACTACCCGATACACTTTCAACCAACGAAATAGATAGTATTATATCACAAATTGACTTAAGTCACCCACAAGGGCAGCGTAATAAAACCATATTAGAGACTTTGTATAGTTGTGGATTACGTGTAACGGAGTTAATTACATTACAAGTTTCTGATTTGTTTTTCGACGAGGGTTTTATACGGGTTATCGGTAAAGGTGATAAGCAGCGTTTTGTACCTATAAATTTAAAAACTCAAAAGCTTATTCTTATTTATAGCAATCAAGTTAGAAGCCATTTAAAACCTCAAAAGGGCTTTGAAGATACCTTGTTTTTAAACAGAAGAGGGAAACAACTCACACGGAACATGATTTTCATCCTGATTAAAGAGTTTGTTGCTAAAGCCGGGATTGATAAAAAAGTAAGTCCGCATACATTTAGACACTCTTTTGCAACTCATTTATTAGAACGCGGTGCTGATTTGCGTTCTATCCAACAAATGCTAGGTCATGAAAGTATTACAACTACAGAAATCTATATGCACCTAGACAAGCGTTTTTTAAAGGAAGTGGTAGAAAAATTCCATCCTAGAAAGTGAAAATCCCTCTTAAAATTAATTAAGAAGGATTTTCCATTGTATTAAATTACTTGATGTTACTTTGCAATATTTACGGCTCTTGTTTCTCTAATTACCGTAACTCTAACTTGACCTGGATAGGTCATGTCATTTTGTATTTTTTGAGAAATATTGAATGATAATTCTGATGCTTTTACGTCATCTACTTTTTCACTCTCTACAATTACTCGTAGTTCTCTACCAGCTTGAATAGCATATGCTTTTTGTACTCCACTAAAGCCAAAAGCTACACTTTCAAGATCTTTTAGTCGTTGAATATACGAATCTAACACTTGTCTTCTTGCACCAGGTCTAGCGCCAGATATGGCATCACATACTTGTACAATAGGTGCTATTAACGATTTCATTTCAATTTCATCATGGTGCGCTCCAATAGCATTACAAACATCTGGTTTTTCACCGAATTTTTGTGCCCATTCCATACCTAATAAAGCATGTGGTAATTCACTTTCTGTTTCTGGAACTTTTCCAATATCGTGTAGTAATCCTGCGCGTTTGGCCACTTTTGGATTTAATCCTAGTTCGGCAGCCATTAAAGCACATAAATTAGCAACTTCACGTGAATGTTGTAATAAATTTTGTCCGTAAGAAGAACGGTATTTCATTCTACCAACTACTTTTATCAATTCAGGATGCAACCCGTGAATTCCTAAATCAATCACGGTACGTTTTCCAACTTCAATAATTTCTTGGTCTATTTCTTTTGCTGTTTTGGCAACTATTTCTTCAATCCTAGCAGGGTGAATTCTACCATCTGTCACCAGTTTGTGCATTGACAATCGAGCAATTTCTCTACGAACCGGATCGAAACAAGATAATATAATCGCTTCTGGAGTATCGTCAACAATAATTTCAACACCGGTAGCTGCTTCTAAAGCCCGAATATTTCGACCTTCTCTACCGATAATTCTTCCTTTTACATCATCTGATTCTAAGTTAAAAACCGATACACAATTTTCAACAGTCTGTTCAACACCAATCCGCTGAATCGTACTTAGTACTACTTTTTTTGCTTCTTGCTGTGCTGTCAGTTTCGCTTCCTCTAAAGTGTCTTGAATAAAGGCCATAGCATCAGATTTAGCCACTTCACGTAACGACTCTACTAGCTCTTTCTTTGCATCTTCGGCCGACAAACCAGAAATTACTTCCAACTGCTCTACTTGCCTTTTATGTAATTTGTCAGATTCTATTTTCTTCTTTTCCATTACATCCAACCTGAAATTATAATCTTCTAGTTTGGCTGTTAAGGACTTATTTAGTTTTGAATTTTTATCGAGTTCTTGAGATACTTTTGACTCTTTTTCGCGAATTCTTTTTTCTGATTCAGTTATCTTTTTTTCTCGTCCGAATATTACTTTCTCATGCTCAGATTTAAGCTCTATAAACTTTTCTTTTGCTTGTAATATTTTATCTTTCTTAAGGGTTTCTGCTTCTAATCTCGCTTCTTTTAAAGTAACTGTTGCCTGCTTTTTTGCATTCTTCAGCATTAACGAGGCTTTATTTTTTTCTAGCATTTTGGCAATTATAAAACCTATTGCCAAACCTACTACTACACCAATAATTATTGGCATTATCAATTCTTCCATTCTGTTAATTTTAGGGTATAAAAAAACCTACACTAGTTTGGGGTTTATAAACTCCTTGGTGAACAAGTTTAGGGCTAACTAGTTGGTCGATAATCCACATAAAATTGTGGCACGCTCTTGCAACTAAAACTCACCCTTTTTAAATAAATAATGTTGAGTTTAACAAACAAATAACTAATGTAGGCAGTAATTGTTTATATTTTAAAGAACTTATTTTAAATGATGGTCTAACAGACTATTCATTTCAATTAATTTATGCTCAATTTTATCAGCATCTATTTCGTTATAAACGCTTTTCACTTCTTGTAAAGAGGCAAATTGCAAAGCACACATTGCAAGTACATCTTGCTTATCTCTAACCTCATAATTTTCTTCAAACTTCTTTATGAGATCATTAATTTTTTTTACTGCTTTACGCACTCCTTCTTCTTCACCTTCACCTTTTATTGTTAGTGGATAAACCCGATCACCAATAGTAACTTTTATTTTAAGTTTCTCCTCCATTTTCAGTTTATGCTCCTAACTGGGCTATACATTTATCAATTTCTCGTATTAATGTATTTATTTTTAATTTGGTTGCGTGTTTATCTTCTTTGCTGCCTACTATTGCATTTGCAACTTTTAATGATTCGTATTTATTCTCTAAACTACTGATTGTTGCCCGTTCCTGAGAAAGTTCTTCAACCAATTGGTTACTTTTTTCCAATAATTGTTGATTTTCAATTTGCAACAACTCATATCCTGAAAGCAACTTATTTAGTTTACCTTGCAGAGAATCAACTATTTCTATAACATTACTCATCAATACAAAGATTCTAAACCTTTTGAACAAATTTAGTATTACTACTCCAATTAAACAACTCTTTTGTCATTTTATATCAAAAATAGCATTCAAATAACTGATACATAATGGCTTAATTTTTGATTTTTAATTCTAAATTCTAATCAGTATTTTAGCCGCTAATTATGGGGAGACTACTTATTTTTTTAATAGTATTATTTATTCAAAATAGCATCTTTTCACAAGTTGCCTATCCGCAAGATTATTTTGAAAAACCGCTTGAAATACCGTTAATTTTATCGGGTACTTTTGGTGAATTACGAAGTAATCATTTTCATTCTGGTTTGGATATTAAAACACAAGGACGTGAAGGATTAAATGTTTGTGCTGCCGCTGGAGGCTATGTTTCACGAATAAAAATTTCACATTGGGGTTACGGAAAAGCATTGTACATAACACATCCAAATGGTTACACTACCGTTTATGGGCACCTTAAAAAGTTTTCTCCTAAAATAGAAGCCTATATCAAGAAGAGACAATATGAAAATGAAAGCTTTGAAATTCAACTCTTCCCAAAAGCATCTGAGCTAACAGTAAGTAAGCAAGAAATAGTAGCCTTTAGTGGAAATAGTGGCGGCTCTGGAGGTCCACATTTACACTTCGAAATTAGAAATGCTAAAGAATACCCCATGAACCCTATGCTCTTTGGTATTCAAGTTCCAGATAGCAAGAGCCCACAAATTAGGGCTGCAGTAGTCTATTCTTTTGGCGACTCCTCACATGTGAATCAATCAAATAGCGTAAAAGAATTGAATTTCAAACCTCAGAAAGATGGTAGTTTTATCGCTGATAAAATTGAAGCCTACGGAACTATTGGCTTTGGCGTGAATAGTGTGGATAGATTAGATGGCGCACTGAACAACAACGGTATTTTTGATCTTAAAATGATTGTAAATGGTACCACTACCTATGAACATTCTTTGGATGAATTTAGTTTTAGCGAAACCAGGTATTTAAATACATTAATTGATTATGGTCGATTTTACAACAAAAGTCAGCGCATTCAAAAAACCTTCGTAGAACCAGCTAACAAACTGAGTATTTATAAAACTTTAAAAAATAAGGGCTACCTAACAGTAAAAGATAGCGCTTCGTATATGGTTCAGATAATTGCGCGCGATTTTAGTGGGAATCAAACCAAATTGATTATTCCTGTTAAAGGAAAAAAAGATTCTGTCTACATCAGAGAAGAAATAAAAACCTCATCTCATTTCTTTAAACACGGTGAATTTAATAGGATAAATGCCGGAAAAGTAACCGTAGCTTTTCCTAAAAACAGTTTTTATAATGATCTCTATTTTAATTTTAAACAAGAAAATGAAGTTGCATTTTTACACGATGGAAGTGTGCCTTTACATAAAAATTTCACATTGACTTTTGATGTTTCTAACCATACAAAAGACGAGCAAGGTAAATTATTTATTGGGCGTGTAAATGATAAAGGAACACCCTACTATACCAGTACCAGACGGAAAGATAACAAAATATATACCCTAAGTAGAACCTTAGGGAATTATGCGGTATTTTCTGACAACCAAAAACCTAAAGTGACACCGATCAATTTTAAAAATGAACAATGGCTTACTAAATACAGGTATTTAAAAGTGAAAATATCAGATGATCTTTCTGGAATAAAATCATACCGAGCCGAAATTGATGGCTCTTGGATTTTAATGGAGTATGATCCGAAGACGAACCTCTTAACATACGATTTTAACGACAGTGAATTAACCGGTGCCCAACACACATTAAAAGTAGAGGTGGTTGATAATGTTAACAATTCTAATACGTATATTGCAACGTTTTTCAAAAAACACTAATTAAGCAAAAAAATAAAACAATTTTTTCTTGAAAACCGCAATTGCTTCTTTCTTTATTTTCTTTTTGGCAATGGGTTCTATTGCTGCTCAAACGGGTACCATTAAGGGCGTAGTAATGAATGGAAATGACGAACCTATTGAAGGTGTTGCTGTAAGTCATAACGGAAAAGGAACAGTGACCAACAACCTAGGTGTCTATGAATTTCAAATACCCTCAGGTAATTATATTACCATAACTTTTAGCCACGTATCCTACACTACATTTACAAAAAGAGTACGGGTCCCTAAAAACAGGACACTCACCTATTCTCCTAAACTTGCCATTAAAACTGAAGAATTAACGGGTGTTACTATTCAAGATAATAAAGAAAAAGTACAGGGGCTTGATAAAGTAGCTATTGAAACCATTAAAAATTTACCTAGTGCCAATCAGGGTATTGAAGGTACTTTAAAAAATATTGGTCTTGGTGTTAGCGGAAATAATGAATTGAGTACGCAGTACAATGTACGAGGAGGAAATTATGATGAAAATTTGGTGTATGTTAATGGCATTGAGGTTTATAGACCTTTTTTAGTGCGTTCTGGGCAGCAGGAGGGCTTGAGCTTTTTAAATCCTAATTTGACGCAAAATGTACAGTTTTCTGCTGGAGGTTTTCAAGCAAAATATGGAGACAAACTGTCTTCAGTATTGGATATTACCTATAGAAAACCCGAAGAAGATGCTGTTAAAATATCAGCGAGTTTTCTTGGAGCCAGCGCAACTATTGAAGGTAAATTATTCAATAATAAACTCTCAGCAATTTTGGGAGCCCGTTATAGAAACAACAGTTTATTTGTCAATAGTAAAGACACAGAAACCAATTTTAAGCCCAATTTCACAGATGTTCAATCGTATTTGTCATATGCCGTAAACGATAAACTCAACATTGATTTTTTAGGCACCTTTTCGTTAAATAAATACGATTATACACCGCTCACTAGACGAACCAATTTTGGTACTATTGCAAGTGCACAAGCTTTGGTTGTAAATTATCTCGGAAAAGAAGATGATCAATATTTAACATTGTTTGGCGCACTTAAAGCTTCGTATAAAGCGAATGAAAATTTAGTGTTTGATCTCACAACATCAGCGTACAATACCCAAGAAGAAGAATATTACGATATTTTTGCCTTTTATGGGATTGGAGAAATCAATTCAGATTTTGGGAGTTCTAATTTTGGTGATGTTGAATTTGTACAGGCTATCGGTTCTCAATTAGATCATGCTCGTAACGATTTAGATGCGTTAATTTCAAATGTTCAACTAAAAGCAACACTCAAATTGGATGCAAATGTATTTGAGTTTGGTGCGAAATATCAAATAGAAGACATTAAGGACCGAATTATTGAATGGCAAGTTATTGACTCTGCAGGATTTTCACTGCGTCCACCTAACTTTCAAACCAATGACGAACCCTACTCACCCTATACACAACCTATTGTACCTTTTATAAGTACCAGAGCCACCAACCACATAAAGATTAACAGAATTTCTGGCTACGGACAATGGAGTAGATCTTTTTATTTAAGTGAGCACCAACTATGGGTCAATGCAGGTATTAGAGCACAAAACTGGGAAGTAAGTGGAGATGGAATTTCCTCTAAAAACCATACTGTTTTTAGTCCGAGAGCACAAATAGCAATCAAACCCGATTGGGAAAAAGACATGCTGTTCAGAGTGTCTGGAGGTTATTATCACCAACCCCCTTTTTACCGTGAATTGCGTGACTCGCTTGGAATGGTACACCCTGAGGTAAAAGCACAACGTGCTGTGCATTTTGTATTGGGTCAAGATTATAGCTTTAAATTATGGGATAGGCCGTTTAAATTAGTAACCGAAGCCTATTTTAAATCGCTTACTGATGTCAATCCGTTTACCATAAACAATGTGCAAATTAGATACCGTGCTAAAAACAATGCAACAGCCTTTGCTACTGGTTTTGATACGCGACTCAATGGAGAATTTGTTCCTGGTACCGAATCGTATGTTAGCTTTAGTTATTTACTAACCAAAGAAAACATAGCGAATCGCGGGTATATCCCACGGCCAACAGATCAACGATTTAAATTTGCCGTACTCTTTCAAGATTACTTACCAAGTAACCCAAATTTTAAAATGTATCTGAATATGGTTTACAACACAGGATTGCCTGGAGGATCACCATCGTATGCTGACCCATATATCTTTCAAAATAGATTAAAAGATTATTTTCGATCTGATATCGGAATGTCCTATATTTTGGTGGATCAAAATAAAAAAGCCACTAGTGCCTGGTTACAAAAGTTCAAAGAACTTTCTGTAGGCCTTGAACTTTTCAATATGTTTGATGTTCAAAACACCATTACCAACACATGGGTGCGCGATATTTCATCACAAAATTCACTTGCGGTACCAAATTTTTTATCGGGGCGCGTTCTCAATTTTAAAGTGAGCATGCAATTTTAATAAAAATTACAGCTCAAATATTAAACCTTTAACTTCGTTTATAGTCTTACTTATAAATTGCAAGCTTAGTGACTGAGGAATTACTACTTATTCAACAACTTAAAAACGCATCAACACAAGATAAGGCGTTTAGAGAACTTATGGGGCAATATAAGGAACGCTTGTATTGGCATATCCGTAAAATTGTAATCTCCCATGATGATGCTGATGATGTATTACAAAATACGTTTATAAAAATATATCGAAGTATTTCCAAATTTAAAGGAGAAAGCAAATTGTATTCGTGGATGTATCGAATAGCAACGAATGAAGCGATCACTTTTATTAACAAACGTGCCAAACGCAATCATATTGATGTTAGCGAAATGCAACAAAAAATGGTAGAAAACTTAGAGGCAGATGTGTATTTTGACGGAAATGAAATACAAATACAATTGCAAAAGGCTGTAGCTAGTTTACCACAAAAGCAACAATTGGTATTCAATATGAAATATTTTGATGACCTGAAGTATCAAGAAATCGCTGAGATTTTAGAAACTTCGGTAGGTGCGTTAAAAGCATCGTATCATCACGCGGTAAAAAAAATAGAATCCATGTTAACACAAAAATAAATTAAACCTTTTTGTAATTTTAGAGTCTTAATATACATGAAAAACAACACGTTGAGCATATTAAAAAAACAAGGAAGCGGTTTTAAAACACCTGAAGGGTATTTTGAAACTGTTGAAACTGCTGTGCTTTCTGAGCTTAAACTTGAAAAACTACCCTCGAAAGAAGGTTTTAAAACACCTAAAAACTATTTTGACACCCTAGAAGCAGCTGTTTTACAGGAACTTAAAACAACGAAACAAACAAAAGAAACGCGTTTTGACGTGCCAACTAATTATTTTGATTCCGTTGAAGATAGGGTATTTGAGAAATTAGAGAATGTTCAATCAACGTCAACCAACATTATTTCTATTAAATCAATACTCCTAAAAAAAGTACTGCCATTAGCTATCGCGGCCTCACTGCTACTCTTGGTTGTTTTAAATTACAATACAACACCTAATTATACAATTGACAATGTTGCAGACGTTGAAGTAACCAATTGGATTGAAGAAGGATATATAACTTTAGATACCGATCAAATTGCCGAGGTATTTAATGATGTAGCACTCACCGATAACTTAAACTTTGAAGATGAAGAACTCATCGATTACTTAAATGGCACGGATATTGAAAGTATCTTAAATAATCAATTGCAATGAAACGAATCCTATTAATTATACTCGTTATACTGAGTACCACAGTGCATGTGTTTGCACAACAAAATGGCGGAGCTAAAATAAAGGCGTTGAAAACGGCTTATATAACCAATGCCCTAGAATTATCATCAAAGGAAGCACAACAGTTTTGGCCAATTTACAATGCCTATGAAAATACGGTGCGTGAAGAAAAAACCTTAAAAATGAGACAACTAACGCGCAGGGTTAGTGCTAACGGTGGAGTTGATAATCTTACCGATGCAGAAGCTAGCAATCTATTAGAAGAGTTCATTACCATTGATTTTAAACTGGCTACAGCAAAAAAGGAACTGTATACCAAGTTAAAAGGGGTTATTTCGGCTAAAAAAATGATTAAGCTGACTAAAGTAGAACAAGATTTTAATAGAGAACTGTTAAAGCAGTTGAGAAACACACGCATGAATACGATAAAAAATAGAAACGACAATTGAAAATAAAAGGCAGAAAAATACGTTAGGAAGAAGTAATTAAAAAAGAAATGAAAAAATTAATAACATATACAATTGTACTTGTTGTTTTTTTAGGGTTCAATACTATTGCCGCTCAAGAAGTTGCAACAACCACCTCTAAAAAAGCAACCATAAATAGTTCTGATAAGGATATAAATATTGTTGTTCATAACGATATTACCTATTATATCATTGACGGTATCTGGCATACCAAAATGAAAAAAAGATATGTCTTAAGAAGCGCACCAAAGGGAGCAAAAATAGACTTTAGACCTGCAGATGGTGAGTATGTTACCATGTATGGAAAAAAATACTACAAATGTAAAGGGGTTTTTTACAAAGAACTAAAAGACAGTATCTACGAAGTGGTCCTTTAATAAAATATAAAAAAAACCTGCTTTTAAAAAGCAGGTTTTTTTTTAATGAATATATAATTACATTTGTACTAATCAAACGAAGTATACCTTGGAAAGTTTCTTGAATTTCTTTGAACAAATGCCCTCATGGCAAAAATTAGCCTGGATAACGAGCTGTTTATTGGTTAGCTGGATGCTTGAAGGCAACTTCCCATTATTTAAACTCACTTATAAAAAATGGCGTCATGCTGGCGTAAATCTCATTTTTTTGGCCACAAGTCTAGTTATAAACGTACTTTTTGGAATCGCAACCATTGGCATTTTTGCCTTTATAGCAACCAACGAGTTGGGACTATTACACTGGATCGCTTTGCCCATTTGGGCTGAATTGATTGTTGCCATATTATTTTTAGATTTTATGGCGCAATATGTAGTCCATTATTTATTGCACAAAGTTAAATGGATGTGGAAATTTCATATGATACATCACAGCGACACGAATGTTGATGCCACAACCGGAACACGCCATCATCCTGGAGATTATATTCAACGTGAAATTTTTGCATTAATAGCAGTGATTATTATTGGTGCTCCTTTTGCCTTTTATATGCTATACAAAATTATCACCATCTTTTTCACCTACTTTTCTCATGCCAATATACAACTACCCCAATGGATCGATAAAACCCTTAGTTATGTGATTGTAACACCTAATATGCATAAATTTCATCATCATTTTGAACGGCCGTGGACGGATACTAATTTTGGAAATATCTTTTCTATTTGGGATCGCATTTTTGGTACTTTTGTTTATGATGATCCTAAAAAAATAGTATACGGTCTTGATGTGCTGGACAATACACGAGATGAAGATGTGCGCTACCAATTCAAACTGCCATTTGACAATCGTATTAAAACAGACTATTAATAAATGGAAGCGTACAAAATTTAAAAATTATCTTTATACTTCACCTTAAATTATTACTTTTGACAAATCATTTTTGAACAATGCAATTTAAGCACCCAGAAATTCTTTACGCTTTATTTTTGCTGATACTTCCTATTATTGTTCATTTATTTCAATTGCGAAGATTTGAAAAGGTTGCCTTTACCAACGTACAGTTTTTAAAAAAAATAGCCTTACAAACACGTAAAAGTTCGAAACTCAAAAAGTTTTTAGTTTTACTAACACGATTGTTCTTATTTACCGCACTCATTATTGCCTTTGCACAGCCCTATTTTAGTAAGGTGACAAAAAATGTGGAACAGCATACCTTTATCTACCTCGATAATTCATTGAGTATGCAAGCAAAAGGCACACAAGGCGAACTGTTAAAAAGGGCCGTTCAAGATTTGGTGGAAACCAATCAATCTACTAATAACCTTAACCTTTTTACAAATGACAATGCCTGGTATGATTTAAATGGACAAGAATTAAAGAATATTCTATTATCACTAGAATACTATCCTGTAAAACAGGAATTAACAAACGTCCTCTTCAAAATTAAAAACAAGCTAAAAACTAAAAATAACAGCAACAATCCGATTGTTTTAATCTCTGATTTTCAAAAGATTAACACAACTAATTTTGTATCGAAAGATAGCCTAATTAACTATACTATCATTCAAACAACACCTGTAAGTAAGTCGAATATAAGTTTAGATAGTATCGTTATTTCGAATCAGAATAGTGAAACTATTACCCTTAAAATACGGGTTAAAAGCTACAATGCCGATGCTAAAAACGTACCTATTTCGTTGTATAATGACAATCTCCTGATTGGTAAGTCTACGGTAAATATCTTAGCCAACTCAAGTTCTGAAGCTGAGTTTACCATTCCGTCTACGAACAACATTAACGGTAAAGTAACAACCATAGACTCAAATCTACCTTTTGATAACGAATTGTTTTTCACCATCAATCAGTCCGATAAAATTAACGTCTTAGCGATTGGTGAAAACAGTACGTTTCTTTCAAAAATATATACCGAAAACGAATATAATTTTGTAGAATCAAAATTAAATGAGACCGATTATAATATCCTATCTAATCAAAACTTGGTTGTTTTAAATGAAATTGAAAACATCCCGAACTCGTTGAGTGCCGCAATAGTTGAAGCTGTTTCGTCTGGGACTAATTTAGTCATTATACCAAATAAGAACAGCGCAATCAGTTCGTACAATTCATTGTTTAGAGACTTAAATTTAGGGGAAATCAGTGCTCGAAACAATAGTAAATTGGCCATAACAGATATTAGTTTTACCCATCCTTTTTTACAAAATGTATTTGAAAAAGAAATTGAAAATTTTCAGTATCCAACTGTAAATAGCTCTTTTTTAACAAACCTAAGAAATAGCTCTTCGATATTAAAATTTGAAAATGAAAAAGCTTTTGTTTCAGAAATAAAAACAACAAATAGTACGGTCTACTGGTTGGCTTCTGCCATCAACTCAGAAAATTCCAATTTCAAAAACTCACCATTGATAGTGCCTATATTTTACAATTTCGGAAAGTATAGTTATAAAAATGCCCAGTTGAATTATACCATTGGCGCAACGAATGAAATTGAAATTAAAGCCAGTTTGCAAAAAGATGCTATTTTAGAAATTTCTGACGGCCAGACTCGTTTTATTCCTTTGCAGCAAGTGGGCAATACTTCTGTAAAAATAACCACTACTGATCAGCCCTTAAACAGCGGGCTATATACGATTGATAAAGCAGGAGAAGCATTACAACATATTGGATATAACTACAATAGAGAAGAAAGTAACTTAGATTATGAAAATTTTACAGAAAATAATTCTAATACCAATTATTACACTTCTGTGAAGGAAGCTTTTACAACGCTAAACGACACTTATAAAACCAATAGTTATTGGCAACTATTTTTGGTGCTGGCTATTTTATTTCTAATGATCGAAATTCTATTACTCAAATTTTTTAAACCATGAATGTTCTATTAAAATCAGTAACAATAATTGATGAAAAGAGTCCGTTTAACGGAAAAGTGAACGATATTTTAATTGAAAATGGTAAATTCACGAAGATTGCTACTAAAATTACAAATCCGGCTGGGTATAAAGAAATAAAACGCACTAATTTACACGTCTCATGTGGCTGGTTTGACACTAGTGTTTCTTTCGGTGAACCTGGCTTTGAAGAACGTGAAACAATAAATAACGGGTTAAAAGTAGCGGCAAAAAGTGGCTTTACAGCAGTAGCGCTCAATTCCAATTGCCAACCCTTTTTAGACCATAAATCGACCATAGAATTTTTAAAAGGTACTGCTAATAATAACGCTGTAGCCCTCTACCCTATTGCGAGCTTGACAAAAGAGTCAAAAGGTTTAGAAATCGCTGAACTATACGACATGCAAAATTCTGGTGCGATTGCCTTTGGCGATTATAACCTAGCAATTGAAAACCCGAATTTGATGAAAATTGCCTTGCAGTATGCTCAAAATTTTGACGGCTTGGTTTTAAGTTTTCCACAAGACAACACCATCACCAATAATGGCAGTGCGAATGAAGGTTACACCAGTACACTGTTGGGTTTAAAAGGAAATCCGGCATTAGCCGAAGAATTGCAAATTGCACGTGATCTGTTTTTGTTAGAATATACTGGTGGAAAATTACACATTCCAACTATTTCAACAGAAAAATCAGTACAGCTCATCAAAGAAGCAAAGAAAAAGGGGCTCGATGTAAGTTGTAGTGTGTCGGCACATCATTTAACCTTAACTGATAAGGTATTAGCTAGCTTTGATACGAATTTTAAGACTACGCCACCTATTCGTACACAAAAAGATGTCAATGCCTTGATTAAAGGAGTGAAAAGCGGAATTATAGATATCATTACGTCTGATCATAACCCCATTGATATCGAACATAAAAAAGTAGAATTTGAGAATGCCTTGGATGGAACGATTGGATTGGAAAGTTTGTTTGGAGCTGTACAATCTGTTATTGGATTAGAAAAGACCATAGCTTGTATTTCAACAAATCCGCGAAAGCGCTTTAAACTGGAAGAACTAAGTATTAAAGAAGGAGCAAAAGCATCTATAACATTATTTAACCCAACAGAAGCCTATACTTTCACCGAAAAAGAGATCCATTCTACCTCAAAAAATTCCGCTTTCATCAATAAAAATTTAATGGGAAAGGCCTATGGTGTATTTACCAATAATAAGCTAATCATCAGTTAAATTTTATATCTTTACTTTTCTAACAAAACCTAAAAAAAAATGGAAAACACAACAGTAACAGAGGGAAAAACAATTGCAATTATAAGTTATATCACTTGGATTGGTACCCTTATTGCTTTTATCATGAACAATGAAAAGAAAAATACATTTGCTTCTTTTCATATCAGACAAATGGTAGGACTGAGTTTATTATCTATTGTAAATAGCTTTGTTGTCTATCGTTTTATTGGTTATGGAGCTTTTAGTATTATTGGTATTGGTATTTTAGTTCTTTGGGTGATGGGTCTTATAGGAGCTGTACAAGGTGAAGAAAGAAAAATTCCGTTATTGGGCGATCAATTTCAAGAATGGTTTAAAGGAATTTAATACCCAACTATTATTTTTGAGAGTATATAATCTGCTCCCCATTTAATTCAAACTATGCCACAATTATCTTTAGACTATTTAGTAAGAGAACCTAAAATTACAATTGAAAAGCCACCGCTGTTAATCTTATTACACGGCTATGGAAGCAATGAACAAGATTTATTTTCATTTGCCAGTGAACTTCCAGACGAATTACTAATTATTAGTGCCAGAGCACCTTTAGAATTGGGTTTTGGTAGTTATGCCTGGTATGAAATTCACTTTAACAATACAGACGGAAAGTTTTCTGATATACCTCAAGCTATAAAAGCAAGAGATACCATTGCCACGTTTATTGATGAAATTAAAAAAGAATATACGGTCGATTTAAAGAAAACCTTTTTATTAGGCTTTAGTCAAGGTACCATACTCAGTTATGCTGTGGCGTTAAATTATCCAGAAAAAGTACAACATATCATTGCTTTAAGCGGCTATATTAATGATGAGTTATTACCTAAAGAATTGAATGCAGCCAATTATAAAGATCTTGATTTCTTTATTTCTCATGGTAGTGTTGACCAAGTATTACCTGCTGAATGGGCACAAAAAGCACCTCCATTTTTAGATTCCTTACAGATTAAAAATTCATATCAGGAATATCCTGTTGGACATGGAGTAGCTCCTCAAAACTTTGCTGCTTTTAAAAAATGGATACAAGAACGTTTGTAATAGAAGGTTGTTCTTTTGTTCAGCAGCTATTGCTTCTTATTTTATTGGGAATCTATTTATTTGAAAGATACGTTCTAAATAAACTTTAGCATTTGTTCGCTACACCTCTATTTTTAACCCGTCATAAGCTAAATGAACATGGGCAGGCAATTCTTTTTCTACTTGAGCATGAAACCCCAACTTATGGCTAATATGTGTTAAATAAGCGCTCTTGGGCTTTAATTCTTCAATAAGTGCCAAAGCTTCAGCTAAATTTATATGCGTTGGATGCTTTTCAATTCTCAGCGCATTAATAACCAGGACTTCCAGACCATATAATTTTTGTTGCTCTTGGGGCTCAATACGTTTTAAATCGGTTATGTATGCAAAATCGCCAATTCGATATCCAAAAATCAATATATTCCCATGATAAAATTCGACAGGCGTAATGGTTTTATTTTGAAGTTTAAAAGGCTTATTATAAATTAATTGCATGGTAACACTTGGTGCCCCTGGATACCGGTTTTCTTTCGTGAAAATATAATAAAAGCGGTGTTGTAAATTATCAGCGATACGTTCTGGCACATAAATAGGCACATCACCCATTTTATGGGTAAAGGGTCTAATATCATCAAAGCCAGCGGTATGATCTGCATGTTCGTGGGTAAAAATGAGTCCGCTGATTTCGCTTATATTCTCACGAAGTAATTGCTGTCTAAAATCGGGGCCACAATCTATAATATAGCGATGCGTATCCCATTCTAACATAATGGCACTGCGCAAACGTTTGTCTTTTAAATCTGAAGATAGACAAACTTCATGAGTACTACCTATTACTGGTATTCCCTGTGAAGTTCCCGTTCCCAAAAATGTAACTCTCATTTAAAACTTTTTAACAAAAATAACGTTATAAATTTAATATAATTAACGAATGTTACTACATTTGTAATCTATAAAAAAGATATAAAATGTCTATTACTCTAAAAGGGGACAAAGAAATAGAAAATATTCCTTCGCTGAAGCGAAAGTCATTACGAATAAATTTAAACGAACACCTTTACGGCACTTTTGCGGAAATTGGTGCTGGTCAAGAAACAGTTCGTAATTTTTTTAGAGCTGGTGGTGCTTCTGGTACCATCGCCAAAGCAATGTCTGCTTATGATAAAGATTTCTCTGATGCCATTTACGGCGTAGAGCCAGACAACAGATATGTTACTGAGCCTCGTTTGAAGAGAATGCTTACCCATGAAATTGAATTGATGGAAGATCGGTTAAGCAGAAGCAAGCATCCTGAAAAATTGTTTTTTGCTTATGCCAATACCGTAGCCACTATTGATTTTGCTAAGAAATTTAAAGGCCATGGTTGGGTTGGTGTGAAATTTCAATTAGATCCGTTAGAAGATTATAATGAAATCATACTTCATATTCGTTTTAGGCAAACGGATGCCCGCTTACAACAGGAAACTTTAGGTGTATTGGGTGTTAATCTATTGTATGGCGCCTTTTATATGAATGATAGGCCAAAAGATTTATTAAAGTCTTTTTATGATCATTTAGATAAGGATCAAATAGAAATTGATATGATCAATTTCTCTGGGCCGCGATTTATGTATGTAGATAATCGTTTAATGAGTTTACAGTTAGTAAAAAATGGCATGACAAATGCCGTAATGTTTGGAGCTGACGGAAATAACTTATTGCCTGCTCAAGAATTATATAAGAAAAATATTCTCGCTTTACGCGGAAGTTTTAGACCTGTTACCAAAGTAAACATGGATATGTTTCAAAAGGCACATGAAATGTTTTTGCAGGAAAAAACGGTCAAAAAAGAACGGAGTCAAGTAATCTTTGAAATTACCTTAGCCAATTTAAGAGCTGAAGGTAAAATTAATGAACGTGATTTCTTAGACAGAGCCGAATTGCTATGTTCATTGGGTCAAACGGTAATGATTACCAACTTTCAAGAATATTACAAACTAGTAGAATATTTTGCTGAATTTACCAAAGAGCGAATGGCACTGGCTATGGGTGTATATAATCTCGTACAAATTTTTGATGAGAAATATTACCGTCATTTAAGTGGTGGAATTTTAGAAGCATTTGGTAAATTATTCTTTAAAGATTTAAAAGTATACTTATACCCTCTTAAAGATCAAGAGAGTGGTGAATTTATTACCAGCGACACTCTAAAAGTACATCCACGTATGAAAGAATTGTATAAATTCTTCAAATACAATGGTAAAATGATGGATATCAAAGACTTCGATCCAGATATTTTAGATATATTCTCAAGAAAAGTATTGAAAATGATTGCAGAGGCTGAAGATGGTTGGGAAGAAATGCTTCCTGAAGGTGTTTCAGAAATTATCAAAGAACAACGTTTGTTTGGTTATTCTAGAAGACGATTCGCAAACAAATAATATAAAAAAAAGAGGCTTTTCAGCCTCTTTTTTTATGCTAGTAATTGGTTGGTATGTTCTTTCGTCTTTACTTTTAGAATGATCTCTTCAATAATTCCTTTTTCATCAATGACAAAGGTGGTTCTATGGATTCCATCAAATTCTCTACCCATAAATTTTTTCGGTCCCCAAACGCCATAAGCTTCTATCACTTGCTTATCTACATCTGCCAATAACGGAAATGGCAACTTGTGTTTATCTATCCAATTTTGTTGTTTCTTGGCAGTATCTGCACTCACCCCTAGAATTTCATAACCTAGCGACAAAAAACGCTCATAATTATCACGCAAATTGCATGCCTCTAGGGTGCAACCCGGCGTATTTGCTCTGGGATAAAAAAATAAAACCAATTTTTTCCCTGTATAGTCACTTAATTTTACTGTATTTCCTGCATTATCTTGCACTTCAAAATTTGGTGCGGTATCTCCTACCTTCAATGTGATCATAATTTGTACTTTTATAAACGCAAAGCTACTATAAATATGACAAAAAAAGAAAGTGTAGAATTTATACAAAAAACCTTAAACAAGTTATTTCCAGATCCGCCCATTCCACTAGATCATAAGGATCCATATACCTTATTAATTTCGGTCTTACTCTCTGCCCAAAGTACAGATGCTAGAGTAAATACCATTACGCCACTTTTATTTGAAAGAGCTGATAACCCATATGATATGATCAAATTGTCTGTTGAAGAAATTAGAGCGATTATAAAACCAGTTGGGTTATCGCCTATGAAATCAAAAGGCATCTATGGTTTGTCGCATATATTGATTGACAAATACAACGGAGAAGTACCACAAAATATGGAAGCGCTAGAGACTTTGCCTGCGGTGGGTCATAAAACAGCATCTGTAGTGATGAGTCAGGCTTTTGGCGTTCCTTCATTTCCTGTAGATACTCATATACATCGACTCATGTATCGCTGGAACTTAAGTAATGGAAAAAATGTGGTACAAACAGAGAAAGATGCCAAACGGTTATTTCCAAAAGAAACATGGAATAAGCTCCATTTACAAATTATCTATTATGCCAGAGCATATTCACCAGCAAGAGCTTGGGATCTAGAAAAGGACATTATTACAAAAACTATTGGAAGGAAAAGTGTACTGAAAGAATATTATAAATTCAAAAAAGGCCAGTAAATAAATTCACTGGCCTTTTTCAACTAATTCAAATGAAACATGATGGGTTTCTTATTTCGAACTTTCACTACTTCAATTGACTTTGAGTAGTTTAATAGGAACGAAACCGTTCTGTTTAATGGTTGTAATTGCTCGTTAAGCAATTCTTCAGAGTAAAATTTTTCCATAAAATTCTTTATTTTTTTGGGGGTTATAAATAAAGAACGTGAAAAAAATTACTTTATTGTTAGTTTGTTAAAATAATTTTGTTTTTATCAATCACCTTTCTTAGGTTGATCAATGCGTAACGCATTCTACCTAAGGCAGTATTGATACTAACACCTGTTTGTTCAGAGATTTCTTTAAAGCTCATATCTCTGTAGATACGCATCATTAAAACTTCTTTTTGATCTTCTGGAAGCTCATCAACTAGATTGCGAACATCCGTATGGATTTGATCTTTAATAATACGTTTTTCAGCGTTTAATGAAGGATCGCTCAATACAGAAAAAATATCGAACTCATCTGTATTCTTGAAAGATGGCATTCTGTTATCTTTTCTAAAGTGATCAATAACTAAATTGTGTGCAATTCTCATTACCCAAGGTAAAAATTTACCTTCTTCATTGTAATTACCTTTTTTCAAGGTATTGATTACTTTAATGAAAGTATCCTGAAAAACATCTTCTGAGATATCTCTGTCAAGTACTTTTGAATAAATAAAACTGTAAATTCTTTGTTTGTGACGACCAATTAAGATTTCTAATGATCGCTCGCTTCCGCTAATGTAGTTACTAACTAAAACGCTGTCGTTTAATTCTTGTTTATGCATAATTCCCTTTTTTATGAAGCTATGAGACTTCGTTGATAATAATAAAAGTAGAACTATACTATAAGCGTTAATTTTTGAGTTAGGGGAAACTAGTTCCGTTCGTTTAATAAATATTTTTTAGGCTGATCGCTATGAGACGACTGGGGCAAATATAAATACAAATTTTTGATATAAACAAACTTTTTTTAAAAAATATTGCATAAAACTTCATTTTTTTTCCATAAAATAAGTCATTATCTTTGCAATTATTCCATATTTTAAAGGGCTTCCGTGAAGATAGAAAATTTTAATCCAAAAGATCATATAATTATTAAAGGAGCCGCATTACACAACCTAAAAAGTGTAGATGTAGCCATTCCAAGAAACAAATTTGTAGTAATTACTGGACTTTCGGGCTCGGGAAAATCGAGTTTGGCTTTTGATACCCTATATGCCGAAGGCCAACGAAGATATGTAGAAAGTCTTTCTGCCTATGCCCGTCAATTTTTGGGAAAATTAAACAAGCCTAAAGTTGATTATATTAAAGGTATTGCCCCCGCCATTGCTATTGAGCAAAAAGTAAATAGTACCAATCCTCGATCTACGGTAGGTACCTCAACAGAAATTTACGATTATTTAAAATTATTATTTGCGCGTATTGGAAGAACCTACTCGCCTATTTCCGACAAAGAAGTAAAAAAACATACGGTTTCTGATGTGATTAATCATATAAAAACCTTTGAAGTTGACTCAAAACTACTTCTCTTAGCACCTATTACCGTTGATAAAGGCCGAAAATTAGAGACGGTACTTCATGTTTTAGCGCAACAAGGATATGCTCGAATAAAAGTAAACGATCGTATTTTAAAATTGAATGAATACGAACCCTCTAAAAAAGACACTCTTTTTTTAGTCGTAGATCGAATTGTATTACAAGATGATGAAGATTTTTACAATCGCTTAGCTGATGCTGTTCAAACTGCTTTTTATGAGGGTAAAGGAACCTGTATTATCGAAAATTTATCAAGTAATACACAACAAAGTTTTAGTAATATTTTTGAGTTAGACGGACTCACATTTTTAGAACCCAACACCCATTTATTTAGTTTTAACAATCCTTATGGCGCCTGCCCTACATGCGAAGGCTATGGTAATATGATTGGTATTGACAGAGATTTGGCAATTCCGAACACCACACTCTCCATTTTCGATAATGCCATTGCCCCCTGGAAGTCAGAATCTTTTCAAGTCTACAAAGACAATCTAATTGACAACGCTTATAAATTTGATTTCCCTATCCATAAGCCCTATTATGAATTGACAGAACAACAGCAAGAGTTGCTTTGGGAGGGAAATTCGCATTTTGAAGGACTCACCGCATTTTTTAAGTTCTTAGAAGAGAAAACCTATAAAATACAATACCGCGTTATGTTGTCTCGCTATCGCGGAAAAACAAAGTGTACCACTTGTCATGGTAAACGCCTCCGAGAAGAAGCCAATTATGTTAAAATTACCAATCACACCATTACCGACTTAGTGCAATTGCCTATCGATGAAGTTTTGCTGTTTTTTAACAATTTAGAACTGACCGAAAATGACCAAAATATTGCCAAGCGACTTTTAAAAGAAATCGACAACAGGTTAACTTTCTTATGTGATGTAGGTCTGGGTTATTTAACTTTAAACAGAACCTCCAACACGCTTTCTGGTGGTGAAAGTCAGCGTATTAACTTAGCAACTTCATTGGGAAGTAGTCTGGTAGGCTCTATGTATATTTTAGATGAGCCTAGTATCGGTTTACATTCTAGAGATACCGAACGTTTAATAAAAGTATTGAAAAATTTACGCGATTTAGGAAATACGGTGATCGTAGTAGAACACGATGAAGACATCATGAAAGCAGCCGATCATATTATTGATATCGGACCGGAAGCTGGTACCTATGGCGGTGAATTGGTTGCTGAAGGTACATTTAGTGAAGTTTTAACAGCCGACTCGTTAACAGCGAAGTACTTAAACGGCAGCATGCAAATTGAGGTTCCAAAACAACGAAAAAAAGCAGAGAAATTTATTGAAATCATCGGTGCTCGAGAACACAATTTAAAAAATATCAATGTAAAATTCCCACTCAATACGTTAACTGTAGTGACGGGGGTTTCTGGAAGTGGAAAAAGTACACTGGTTAAAAGTATTTTATACCCTGCACTACAAAAGCACTTGTATAATTATGGTGAAAAAGCCGGGCAATTCACTTCAATAAAAGGGGAGTTCGACGAAGTAAAAAATATAGAGTTTGTAGATCAAAACCCCATTGGAAGATCAAGTCGCTCGAATCCGGTAACGTATATTAAAGCTTACGATGATATTCGTGCTTTGTTTACCATTCAAAAATTATCAAAAATTAGAGGCTATAAAGCAAAGCATTTTTCTTTTAATGTGGATGGCGGTCGTTGTGAGACGTGTAAAGGAGACGGAAAAGTAACTATTGGTATGCAATTTATGGCTGATGTGCATTTACTTTGTGATACCTGCCAAGGAAAACGGTTTAAAAAGGAAGTGTTAGAAGTAAAATTTGAAGATAAATCGATAGCAGATGTACTTGATCTAACCATTGATGATGCCATTGCCTTTTTTAAAGAGCACAACCAACGTAAAATAGTGAGTAAGCTCCAACCTTTACAAGATGTTGGTTTGGGCTATGTACAATTGGGACAATCGTCTTCTACCCTTTCTGGTGGGGAAGCCCAACGTATAAAATTAGCTTCCTTTCTGGTAAAAGGAACAACCAAAGATAAGACGCTCTTTATTTTTGACGAACCTACTACAGGTTTGCATTTTCACGATATTAAAAAATTATTAACCTCGTTCAATGCCTTATTGAGTAAAGGGCATTCTATTATTGTGGTAGAACACAATATCGACTTGATTAAATGTGCCGATTATATTATCGATTTGGGTCTAGAAGGTGGTAAAAAAGGAGGCAATCTTTTATTTGAAGGAACTCCAGAAGAATTGATTCGATCTAAAAAATCGTATACTGCAACCTATTTAAAAGAAAAATTAGTCGCAAAATAATGAACTTGGCACTTACAGATACCCAAAAAATTGATTGGCTGGCAAAAATTGCCATCCTCGCTAATTTGGTGATGATGCTGTATGCACCACAACTTTGGATTAACACCAAAGAGTTTCCCGTAATTCCTTTATTTAATTGGCTTCCGGCAGCTCGTTATCCGTTAGACTATCTACTAGCAGGATTGTTTTTTGCAATACAATTGGGCTATGTTATTAAACCTAAAAAATGGTTGGGTTGGAGCCTGATCATCCTCTATTT
The DNA here is from genome assembly GCA_963976855.1 of uncultured Aureibaculum sp. Classification (GTDB taxonomy): domain Bacteria; phylum Bacteroidota; class Bacteroidia; order Flavobacteriales; family Flavobacteriaceae; genus Aureibaculum. Next base: position 249,039 of record CAXBMA010000005.1, on the reverse strand, counting down.
GTATTTAGCATTTATTGACCAAAATAGATTACAGCCTTATTTTTATCAAAGTATTCTTACCGTATTATTTGTAGAAATTTTTAGGAATCGATCGAAAAAAGACCTTTTGGTCGCGATTGCCTTCTTGTTTATAGCAACCTATTTTTGGAGCGGTATGCATAAATTAAATGCCGTATTCTACGAACAATGGATGCACGCCTTGCAAAAGCATTTTAATTTTATACCCGAAAAAATACTCCATGCATTTACCTATGCGGTTCCTTGGCTTGAAGCCGCAATGGGTGTGTTACTGTTCATTCCTAAACTTAGAAAAATTACGGTAGCCTTTATTATTGGTATGCACAGTATTATTATAGTACTTTTAATTTATTTGGGATATGGTTATAATGTAATACCGTGGAATGTTCAGAACATTTTGAGTGTTTACATCTTATTTTGGAGCTTTCAAACCCTTGATGTCAAACACTTTTTTAGCCAGCAATTCAATTATAAGAAAAGTATCATCTTATTATTTACAGTTTTATTGCCTTTTAGCAATCTATTTGGCGGATGGGATCACTTACTTTCATTTAGTTTTTTTACCTCCAAATTAAACTATTACTATATTGAAATTGCTCCAGAATTAAAAGAAAAACTCCCTGAGCACATTCATAAATACTATAAAATTCACGAAGGTAAAACCATCCTCTATCCCAATGATTGGGCAGGAGCTATTAACAAAGTGTTATTGTATCCAGAAGATAGGGTAATTCAAAAAACAGCAACTTATTTGCGCTCATTTGCAGATGATCCGCAAAAAGAAGGGCTCATAAAGCTCGTAGTATATAATCAATAACGTTTAGTTATTATTTTTCTTCGGCTGTTTTACCGTCAATAATTGCTTGCAAATTTTCTTTAGCTAAAACAAAATCAGGTTGCAAACTTAAAGCCTTCTCAAAACTAAGTTTTGCCGCTGCATTATCTTTCATATCAAACTCAATGAGTCCTTTCAGATTGGCAATACCCGCTGCTAAGGCAACTTGTTGATTGTGTGTTTTATTAATGGCGTAGGTCACCTTCATTTCACCAGAATCTTTTAACTCTTCCGCTTTTTTAATGGCCATTAGCGCTTCTTTATTTTTTTTCAAACTGTAATAAAGATTTGCCAATTTATACGCGTGGAAGTTGTTGTTTGATTTCCCAGTTAACTTTGCATAAACCTGTGCTGCTTTATCAATAGCCCCGATACTTTCTAATGAAATGGCTTGCATTTCCAAAATATCTTGCTTGTTGCCATCTCTACTGAGTATATCTGAACTTACTAAATAACATGAAGAGTATTTTCTTGCACCAAAATAGATGTAAGCCAAACTATCTTTATAGGTACTGTTTACACCCTCTTTAGCGATAATACTGTAGATACTATTGGTAGCAATTGTATTGTCGCCATAAGCCAATGCCTGACGCATAATTAATTTATCTATATCGGTAGCTTTTTGTTCTTGTGCATAAAAACTAGTAATTGCAAATAATGCACTTAAAATAAGGTAGAATTTTTTCATGGATTTATTTTTCATTCGGTTGCAAATTTATTTAAATTATTGAGAATTAAAAGGTAAAGTTTTCATAAAATATAATGTGTTCCAATTTTCGAATCAAATTAAGGTCAAAAATCGGTTCATTTCAATTGGGCATTGCTCCAATAATACCCGTGTATAAATTTTAATAGCTCGAACTACAAAAATATAAAGAATGCTTCCAAAGCGACCTATTGTAAACAAAAAAAGTCCCTCAAAATGAGAGACTTTATTTCTGGGTGGAAGATGGGGCTCGAACCCACGACCCTCGGTACCACAAACCGATGCTCTAACCAACTGAGCTACAACCACCATGTGCTTTCGCGGGTGCAAATATAATCTATTTGTACAGTTCTTCAAATAAAAAAATAAAAATTATTCATTAAAATGACATTCATCAAAAATTTTAATTTCATTTTAATCGTAGTACCTTTGCAACCGCAGAAATTTTAGTGTAAAGATTGACAATAAACCCCGTAAAAAATGGAACAAATTTCACATAAACTATATCACTATTTAATAGCACTTGGTACCTCTGAAGTAACAGCTAAGTATCTGAACATGATTGCATTATTAACAGTGTTCCTTTTTGTTATTTACATCATAGACTATGCTTTACGCAGGATTATCGTTTCTATGTTTAATCGCTTTGCTGAAAAATCAAAAACAAATTTTGATGATATATTAGTCAAAAATAAAGCGCCAAGAAATATAGCCCATATCCTCCCATTAATTATTGCGTTAGAAGCCATTCCATTCGTACTTGTTGATTTTCAGCATGTTGAAAAATTCGCCGAAAAAGGATTGTTAGTATTCGGAATTATATTGACCCTCTGGGTCGTACGAAGTGTCTTAAAAACCGTCAAAGATTACCTAAAAGGGTTGCCCAATTTAAAAGACAAACCCATCGATAGTTACATCCAAGTATTTATGATTTTTGCATGGGTTGCCGGTTTTATGGGAGCCATTACTATCATCACCAATACTCCGGTATGGACCTTCTTTACGGCACTTGGTGCCGCCTCTGCAGTAATCATCCTTGTTTTTAAAGATACCATACTTGGTTTTGTTGCTAGTATTCAAGTATCTATTAATGATATGGTACGTATTGGCGATTGGATAACTTTTGAAAAGTATGGGGCCGATGGTGACGTTATTGAAATCAATTTGTCAACTGTTAAGGTTCAAAACTTCGACAAAACCATTACCACCATACCCACCTATGCCTTGATTTCCGATTCCTTTAAAAACTGGCGTGGAATGGTAACTTCTGAGGGAAGAAGAATCAAAAGGGCACTACATATAAAATTAAGTACTGTAAAATACCTTTCCCCTAGTGAGGTAGATCAACTCAAGGAAATTACCTTGATAAAACCATACCTAGAAAATCGTCAAGAAAAAATCAACACCTATAATACAGCGCAAACGGCAGACAAGAAACTATTGATTAATGGAAGAAATTTAACCAATATCGGTGTTTTTAGAAAATATATCGAAACCTATTTAGAAACACATTCAGCCATTAATAAAGACATGATGATTATGGCGCGGCATTTGGCTCCCACCTCACAAGGTATTCCCATTGAAATATATGCGTTTAGTAGTGATAAACGCTGGGAAAATTACGAGTATATCATGGCTGATATTTTTGATCATTTAATTGCGGCCACGGCTCAATTTGACTTGGAGCTCTTTGAACTCCCTACAGGAAGTAGTTTTGCAACACAATCAAACGAGGTCGTCTAATTTAGCTACGGCTACATAACGCTCTGCAGTAAAGCCTTCGGCAGCATCAACACCTATAAGTCTCCCTAGATCTTGAGCTCTGTAAACGATACTGTCTAAAAAGTTTTTACTGGTAATCGGTGAAACAGGCTCTTTACTATTCGGATCATATAGTTGAGAACTATACGCCTTTACCGCTGCTAATTTTTGATCTATAAACCCAGAAACATCAACCACAAAATCGGGTTCTAAGTTTTTCCATTGTATATAATGGTATACCTGTTTGGGGCGCCATGCCTCTTGATTTTCACCAGCATCGGTTGTTTCTATTCGTCGCAATCCCGATAAAAAACAAGCATCACTCACCAATTTACTGCCTTTCCCATGGTCTATATGCCGATCATCAATCGCATTACACAAAACAATCGCTGGTTGGTATTTACGAATGATCTTAATAACAGCCAATTGATGCTCTTTATCATTAACGAAAAAACCATCCGCAAAAGCGAGATTCTCCCGCACCGAAACTCCTAATAAAGCAGCGGCGGCTGCGGCTTCTTGATCTCTTATTTCTGCGGAACCTCTAGTCCCTAACTCTCCTCGAGTCAAATCAAGAATTCCAACTTTTTTTCCTAAAGAAATCTCTTTAGCGAGGGTGGCAGCGCAACCCAACTCTACGTCGTCAGGATGTGCACCTATAGCAAGTATATCTAATTTCATTTGTAATAATTATAGGTCAAAGATAGTAAAGTATTTTTTTAACAAAACTTTAAATAGCTACAGTCGGTACTGCTTAAATTTTAACATATTTTTGACATTTTGCATGTTCAAACAACGATTATTAATATCTATTCATAAACTATGAGGAAAATTATACTTAGCGCAATTGGTATTGCCATTATTATTATTTCAATTGTCGCAGCCTATTACATAGTTGAAAATAGTATCAAACCAAAACCCGTGGCAGAAAAAGTGATAAAAACGGTTTTTAGTGAACTTGCTAAAAATACAACGGTTCCTATCACGATTCCTGCAAATGGTACATTAGTAGCAAAACACCGATTAGAATTATACTCAGAAGTACAAGGCGTGTTTCAAGGTGGTAGCAATGACTTTAAGGCCGGACAAACCTTTCCGAAAGGGGCTTCTCTTATCCGCATCAATTCAAGTGAATATTATGCTTCTGTACAATCGGCCAAAAGTGATTTATACAATTTAATCACTTCCATTATGCCCGATCTGCGATTGGATTACCCCACCGTATTTCCAGCATGGGAAAACTATATAACGCAATTCGACATCAGTAAAGGAGTCCCGCCTTTACCAGAAACAGTTGATGAAAAGGCCAATTATTTTATTACCGGAAGAGGAATTCTCACATCCTATTATAGTGTAAAAAACTTAGAACAACGCCTGTCTAAATACAGCATTCGTGCCCCTTTTAGTGGCATATTAACAGAAGCACTGGTTACCAAAGGTACATTAATTCGCCCTGGACAGAAATTGGGAGAATTTATAGACACCTCTGTTTATGAACTGGAATTGGCCATCGCAAAAACATTTAGCGATTTATTACAGATCGGTGAAAGTGTACAGCTCAAAACTCCAGAAGGCACTGATTCGTATACGGGGAAAGTAACTCGTATTAATGGACGTATAGACCAAGCTACTCAAACCATTAAAGTTTTTGTTGAAGTACGCGGTAAATCGCTTAAAGAAGGGATGTATCTCGAAGCATTGCTCGAAGCCAAAGAAGAACCCAATGCAATCAAAATTTCACGAAAACTCTTGATTGATGAATCTCAAATTTACATTATTAAAGATAGTGTGTTAGACATTATTAAAGTTGACCCTGTTTATTTCTCACCAAATGATGTTGTTATTAAAGGGGTGCCTGACGGAACAAAAATGCTATCAAAACCGGTCCCTGGTGCGTATCCCGGTATGCTTGTAAAAATCAATGCCGAATCTACAACTGATTCTACCCAACAAACTGCCAATTAATTATGAGAAAAGTAATTAGCTATTTCATAAAGTATGAGGTTGCCGTAAATGTAATCATTATTGCATTTCTTATTTTCGGTGTACTCGGTATGTTTCAATTAAAGTCATCATACTTCCCTTTACAAGATGCAGAAATTATATCCATCAATATCGCTTACCCTGGTGCTGCCCCCGAAGAAATTGAAGAAGGAGTAGTACTTAAGATCGAAGATAATTTAAAAGGACTGATAGGTGTAGACCGCGTAACTTCAACATCACGAGAAAATGGAGGAAGTATTACCGTAGAAATTGAGAGTAGTCAAGATATTGATGATATGCTTGCCGAAGTAAAGAATGCGGTAGACCGTGTACCTAACTTCCCAACAGGTATGGAACCTCTTGTTGTTGCCAAACAAGAACGCATCCGTCAAACCATCGCTTTTGCCATAAGTGGAGACAATATAGAACTGGTGGCCTTAAAACAAATTGGGAGGCAGATAGAAAATGACCTCCGTGCCATGGAAGGTATTTCACAAATTTCTATTAATGGTTACCCTGAAGAAGAAATTGAAATTGCCGTACGCGAAAGCGATTTACTAGCGTATAATCTTACTTTTTCTGAAGTTGCCAATGCAGTATCACAAGCCAATATAATGACTACTGGTGGAAACATTAAAACAGATGCTGAAGATTATCTTATTAGAGCAAGCAATCGGTCGTATTATGGAAATGAATTAAACAACTTACCGGTTAGAGCGAGAGAAGATGGAACCGTAGTGCGCTTACAAGATGTAGCGACTGTAAGAGACCGCTTTTCTGAAACGCCCAATGCCTCCTATTTTAATGGAAATGTGGCCGTAAATGTAGATATTACCAATACCAACAGTGAAGACCTTACGTCAACCGCTGAGAAGGTAAATGCCTATATAACCGAATTTAAACAAAAACACACAGGTATTAAATTAGATGTAGTACGTGATGCATCAATTAGTTTGGGAGAACGTACACAATTGCTCATAGAAAATGGAGCCATGGGTATTTTTTTAGTACTATTTTTTCTATCCCTTTTCTTAAATACTCGCTTGGCCTTTTGGGTAGCTTTAGGTTTACCTGTTGCCTTTTTAGGAATGTTTGTCTTCGCTCCCTTATTTGATGTTACCATTAATATCTTTTCCCTTTTCGGGATGATTATTGTCATTGGTATTTTGGTAGATGACGGAATTGTGATATCTGAAAATATTTACCAACATTACGAACAAGGTAAACCGCGAATTCAAGCTGCCATTGATGGTACTATGGAGGTGTTACCTGCTATTCTTTCGGCTATTATCACTACCGTTTTGGCCTTTTCAACATTTTTGTTTTTGGAAGGACGTATCGGTGCTATTTTTAGTGAGGTTTCCATCATTGTAATGTTAACTTTAGTTGTTTCTTTAATTGAAGCATTGATCATTTTACCTGCACATATTGCCCACTCCAAAGCGTTAGTAAAAATCAGTAAAGAAGAAGAAGCAAAGAAAAAGGGAATTGCCAAATTCTTTTTAAAACTGCGTAAATTTAATGAAATGGGTGACCGTTTTATGGTTTTCTGTAGAGATAGACTGTATAGCCCTGCCTTGCGCTTTGTACTGAAACAACGTTTTATTACCTTTTCTATTTTAATCGCTTTTATGGTATTAACCATCGGATTTTTTGAAGGTGGTATCGTGCGCAGTGCCTTTTTTCCAAATGTAGCTAGTGATCAGGTGAGCGTTGAATTATTAATGCCAGAAGGTACCAATCCGAAATTGACAGATTCTATCATTACCGTGGTAGAAACGGCTGCATGGAAAGTGAATGAAGTCTTTACCAGTAAACAAACGGGTAATGTACAAGTTGTAGAAAATGTAATTAAGCGTGTAGGCCCTGGTAATAACAAAGCAAGTTTAAATATCAACCTTTTACCTGGTGAAGCGCGTGATTTCAGTTCTCAAGATATTACCAATGCCATTCGCGATGAAGTAGGCGAAGTCTATGGTGTAGAACGGTTACTTTTTGGTTCGGGACGAAATTTTGGTGGAAGTCCAGTTTCGGTATCTTTATTAGGAAACAATACGGAAGAATTAAAGCTTGCCAAAGATGAGTTACGACGTATTTTAGAAGAAAACCCACTGTTGACAGATATCTCAGATACCGATCCGGAAGGAATTAAAGAAATCAACATCAATTTAAAAGAATCTGCATATGCATTAGGACTCAACCTTAGAGAGGTAATGAGTCAAGTACGTGCTGGGTTTTTCGGTTTGCAAGCACAACGTTTTCAAAGGGGTCAAGATGAAATTCGCGTGTGGGTACGCTATGACCGTAGCAATAGAGAATCTATTAACGATCTTGATGAAATGCGTATCGTAACACCATTCGGACAACGCGTTCCTTTCGCTGAGATTGCCAACTATACCATTAAAAGAGGTGATGAAAGTATTAGCCACTTAGATGGGCGTCGAGAAATTCAAGTAAATGCCGATTTAAAGGATCCAAAAGGGAGTCCAACAGAAATTATTCAAGAGATTAAGAATAAGATAATGCCCGAAATAAGCTCTAAATATTCAACAGTTAGCGCCTCTTATGAAGGACAAAATAGAGAAGCCAACAAACTCACAAACTCCGCGGTTATTGTGATTCCTGTAGTGATTATATTGATTTACATAGTGATCGCATTTACTTTTAGAAGTTACAGCCAACCACTGCTCCTTCTTTTTATGATTCCGTTTAGTTTTATAGCTGTTGCTTTCGGACACTGGTTTCATGATTTTCCTATTAATATATTATCAGCTATGGGAATTATTGCCTTGATAGGAATTATGGTGAATGACGGTTTGGTACTCATCGGTAAGTTCAATTCCTTTTTAAAAGAAGGAATGAAATTTGAAAAAGCCTTGTATGAGGCAGGAAGAGTTCGCTTTAGAGCCATCTTTTTAACCTCCTTAACAACCATTGCAGGTATTGCTCCTTTGTTATTAGAAAAAAGTAGACAAGCACAGTTTTTAAAACCAATGGCTATTTCAATTGCCTATGGTATTGCCATTGCTACGGTATTGACCTTATTAATTTTGCCCTTGTTATTATCAGTAACCAATAGTTTTAAAACCAATACTAAATGGTTAGCCAGCGGTAAAAAAATTGAAAAAGAAGAAGTAGAACGTGCCATAAAAGAACAAAAAATAGATGAACATTAGAATTCTATACAGCCTATTATTACTAGGCACTTTGCCCCTATCTGCACAACAATTGTTGACAAAACAAGAAGCTGTAACGGTAGCCTTAGAGAATAATTACGGTATTAAAATTTCAACTAATAATTTAAAAATTGCCGAGAATAATAAAGACATCCTCAATTCTGGTTTCTTGCCTACTGTAACAGGTAATGCAGGCGCCACCTATAGTATTGACGACAATACTTCTGAACGTAGTGATGGTACCATAACTACCTTAAACGGTGCCGAAAGTAATCGATTCAATGCAACAGTAAGTTTAAATTATGTGCTGTTTGATGGCTTAGGGAGGCATTATAACTATCAGCAATTAAAAGAACAGTACAACCTCTCTGAATTACAAGCCAGAGAAACCATAGAAAATACCTTGCTCCAATTGTTTAGTGTGTATTATAATGTTGCTAGACTCACCGAAGATGTTTCTGTATTGCGACAAAGTTTAAAGATTTCTAAAGACCGATTGGAACGTGTGCAATACCAATTTGACTACGGTCAGAATACCAAACTAGCCGTTTTAAACGCAGAAGTTGATGTCAATAATGACAGTATTAATTTGATCAACTCACAGCAGTTTTTAACCAATGCCAAACGCGATTTGTATGTGGTATTGGGTAAAAGTGATGCACCTACATTTTCGGTAGATACCTTAGTTACGTTTACACTAAAGCCAACACGTGAAGCACTTTATGAACAAGTAAAAGCAAACAATGTAACACTGTTACAATTAGAAAAAAATATTGTTATTAGCGATTTTCAAGTAAAGGCAAATAAATCGGGTTACTTGCCTACCGTCGGTTTAAACGGAACCTATGGTTGGAATAAAAACAACAATAATGGTTCTGCCTTTGTACAATCGTCTACCAATACGGGTTTGTCTGGCGGAATCAATCTATCGTGGGATCTATTTGATGGCGGAAGAACGAAAACCCAAGTTCAAAATGCCAAAATCAATTACGAAACCCAGTTATTACAACAGCAACAAGTTGAAATAGAAATCAATCGCGATTTTAACAATGCATGGGAAGATTATCAAAACAAGCTTTTTGTATTGCATACGCAAGAGAAAAATGTACAAACCAATACCGATAACTTCAATAGAACCGAAGAGCGCTTTAAACTAGGCCAGGTGAGTTCTATTGAGTTTAGACAAGCGCAACTCAATTTGGTAAATGCGGTCAATTCAAAAAATACCGCCAAATACGATGCGAAGTTGGCCGAATTGCAATTATTTCAATTGAGTGGTGAATTATTATATGCCGATTACTAATGTTTGAGCACTTTTTTCAATGTCCGTACTGCTGGGAAACCATTTCTATGTTATTAGACAGTTCAGTACCAAACACTACTTATATAGAAGACTGCGAAGTGTGTTGCCGTCCTATACAAGTTACTGCTAGCTTTAACGATACCGAATTGATAGCCTTTACCGCAGAAGATATCGAGCAATAATCTTTATTGTGCTTTTAGGGCTGTTTCAATATCAGCAATAAGATCTTCCACATTTTCAATCCCCACAGAAAAACGAATTAGATTGTCTGAAATACCTACATCTTTTCGTTGATCTGCTGTTAACAAGGCATGTGATGTTTTGTAAGGAATAGTCATGGTAGACTCTACCCCTGCCAAACTCATGGTAGATTTTATGAGTTCTAGTTTGTTTAAAAATTCAACAGCATCATACGCTTCTTCCAATTCAAAAGAAAGCATGGCACCATACCCGTTCATTTGTTTGGTTGCAATATCGTGGGTAGGATGGTTACTTAGCCCTGGATAATACACGTTTTTAATGGCTTTATGAATGTCTAAATGTTCCGCAATGGTCTGTGCATTTTTCGTTTGTCGTTCTACACGCAACCCCAGTGTTTTAATACTGCGTTCTAATAAATAACACATAAAATCACTCAAATGACCACCTAGGTTCTTTGCCTTGTTCCAAATCACATCCATATAGGCTGCTGTGGTGGCTACTGCCCCCGCCGAAATATCACTATGGCCTCCTAAATATTTAGTTGCCGAATGTAGTGAAATATCAATTCCGAAATCGAGCGGTGTTTGATTTATGGGTGACGCAAAGGTATTGTCGATCATTGAAATAAGTCCGTGTTTTTTAGCAACATCGGCTACCGCTTTGATATCGGTAATCGTCAAGAGTGGATTGGAAGGTGTTTCTATATAAATTACTTTGGTATTGGGCTTTATTTTTTTTTCAAAATCACGCGCCGCTACCCCATCCGTAAAGGAATATTGTATGCCCATTTTTTCAAACTCTTCAATAATCAAATTGAAGGTACCTCCGTAAATTTCATTTTGTAAGACCATATGGTCACCGTGATTCAGAAAGGCAAATAAGGTGGTACTAATGGCTGCCATACCCGAGCCAAAAACCATTCCTACTTCAGCATGCTCCAATGCGGCAATTTTTTTGCCCGTTGCCTCTTGATTTGGCGTATTAAAATAACGCGGGTATCGTTTTACGTCTACCTCTAGAAACGGATAGGTAGTCGCCATAAATATGGGCGACACTGCACTGCCAAACTGTGAGTCTTTGATTTCACCAGTATGAGTACAAATGGTATTGATTCCTTTTTTTTTATGTTTCATAGAGTCTCGATTTAAAAACAATCAAAACTACAAAACAATACTCAATATTAAGAGCTAGTTTAAAAATTTATAGACCACTGGATTCCTGCCTTCGCAGGAAAGACAAAACAAACGTCATTGCGAGCAAAACGTGGCAATCTGCTCTTCGGGTAGCGTCATTGCGAACATAGTGAAGCAATCTGCCCATCGAGTAGCGTCATTGCGAGCAAAGCGTGGCAATCTGCTCATCGAGTATCGTCATTGCGAACATAGTGAAGCAATCTCATAAACCCCTCCTATGCATTTGGCAGATTGCTTCGTCGTTCGTCCCTCTCTTCTCGCAATGACGAATAGCCTGCACCTTAACCGTTTTCTATTTAGGAACAGTACTGGCAAGTTCTGTACGCAAGGAATAATGAGTGCATAAACGAAAGTGCGAAGCGTTAGCTTTAAGCATGGAGTTTAGAAAACGAATGGTGCGAAGCAATTCCCTCGTACAGACTAGATTTTTTTTGTTTCGTTTTTTCATCAATGGAAAAAATGAAAATTAGGCATTCAATCAAACATATTATTTTCCCTACATTTTACTAACATAGTGAAGCAATCTCATAAACCCCTACGATGCATTTGGCAGATTGCTTCGTCGTTCGTACCTCTCTTCTCGCAATGACGAATAGCCTACACCTTCACCGTTTTCTATTTAGGAACAGTACTGGTAAGGTCTGTACGCAAGGAATAATGAGTGCATAAACGAAAGTGCGAAGCAATTCCTTCATACAGACTCGGTTTTTTTGTTTCGTTTTTTCATCAATGGAAAAAATGAAAATTAAGCATTCAATCAAACATATTATTTTCCCTACATTTTACTAACATAGTGAAGCAATCTCATAAACCCCTACGATGTATTTGGCAGATTGCTTCGTCGTTCATACTTCACTTCTCGCAATGACGTAAGCCTACACCTTCACCGACTTCCATCTCCCTCTACGAAACAATATAATTCCTATCACAGCAATCAAAGCCTCCGCAAAAACAATCGCTAAAAACACGCCTAATGGCCCCATTTCAAACGTCAATGCCATTAAATAGGCAATGGGAATTTGAAACAACCAAAAACACACAAAATTAATATACGTAGGTGTTTTGGTATCTCCTGCCCCATTGAATGATTGTATCACTACCATACCATAAGCATAAAACACATACCCTGCAGCAATCACCTGTAAACACAAGGCACCATATTGAATCACTTCGGCTTCTGAACTAAACCATCGCAGTATTTCTTTTGCAAAAATCAAATAGACCAATGATACAATGACCATAAAAATAGCATTGTATTTTCCGGTAATCCAAACCGATTTCTCGGCGCGTTCTGGTTTATTAGCTCCTAAATTTTGTCCCACCAAAGTAGCTGCTGCATTGCTCATTCCCCATGAAGGCATAAACGTAAACATCATCACGCGAATGGCAATGGTATACCCTGCTAGCACTTCACTACCAAATTCTGACATAATCCGAATTAAAAATACCCAACTAGAGGTGCCAATTAAAAATTGAGCAATTCCGCCAAGCGACACTTTTATTAAATTAAGCATCACTGAAGTACGAATTACAAGATCTTTCAACGCAATTTTCAGTCTACCAACACCGTAAAATAAAATTCCCAATTGAAAAAGTACCGCACTCCCTCTCCCTATATTGGTGGCTATAGCAGCTCCTTCAACACCATAAGCGGGAATAGGACCAAGTCCAAAAATAAAAATAGGGTCTAGAATAATATTAAGCCCGTTAGACAATACCAAGGTCCACATAGCAATAGAAGCATCACCGGCACCCCTAAAAATGGCATTGATTAAAAACAGTAACATAATAGTGACATTACCACCCAATAAGTACTGCGTATAGCCATACCCTTCGGCAATTAAATCGGGTTCAGCACCCATAAGCGCTAGGATTTCTTTGGCATATAAAATTCCGATCACACTCACAATAATAGAGATGGCTACTCCTAAAATAATGACTTGCACGGCGGCTTGATTGGCACCGATGGTATCTTTTTCACCAATACGCCTGGCTACTATAGCGGTTGCTGCCATACTAAGGCCAATAGCTACAGCATAGACCAAAGTGACTACAGATTCAGTAAGGCCAATAGTAGCAACGGCATTGACACTCACTTGAGAAACATAAATAATATCTACCAAAGCGAAGATAGATTCCATTAGCATTTCTAAGATCATGGGTACCGAAAGCATAAAAATCGCTTTGCGAATACTACCCGTAGTTACATCTAAATCTTTAGAATTTAATGCAGCTTTAAAATATGTAAAAAGTTGTTTTATTGAAAGTTTTTTTGAACGCGTCATGATTGTTGTATAAATAAAATAGAAAATTGAAATAGCACGTATTTCGTAACAGTTGACTAAACTCCGTACAGGGTGTAGGGCGTTCGGTATAAAATGGAGGTGTCTTAAACAATCATAAGCACCAAATATATATAATTTTTTTAAAACACAGCAAGTTAAATGGTTTTTTGCAGAGCATTTAACTCATTTTTAGTGGGTTGCATAAGTGTTATGTCGCAAAAATAACCGAACTTAGTATGAGCAATACAACCTTCTCGATTATGGATACAACTGACAATCACATCAATTATGTAGAGTTTAAGGGAACTGACCTCAAGAAATTGAAAAAATTCTACCAAGAAGCTTTTGGCTGGGTTTTTACTGATTATGGCCCTACCTATATCGCTTTCGCGGAAAGTGGCATTCAAGGGGGCTTTGAACTCACAAAAAAACCTATTGTAAATAGTGCTTTGGTGGTTTTATACCACAACAATTTAGATACTAGCAAATACAAAGTACTCACCGCTGGCGGTACTTTGACCAAGGATATCTTTTCATTTCCTGGTGGTAAGCGTTTTCAATTTAAAGACCCTAGTGGTAATGAATTGGCAGTATGGTCTGATAACTAACTAAAATGACTCACAGCGCTTATATCTTTTTATTGCTCATTTCTTTGAGTTGTACGGGGCAAACAACCAAGGGAGTTCCTTATATCGATGCAGACAAACCCGGATTGATCGCACAAAAATTTGCGCCCGATTTTTTTTCCAATGCAGACGAGTATGAATTTGGATCTGTCTTTTCAAAAGACGGCACCGAATTTTTCTATGCCGTTGATTACAATGGCAGAGCCGAAATTCGCACAAGTACACTTACCAAAACTGGATGGACAGCTCCTAAAACCATCCTTTCCCACCCCAAATTTGGCTATAACGACCCTTTTTTAGCTCCAGACGAGCAACAACTCTATTATATATCGGATAGACCTAGAAATGCTACCGATACCATCACTGATATTGATATTTGGTATTCGCAAAGAACAACCGATGGTTGGTCTGACCCTATCAATGCTGGAACTATGATCAATTCTGATAAACACGAGTACTATATTTCATTTACAGCGAGTGGCACCCTCTATTTCGCCTCTAATAAAGCGGCTGAAGCAACACGAAGTCACGATTTTGATATCTATGCAGCACGTCAAATAAATGGTGTTTTTGAAAGACCTGAAAAATTGCCTCCAACAGTAAATACCAAACGCTATGAAGCAGATGTTTTTGTGGCTCCAGATGAATCGTATCTCGTTTTTTCTACGGCACGGCAAGATGGATTTGGCAATGGCGATTTGTATATCAGTTTTAAAGATGCGAACCAACAATGGCAAGAAGCTAAGAATCTAGGTACGGCAGTAAATACCGAAGGCCATGAACTCTGCCCATTCGTCACCGCTGATGGAAAGTACCTTCTCTTTACGAGTAACCAAGATATTTATTGGGTAAGCACTCAATTATTTGAGCAATTCAAATAAGCAAGAATACCATTTAAACACCGACATAAAAAAAGGGGAAAAATCCCCTTTTTAGTATCAGTATTTTTTAGGAACTTAGTAATCAAATAGATACGCCTAACAAAGTGTGCGTTTATGCCTTGGATACTTTAATATAAGTCACCAACATATTTCTTTTAACAAATAACAAACTAATTAAAATGGAACAACAACACAACCAACCAAATCCCCAAAGTATCATGCAAATTGGCACCGGATTTTGGGCTTCAAAAATTCTATTGAGCGCTGTCAAATTTGAACTATTCACCGCACTTGCCGAACAAAAATCAATGACAGCAGCACAATTAAAAAAACACTTGGGTTTTCAATGTACCCCAAGAAATGTATATGATTATTTAGATGCCTTAACCGGATTTGGTTTTTTAGATCGCAGCGGCTTGTTAGAAACAGCAAGCTATTCAAACAGTATGAATACCGACTTTTTTTTAGATAAAAACAAACCCACTTATATTGGTGGAATCCTTGAAATGCTAAACAATAGATTGTACGGTTTTTGGGGGAATCTTGAAGAAGCCTTGCTTACCGGAAAACCTCAAAACGAGGCGAAACATGGAGTGAATATTTTTGAAGAAATTTATAGAGACCCCAATAAATTACGAGAATTTATTCACGCCATGAGTGGTGTTCAAATGGGTAACTTTATAGCCTTGGCTCAAAAGTTTGATTTTTCGAAAGCTACCACCTTAGTAGACATTGGTGGCTCTGCGGGTTTACTTTCTTTAATGGTGGCGAAGCACCAACCACATATGCAATGTACTACATGGGATCTACCACCTGTAACGCCCGTAGCTAATGAAACCATTCAACAATTTCAGCTACAAGACCGTGTAAAAGCTGCCGATGGTGATTTCTTTAAATACCCATTTCCTAAAGCCGATATCATCACCATGGGAAATATTTTACACGATTGGGATGAAGAAACGAAACGTATGTTGATTCAAAAAGCTTATGATGCCCTGCCAGACGGCGGTGTATTGATAGCAGTTGAATGTATCATTGATGATGAGCGTTCTAAAAATGTTTTCGGTTTGATGATGAGTATGAATATGCTCATAGAAACAGGAAGTGGATTTGATTATACACTTTCTGATTTTAATAAATGGGCAACACAAGTTGGATTTAAATCAACAGCAGTGCTCGCCTTAACAGGCCCTACCAGTGCTGCCATTGCTTATAAATAAATGAACAGAAGACGCCACATTATAATTGGCCCTGTATTTATCTGAAGCGTGAAAGCCGTCTATACGATACCCGTTGTACATCATTATGACCAACCAACGGAGTACTTATAGTTCACTGATTTTTAATTGTAGTGCCTATAAAAATTTGGAATGACGACGAAAACCCAATAACAGCATGCTTTTATTCTTCTCTAGGCAAGCGAGCATCCTTTTGTGCAATTTGATACACCAATGCTGCAATAACTGTTGCATTAATCATCATATCACGTTCTGGCACATATTCTAAAACATCTAAATTAGTGTGGTGCGTTACCGTACTATAGTTTAGCTGATCTTGAATTATCTGAAACCCAGGGATTTTGTAATAATCGAAAACATCGTGATCTGTAAAATTGGTGTTTTGAATCGTTAAATTATTAACATCCAAATGTTTATAAGGCTCTAACATTTCTTCAAAAATAGGTCTTACCGCTTCGTTACCTTGCAAATACAAACCGCGCATTTGACCAGCGCCATTATCCATATTGATATAGGCCGAAATTTTTTCAACCTCCTTTTTCCGAGTTGTTTCTTTTACTTTTCCATAATGGTTTTCTGCATACGCCAAAGAACCTAAATACCCTTGCTCTTCACCTCCCCAAAGTGCAATTCTAATCGTTCTTTTTGGCTTTAATCCAGTGGTCTTAATAATACGCATAACTTCCATCATCACCGCAGAACCTGCACCATTATCTGTGGCTCCAGATGCCGAATGCCAAGAATCAAAATGTGCGCCAATCATCACAACCTCGTCTTTTAATTTTGGGTCAGAACCTGTAATTTCTCCAATAATATTCACATTATTTCCCGGTTTTAAATAAAGTTCAGAATCTAAATGAAATTTAATTTGTGGATTTATTTCCCGATCAATTAAGCGTTTTAGTTTTCCGAAATTTTCTGGTGAAATTGCAAAATAGGGAACTGTTTTTATATGACTTTCTCTAAAATTATAGGAACCACTTGGATGAATAATACCCGGAAAAAAAGGACTCGTTCCTAAAACACTCAACGCTCCTTCTGCTTTTAAGAATGCGAAAAAGGCGTCATCTTGTCTCATAAAACTATTAAAAATAATATCTATATTTTTAATTAATTCCATAGCGCCGGCAGAAGGTCCTAACGGGTTATCCGGCGCCGGTACAATTGATTTTTTAGCTTCTGCAATTTGGTCTTCGGTAAAGCGTGTTGAAAGTTCGTCAAATAACATATTTCGTTCGGGTGCGGCACCTATCAGTATTGTCTTTCCTTGTAATTTTCCGCTCCATTGTTTTTTTACATTTTCTAAATCAGCATACCTTTCAATCCAAATCAAATCTCCCATTTGTACTCCATTGGAGCTTTCCGTCCACGCATATGGATAGGCTTCTATTTTCATATACGTAGGTGCTGTCATTTCTACATTGAATGATTTTACCTCCCAACCCATACAGTCATCACAATAATTTTCAAAATACACTTTATCTACACCCCAGTTTTCCATGGTTTTCTTTGCCCATTCTGCTGCCGTATAATATTGATTCGTACCTGTCAATCGTGGACCGTAGACATCTGATAAGTCGGCAATTAAACGCATCACTTGTGATTTCTGAAAACCTTCTGTATTAATTTTAGAAAGTGCTTGCGATTTTGTTTGACCACTTGCCGTGAATCCTATAAAAATAACTACAGCAATAAGAATTTTAGAAAAGGTTTTCATAATGTAAATTGTGTTTTTCGGTTTTTATCTAATAAAATTAACACTAAATAATGAAAGCACCATAGCAGGAATGGCTAATTGTATTCATTTCTACAAAAACACCTTAAAAAAAAGGAGAAAACCCCTTTTAGTTCAATAATTTTTAGGAACTTAGTAATCAGATAGATACACCTGTCACAACATTTGATTAAGCTATTGTTTACCCGCGTATTTTGAGTTCTAGAAACGAATAGTAATAACATAAAACAACTACTTATGAAACCTACACTACTCCTTTTACTAATGCTAACGTCACAGATTGCTGTTTATAGTCAGCAAGACAGTCTACCCTCTAAAAGCCAAATAGAAGCTAATAAAGAGATTGCACGTAACTTTTATCAAGACCTTTGGTTTACCAACAACACAGACAACTACAAAACGTATGTTGCCGATGAATATGTAGTACATGATATTTTTGAAAGAAAAGACCTGACCGAACCGGCGATTGAACAAAAAAATATTGCCGATATGTTTTGGGCGAATGGCGAATTGAGTGGTACCATTGATTATCAGATTGCCGAAGGCGATTTAGTCGCTACTAGATGGCAAGCCTCTCTAAAGCCAAACACCCTATTTGGGAAAGTTTTAGCAATGAAAAAACTTGCCATTATCAATGTGTTTCGAATCAAAGATGGCAAAATTGTAGAAATTTGGAACCACAGACATGATATTGAAACCAGCCAAACCTTAGAATTTGTTGTAAAGGGACTTCTAATTGGTTTAGTGATTGCACTCATTCCAACTTTTATAGCCTTTCGTTTACGAAGAAAATTAAGAGCATTAAGCAACCAATAAAATAAGAAGCATATCAACTGTGGCTGTCAATTGCAACTTTCCTGAATAAAGAAAGAGCATAATCTTTTTCCGATTCTCACTTTTTTTTGGGAACTTAGTAAGCGCTCTTTACTAGTGTATTAGTCGTAATATTAATATTTCTACTACTATTGAGCCTTCTTTAAAAATTTGCTATGATTGAAAAACTCGGAGAGAAACTAACGCATCTATTTTTAAAATACATGCCAAATGCATTTGTATTTGCCATACTCCTAACTTTTATAACGGTACTTGGAGCCTTTTTCTGGCTAGACACCCCGCCCATAAAAATCATAAGCTCATGGTATGACGGTTTTTTTGATTTATTAGGGTTTGCCATGCAAATCATACTAATTATTGTAACCGGATTCAGCATTGCCTTGTCTCCTATCATTAAAAAGGGAATAGATGCACTAGCGCGACATATAAAATCGCCTAAACAGGTGTATTTTTTGGTTGTTTTAATAGGTATGTTATTAACGCTTATAAGTTTTGGATGGGTCGTGGTTACTTGTGTATTCGCAAGAGAATTGGCACTTCGCGTTAAAGGTGTTAACTATCCGTTTTTGATAGCCTGTGTTTACATTTCGTCAGGTAGTTGGGTTTCTGGGTTCTCAAGCTCCATTCCGCTACTATTAAATACAGAAAATAATTTTTTAATCAAATCGAATGTATTGACGGAAGTGATTCCCACAACTTATACTTTGGGCTCCACCCTAAATATAGTAATGATGATTACGCTGCTTTTAGTAGTGCCCGTAATTTTACTTCTTCTACGACCAAAAAACACACAAAATAAAGAAATAACAGATTTGTTAATAGACAAAGAAGCTTCAACTGCGCAATCGATCAAAGAAGAGGCTGCAAGCTTACAATTACCCTTTAAATCGTATTCTGATACGTTGAATAATAGTGTGATCCTTCAGATGATTATGGTTATCATGGGTTTTACCTATATCGTTTATCATTTCATCACCAAAGGATTTGATTTGAATTTCAATATCATGATTTTTATTTTTATTATGGTGGGTTTATTACTACACAAAACACCGATGCGCTATGCGATTTCAATGAAGCAAGCGAGCAGTAATATTTCTGGAATCCTATTTCAATACCCTTTTTATGCAGGCATTATGGGGATTATGTTATATACAGGTTTGGGTGAAAAACTCGGACAACTATTAGCATCGCAAGCGAGTATAACTTCGTATCCTTTTTTCGCGTATTTAACGGGGGCTGTCGTCAATTTTGCCATACCATCAGCTGGTGGTGAATTCGCCGTGGTTGGCCCAGGTATTATCAACGCAGTTAAAGAATTAGGTGCGGGTTTACCAATTGAAGAAGTCAATGCGATGATTGCAAGAGCCTCGTTATCTGTAGCTTATGGAGAAAGCTTGAGTAATTTGCTACAGCCTTTTTATTTGTTACTGGTATTGCCCATCATGGCGGCAGGTATTAAAATACAAGCACGTGATATTATGGGGTATTTAGTGCTACCGTTTATTATCCTTTTTATCATTCAATCTGTTTTAATTACGTTTTCTCCGCTCTAATATTGAAAAAAGGGAAATAATCCTCTTTATATTCTCGAGAATTTTTGAGAACTTAGTAAGTAGTTAAGATTACCTATAAAAATACGTGTGTGTTTAAACTAGTATTATGGACAATTAATAATTAGCCAATGAAACAAAATAAGCTAATGACCATGCTATTTCTATTGGGATTCTTTATTAGTTATAATGGAATTTCTCAATCTTTAATTGAATATGGTTCTACCAATGGCAACTACATTGAGATCAACAACACAAAAATTTATTATGAAGAATATGGAGAAGGAACAACTACAGTTCTTATGCTTCATGGAGGGTTTGGAAGTATCTCTAATTTTCAACATGTAATTCCAGAATTGTCTAAACACTTTAAATTAATTGCCATCGATAGTCCAAGTCACGGACGGTCACAACATATTGATTCTTTAAGTTATCAAATCTTAGCAGATTATATGGTTGCACTCATTGATACCTTAAAGCTCCCTGAAGTGAACATAATAGGTTACAGTGATGGTGCCATTATAGGTATGCTCATTGCTCATAAGAGACCCGGAAAAGTTAATAAATTGGTATTTGGAGCTGGTGCATTGAATCCAAAGGCAAGCAAACCAGAAGGATTAAAAATGTTACAAGCCACCAGCCCAGAAATACTTCCTAAAGAATTTGAGATTGCCTATAAAAGCAAATCACCAAACCCAGAAAATTGGGAGCAATTTGTGTATGACTCAAAGGCAATGTGGTTACAAGAAGTGTGGATTCCTCAAGAAATACTTCCTCAAATAAAATCTAAAACACTCATCCTTTTTGGTGATAGAGATCCATTTATCCCATTAAGTCATGCTCTTGCTATTTATGATACCTTACCCAATAGCCAATTGTTTGTATTGCCCAAAACCCATCACAATATTTTTGACAATCCAAAATTAGTCAACCCTATTTTAATTGATTTTTTAACTCAAAATTGATTTTATAAACTTCATTTTAAATATAGCGAAGTTTAACGTCGCAGTTGATTAATTCCTTTTTCCTTCTAAAAAAAAGTGAAAAAATATTTGCGTAGTTAAATGGCTTCATATACATTTGTAGTCAAATAACTTCACAATGAAATTAAGACGAGATATATTTCAGGCAATTGCAGACCCTACAAGAAGAGCCATACTTGTGCTCCTTACCACACAAACCATGACTGCTGGTGCAATTGCAAAAAACTTTAAGGTTGCACGCCCTACGATTTCGAAACATATCCAAATTTTGAACGAATGCGAACTTGTAGCGGCCAATCAACAAGGACGGGAGATTTATTATCAAATAAAAATTGATAAGATGAAAGAAATTGACCACTGGTTGGAACAATTCAGAAAAATTTGGGAAAACCGTTTCGGACAACTAGATACTTTATTATCAACACTAAAAAACAAGCAAAATGAAAAGTAATTTGCAATTCGACTTCCTTGTAAATAAGGAAAACAACACACTTACTATGGTTCGTGAGTTTCATGCAGAAAGACAATTGGTTTGGGACTGTTATACCAAACAAGAACTGTTAGATCAATGGTTCTCGCCAAAACCATTTACCACAAAAACGAAATCAATGGACTTTAAAGAGGGTGGACATTGGCACTACGCAATGGTAACACCTGAAGGTGAGGAATATTGGGGTTATACTGAATATGTTGACGTACATCCAATTGATTATTATCGTACGTTAGATGCTTTTAGCGATAGTAAAGGTACAATTAATAAAGACCTGCCAAGAGCAAAATGGCTCGTTACCTTTAACGATAAAGGCGCAAATGCAACTGTTACCACCGAGGTTACCTACGCTTCCTTAAATGACCTTGAAACTGTAATCAATATGGGAATGAAAGAAGGGATGCTTTCAACACTTGAAAAATTAGATGAACTCTTAATAACCTTAAAAAAATGAAAAAGAAAATAATTTTCGTTGTAAGTCTGTTATTCGGACTGATGTTCATCAACGCAGGATTGAATAAATTTTTTAATTATATGCCTGTGCCTGATGACTTACCTGAAAAAATGATGAAAATGATGACCGCATTTTCTGAAATAAGTTGGCTGTTGCCTTTGGTGGGTGTTGCTGAAGTCCTTGGCGGAATCTTATTTATACTTCCTAAAACCAGAGCACTCGGAGCGATCGTAATTTTTCCAGTAATGATAGGCATCCTACTCACAAACATCATTTATGCACCAACAGGTTTACCTATTGCAATGACACTACTTGCCATAAACCTTTGGGTACTCTATGAAAATAGAGTCAACTATTTACCTTTAATTAATGGACTAAATAGCAATTCATAATTCATTACCACTGCTCTTTTATAAAAAAGGGGGAAAACCCCTTTTTTATTCTCGAGAATTTTCGAGAACTTAGTTGACTGTGTATAAACACACTAGAAACTATATTTATCAAGTATATTAGTCTATATTCGAATACCGAAAAATAATTAAATACCATAACCGACCTAAAAAATGAACCTCAAAACCAACCTGTTTTCAAAAAAAATCTATTCCATTCTTATCCTAATCGTTGTTATTACAACCCATTCCTGTAAAAAAGATTCCTACAATGCCCTTGAGAAAGCGCCATTTTTACAAGGAAATGGCTACGGTTTTAACAGTGCTATTTTTTCCGTTAAAGACATAGACAGTACAAAAAAATACTTTTCTGAAAAATTGGGATTTAATTTTCAAAATTCTAAAAGCATCGAAAAAGGAATGATTGAAGGGACACTAAGTAGCAGCATTGACTTCCCTGATATGTCATCCATTGAATTATTTACAGTTTCAGATACTATTGCTGTAACTTCTAAAGATTCTTTAATGCGGAATTTTTTGAATCAGAAAGAAGGCATGCGGATGTATTCCATTTCAAGTTCATCGATAGACAGTACAGACTCATGGCTTAAATCACAGGGTTTTAAAATGGATACAATCCATACCTATTTGGTCAAAAATGCCTATTCAAATCAAGAAGCATGGGATATAAACTTCAATGAACTGGTGAGTGTTGGTTTTGAAAGAACACCAGAACAAGAGTACCTCCCTCAATTTACCCAGAAAATGTCTTTTCCATATGGTAGAATGCACGAGTGGACGAGCTTTTACAATATGCAACGCGGTTTTATGCAACATCCAAATGGAGTTGTCGCCATTAAAGCCATTAGCATTGTGGTAAAAGATTTAGAGGAGGCACGCAAGCAATTTGTTACCTTAGGATTGACCGAATTAGACGCAAATCCATCTTCAACGAATAGCGTACGGTTTAAGGTACTAAGAAATCAAGAATTGGAAATTGTAGCACCACAATCAAACGATGACCCGCTTTCCTTATTTCTAGGTGCTGACCATTCGAAAGTGCAAAGTATTCGCTTTGAAGTAAAAAATATTGACGAAACACATGCCTTTTTACAAGAAAAATTACCCGAAAATGCCTTAGAGTTAGATTCGCTAACGAATCAGTTAACTGTCTTAAAAGAATATGCCCTTGGTGTGGACTTTGAGTTTATGCAAGAATCAGAAGAACAAGGCTTGGTTGCAGAACAATTGAAGCTTAATTGGGGTACAAAACTAGATAGTGTGGCACGAAATAATGCCAATAGGCTCTATCAAAAATACTGTTCCCTTTGTCATGGCGTTGACAGAGAAGGCTATGTGGCAGACAATGCACCATCGCTGCGTTCAAATTCGTTATTGGCGACTTCGAAAGGAACTAATTTTATGCGCTATACCATCAAATATGGTAGGGGCGAATCGGCTATGGCAGGTTATTATAAAGAATTGGGCGGACCATTAACTTTCCTAGAAATAGAATTGTTATTAAAATGGCTTGAAGAAGAAGCCGGAATAGAAAAGTCTATTGCGCTTTCTAGAGAACCTGTCTCTGGCGATATTGAACTTGGTAAAAAAGTGTATCAAACCAATTGTGCCGTTTGTCATGGCAACGAAGGAGAAGGTATTTCTGCTCCTGCATTGGGCAACCCGATGTTACTAGCCACCGCCACCGATGAATTTTTGAAATATGCCATAAAAGAAGGACGAGACGGCACACCCATGCTCGCCTTTAAAGATAGCCTTAGTACAGAGGAGATTGATGGAGTTACGGCATTTTTACGAAGTAGAGCCTCTGGTTGGAATGTACCAAATTTAGATTCAATTACAGAACCCAAGCCAGCCGACTTTATTTTAAACCCCAATGGGAAAGTGCCCGATTTTAAGCTACGAGAAGGGCGTTTTGTTTCGGCGAAACAAGTCAATAAAGCCTTGCAAGATAGCGCTCGGATTGTTATTCTAGATGCCAGGTCTAAAGTAGCATGGAGACAATTACATATTCCTGGATCATTACCAGTCCCATATTATGACGATCCAGCAGAATTTACAAAACACGTACCCAATGACCCCAATACTTGGATTGTGGTGTATTGTGCCTGTCCGCATGCCGCATCAGGAAGAGTGGTTGACAAGTTCAATAAATTGGGCTATATGAATACGGCGATTCTTGACGAAGGTGTTTTAATTTGGGCACAACTCGGGTATCCTGTGAGTCATGGAAATTAATGAGTAAAACAGCGATACATTTAAACACTAGGCCAAAATGGTATAGCACCTTTAACCGAACCGTTAAAATCAGTAACTATTATCTGCACAAATGAAAACTGAAATGCAAAATACGACCTATAAAATACTCTTCTTGTTAGGACTCTTTTTTACGCTAATTGGTCAGATTATATTGACTAAAGGCAATGCTTTCGTGTATAGCCAACAACCCATTGATTTCGCGCATTGGTTTTTATTGGTGGGTGTGGTTTTTCTGATTCCTCAAGTTGTATCGTTTCCTAAAAAAATATATAGCTCTATAGGAATTCCGTTAACCCTAATTGGAATCACTTGTATTATTGGAATGTGTGTGCTGGACTTTATTTGGTGGAGCTTTCCCAACGAAGAAATGCGTACAGCATTCACAAAGCACATTGCTCAAGTTCCTTCAATCTGGAAACCATTTATTACCATAGGG
The DNA here is from genome assembly GCA_963976855.1 of uncultured Aureibaculum sp. GTDB lineage: Bacteria > Bacteroidota > Bacteroidia > Flavobacteriales > Flavobacteriaceae > Aureibaculum. The sequence goes on along the minus strand of CAXBMA010000005.1, from coordinate 223,682 downwards.
CCAAGTTCAAAAATCTTCAATCTTGGCTTGCTGATATTAAGCCTGAATTACTTAAATAAAGAAAAAATTGGAATAGGGATTCTTTTTATAGCTACGCTGGTTTTATGGCATATCATCCCCGTTCCCTTTAGATTAGTAGTAGGATATTCGTTAACGCTAATGAGTTTTACCTTCATTTTAGTTGGTAAGGAAATAAAAAAAATGCTACAACGCCGTGTATAACTACTTGTTTTTACCTTTCTATAAAGCACCCTTAAAAAAAGGGGGAAAATCCCCTTTTTATTCTCAAGTTTTTTTGAGAACTTCGTAAGTGGTACTATTGATTAGTATCAACCATAAATTATTTAAATAAATACACTGGTGTGTTTATACCGTTGTTGTACTGCATTTAAACCAAATAAAGAAAATGCTTAAACTAACCGAAAAACAAGTCTATGAAAAGCTACTAGACTATGGAATGTTTCCTGAAAAAATATCCTCTATTTTTTCCAGTGAAAAATTTGGAGTTTGGGTTCGTAAAAAGGGAATTTCAGTTCACACAAGAAAAGCTTTTTCTAATGTTACATTTCATTTAACCAGAAACAATAATGCACCAAGAATTTTAAACATTCCTCACCCAATTCCTTATTATTTTCTCTGCAAAGAAATTAAAACGAGTTGGACAAAAATATCTGCTAGTATTGGAGAAGTTGATGACTACACGGACAGAAGTATGATTATTCCCAAACCAAATAACTTGAGTAAAAGATTGGTTTCAATGCTATCATACGACAGAAATAAAGACGAGAAATTCTTGGTTTTAGAAAAGTCATTCAAAGCAAAATATTTTGTTCACGCTGATATAGCAAATTGCTATCCAAGCATTTATTCGCATTCTATTCCTTGGGCTTTAGTTGGCAAACAAGAGGCGAAAGATAATATGCGAGATAGAACCAAGTGGTATAACAAACTTGATGTAAAAATAAGAGCTTTACAAAGAAACGAAACAGTCGGAATTCCAATAGGACCTGATACTTCTAGTATCGTTTCAGAAATAATTCTTTCAAAAGTCGATAAAGCTTTATCAAAATATAATTATTTTAGATTTATAGATGATTTTAAATGCTATTGCAATTCAAAGGAGGAATCGGATAATTTTATTAAAAACTTAAGCAAGGAACTTGAAAAATACCATTTACGTCTCAATCAGAAAAAAACAGAGATAATTGAACTTCCAAAAACAATTGAAGAAGATTGGGTAAGAGATTTAAAGGCATATGCTAATAAGTTTTTGACAGATGACGAACTCAACAAAAGTGATATTAACTTTATTAGTGAATTCATTGATTTATCGATAAATCTTACAAAGAAAAATCCGAATGATTCAGCCTTAAGATATGCTGTAAAAATTATATCAGACAAGAAATTTGTCGACAATGATGTTTACGTTTTCACATTAATGTACCTCTCTAGGATTTGCTTTATCTATCCTTATTTCATTGATGTATTTTATGAAATATTAGAGAATAATCCACCGAGCAACAAAATGAAATCAATTCTTTCCAAAGAAGTAAATTCTATTTTAAAAGAACATTTGGAATACTCAAGGTCTGATGTAGCTTTATGGGGATTATTTCTTGCTATGAAATTTGATTTTAAAATCGAGAACTTTAAAAACTATTCAGATTATTTAATCAATGATAGAGATTGTCTTCCTACATTACTTTGCTATTATTATTCGGATAAAAACGGACTGGATACGGATAAATATTTTGACTTAATAGACGAAATAATAAGGGAGAAACAGGAAGAAGAATGGTGGATTTATATATACTCACTATTTTATGAAAATGGCAGGAAACACGTTTTTAGGAGAATTGAGTATAAAGACTTTTATACGGAATTAAAAAAAGGGAATGTTGAATTTTATAAAAAATAACGCAGTACAACAATGGCTATAAGTAATTGCTTGTTCTCGCCTACTTCTGAAAATCCGCGAGGATTTTCAGTTTGGTGTGTACTTGCAAAGTTAAGTGCTAAACCACGCAACTACTCATAACCGAGACCATTGGCATTAATTTGAAAAAGAAAAGAAATAAATGAGAATACCAAATTCACTAATTGAAAAAATAAACAATAAACAACTTGTTATTTTCGCTGGTGCTGGATTATCTATGAATGCTGATTTACCAAGTTGGAAGCAATTAATAATAGAAATTCTAGAAGAAATAAAAGAAAAAGAACCTAAAAGCGAAAAATTTAAAAATGCAATTAAAGATGAAATAATGACTCCTTTAGATGTTCTAAATAAAATAGAGCCACATAAGGAATATGCAATTGAAGCTTTAGAGAAAATAATAAGATCTCACGATGCTAAAAAACCAACTTCAATTCACAAATTATTAGGTGACATTTCTACAAAAATTATAACATCAAACTATGATTGTTTAATAGAAGAACAATTTTCGGATTTTGAAAAAATTCTATACTCTAATAAATACAAAGTTTCCAAACTTTCTGAATATGAAAAATATATATTTAAAATTCACGGAGATATTCACGAACCAGATAAATGCATTCTATTTCCTTACCAATATAGAGAACTGTATGATAAAAAGGAACAAACTTCTATTTTTGAACTAAAGAAAATAATTTCCGATAAATCTATTCTATTTATTGGTTTTAGTTTGTCAGACCCGAATATAAATTATGTTTTTGATTTTGTTACAGACTTATATAGTGGCTTTACACCTGAACATTTTATAATTACTTCGGAAAAAGGAAAAAAGTGGCCAAATAGAGTAACTCCTATTCAAATAGAGACACATTTAGATACTGAAAAAGCTTTACAAAAGATAATTGAAGACAATTCTTTAATTATAAACAAAAAAGAAACTGTAGAAAAGAAGTTAAATATTGAAAGTGAAAATATTATTGAAGTATCTGAAACCCTTGAATATGATTTACCTCCAAATAGTAAATTTTGGGTTGGCAGAAAAAAAGAATTGAAAAATATCTCTACAGATATTTTTAAAGTAATTTTTATTACAGGTATTGGAGGACAAGGAAAATCAGCTCTTGCTGCACATTATGTAAAAAATTGTTTTGATTCAAATTTATTTGAATTTGGTGATTGGAGAGATTTCAAAGAAGAAACAAATAGGTTTCAAACCAAATTAATTTCTGCAATAAAGAGAATATCAAAAAATCAACTTTCAGCAAAGCAACTTGATAATGCATCAAATACGGAATTAGTTGATATATTTTTTAAAAATTTATCGGACAGACGAATTGTTTTTGTACTCGATAATATCGATAGTTATATTGATTTAGAAACATTTACTCCTACGGGTGGAATAAAGTATTTTTTTGAGCAAGCATTAGTAGTAAATCATAAATCAAAATTTATTTTTACTTGTCGACCTTTCATAAGAGAGGCAGGTCCTAATTTTTATCAACTTACTTTAGATGGATTATCAGAAGAAAATTGCGAAGATATTTTCACTCTATATGATATACCAATAAACAAAACACAATTAAAAGAACTTAGCAAAAGAGCTTACGCATTAACCAAAGGTCATCCATTATGGATAAACCTTATTGCAGCACAAGCAGTAAGAGGAATAAAAACTGTAAATACTTTCATTCAAAGTATTGAAGATAAAACTGATTTTAATGAAGAAGGATTTTCTTCAATACTTTCTGAAAAAATATTAAATGAAGTTTGGTATTCTCTTAATGAAAAACAGAAAGTATTATTAAGAGGAATTTCAGAAACAGTAAAGCCTGAAACTATTTCTAACTTAAAAATAATTATTGAATCTGAGTTGAAAAACAATCAATTTAATCGAGCTTTCAAGGTATTAAAAAATTTAAATTTAATTGAAATCAAATCATCTACAATAAGTGAAGACCAAATTGAATTACACCCGCTGGTCAAGGAGTTCATTTCCGCCAAATTTCCACAAACTGAAAGAGCACGATTTATTACATTATTGGTTCAATATTACGATAAATTCATTTACATTTTAAAACCAAAACTAAGTTCGGATATGAACTTAACTGAATTTCAAAATTGGACATCTAAAATAGAACTGCAAATTAATAAAGGAGATTTCAAATCTGCTTTGGTGGCTTTAGCTGAAGTTTCTGATTCAATTTTATCAGCAGGTTTTTCAGAGGAATATTTAAGAGTAGCTGAAAAACTTTTCCACTTAGTAGATTGGAAAAAAGCAATCGAAAATGAATACCCATATTTTCATAGTCAGTTTTCAACTCTAACTACAACATTAACACAGTTTGGCAAGTACGATGATTGTGAAGAACTATTAAATCTGTATTCTAAAATAATACCTGGTAAGAGTTCTCATTACCTTTCATATTGCAGTGAAAAATGCTACTTGTTTTGGTATCAAGAAAGGTTTGATGACGCTATTGAAATAGGTGAGTATGGTTTATTTCTTCTAGAGGAATCAAGTTTGCCTGATAATTTTTCTCTAAGACATAATCTAGCATTGTCACACAGAGATTCTAAATTTAAAAAGAATATAAAAAATGCATTGTCATACTTCCTCAAAGGTGAAAATATAGAAAATGTAATTAATAATGTTAATGAAGATTTAGGAGGGCATTTTTATGGTAATATTGGAAAATGTTTAGAACTTTTAAATGAAAAAGAAAATGCCTTAACTTGTTACTACATTTCAATTCTAATCCTTTTTAAAGAGGATAGCAGTAATTCTAAATTAAATATTGGCTATGCGGCATCTTGGATATATAATATTCTTAAATCAACAAAGGAAACAATTAATACTGTTTACTTTTTGAAACTAAGCATTGATGCTTGGGAAAAGTCTTCTCCACCTAGAGTTGTAAATATGAAAAAACAGTGGAATAGAATAAAAGTAGATAAACAAACAAAAACAGAAGTTAATAAAATACCAGATTGGAAATTAATCAACTTATGTAAAGAATTAGCAAAAACTGGTGCTAACAATGTATATAAAAAATAGCGCAAGTTATTACTAACATTAAGGTCTGGGCGTTTTTGGAAAGTCGCCAAATTTTTAAATTTGACGATTTCCAAAAAAAAAGATAAATAGTAAAATTTAAAAATTCGGCTTGTGTATAATCCGAAAAATTATCGCTTATTTTCAGCGCTACTTTTCATATACGGAGTCGTTAGCTACAACACAAACCCTTTATGAACGAAAATATTACCTTAAATAAAACAGATAAAATAGAAAAAAATAAAATTGCAAGTTTTGGACTACGAGCAGGAGCATACATTACTGATGTTATAGTACTAATGTTAATTACTCTTCCGTTAAACTACCTAAATTTTATAAATTTCAAAAGCTTTTCTATTTACCTAACTATAGCGTTAATAGGAATTCTTTATAAACCCCTAACTGAGGCCTTTTTTGGAGCAACTTTGGGAAAATATGCTTTAGATCTTAAAGTAACTGATTTGAATTATAATCAAATTAGTATTAAGCAATCCTTTTTGAGAAGTTCAATTCTACTGATTGCACCAATTCTCTATATTCCTATACAATATTTAGTTTTCAATAACCCAGAATTAATGAATATTGAAGAATTTATGGATTTAAGCAAAGTTGTTGCATCGAATTATCCGTTACAAAGTCTGATAGGATATCTCTCATTAACAATTTTAATAATTGATTTAGTTTATATGTTGACCGATGATAAAAAATTGTTAAGATCACTTCATGACCGAATTGGAAAAACTTATGTGATAAAAACCAAATAATAACCGAAGCTAACACCATGTATAACTAATTACTTAACAGTAAGCAAAGTGTATCTCGGAAATCCTAGCCTATTTCCTAACTGAAACGAATTTTTGTTATTTTAGTTGTTTATGCAACACACGAGCGAAACTAACTGGCGAAGCAAACTATTGAAACTAGAAGATTTTTGACAAGGTTTTTGGAAAAAAACTTATTACAAAAACGATCTAGGGAAAATAATCATCGAAGGTAAACCATACACAAACTGTTAGCAACAAGCTCAAAATAAACTATGAAAAAGAAATTAATAATTCTTCTGCTTATTATAGGTTACTCATTTGCACAAGGTCAAAGTGAAAAAGCATTATTTGTTGTTGATTCAATACCGATAATAGAAGAGCCAAAAGAGAATAATATCTTATCTCAAAACGAAATAAATAATGTCGTCACAATAACGAAAAAGCAAATCAAGCTTAATGAAAACGTATCTCTAAATTTTTGGTAACTGGATTAGCTGAAATTAGAATTAGAGGTGTTAAAATAAATTTAGTTAAGTACTTAAACAAGAATTTGGATATAATAAAATTTACCTAAAACGAATCGAACACCAACGTTTCAGTTTTAAATAAATTAAAAACAAAACTCTGTTAAATACGGTTTACATTATAGAATTGTGTGCTTAGTTATGTTCAGCTTACTCTGTTTATTGAAATTTAAGTTTATCACTTAGATTGTCTTCTTTTTCACCGCTTTAGTTTTGGGCTGTGTTTTTTTCTTTAACGATGCTTTTTTTGCATCCTTATTTTTTACTTTGTTTTTTTTCGACTTTGGTTTAAAGAGATAAGTACTGTCCTTTTTGTTAACTAATGATGTATTTTTAGCATCTCCGCTTTTAATTTTCTGATTACTTTTTCTAGTACTTAGATCAAAATCTTGGTTTTTTGTAAGAGTCTTAGTGCCTACAAGACTGTCTGAAGCTGAATTATTCGTTTTCAAAATTACTTTCGTATTTTTATTTTTAGGAGCAACTTTATTAACTCGTTGAACCTTTTTAATCTTAGGGCTTGACTTTTTCTTAGTTTCAGTCTCTTGTGCATTAACACTCAAGGTTAATACAAAAAAGAAACTAAATGTCATTATAATTATTTGTCGTGTTGATTCCATGCTTTTTATATTTAAGGACTTGTATGATTGATTAATTGTCCAGCTAAAATACTAAATAACTATTAAAGATTACACTCTTAAATCAAATTAGAGTAACTGCGAATCAAAAACGTTTCACAACAACGCGTATAATTAATTGCTTAAAAGTGAGCAAAGTGTAACTCGGAAGTCCTAGCCGATTCCCTAACTGCAACACAATTTTGTTATCTTAGTGGCTTAAGCAACACACGAGCGAAGCGAACTGGCGAAGCAAACTATTGAAACTAGAAGATTTTTGACAAGGTTTTTGGAAAAAAACTTATTACAAAAACGATCTAGGGAAAATAATCACCGAAGGTAAACCATACACAAACCGTTAGCATTCATTATGATCAACAACAAGATTCCCGCTTTCTCAGGAAATAACTATGAACAAGTTTTTTAGACACATCAGAAAAGACCTTATGGAAAAAAACAAAACTGGAAAATATTTGAAATATGCAGTTGGAGAAATTATTTTGGTAGTGATTGGAATTCTAATTGCCCTTTCAATTAATAATTGGAATAACGACAAGGCAAGAGCAAATCAGGAAGTAAGTTTATTGCAAGATATGATAGTAGACTTGAAACAAAATATTAATGTATCCAATGATGTCTTAAATATTCATGCAGCCACATTAAAAACAAATATTACCCTAAGAGAAGTTTTATTAAAGAAAAATACTAATCAGGATAATTTTCCACTACTAATTATATCGTTGACAAGTTCGGCAACACCAACATTCAGTACATCAACTTATAAAACAATTTCACAAACAGGGTTAAATATAATTAGTAGTGATACCTTAAGAAAGTCAATACTTAAATATTACGAGGTTATTTTACCATATGTAAATGATAAATCCAATGTAGATCCAAAAAATCAATTTCAAGAACTCTTAAAACCATATTATAATAAATATTCTAAAATAAAATTAAACTCGAATGATTCTATTATTCGCACAATTTATAATTCTGAAAAAATGTTTAATGATAATGAATTCCTTAACGAATTACATTCTACTATCTTAAAGAGAAAAAGATTAATTGAACATCTTAATACTGGCAAAACAAGTTCCGAATCCTTAATAAAAGAAATAGAACAACAATTAACTGAAAGGAAATAGAAAAATAACGTAAATAAATTAATTGCTGTGCAAGCCTACTTACGAAAATACTCACGGATTTTTCTATTACGACATGAATGATGCGAACTGACGAAGCAAACTATTGAAACTAGAAGATTTTTGACAAGGTTTTTGGAAAAAAACTTATTACAAAAACGATCTAGGGAAAATAATCACCGAAGGTAAACCATACACAAACCATTGTGTGTAATTACAGAGAAATAGAAACATGATAAAAAAAATAGTTTTTCTATCCATAATCGTATTTATCTCTTGTAAAAGAGCAACAAATAATTCACCTCATCAAATTAGAGCAACTAATAGTATTGAAAAAGAGGATGATACTCTTAGTCTAAATCAAGTAGTAATAACTGGTACAACTGATGATATAAATGCCTTTAAATATTTAAGTATTTTGAATAATACTTATTTATTTGGAAAACCTCATCAAAAAGCTACAAAGCAATTATTTTCTGATTCAATACATATGGTTTTAAAATCAATTGAAGAACCATTATTATCCGAGGTTAGTACTGCTGGAGATAGCGCTTTTTATCGTGGAAATATTTTTCTGATTCCAGGAGATACCATCAGCATTAGAATAAAGAATAAGACAATGACGTTTTTTGGAAAAAACGCTATTCTAAATAACTTTTGGTCAGAAATGAATAAACAAACACCTGATTATAATAAAAATCCATATTTAGGAAGTATCAATCTATATAAAGAGAATGTAGCATCTATTTATACTAAAAAAGTTGCTTTTTTTAATCAATATATTAATAAGCATCATATTAAATCTGAATTGTTTATTAATACCATAAAAACTGATCTTAAGCATCATTACTTAATTAACCTTGTATATCCGGCAAATGAAAAATCAAATATTAAGGGGCATTACTTTAATGAATTTGATGGTTTAACACCAATAATTCAAAAAGAAACGTCTAGAAATCCTGAAGTTATTATTGATTTATCTAACTATTTTGGTAAAATCTCTATTGAAGAATTCAAAAATGTAAATGCTCTTCATAATAGTGTTTTCTTTAAAAGTAATATTAATGCTTACATAAGGTATTATTTTCTAGACTCACAATTTTTAGGGTATTCAAAAGAACAGTTTTTAGCAGAAAAAGAGTTTATTCAAAAAAACTTCGACGGGGAAATAGAAAATTATGCTATCGCTAGAATGATAAGAGACTATCATTTAAAAGGGTTTGGCAATAGTTTAAATACAATTGATCTTTTAAAAAATTCAATTGATGAATATGATGATAAATTTACAAAACCATCATATACTGAATTTATGAATGAGATAAAAAAAGATTTAGCATCGTATGATTTCAAATTATCTGAATCAGCTTTAAATAGTCAGTTTATAAATATTAATGGAGATACCTTAACTCTAAAGAAAATTTTTTCTCGTTCTAATAATAGAATAAAAGTTGTAGATTTTTGGGCAACTTGGTGCCCTCCATGTATCAAACAAATTAAAGAAGGGAAAACTTTTAAAGATCGCCTACAAGTTGAAAATAATGTTGAATGGATTTACATTTCCTCTGAAAAAAATCGTCAAAAATGGTTAGAAAAGAATAAAGAATTTGAACATGTTCTAAATTCTAACAACTCTTTTTTTCTGTTAAATGGTCAAAAATCTTCATTGATAAATTCGCTCAAAGTTAAAGGAATCCCGAGGTATGTAATATTCAATAAAAAAAATACGATAGTTTTAAATAATGCTCCTTCTCCTTCTGATAAAGAAATTTTTGAACGAATTATTGATAAAATTTATAATGAAAAATAAAAACTACACACAACACCGTACATAACTAATAGCTAGGGGCTGCCCTACTCGGAACATTCTAAAGATTTCCCTAAGGTTTGGTTTTCTTTTGCTTAATTAGTTACGCGAGATTCGCAACTACCCCTAGCCTAGACCTTTTACACAGCATTCAATAAACGCTAGAACATTGAAATAAGCCGTTTACTAACTGAAACGATACCTTCACTCATTCTTACTTTAGTAAAAAGAACGAATCATATAAATTTGATATAAAATAATTTATCAATGAAAAATTTAGCGCTATTATCACTATTTATTTTGATCTCTCAAACCGCTATTGGACAAGAATGTTTAAACGTGAATTTTAAACTTCGAGGATACTTTTATGTTGGAACAAGTCAAATTGACTCCACTGCTTTTGGAGGCTTTTATGAAGATCAAAACATCCCTAAAAAATTGACTTCAAAAGACACTAAACTATTTAAAAAAAATAAATTAGAACTAATTGTAAAAACCGATTCCATAATCGAATTTGAAAAAGGAATAACAGGTTTTAAAGTATTCATCGTAAATAAAACAAACGCTATAGTTAAAATTCAAGCGCAAGACAGTCGATTATACTTAAAAAGACAAGTTTTATACAACAATAAATGGCGAGACATAGAATATTTACCGAGTAGTTGGTGTGGTAATAGTTATCATAATGTCTACATAAAGCCAAATGAATATTGGGATTTAAAAGCGCCTTGCATAAAAGGTAAAATAAAGGCTACATTTCGTTTTCAACTTTATGTCAATAATAATTTGACCATCTACTCCAATGAATTTAAAGGTAGTTTTAACAAAAAACAATTAAAAAAAGAACAAGGACATGAACCAATAGGAATTATGGATCCTCACAATAATTAAAACACTGTGTACAACAACGTATATAAAACTGCTAGTTATAGCGAAATCAATGTTAGTTGCAAGTAAAAAATAGCAAAAAAAATAGCTAAATTAGTTAGCGTCATTTTATGCTCCATTTAAATTTGGAAAGTCGAAACTTTATGGCTATGTTTGGCTTTATTACGACAGTTAGTTTACTAAAAATGAATCCATTAAAAATAAAAAGGCTTTCTCGCATTTGCAAAACACCAATCCACTGGTTGCTTTGTGCTTTTTATTATTTTGTAGGGTTTCAAAAACGCAAAATTATCTTCCTGAATTAATCAGGCATCACGAGTGTGCCTGAACAACTCTATTACATTATTTATTACAGAAGCTATTCAAATAAAACATGTTGAATACCTCTACTCGCATTTAAAATAGTGTATTTATTTTGAGTTTTAATGATGTTCTTTTTTATATAAATTTAAATTAATTATATCATGGCAGTATTAAGAAAAAAGCTGACAAAAGAAGAAATAAACGATAGAAGACAAAAAAAGATTCTTAAAAAATTAGAAGATAAAAAAATGAAGAAACGCAAATCGCGCGTGTAAATAAATTATTTCAAAAAGGCTTTAAATGAAAATTTAAGGCCTTTTTTTTAAGCCTATCTCGCAATACTCTGTATAGGTATGTATTATTAAAAAATGAAAGGCCAAAGTTGCATCAACTTATTCCATTTTTCCACTATTAAAACCACCTTTAAAAAAGGGGAAAAATCCCCTTTTTATTCTCAAGTATTTTTGAGAACTTCGTAAGTGGTACTATTGATTAGTATCAACCAAAAATAATTTTAATAAATACACTGGTGTGTTTATACCGTTGTTACCACACATTTGAAAAATAAACTATGAGCAAGAAATTACATCTGATCCTATTATTAATTTTACCAATTGCAGTATTCGGGCAATTATCAGAGTCTCTTAAAGAAATGAAAGAGGATAAAAACCTAGAATTTGAAAAGTATCAACCATTGCTTTATAAGGCAACAGAATACATATTTGATAATCCAGTAAATGCGAATTCAAAAGAATTTATTTCCGCCACGCAAATAGTTGGATTTTGGATGAATAAAGATATTGGAATGGGAATTCCAACATTTGGTAAATTTTTCACTGCACTAACCAATGAAAACAAACAACAATTTCTATATACTGCCGCAATGATTAATTATGGATTGGACCAAAAAATAAATCATAACCGAATCTTGAAATGTAAACCAAAAGAAGGACAAAAATACAGTGAACAAGAAGACGTAAGAGAAGTTCAACTTAGTGGAGCGAAAATTTTATTGGAATATATAGGAAACAAAAAGAATAATACCCCTATTAATTCAAAGACTAATAAGTATGTAAAAGCATACAAAAAAGGAAAATTAAATGAAATGTTTTTTGACTAATAAATCAGAATAGAAACATGTAGAAACACTTTGTATAATTAATTGCTGGGGTTAATATAACTCGGAAAATCCTGCGGATTTCCTAACTGAAACACTTTTTTATTATCTTAGTAACTTACACAACACACGAGCGAATCGAACTGGCGAAGCAAACCAAACACAAACCGTTGGCAAAAAGCTCAAAATAAACTATGAAAAAGAAATTATTAATTCTTCTGCTTATTATAGGTTACTCATTTGCACAAGGTCAAAGTGAAAAAGCATTATTTGTTGTTGATTCAATACCGATAATAGAAGAGCCAAAAGAGAATAATATCTTATCTCAAAACGAAATAAATAATGTCGTCACAATAACGAAAAGGCAAACCTTAGATTCTCTAGGTTATGATGAAATGGACAAGGTAATATATATTTTCACTAAAGAATATGTAAATCGTCCAGATAGCTTAAAATCAATTCCATCTACGGGTAGTATGGAAAATAGAAATAGCACATGGTACTTGCGAAATAATACTAGCCCATACTCAGGACGATTTATTGACTATTATATGAATGGAAAAAAGCAAGGTGAAGGATATTTATTCAATGGAAGATTAAAGGGAAACAGAAAAATGTATTATCAGAATGGGAATATTTCAGCTGATCTTGAATATGAGAATGGAATTTCCAATGGATCTGAAAAAAGTTTCTATGAAGATGGAAAATTAAAAGAAGAAGGTATTACTACAAATCAAAAAAAAATTGGCCTTTGGAAGTCCTACCATCCAAACGGACAAATTAAGCAATTAACTCCTCATAATGGAAATAGTCTGATACATGGAGAATTGGTTTCATACTATTCGACTGGAAAAATTAAATCTTCATTTAAATATGAAGATGGAACATATATTAAGGATAAAAAATTTGAGAAGATTTATGAATCATATAATGACGGACAAGAAAATTTTAAACTAGGAAATTTCAAATCAGCTATTAAAAAATATACAAAATGTATTGAATTAGACCCAACATCAGCTGATGCTTATTTTGCGCGTGGAACTGCAAAATTGGAAAATTTAGAATTTGATGAAGCCAAAAAAGATTTTGATAAAACTTTAGAAATAGAGCCTTTTTTCACAAACGCTTATGCAAATAGAGCCTTTTCAATCATAAGAAAATATGAATTTGCCAATAGTCGCGATGTTAAAGGTTTTAAAGGGGTGAAAATTATGTCTGCTAAAAAGACAGTGATTCCTAAAGATGAAAAAGTAATGGTTTGTAAAGACTTAAATAAGGCCGTTTCCTTGGGCGATAAAATCAGAATGGTTATAGATGCTTTGAAAGATCATTGCGAAAAATAATACCAGTTGCTAACAACGATTATAATTAATTACAGCGGAATAGTCCTCGTGGACTTTACCACAACACACAACTGAAGCGAACTGGTGACGCAAACCATACACAAACTGTTGGTGTTCATTAACTAAAATGAAACTATTACTAAAACACTATTTATAATGAAACAATTTCAAACTCTAATACTTATATTCTTGATGCTTATTGGAATCAGTTCCTGTGATTCTCAAAAAAAAGAAATCGAATATGGAAAAGCAACTAAACAACTAATTACTCTTTTAGAAAGTGACCCAGCACTAAAATCAATGCTAGAATCTTCATTAAAGAAAGCAAAAGAGATCAATCCAGACAGGAATACGAACCCAGCTCAGACCCTTGAAGAGTACTATCAGTTTATAACGTGGACAGAAACCACAATGCCATGGGCAATTATCAAGAAAGAAGAGTATCCCGAGATATTTGATAATATATTTCAGGGATTATGCGCTTTTTATTTCCTAATTGATCAGCCTCTTCCAGAACTAGAAGGAAAAGGCTTGGTAAACAATTCCTTACAGTATTACGAGCCGTTTGCCAAATGGCTAATTACCTACAGTCAAACTTGGGGTAACTACCTTGATACTAAGGAGTCTTGGAATGAAGAACACTATCAAATGGCTTTAAATGACCCAAATTTTGGTCTCCAAAATGACTGGTATGAAGATTCTTCAAAATGGAAAACATTCAACCAGTTCTTTGCAAGATATTTGAAATCTTCTGATAAGCGTCCCATTGCAAGCCCTGATATAGATTCTGTAGTGGTATCCTATGCAGATTCAGAACCTCAGGGAGTATGGACAATTGATGGGAACTCAAATATGATAGAAAAAGAAGGAGTTCCTGTAAAGTCTGCCACCTTAAAATCGATATCGAAACTCATTGGTGATGACAGTCAGTACAAAGACGCATTTGCTAATGGTACACTAACACATTCATTCTTGAATGTCAATGACTACCATAGGTATCACTTTCCTCTAGGTGGAATAATAAAAGAGGTTAGAATCATCAAGGGAATCAATCCTTCTGGTGGTGAACTTTGGTGGGATAAGGAAAACAACCGATATGCGTTTAATCCAACCGCTAAAACAGGATGGCAATCCATTGAAACACGAGGATGTGTTATTCTGGAAACTGTTGATTATGGTCTTGTTGCCTTAATGCCTATTGGAATGGCAACTGTTGGATCCGTAAATTTTGAAGAAAATGTAACAGCAGAAAAAACGGTAAAGAAAGGTGATATGCTTGGTCATTTTGCATTTGGCGGATCTGATTTCATAATGATTTTTCAGGATGGTGTTACGTTCACTTTAGATGCTCCAATGCAAGAAAATGGGAATTCGTACAAGCACATCTTAATGGGTGAGCAATTAGGAATTTTATCTAAACAAAAATAACGAAACGCCAACAAAGTGTATGTATAACCTTCGGGATACGCACCATACACCAACCGTTGTGCTTCATTATAACCAACAACAAGATTCCCGCTTTCTCGGGAAATAACTATGATCAAGTTTTTTAGCCGAATCAGAAAAGACCTTATGGAAAAAAACAACACTGGGAAATATCTAAAATATGCTATTGGAGAGATAATCCTTGTTGTTATTGGGATTCTAATTGCTCTTTCAATTAATAATTGGAATGAAAAAGAAAAACTAAAAACGGAAGAAATAAAGTTTCTAAAAAACTTTAAACAAAGTCTAAATGCGGATATAGCATTTAATAATTTCAGATTTAATAAATACTTGCAAACTAAAGAATCTATATCTTTTTTGTTAAATCATATTGAACAAGATTTACCATATCAAGATTCCTTAAAATACCATTTTGGTAGAATTACACAAACTTGGACACCTAAAATAAATATGGAAGTATTTGAAGCCTTAAAATCAAATGACTTAAATCTAATATCTAACGATGGTTTAAGGGATCAATTAATCAGTTATTATTCTTGGTCCAGTAACGTATTAGATGCACAAATAAATATGTATGTACAAAGAATTGAAGATGCAAATTCAACTATTTTTAATACACGATTTAACGCTTTGTGGAATGGAAACTACGAAAAATATCGAGTTACTGACAACTTTGACGATTTAAGCCTTGAAATGATACCGAATAATTATAGTGAACTTAAAAAAGATAAAGTGTTTATGTATTTTCTTCGCAGTCTTAAAAACCAATTTTATTGGGATATAGAAGTCGCTCAGAATGACATTAATAAAAAGGTCAATGATTTAATAAAATCAATTGACTCTGAATTGAAAACTATCACGGAATAACGAAAGACAAACTTAAGCCGCGTATAATTAATTATTTAATAGTGGGTAAAATGTATCATGGAAACCCTAGCGGATTTCCTTACTACTACCCTTTTTTGTTATCTTAGTGGCATATAAAATACACAACTGAAGCGCACTGGTGAAGCAAACTATTGAAACTAGAAGATTTTTGACAAGGTTTTTGGAAAAAAACTTATTACAAAAACGATCTAGGGAAAATAATCACCGAAGGTAAACCATAAACCAACCATTATCGCTAATTATAACAAAGTGATCAGGCAGCATTCAAAACCTTTAAAACTCAAAATTTTAGACGAACTATAAATGAATTACCAAACATTTCAACCAAATTCTGATTTGGAATCTCTTATCAGTTGTTATTGGACTTTAGAAGTTCCTGCTGAATCTGATGCACAAAGACAGCGGATAATTCCAGACGGAACAATTGAAATGGCTTTTATACTTGGAGACGATATTAAACGATACACTTCAGGAGATGAATTTGTAATACAACCACGTGCACTGGTTCTCGGACAGACAATTGAACCCTTTTATATTGAACCAACAGGTTACGTAAATACATTTGCAATTAGATTTTACCCTTATGGCTTTGCGAATTTCGTGTCAACACCGATTAAAAACTTGGCGAATATGGAAACGCCATTAGGAATGTTGTTTGGAGAAAAAACAGCAAACGAATTGGAACAAAAAATAATAGAGGCAACTCATAGTAGTGAACGAATTGAAATAATTGAACAGTTTCTTTTAGGTAAGCTAAATGAAAAAACTACAATCGACACTATCGTAAAAACTACGATTGACGCCCTTTTAGCCACAAACGGAAGTGCTTCGATAGGCACAATTCTTAAAGAAGATATATCAAAACGCAGGCAACTTGAGCGGAAGTTCACAAAACAAATTGGTGTAAGTCCAAAACAGTTAGGTAAAGTAATCCGATTACAAACGGCTCTAAAATTATTACTTAATAAAAAAGAGGAAAAACTGACTGACATTGCTTATGAAAGTGACTATTTCGACCAAGCACATTTCATAAAAGACTTTAAAGAATTTACCGGAATAAACCCGAAGGAGTTTTTAGGTAATGAAAATATGGCACTTTCTACCCTTTTCTACAAATAGTCAGCGTGTCGCATTTTTACAATTTTGGTATTTGAATGCAATCTAAATTTGTCTTGTCAAATTAAACAGGACGCTATGAAAAAAAACATGCTTTATGCAGTCGTAATTCTATCTTTTGGTATTACTGCCTGTAACAGCCAAAACAAATCAAAAACCGAGACAATCACAGTTGAATCTAATCTAAAAACAAAAGCAATGAAAAGCCATATTTCAATTTTTGAAATTCCAGCAACGGATATTTCACGTGCAGTAAATTTTTATCAAGCAATTTTAGACATTAACATTGAGAAAATGGAAATGCCAGGAATGGAAATGGGAATATTCCCCTACGAAGAACAAATGGTAACAGGGGTTATTATGAAAGGCGAAGGCTTCAAACCTGCTGCCGATGGAGTAACCATTTACCTAAATGGAGGAGATAATCTTCAAACCATACTTGATAAGGTTGAAAAAAATGGAGGAAAAATTCTTATGTCGAAAACAGCTCATGCGGACGAAAACGGATTTTTTGCGTTGTTTTTGGACACGGAGGGAAATAGACTTGGTCTACATTCCCCAAATTAAGGGAAAAGAGCAAACGCACAACAATGTAAAAAAGCAATAACGGTTCGGGTGTAAACTCGAACCGTTTTGCATTTAATTAAGTATAGTGCTTTCCGCAAAGTAAGTGCTTTTAAATCCGCTACCACTCTTGTTCTAACCGTTGTGAAACATTTTAACCAAACCAATACTAACGAATAAAACATAAGGATTTCACAAATTAAATCCGAATTTCTGGGAGATGGAAAGAATATAGCTTTAATTAAACTTGTTTTGGAGCATTGAAATAATACAAATTTGAACTGCAGTTGGTCGATTAACTACATCTTGATACTGTAAACTTCTGAGGTGGTATTTTGTCCTATTTCACTATACATAAAATCAGTTCCATTGTTAAAAAAGAATACTTCATAGACTTTCCCATTAACCGGATAGATAAAAGCCGCATCAACAATTGAATTTAAGTTCAAACCTGATTTTATATTGTTAGTGCATTCATATAGACCGTAATTGGAGATTGCAACAGTATTTGAAAACGTACCTACTTCATCATTATAAGTGCTAATCTCTGGCTGATCTATATTTAGATGAAACAAACGTTCACGGTTATCTACTTTTATATCGCAATGTCTATCGGGATGCCAAGCAAAAGCGGCACTTACACCCTCAAATGGAGCAGAATTATCTACACCCCACTGACTTAAAAGAAAACTGGAATTTCTAACATCAAAAAAAGAAGGGTCGTTCCATTTGCCTTGCACCTGATCATGGTTAAAAACAATAGTACTATAACTTTTTCCACCGGTGGCAAAAAAATAAAGGGATTTTTTTAAAACTACGGCAGCAGATGGGCCGCTCTGTGGTAAGTTTTGAAAGATGCTATTTTCATCACTTACTTTTCGGATATCTTTAACAACGCCATTCTCTATCCATGCATAATTAGAGGCATTGATATCAAATAATACCACCACATCTTTGGCCAGCCATGCCCCCGCACCAATTCCGGTGTCACCAAATATCTTGAAAAAACCTTTAAAGTCAGGAGGCAGATTACTTTCTGGTTGGTTTGGTATCATTGCTGACTCTTCTTTAGAACAAGACATAAAAAATATACTTAGAAGAAGCATTAAACTGAAGGTTTTAAAATTTTTCATAGTGTAAAGGATTTAAATTTTGATTATTAAATGGTTTGATGTTTATGTTAATTGACTGTGATTTCGTTATAAGTGTAGTTGTATTGTCGAATAAATTCGCCGTCTTGATTAAACAAGGTGACTTCTACCGGATATCCCAACTCGTTTAAAACGTATTCATAAATAAATTTCGTTGTTGAATAAGAAATGTTTTTTATGGCTTTGGTTGACATATTTTGAGTTATATCCATGTTAGTTGTTAAGAAATTAAAATAAGGTTGTTTTTCTAGGTCAGCGAATACCCCTTTTATAGCAGTATATTCAATATCGACTTTACTCCCTGCTTCATTCCTACTGATCAAATCGTCATTTTGGTCAAGGTAAATTGAGTGATCTACATTGGTCCACTTATAACTATTCTCAGTTTGATTGTAATTGAATTTTATGACATCTGAGAGACCTTCATAGGCGAACTCCTTAATTTTACTGTTTTCATCATAGTATATTATTGTAGTAGCTGAATTTCCATAATGCTTATTGGCCGCCCCTTTTTCATTGTATGAGTAACGACCTGATGATAATACAACATAATTTTCGGGACTTCTTCCAACAAATCTTTCTAACCTATTAAGGGAATCATACGTGAATTTTACTGTAATTATCTCGCTATGGTCATCTGTGTAGGTAATCTCACTAGGTAAATATTTTTTTTTAGTGGGTTCCACAATCTTTAAATCTTCTTCACTGGAACACGAAGTAATAAAGAAGACCAATAGCATAATGAGTGAAAACGATAGGTAATGTGCTTTTTTCATAATTATTTGTTTTGAGCTGAATATTTAATTTTGTTTGAGAAACTTGCCCGATGTTACCTTAACTTACCGAGCAAGACCTCAAAACAAAGTTGACACAAACATAAAAACATGATTTTAGGGCGCAAAAAAAACAGGGGGGACAAAAGGGGTACACAAAAAAACACCTGTAATTACAGGTGCTTTAGGAGGTTTTTGTTTTTGGAAGAAGTTTAAATGGCAATAATTACAGCTTCTAAAGACTGATCTGAATTTATATCCATTTTTTTACGAAGGCGTTGTCTGGCCTTTTTAATTCCATCAAGAGAGATGTTTAAAATATTGGCAATTTCCTTAGAGGACAGGTTCATTTTTAAAAGTGCCATAAGGCGTAAATCATTGATGGTTATGCCCGGGAATTTTTGTTGTGCATTGCTATTAAAATCTTTATAAACCTCTTGAAAATATTTGCTGAAATTTTCCCAATTGTTATCATCTTGCAAATCAAAATTGATGGTCTGGATAAGCATTTGGTAACCCGGATCCGCATTGGCATCGGCTTTAAGAACTTTTGCTTTCTGTTTTAAATCGTTAAGAACTTCGTTCTTTTTGGCTAAATGGAGTGCGTGCGTGGTCAGCTCTTTGGTTTTAAATTCCAAATCGGCTTTCATTATCTCTTTCTCCACTTTGTTGCGTTTTAACCTTTGATAAAACGCATACAGCCCAATAATTGCAAGCAGCAGGCCTAGTCCCAACAAAAGGCGTTGTTGCTTACTTACTTTGTTTTTTATATTCAACAGATCAATTTCGTTCTTTTGGTTTTTAATTTCCTGCTCCTTTTTCTCGGTTTCGTAAATGGTGCGGAGTTCTTCAATTTGTTGGATTTTTTTAGTTGAAAATAAACTGTCTTTTATTTTTTGCGATGCTTTCAGGTAAACAATGGCCTCTTTATGTTGATTTAAAGTATCCAAAATTTCAGATCTATACTGGTACATGTTTTGCAAAAGGTGCAAAGCACCATTTGTTTTTGAAATTGTTATTGCCCTATTGTTTTTGTTTAAAGCTTCTGAAAAATTATTTAAACCATAATCAATTTGAGATAACAGATCATAGGTGGTAGCCAACCTTAATTGAATATTTTCTTTTTCTGCAATGGCTTTGGTGTCCATTAACAACTGTGTTGCTTTAGAATAATTTTTATTAATAATTTCCAATTCAGCCAACTTCAGTAGCCCCCCCGATAGCGGTAATTTAGCATCAACCTCTTTAGCATACGAAATGGCCGAATTATACGATGCTTCAGCATTCTTATAATCTTTTAAATTTTGATGGGAAATGCCCAATGAGTTATAAGCATAGGCCAAATAAACTTTGTCATCTAATTTTTTATAGATATCAATAGCCTGCTTAAAATATTCAATAGACTTTTTATGGTTTTCTAAATTAGACTCTATGTCGCCAATTTGTTTTATGACATCTGCCCTTCTCGCTTCATCATTTATTTCTTCCAAGTATTTTAGCGCCTTAAGTGCCTCAAGTAATGCTATTCTATAGTTTCCTTTTTGTATATATATATTAGCAAGCACGTTATGTTGTGCACCAATAAACTTTGTTTTTAAATCACCTTCTTTTTCATGCTCTTCAATTATTTTTAATGTTTCATTTGTGAGTCCGATGGCTTCATCTAAAGCACCAGTTGATTGTTTAATTGATGATAATGAGTGATTTATAAAAATAAGTCCTCTACTATTATTTATTTCCTTGTAGCCTATTTTTGCTTTGGTGTAATAATGCAGGGCAGAATCATATTCACTTCTATTTTCATAATAGTTTCCTATATGCCTATTTCCGGTGGCAATTCCTTTTTTGTAACCTATTTTTTTTGAAATCCCCAATTCTTTTAGCGAGTAGTTTTTAGCTGCTTCTGGTTGTGAATACATCAGTCTTTCATAAAGCATACCTAAAATAGCTACCTTCACCGTATCGTCTTCTTTATTATTTTTAAGTTCAAGTTTTAAACTATCAATTAACTTAGTGTTTTGGGCATTGAGTCCCGTTGAAAAAAGAAGTAGCAGTAAGAGAGTAAATTGTTTCATGTGTATATTTTTTTGCGTACCGCGATGGCAAGCTTATTTTTTTCATTACTCGACCCGAAATGTAGGAACTGAGCTAACCTGTCTGTTCTGCAAATAAGATAATTTCGTGGTTTTAAAAATAGAAAATAAAGATACTATTTAAAAAACAGTTTTAAAATTTAGAGGTAAGACAAAAGGGGTACATGCTCTATCTTGTAGATTTTTAGATCTTGGAAGTTCTACGCATAATTTTATTTTTATTGCATAAAAAATACGAATTGTTGTCTCTATTAGGTTTAAAATTTACAATAGAATAAGGTATGATTTTATCAAACTATAAAAAGGCCATATAACAGATTTGTTGGAGTAAAAGAAAAGATAGAAAGTATTGTAGCTATGATTGAAAAGGAAGTTGAAAAATAACGAAGGCACAACACCGTGTATAATTAATTACTTAACAGTGGGTAGAGTGTATCATGTAAATCCTAGCAAATTCCCCAACTGCAACGCTTTTTTGCTATCTTAGTGGCTTACGCAACCAACCATAGCCCAATCATTATATGAAATTTTTTGGCGATTAAATACCCTATAACTTTAACTATTAACCAATAAAATATCAATCATGAAAAGAATACTACTAGTAGTAATCATCCTAATCATTTCAGTAGCTGCTTGCAAAGAACAATCGAAAAAAGTAGTCGCCATTGACCAAAATGAGAATTTTGATGCGTTTAAAGAGGAGTTCTTACAAGATCTATGGAAACAAAGTCCAGGCTGGGCTTCTTGGGCTGGCTTGCACGATTATGATTCTATTTTGAATATCGATTCAGAAGAAAATAAGCAAAAATATCTTAATTCGATTAAAGAAATGGACACTAAGCTCCAACAGTTTGAGCTCGCAAACTTAGATGATGGTAATAAAATTGATTACCATCTTATAGAAAATTCGCTGGAATCTGGAGCATGGTATGTCAACGAGTTTAAAGGCCATGAGTGGGATGCATCTGGTTACAATATAACAGGTCGTGTATGGACCATCGTAAACAGCGATTATGCAGATCTTGATACACGATTAGAAATTTTATCAGCGCTCTTGGTAAATGTTCCCGCATATTATGAAAGCGCCATAGAGAACCTTACAAGGCCAACCATGGAACATCTTGAACTAGGCATAAATCAAAACCAAGGAGCTTTGTGGATTTTAGGAGAGTCTCTTTTGGACTCTATATCAAGTTCAGCGCTAGGCAAAACCAAAAAAGAAACGCTTACAGCAAGAGTACAAGCATCAAAAGAGGCGGTTAGCAATTATATTTCAACACTAGAGAAACTAAAAGTTGAATTTGTAGATGGCAACCCCCAAAGCCCACGTATAGGGAAAGCATTATTCGATAAAAATTATGCTTTACAAGTTAACTCAGGGTATACAGCCGAAGAAATTTATACGAAAGCATTAAATGAAAAGAAGAGGGTACACGAGCAAATGATTGAAATAACTGAAACACTCTGGGATGATTATCTAGCAACTATTGAAAAGCCCATAGATAAGATTGTTATGGTAAAAATGCTCATTGATAAAATTTCCGAAAAACATGTTGCTCGTGAAGACTTTGTTCCTGAAATTAGACGCCAGATGCCGATTCTAGCGGCATTTGTAAAAGAGAATGACCTTTTAACACAAGATCCTTCTAAGCCTTTAGTAGTGCGCGAAATGCCTGTACACATGCGCGGTGTTAGTGGTGCCTCCGTATCTAGTCCTGGCCCTTACGAAAAGGGAAAAGACACCTATTACAATGTGACTCCACTTGACGGGTACAGCGATGAAGAAGCAGAAAGTTTTTTAAGAGAATACAATCACTATATTCTTCAAATATTAAATATACACGAAGGAATTCCGGGGCATTATACACAGCTGGTTTATGGCAACGAATCTCCAAGTATCATTAAATCTATATTAGCCAATGGCGCTATGGTTGAAGGCTGGGCAAACTATGCCGAATTAATGATGCTTGAAGAAGGCTATAATAATTCGCCAGAAATGTGGCTGATGAGAAGCAAATGGCACTTAAGATCTGTTACAAATACTATTTTAGACTATAGCTATCACGTGCTAAATCTTCAAAAAGAAGAAGCGATGCAATTGATGATTGCAGAAGCTTTTCAGGAAAAAACAGAGGCAGAAGAAAAATGGGTAAGAGTCACATTAACTTCTGCGCAACTCAGTTCTTATTTTACCGGTTTTACTGAAATTTATGAATTGAGAGATGAGATGAAGGCACTAAAAGGAGATTCGTTTAATTTAAAAGAATTTCACGAGCAGTTTTTAAGCTACGGGAATGCGCCAGTGAAGTATATACGGGAGTTAATGATAAAATAAGTGCCTGAAACTTCAGCTAACAACGTATATAATTAATTGCCACTACCATTCGAGTAACCACTAACCAATGATAAAATTCTTTCGAAAAATTAGACAAAACATGATTCAAGAAAATAAAGTAAGTAAGTATATGCTTTATGCCATTGGAGAAATTGTGCTTGTGGTTATCGGAATTTTAATTGCGCTCTCCATAAATAATTGGAATGAAAATCGAAAACTTCAGAATGAAGAATTAAATCTTTTACTTGAAGTAAAATCAAATTTGGAAATCACACTGAATAACTTCAGAAATGACACACTTATTAATACCAAGAACATTCTTCAGTTAAGAAAAATAGAGCACTACATCGATACCGATTTACCTTATAATACGGAGTTAGATGCTGCATTTGGAATGTTTGGGCAATGGCAAAGTCCATATCCTATAACAACAGCATATACCACGCTAAAAACGAAAGGGTTAGACATTATATCAAAGGAATATTTAAGAAACAACATTGTTACTATGTATGAATCTGACTTTGTCATATTACATAATGATTATGACAAAGGAGAATGGGGAATTACAGGAATTGCCAATATCTTTCTTTTAAAACATATGAGGAGTAAGAATTCTAAACAATCTGCTCGCCCAAATGATTTTGAAAATTTAAAAAAGCACGTTGAGTTCAGTAATATACTAGGGAAAATTATTGCACAAAGAGAATATGGTTTAAAAATGTACAAAATAACAATGCTATCTATTGAGCGTTTAATTAAAGATTTAGATATAGAATTGAATTCTAGAAACTATAAATAACGACAGTTCAACAACGTTTATAATGAATTGACAAAAAAATTCTTGCATCAACCTAAAAAAATATAACAACCATTTTCTTGGTTCTCACTTTTTTTTAAGAACTTAGTACTCATACAACTAACCCATGAGTGCCCCAAACCCGAAACCCAAGAAAACCCGCCTACTTTCACTGGATGCCTTACGGGGTTTTGATATGTTTTGGATCATTGGTGGTTCAAGCATGGTCGTTGCCCTCGTAAAAGTATTGGGGTTTCCCGAAAACTGGGTCAATGCCTTAGCCCTACAAATGACCCATGTAAAATGGGATGGGTTTCATTTTTTCGATCTGATTTTTCCACTCTTTGTGTTTATTTCAGGAGTAGCTATCCCCTACTCCGTTTTATCTCAAAAAGAAAAAGGAGTGCCCATCAAACAACTTCAACTCAAAATCATCAAACGTTCGTTGATTATCGTTTTAATCGGACTCAGTTTTAGCCTGTTTAAATTTAGATGGGAAGCCATTCGGCTGTACCAAGTTTTATGGTTGATCGGGATGAGTTATATGATTGGTGCAAGCATTACCCTCCATATAGAAAGCTGGAAGTACCGACTGGCCATTTTCTTTGGTATTTTAGTGATGTATCATCTCATCATTTTCTACCTGCCCTATCCAGAAAAAGGAGAAACCATCACTCCAGGAAATAATCTTGCGGCATGGTTAGACCGTAACCTAATCAAAACAAACCTAGCTGTTGGTGTCTATGATGCCGAAGGTACCATCCGCATCTTTCCCGCAGCCATGGTTAGCCTACTAGGTGCGCTCACAGGGCAGCGTATTAAAAGCTTTATACAACCCAAGCTCCGTTGTGGTATCGAATTGTTTGTGGCCGGACTGATCTGTTTAGTACTTGGTTGGGCTTGGAGCTTCTCGTTTCCCATCATCAAAGGACTATGGTCGCCATCGTATGTTTTATGGGCATCTGGTTGGTCATTATTATTACTTGCCCTTTTTTATACCGTGATGGATGTGTGGAAATTGAAATGGATGGGTTGGTTTTTTGTCCCTATCGGAATGAATGCCATTGCGATCTATGCCGCACGTTGGTACCTGCCGCTACACGACAGTCGCGACTTCTTTTTTAAAGGTTTTGCCAACCTCTTTACCGATCCAGCTGTTCAACAATTGATACTGACTGCAGGCTTGATACTCATTCAATGGGTTATTTTATATATCCTTTATCGGAAAAAAATATTTATACGAGTGTAGATTACTAAATCCGTTATTGAATATTGCTTCATGTATATTATTCAAATTAATTAACTTAGTAGTTTAACAGAAATATTATAATAGGCATAACATACCTAAGAACCCACATCACTAACTTATGAAAGAAGAATACGCAATATTACCAGAACGTATCAAAGCAGCATTTATTGATGCAATTATTCTCATCGCAGCCATGTATGCCATATCTGAAATTTTTAATTTATTTACTCATGTTCCAAATGCCGTACGAATGGTGGCCTTTGTACTTGTTTTTATAGTTTATGATCCATTTTTTACGAGTCGCTTTGGAGGGACGATTGGGCATTCATACAGTAACATCACCGTTAAAAAAGATACAGACTCAACACAAAACATTTCGTTTCCAATGGCATTGATTCGGTTCATTTTAAAAGCTTGTTTGGGTTGGTTATCCTTGCTTACCGTTACAGGAAATGAGAAGAAAAAGGCGCTTCACGATTTTGCAGCAAACTCTGTGGTTCTAGAAGTGCCAAAAAACTAACTAGATAACACCTTTAAAAAGGGGAAAACCCTTTTTTTTTGTTTTGATAAATTTTAGGAAATTGGTAGACCCTCTTTTAAACATCTTTTATAATGAAAAAAATAATGCTCCTAATTTTTCTGATAACAACTGGCAACTTCTATAGCCAGGAATCGGATATTCAAATTTTAGAGAAAACCATAGCTCAATTAAATGCTCTTGAAAGCGCTTTTTATACTGCCACTACCGAGGGAAACGAAAGTAATATTACTTATATAAACGACGAGCGTTCTATTTATTTTGATTTTGTTAATTCGCCTAAAAATACCACTCCGAGATATTATATAAAAAATAAAGGAAATGAATTAATTTATGATGGTAAAAAACATATACAAGCTATAAGCAGCGAGAAATTAATAGTGACCGGAGGCTCAATAAACCCAAACAATCCACTTCTAATGAGTTTATACTCCATTAAAGAAGTATTACCCTATTTAATTGACAATGAAAATGTTACAATTACAAGAGTTCATGATATTACAATCAGCGATCAAGAAAATTACATTTTCGAGCTTTTATTAAATAATAGTGTTATTGATTGGGAAAAATTAGTACTAAAAAGTACTCCAAAAACAACTTCAAATTATAATAAATATACCTTGATTGTGAATAAATCAGACTATTTTCCCCGTAAAATGATTATGCCCAATGGCCCAACAGGAACCTTAAGTAGTACCATAAGTGATTTGGATCTTAATTACAAAATTAATACACAACTATGGACAGGAACGCTAATGCCACCAGAATATACATCCATAACGTTTGATGAGTATATTGACCGTCTTCAAGCAAAATCGATTTCACCATCAAAATCAAGTGCAAATACTACCAAGGATAAATATATTGAAGGCTGGAAAATTCCCAACATAGAAAATGATGTGTTAGTTGATTTTTCAAAACTTAAAGGGAATGTTATTTTACTAGAATTTTGGTTTAAGTTTTGTGGGCCTTGTGTTAAGGCAGTTCCTAAGCTAAACGCGATGCAACAAAAATATAAAAATGATGCGTTTTTAATATATGGAATAGAATTTCTAGAAAACTTTCCAAAAGAAAATTTAAAAAAATATGCTTCATTAGTACAAATGGAATATCCCGTACTTTATAAAGGTAAAAAAATCGCCAATACTTTTGAAATAGGCGCAGCACCAACCTTTATGATTATAAATAAAGAAGGAAAAATTATTTATTTACAATCTGGATTTAATCAAGAGATGATTGAGAAAATAATAAAAGAAAATTTATAATAAATGTATAGTTAGTACGCCATGTCTAATTTAAGAAAGCATTTCTTCTATAACACATCTTAAAAAAGAATGGAAATCTCTTTTTTAGTTTTGATATTACTTTTTTAAAATCAATCAGCTACTAATCGTCAATACTGTTACAAAACATGCACCCTTTCGTCTTAATAAAACCAAATCATAACACCAATGTCTAAATTATCAACTACAACGAATGAAGTCTGGAAAACGATCCTGCTGTTTTTATCACTTCTTACGGCATTTAGCGCCATAGCCTATTATGCCATTTTAAAATTAAACCCCACCAGTATTTATGTAGGTGCATTGATGATATCACCTGCATTGGCGGCATTTATAACGCTAAAAATTAGAAAACGACCGATTTCAAGTTTGCCATGGCGCCTTAACCACCGGAAACATATAAAATACGCTTACTTCACTCCTATACTCTATGTTTCTTGTGCTTATGTGCTCATTTGGCTCCTTGGTTTTGGAAGCCTTATCAATTCTGAAACAATCGCACAATGGAGTGCTGAATTGGGGATTGATAGTACCAATCAACCCTTAGTTATTGGTGTTATGATTTTGTTATTGTTAACCGTTGGAGTCATTAAAAATTTAGGTTCAACCTTAGGTGAAGAAATTGGGTGGCGGGGCTTTTTGATATTCGAATTGAGAAAAGTAATGTCTTTTAAAATGCTGACTATTGTTAGTGGTGTTATTTGGGCTGTTTGGCATTTCCCGATCATCAATTTAATGTATGGCCACAGCGAAAACCTTTGGTTACACCTCAGTGCTTTTAGTATTATGATCATTGGCATTTCAGTGATTTTGGCCTATTACACCTTTAAATCGAATAGTTTATGGCCTGCTGCCATCTACCATTCCGTTCACAATATTTATATCCAAAAAATAGCAACTCCACTTACCATTTCTAATGAGCATACCCAATTTTGGATTGATGAATATGGATTGATGCTCCCACTCATAACCACTGTTTTTGCGATCTATTTTTGGAGAAAAGCGGCAAAAGAAAATTTGTAAGCTTCGAATTCAACTGCTTAGTGCGTTTATTAATTGGGTAAGAATTACCAATAATAAAACATCTTTAAAAAAAGGGGGAAAACCCCTTTTTTTGTTTCAAGAATTTTTTAGAGATTAGTAGGCTATGTGTTAAACACAATTACAGTGTAAATTGATATCATTAGTACAGACTATTAAAACAAATAAGAATGAAAATTATACAAATTGGGATTGCCCTAACATTATTCTTTATTGTGACTCCATTATTAGCGCAATCAAGTATTGACGATTTAGTCGAAGAAGGAATTAAATATCACGATAAAGGAGATTATGATAAAGCAATAGAAACATATAAAAAAGCACTTGAAATAAACCCTGAATCGACTCTTGTAAATTATGAAATTGCCTTGAGCTATTTTTCGAAAGGAGATTATAAACTCGCTATCAAATATTCTGATTTTATTCTTAATCAAGATGCTGATTATTTAATTCAGGCATATATGACTAAGGGTTCAGCGTTGGATATGCTGGGTAAAACCAAAGAATCTATAAAACTATTTCAAAAAGCAATCAAAAAAACAGAAGGACATTATCTTCTATCTTATAATTTGGCGCTTAATTACTTTAAAATAAATGAGTTAGATAAGGCTCAAGAAAATTTAATTAATGCAATTGAAAAAAATCCAAATCACGCTAGCAGCCATTTAATGCTCGCTAATATTCATCATCAAAAAGGAAATTCAGTTGAAACGTTATTGGCAACTCATTATTTTCTTTTTTTAGAACCAAACACTAAAAGGTCAATTGATGCCTATCAAATGCTTCAAGAAAATTTTGGAGGAAATGTGTCTAAAGATACCAACAAACCAAATACCATAAATATTATGTTTTCTACTAATAATGATAGTCAATTTGGAGCTGCTGCATTGATGGTTTCAATGCTTGAAGCTTCTAAGTCATTAGAAAAAAACAAAGGTAAAACTGACAATGAAATGTTTATTGAAAATACTGAATCCTTCTTCAAAATTTTAGGCGAGTTAAAAGATAAGAAGAGTAAAGGAATTTGGTGGACTTTTTATACCCCTTTCTTTTATGACTTGGCTAATAGTGACCATTTGGAAACTTATTGTAATTACATAGCTCAAAGTAGTAATGAAGATTCTAAGAAATGGTTAATTGAAAATGAAAAAAGGCTGATCGATTTTGATATTTGGCTAAAAGAAAATTCATAAATTTTGATACAACTGCTTAGCGTATTTATTAATTGGGTAAAAATTGCCAATAATAAAACATCGTTAAAAAAAAGGGGGAAAACCCCTTTTTTTGTTTCAAGAATTTTTTAGAGATTAGTAGGCTCTGTATTTGAACCGGTTCCCGCAATAATTAGAAGTTCTTTGATGTAATAAAATTAACATTTTACAAAAAATATAAATCATGTTGGGAATAAGCCGAAAAACCAACCAAATTTTGAAGTAGGCAAAATGAATAACCAATTTAAATGAATAAATCATTAATTATCTTAAGTTTACTTTTTACAACTGTATTATTTTCACAAACAAAGCTTTATGTTCATCCTGATGCTGAGACCTATGTAGCAAATACTAAAACAATTGCCATTCTTCCTTTAAAAGTTCAGGTTAAGTTAAGACCGAAAGAATTAAAAGATTTTACTCCTGAACAAATTATTGAAATGGGAAAGAATGAATCGTTAGATATTCAAAAAGGTATGCATACTTGGTTTTTAACAAGAAAAAAGAGGGGAACTTTGTTAGTAGATGTTCAAAACCCAACTAGAACAAATGCTTTATTGAAAAAAAAGGGTATTGATATTCACTCATATGACGAGTATTTACCAAGTGAACTCGGGAAAATATTAGGAGTTGAGGCCATTATTACTGGGTCTTTTGAAACTTCCAAACCTATGTCAAATGGAGCTGCCATTGGACTAGCAGTCTTAACAGGTGGCCTCTTCGCAACTAGCAGTGCTACCATGAATATGGATTTTATGAGTACCACAGATGACGAATTAGTGGTTAATTATCTAAAAAAAATAAAAGGCTCTCTAGGTTCAGATGCTCAAGATTTGATTAATATATTAATGAGAAAAGTTTCAAGAAGAATACCTTATACGAAATAAAATAATTTTTAAAAACTCGGTTGTTCTGGAATAATCTTGTCGGTATAAATATATTTAGGTGTTTATATCATGGGCAAGGTTAATTCTGGAAATCGGTTTTTAAATTTAATAAACCTTATTACCAAACGATTATCTTTGAATTCTCTAATCCAAATTAAATTATGGCCGGAATCACAAAACTCTCTGAATTGGTAAAAGGAATGACACCTCAATTAAATGAAGGAGACTACGTCTATTGTACCGTAAGCGATTTATCAAAAATTGACCGAAAAGATACCATTTGTGAATTCAAAGAAAAGGAAGGCACCACCCTTGTAATGGAAAAAGGAAAAGCTGACGCACTCGATTTGAGTTATGATTATGTGGCCTCCTGGATCACCCTAATGGTTCACTCTTCACTGGATGCTGTTGGTTTGACTGCGCTATTCTCTACAGAATTAACAAAACACGATATCAGCTGTAATGTGATTGCCGGCTATTACCACGATCATATTTTTGTGGCTAAAAAAGACGCCAAAAAAGCGCTGGAGGTTCTAACCAATTTAGCGAATAACTAGTCAACAATAAACCCTACTAATTGTAGAAGTATGCTATTAAATAGCCTGAAAAAAAAGAGAAATTTAGGCTACCAATTCTCACGAATTTTTAAGAACTTAGTAGACAACTAAAAACAAGTTGAGTCACAACCTGAATAGCCAATACAATTAATATGACCACTAGAATCTTTATTACCCTTCTTTCATCACTCTCTTTTCTATCTGTTTACTGTCAAACCTATATTACCAACGTAACTGTAGCCGATGTAGAAAACCAGAAACTTATCGCTAACCAAACTGTGGTCATCACCAATAATTTAATTAGCAACATTCAACCCAGTAAAAAAGTAACGATTTCTCCAAATGCCAAAATTATCGATGGTACGGGGAAATTTCTTAGCCCTGGATTAACGGATGCCCATATCCACTTTTTCCAGAATGGCGGTTTATATACGCGCCCAGATGCGCTTGATCTACGCCAAGAGACGCCGTATCATAAAGAAATAGCCTATGCATCTGAAAATATGGAAAACGTCTTGTACCGATATTTACAAAACGGCATCACCAATGTAATTGATGTGGGTGCTACCTACAATTTTTTAAGACAAAGAGCCTCCTTTGCAACTAACAATACCATGCCGTCTATTTCAATGACAGGCCCTTTATTAACCACCTATGAACCTGATGTTTTTAAAAACTTAAAAGATGATGAACCCTTTAAATTAGTAACCACTGTTGAAGAGGGCATTGCCATGGTACAAGAGCAACTGCCATTAAAACCAGATTTTATTAAGATTTGGTATATTGTTGGGAGAGATGGTTTAGAGACCAAAGAAAGTGCGCTGAAATTATTGCCTATTATCAAAGCAATTATAGATGAAGCTCACAAAAATAATTTAAAAGTAGCGGTACATGCCACACAACGGATTACCGCACAATTAGCCGTTGAAAATGGCTGTGACTATTTGGTTCACAACGTTCATGACGAACTATTGAAAGATGATTTTGTGCAACTACTTAAAAAGAACAATACCATTCTTAGTCCTACGTTAAAAGTGAAAAACGGCTACAGAGATACCTTTAGTCAAAAAACGGACATGAGTAATTACCAATTGTTAAAATCTGACCCCTATCAATTGGGCTCCCTATTAGATTTAAAGCATTTATCAGATACCTTGCTCATTAATACCTACAAAAAAAGGTTTAGCGCCTTAACTAATGTTGCGCGTTTAAATACAATTGACTCCATCAATATGGTAAATTTAAAAAAGCTATCAGATGCTGGTGTTTTAATCGCAACAGGTACAGATGCTGGAAATATTGGAACATTACATGCTTCATCTTACTTAAGTGAATTGAAAGCCATGCGTAAAAGTGGCATGAACAATTGGCAAATACTACAAGCCTCAACAATCAACGGTGCAAAAATACTCAATAAAGAGCATGAGTTTGGAACCGTTACAGTTGGTAAAAAAGCAAACTTAATTTTATTGAATGCAAATCCTATTGAGAATATTGAAAATATTTCAGCTATTGACCTCGTCATTAATAATGGAATTATTATAAAACCAGAGACTCTAATTGAAGAAACGCCCACCGCTTTAGCACAGCGACAACTAAATGCGTATAACCTTCGAAATATTGAAGCCTTTTTAGAGCCTTATGCCGAAAATGTTGAAATTTATGAGTATCCCAATACGCTCCTTTATACGGGTAAAGAAAAAATGAGAGAACGGTATTCTAACATGTTTAAAAACACCCCAAATTTACACTGTGAGTTAGTAGCACGCATTGTCAAAGGTAATGTGGTCATTGATCAAGAGCGCGTTCAAGTAAATGATACCATAAAAAATGCCGTTGCTATTTATCATATTGAAAATAATAAAATTAAGAAAGTGTTTTTTATTCGGTAAGTCTAAAACAGCGCACACTTTCATCTTTTTAATTTCAATAAATTTTAGCAACCTAGTAAACAGCTAAACACGAATGCATGTCACAACTTGAATAGCCAACACCATGAAATTAAATAGAAAAAAACATTGGGAAACCGTTTACGAAACTAAAAATCCACAGCAAGTGAGTTGGACCCAAGAACGGCCAAAAACATCGTTGGAGTTCATCCATTCATTCGGGTTGAATAAATCGGCAAGTATCATCGATATCGGTGGTGGCGACAGTAAACTCGTAGACCATTTACTGGACGAAGGGTTTGAAAATATAACGGTTCTAGACATTTCTGAAAAAGCCCTCGAAAAAGCCCAACAACGCCTTGGAGAAAAAGCCAATTCCGTAACTTGGATAGTAAGTGACATTACCGACTTTAAACCAACAACAAGCTTTGATGTGTGGCACGATAGGGCCACATTTCATTTTCTAACCGCGCCCGAACAAATCAATAAATACATAGAAACGGCGAAGGCCGCTGTGAATGGGTTCATGACCATTGGAACCTTTTCGGATAACGGACCGGAAAAATGTAGCGGACTCGCAATTAAACAATATAATGAAATGAATCTAACGGCGGCGTTTGACAATGGATTCGACAAAATACAATGTGTAATAGAAGACCACACGACACCATTTCAAACCACTCAAAATTTTCTGTTTTGCAGTTTTAAAAAGCAACAAACCCCTTGAAGGTTCTAAATATCCATACGCGAATTATAGAGCAGCCAAAAGCGCAGTTAGCAGATTGCCTGGCTACTTTATCAAAACCAAATGATAATCTGTGGCCCAGTGAACAATGGCCAGCGATGCGGTTTAAAAAGGGGATTGAAGTTGGTGCAAAAGGTGGCCACGGCCCGATACGTTATACCGTAGAAGAATACGATCCGTCAAAATGCATCCAATTCCGATTCACCAATCCGAAAGGTTTTGACGGAATCCATAAATTGGAACTGAAGGAAATAACGAATAACAAAACACAAATCACACATACCATCGCGATGAAAACTTCTGGAAAAGCGACCTTCAATTGGATTTTTGCCATCCGCGCCTTGCACAACGCCCTAATTGAAGACGGATTTGACAAACTGGAAAATAAATTCTCAAAGGATACAAAACGTAGCGAATGGAATTGGTGGGTGAAACTATTGAGAAAACAGTTAGCAAAAAAAGTAGCAAAAATTTAATACAAACGGCATGCTGCGCTCAACCAGAGATTGAAGCTGTTTTTCTAACGAAAATTCTTATCTTTAAAATAGCAATGATGAACAAAATATTTGATACCTATCGACCTGATGGATTTGGAACCGTAAATGGATATTTATTCGTAGAAAACCCCATTGAACTGATTCAATTCTTAGAAACCGCTTTTTATGCCAAAGAAATAAACCGTTCGATCAACCCAAAAAGCGGAGAAATATCCAATGTAATTCTAAAAATTGGAAGCTCTTGTTTTATGATTAGTCAAGCACAAGGAAAATTTCTAAATATGCGAACAGCCTTTTATTTGTATGTAGATGATGTGGATGAAATTCATAAAAGAGCCGTAAAAAACGGAGCAAAAGTCGAATTTGAGCCAGCCGACATGGATTATATGGATAGACAATCTGGAATCATTGACCCGAGTGGAAATTATTGGTGGATTTCAAAGCGATTGGAAAAAAACGACTATTAAGTAAACCATATTCTTAGAAAAAAACTATTTAAATGGATAGACAAACCAAATGGATCATTTTATTTTTTTGCATCATAAAGCTAGCGTTACATCTAATAGCTGATACGCATTCAGGATTTCAGGGAGATGAATTATTACATATCGAAACCGGAAAACACGTGGCTTTTGGCTTTATGGAGTTTCCGCCCTTTATTAGTCTTCTAGCATTTATCCAAAATCTATTTCACTCCAATTCGGTGTTTATCCACCATCTTTTTTCACACACTACCGCAGTACTTATTCTAATTTATGTTGCCAAAATTACGGTGGCATTGGGCGGCAAACGCGTTGCCGTGTTTTTGGTGCTGTTGGCACTTATCATTGCCCCAGGTTTCGGGCGCTCCCAACAACTTTTTCAACCCGTAGTATTTAGTCAATTGTTCTGGGTATTGGGTTTCTATCAGCTCATCCGGTTTATAAAAAATCGCGATAAAAAATCGCTTTGGTATCTAACAGGCATTTGCATTCTCGGATTTTTAACCAAATACGATAGTGTGTTTTTTATTGCTGGGCTCTCGGCATTACTCTTCTTCACTAAAACACGAACAGCCTTAATAGCAAACAAATTTTGGATCAATATACTCGTGTTTCTAGTGTGTATTACACCTAATATTATTTGGCAGTATGCAAATGATTTCCCGCTATTTCAAATGACAGCGCGACTGTACGAAACACAATTGGATGACCTGAGTAGGTTTGAAAATTTGACTAATTTATTTATAGGGATCAATCCCCTAGTTTCTTTAATTTTGGTGATTCCAGCAGTAGTATATCTCATTCGGGAAAAACACAATACCTCGGTTCGTATGCTAGGAATCGCCGTTGCTGTGTCTTTTTTAGTACTTCTTTATAAAAATGGAAAAGGCTATTATTTTTATCCAATCATACTCACACTACTCCCTTTCGGAGCACTCTTTTGGGAGCATCTAATCACCAAAAGAAAATGGATCGTCTACCCCATTACGATCTTACTAATTATTGGCGGAATCCTTATTCCTTTTGGGATGCCTGTATATACTTTTGATCATTATCTAGAAAATATATATCCTTTTGAAGAGAAAGAAGTTCAGGGAGGTACCTATGGCGTTAAATACGATGAGTATTATACGCAAGAAAAATGGAAAACAACAATGAACACGCTAAAAACGGTTTATGATAGTTTGCCTAGTAATGAAAAACAAACTTCTTTAATTTGGGGTAAACATTATGCACAAGCTGGAGCCGTCAATTTATATGGAGCGTCCTACGGAATTCCGAAAGCCTTTTCATATCACGGTAGCTTTTACAGTTGGGCACCAAAGGGAGACATGCCTGAAACGGTAGTTGCATTGAGTTATCAGGTGGGCGATTTTTTCAAACCTTATTTCGAAGATATAACACTGGTAAAAACCATGTACAATCCGTATGCAGATACTGAAGAAGAACTGTATCAAAAAATTTATATTTGTAAAGGTCCGAGACAACACTTTGACGAAATGAAAAAACTATTTAAAACGCGAATATTTGAATAACACGAAAAAAACGATAACGCTCAAAAAGACTGTTAGATTCTTCACTTCACTCAGAATGACAACAGACATTTGAAATGACAATCTATTAACCTAAATAACATATTATGCAACGAACATTCGTACTTTTATTGCTCTTTTGTAATGCCATTGCGCTTTATGCCTCAGAAGTAGATACCCTACTGGTTAAGAGCGCTGCTATGAATAAGCAGATTAAAAATATTGTCATTACACCCGATAGTTATACTACGCAAAAAGACGGTTTTTCGGTGTTGTATTTATTGCATGGAGCCACCGGAGATTATACCAATTGGGTAACAAAAGTGCCAGAGATTCAACAGTATGCCGATAGGTATAACATCATCATCGTGTGCCCTGATGGAGATAAGACAAGCTGGTATTTTGACAGTCCTATGGATCCGAAAAGCAAGTATGAAACCTATCTTTCAAAAGAACTAATAAGCGCCGTAGACACTAAATACAACACCCTTACCAACAAGGCAAATAGAGCCATTACCGGTTTAAGTATGGGAGGCCATGGTGCTTTTTACCTCGCCTTTAAACATCAAGATATTTGGGGAGCCGCAGGGAGTATGAGCGGAGGCGTAGATATTCGTCCGTTTCCGAATAATTGGGGCCTAACAAATCTATTAGGAGATTATGCAGAGCACCCCGAAAATTGGGAACAAAATACCGTCATTAATCTCGTGTATAAGCTAAAAAAAGATAGTTTGAAACTAATATTCGATTGTGGAATAAACGATTTTTTTTACGACGCGAATAAGCGATTGCATAAAAAATTACTTGAACGGAATATACCACATGATTATATTGAACGACCAGGAGGTCACAATTGGAATTATTGGTCAAATTCAATAAAATATCAGCTAGTATTTTTTAACGATTTTTTTGCGGAAAATAAATAGGGTAATGGATGGAACATTTTCATAAAAAAAACCGCAACGTTTGTTGCGGTTTTTTTTTGATATTCAAGTTATGAGATTCTTCGCTGCGCTCAGAATGACAAGGTGTATATAGGGTTGTCCTATTCTAAATGAGATTCTTCGCTGCGCTCAGAATGACAAGGTGTATTTAGGGTTGCCCTATTCTAAATGAGATTCTTCGCTGCGCTCAGAATGACAAGGTGTATATAAGGTTGTCCTATTTTAAATGAGATTCTTCGCTGCGCTTAGAATGACAAGGTGCGCTCAGAATGACAGTACGTTATCCTTTAATCCAATTCACCACAACTTCATCTGTAGGCAATGTTTTCGGGTCAATTACCTTCACTACTTCACCTCTTTCGTTAATCAAGTACTTTTGAAAATTCCACGATACTTTTGAATCTTCAAATCCGTTTTTCGACTTTTCAGTTAAAAAGTGATAAATAGGTGCCATGTCTTTTCCCTTTACAGAAATTTTTTCCATCATTGGAAAGCTTACACCGTAATTTTGTTCGCAAAACTCAGCAATTTCTGCATTGCTACCTGGTTCTTGCCCCATAAAGTTATTGGCAGGAAACCCAACAATTACAAAATTTTGATCTTTGTAAGTCTCGTATAAAGCTTGTAATTCTTTGTATTGTGGTGTTAAGCCACATTTAGAAGCCGTATTTACAACCATTACTTTTTTGCCTTTTAAACTGGCAAAATCAAAATCAGCACCCGTTAAGGTTTTTGCTTTAAAGTTGTATAAGTTCTCTGTTGCTTGCGCTGTTGTTTCTTCATTATTTTCAGCCACTGGTGTTGGTTTTTTGTTGTTACAACTCGCAACAACTAAGGTGATACTTAGTATTAAAATTAGTTTTCTCATGATCTGTATATTTTGTATAAAATTACAAAAAAGAAACATCATTCGGATCACAGAAAAAGAATCTGTTGATTTTTATCATCATTATAAACCCAACCAAGCAATCTCATAAACGCTAACTAACACCTGACGTAGCAAATTGACAATACACAAATTACGCCATTGTACCATCTATTCATTAAGAATTGGCTACTTTTTATAATGCTTCTTATTTTTAACATACGCAAATACCGTAACTACAACACCTATAGCTAACCACGTCCAGATTTGATAAGGTATCGGTGCTGAATCACCCGTAGCATACGAGTGTAAACCAGAGAGTAAGTGATTTACGCCTAAATAAGTCATTAAAATAGCTGTAAAAGAGAAAAATGCCAATACATTAAAGGTAAATATTCCGCGTAAGCCTGGAATTAAACGCGCATGCAATACAAAAGCATACACCATAATACTCACAAGTGCCCAGGTTTCTTTTGGATCCCATCCCCAATAACGTCCCCAACTTTCATTTGCCCACATACCACCTAAAAAGTTACCAATGGTTAACAATATCAAGCCTACAGTCATAGACATTTCATTGATAATAGTAATTTCCTTTAACTGTAAATGTATTTTCGATTTATTCTTTTTATTGGTAATTGCCATTAAAAATAAGGCAATCAATCCTAAAATCATACTCAAGGTAAAAGGCCCATAACTCGCCACAATGATCGATACGTGGATCATTACCCAATACGAATCTAATACCGGTACTAAATTACCTATACTCGGATCCATCCAATTCATATGCGCAAACATTAAAATCATAGACACTACAAAAGCTGTAGCAGCAATGGTTAAGTTTGATTTTCTTCCAAACAACAAGCCAAAGAGCATGGTGGCCCAAGCGATATAAATCATAGATTCATATCCGTTACTCCACGGTACGTGACCAGAAATATACCAACGAATCCCCAATCCGAGTAAATGATATAAAAACAAGCCCACAATAATAATGGCACTTATTTTTACCAATAGCTTGATTATTTTTTTGTTGTAGAAAATTTGAGTAATCAATAAAATCAACATAAAAACCCCAGCTAACATATAGTATACAAACAGACTCTTAAAAATGTCGTATTTATTATAAAATATTTCAAGTTTTACTTTTCGATCAGAAGGCATTACCTCACTACCAAAGCGTTCTTGAAATTTATGAATTCCTTCTAGCAATTCATTGGCCTGCGTATAATCTCCCGATTGTGCTGCTGAATTTATGGTTTGTGCATAAAAAGGTATGATACTCTTTACAAATAGTGAATCTTTCTCTTTAAAATTAGCAGAAGACAATTCTGACCGTGAAAACCATTTGTGATTGACATCACCTTCTAAAGGGAAAAATTTAAAAATACTTCCACTAATAGCACCGTATAATAAACTTACCCGGCCCGAAATATTAATGATACTCTCTTCATATTTATTCTTCTTAATTTTCTTATGAGCTTTGTTAATTTCTTCTTCTAATTTATACTCACCTCGATCGGTAAAGAAATCAGACAAACTAGCATATGCTTGATCTTCTGGAATCCCTATTAAGTCGCGTACCTTGGTATTGGCACTTTTCATATAAATAAAAGGAACTGAATACCAGATTCTAGGATTGGTAACCAACGAAACGGCTACCTGATTGGCATCCATATCGCGATAGGTATCCTTTTTACTCACTTTACGGAGCAATTCAGAAGCATAGGTATTTACAGGCTTCATACGGCCACCTTCGTCTTGAATAATTAACTGGCTAAAACGTTCTGCATGTACTTTTGATACGGTAGTGGCTTTTAACAATGAATCAACCTTCTCATGTGTAAAGTGTGGATCTTGTTGTGCAAAACCAACCAACGAAAGCAATAGTAAACCAATCGTTAAAGTCGCTTTTTTCTTTTTAATTTTATTCAGTCGTTTACGCAATTCTCCAAAACGTGTTTTCGGTAAAAATAAAATAAGCAACATTCCTAAATACAACAAGGTATAGCCTATATAGGTAATGTTTGTACCCAACACA
Source organism: uncultured Aureibaculum sp. (assembly GCA_963976855.1). GTDB lineage: Bacteria > Bacteroidota > Bacteroidia > Flavobacteriales > Flavobacteriaceae > Aureibaculum. The sequence continues at coordinate 183,266 of CAXBMA010000005.1, read as the reverse complement.
TCATGATTTACAGAAAGGTGTGTTTCCTCCACTTCACCCGTATCATCATAACTCGATTGAAAGAAACGAAAGCCTTTATGGTCTAAAATATGATTCATATAAATTCTAAAATCAAACGTTTCATCTTTATCTATTACGGTTACTTCACTAGCATATGATTTGGGTAAATGTGATCCTGGATATCTATCTAATTGAAAATCTCTTAATTTTATAGAAAAGGGTAGCTCTAATTGTTTCGCTCCATAGCTAAGTCTAAAATTTAATCCGTCCATTGTAAAAATTTCTGGTGGATTGACCGCATATTTAAACCCGTATAAAGTCACATTCTTTGTTTCATTCTCGGTAACAATCGCTACCTCTAATAAATCATCTGGGTATTCGTCTTTATCACCAGAAACGGTCACTAGTTTTCCTTTAGTAGCTGGCTCTGGAATTACAAATTGCATGTCTCCAACACTGTATAACGAACGTAAGTTAAATGGCTGTACCGAATCTTTAGCAACCGTTCCTTTATGCTGTGTGGCCATCACCATAAAGTCACCATCTTGCGGTACCTTGATAAAAAGCGAATCGTTTTGAGTAAATAAATTGATGGCGCCTTCGGTTTGTTGATCATAAGCTACCAAGGCATTGTGAATATTTACCAATTCACCTCTTTTGATATAGTGATCATGTCTGGTACCTCCACCCGATTCTACAAAATGTAAAAATTCAGTTCCGGTTTCATCGGCCTGAAATTCTTCATAGACATTGGGTATATAATTTACATAATTAATAGCTACGGGTTTGTCTCTAAATTTAGTATGGATGGAAAAATCATTACCACCACGAATAAAATTAAAAAAACGAGATACCAACGCAATAAATCGGATATCCTTTGAAATAGTTGGTGCGAATAGATACTCTTTTTCAATAGTTGGTTTTTGCTCTTTACCGTCATCAATATGTATACTTAAATACGTTTTCTCTGAAAGCATGGTATTGGCAACAGCACCTTCTTTAATTGGCATAATCGCTTCATAACTAATATAGCGTGTGATACCTGCACCCACTAATATTAAAATAAAAGAGAGGTGAAATAATAATACCGCCCATTTTTCTTTGCGGTACAAACGGTATCTAAAAATATTTCCAGTGAAATTAATCGTAAAAATGATCATGATCCATTCAAACCACCACGCGTTGTAAACGAGTGCCTTTGAAGCTTGGGTGCCATAGTCATTTTCAATAAATGTGGCGATGCCCATGGCAGCAGCAAAAAGAATAAATAGTACACCAGTAAGTCTTGTAGAAAAGAGAAAATCAGCTAATTTTTTCATCGAAAATGGTAAAAGAAATAATTCTGCGCGAAGGTACTCAAATTAAAGAGTATCTTAATGGTATTTAACACTTTTTTAATAACTGTAACAGATTCAGTTAGTTTGTAATTTTCGGCTTTTTTTCTGCCATATTTAAGTGCATAAATGTTCCCATTTTTCGCGCCCTGTGTTTTGCCAGTTCTGCTCGATCACCCACAAACAAAGCATCGACTGTAGCAAACCAATATTGTAACCAAATTCCGAAATGAAAGGCCCCAATTTCATAATTGTTTTTGGCATCTACCAATTGATGTTTTAAAAACGGATTACCTTTAAAACTTTGTGTAGCAAATAAATTGGTTTCCCAAAAATCTGTGAGCCGTTGTAAATGCGCATCCCAATCGCTAATTTGATTGTTAAAAATTGGACCTAGCAGTTCATCTTTCCTTATTTTCCTATAAAAGGTGTCTACCAAAAGAAATACATCATCTCTTGTGTTTATCGCTTTCGTAGTCATCAAATATCATAAATTTATAATGAGTAAAATCGTATTAATACCTAAACTTAGCAGTAAAATAGTATAGGTCAATTTTGCTTTAAACATCGCTAAAATTGCAACGTTATAAAGCATTGCTATGCAAATACACAAAGTCAACTCTAAGAAATAAGTAGGTTTCCCCAAATTTCTAGAGATCGCCATCGCTGTGAGCGAACCCAAACAGCTTTGGATTAAAATACTTTGTGCAACATACATTAAAAAGTTCTTTCTAAATTCTCTTAAACCAGATTGATAAAATTTTACAATTAACATTCTTTTTAATTTTAATGCTAAATTCTATAAACTATCTTTGTTATTTTATGATTCAAATCATAGTGTATGATTCCTATAGATATTCTTGAAAACTATTCGTTTAGCGTTAAAAAATATGCCAAAGATCAATTGATTTTAAAAGAAAATACATCCGCTCATTTCTTTTACCAAATAAAAAAAGGGCGTGTGAAAATGTTTAATTTAACAGAAGATGGCAAGGAATTTGTTCAGGGCTATTTCTCTGAAAATCAAAGTTTTGGAGAACCTCCTTTGTTTGGAGATTTTGAATATCCCGCCAACGCCATCGCCTTAAGCAAATCAGAAATTTATGTGCTACCAAAAACAGCCATCATACAACTATTGAAAGAAAATTCAGACGTTCACGTAGCACTAACGACAGCACTTTGCAACAGAATTCGATACAAGGCAATTATTGCCAAAGAAGTTTCTGTATACCCACCTGCACATCGAATATTGACGCTGTTGAATTATTTAAAAGAGCAATCAACCTTAACAAATTTGTATGAGGTAACTTTAACACGACAACAGATTTCTGAATTGACAGGCTTGCGTGTTGAAACCGTTATTAAAACCATAAAAAAGCTAGAAAAACAGCAAAAATTAACCTTAAACAATCGTAAAATCTATGTCTAACCAACAATTTTTAATAAGCATATGATACGTGTAAGTATATTGGGCGCAGGAAATGTTGCTGCACATCTGTTTCACGCCTTTTTAGAAGCTCCTACTGTAGAATTGGTGCAGGTATATAGCAGAAATGACCACAGCTTAAAACCTTTTGCAGCCAAGGTTGATACCACAACAGATCTCAACATGTTAAAAAAGGCCGATGTGTATATCATAGCCATCAGCGATGACGCCATTGCCAAATTTTCATTGCAATTAAAAAACTCTGAAAGTTTGGTGGTTCATACTTCTGGTGGTGTTGACATGGACGTATTGAGTGCTACCGTGCGGAAAGGTGTCTTTTACCCTTTGCAAACATTTACTAAAAATAAAAAAGTTGATTTTAAAACAATTCCAATTTGTATTGAAGCCCAACACAATTCAGACTTAGTACTTTTAGAAAAATTGGCAGCTGCAATTTCGAATGAAGTATTTATTGTAAATTCAAAACAACGTGCAAGCCTACATATAGCAGCCGTGTTTGTTAATAATTTCACCAATCACATGTATCATATCGGACATACCATTTGTGCTGAAAATACGGTGCCTTTCGAAATTTTAGCGCCATTAATTCAAGAAACTGCAAAAAAGATTTTAGATTTAGCACCGTATAAAGCACAAACTGGACCTGCAAAGAGAAACGATACACAAACTATTGCAAAACATATTGCACAACTTTCTGATACAAACAAAGAGCTATACGAACTAATAACCAAATCAATCACAAGTACTTATGAGCAAAAGCTATAAAGAAATAATGCCTCGAATAACCACCTTTATTTTTGATGTAGATGGTGTCTTAACCGATGGTACTGTTACCATTTTTCCGGACGGACAATTAATTAGAACCATGAATATTAAAGATGGTTATGCCTTAAAAACCGCCGTTGAAATGGGTTACAATGTTTGTATAATCTCTGGAGGAACGAACGAAGCGGTAAAATCAAGATTGAAAGGTTTGGGTATTACCGATATTTACTTGGGTGCACATAATAAGGTAACTCAACTCAATGAATATGTAACAAAGCATGAAATTGCACTTGATCAGGTGCTATACATGGGCGATGACATACCCGATTACCCGGTTATGAAATTGGTGGGATTGGCAGCTTGCCCCAAAGATGCTGTACCTGAAATTCAAAATGTTTCTATGTATATTTCACAAAAAAAAGGAGGCAAGGGATGCGTAAGAGATGTCATTGAGCAAGTTTTAAAAGTACAGGACAAATGGAATGGTAATTTTAATGCCAAATACGATTAGCACAATTTTATGACGCTAGAAGAAAAGTTATTGAAAATACCCATAATTAACTGGATAGTTAAGCTACTTAAACAAATTAAGGTGCCTGGCTTAGAAGGCATGTCGTTATATGATGTGTTAGAAATGTATGTTATTGGTATTGTTCAAGGTGCTTTAACTTCTAGAGCAGGCGCTGTGGCTTTTAGCTTTTTTATGGCCTTATTTCCTTTTGCCCTTTTTGTTTTGACCCTAATCCCGTACGTTCCTATTGAAGATTTCAATCAGATTTTTATGGATTTCATCAATCAGGTACTCCCTCCAAAAACCTATGATTCAGTAGATTTTGTATTGAAAGATATTGCTAATAATAGGTATGGTGGTTTGCTTTCTTTTGGTTTTATCTTGTCTGTTTTTTTAATGACCAATGGTGTAAACTCGCTCTTTGGCGGATTTGAATATTCTTATCATAAATTACAAACCCGTTCTATCATCAAACAGTACTTGGTATCTATGGCTGTTTCTATCATATTGGCATTATTGTTGTTTGTAACTGTAGGGATAATTATCTACTTTGAAATTGCAATTCACGATCTTTCTGATCGAGGTTATGTTATAGATGATTCGTTTTGGATTCAAATAAGTCGATATGTTATGCTATTTATAATGATATTTGTGACCGTAGCCACATTTTATTATTTGGGAACCAAAGAGGGAAGAAATATATCGTTCTTTTCTCCTGGTGCTATTTTAACAACCCTATTAATTTTGATTAATTTTAATATTTTTGGTATCTATGTAAAACGTTTCGCCCAATACAATGAATTGTATGGTTCTATTGGTACCGTATTAGTGTTGATGTTATTTATATGGCTAAATTCTATAATTTTGCTGTTGGGCTTTGAATTAAATGCTGCCATGATTGGCTTGAAAAAAAGAGGAAAATGAGAAAAATAATGGCCTTGCTTTTTTTACTGTCATTGCCATTCCTTCCGGGGAATAGTTATGCGCAAAAAAAAGGGTATGACTTGAATTGGCAAACAGATTTTGAAAGTGCGAAAACCATAGCAAAATCTAAAAAGAAATTGATCTTAATATATTTTACAGGGTCCGATTGGAGTACTTCATGTAAAAATTTAAATGAAGATTTCTTCTATACCGACAAATTTAAATCACTTGCAGATAAACATTTAATATTGGTACGGGTAGATTCACCACACCGACCCAATTTAATTTCTGAACTACAAAAAGACTACAACCAAGAGTTGAGCAGAATCTATCATCAACGGGTGTTTCCAACAGTTGTATTGGTTGATCATCTCGGAACTAAAATTGGAGCCGTAGAGAGCTATAACTTCCTCCACGACACCAGTAAACATTACAAACTAATTAATGACGCTTTAAAAAAGAAACGCTAATAAGCAGGGCTTCTTTTAGCGTTCCTTTTTTTGGCAGGAAATCGATGATTCGGTGAAGTCAAGGACAGTTTTAATTAAAATAACAGTAACAAAAAAAGTGACCACCTTATGGTCACTTTTTTTTTGTTTTACCTACCTAGATAGATTAAGATTGAATCGTACTAGTGATCTTAAAAATTAAAACGCAATCCTAAATTGTAATTGATTCCTCTCGTTGAATACCCCAGCGTTTCTTCATAGTCTTCATTTAGTAAATTCGAAACACCTCCAAAAAGCATGACTTTGTTTGCTGCGAATTTATAGTTGGCATTTAAATCTAACAAGCCATAACTCGGTAATACAACCTCGGCATCTGGTGTGCCAAAATTACCATACTGATCATAATAGCTACGTTCACCAACCGCCTTGTAAACCAATGAAAAATAACTGTTTTTGAACGGATTCGCTACTACATTTACCACCAGTTTATGTTTGGGTATATAGTCACTATTGGCATCTTTGTCTGTATAAGTATAGGCTAAATTAACATCCAATTGAGTCAAGGGCTTCAAATGAATGGCTGTTTCTACCCCATTTACTTGTATCGTTGATAACGTATTATCATAAACACCCCAAGGCGCAGTGGCCAAGCTTTTAAATACTATTGCATTTTCTTCTGTTCTATTGAAATATACAGCGCTCATAGTTAGCCAATCGGCATGAGATGCCTCCAACCCTGCTTCAATCGTTTTATTTGTTTCGGGTGTCAATGCTAGATTTCCGTATTCTGAAAATAATTGATAGGCACTAGGTGCTATAAAAGCGGTTCCGTACGACGTTAACAGTTTTAAAGAAGCTTCTTTATTTTCTCTTAATAAATTGTAAGATAGATTGGCATCATACACAAACTCAGAATCGTATTCGCTATGTACATTCAAACGACCTCCTACATTAATATTGAGTCCGAATGCTGATACATACACTACCGATGCATACGGATCAAACGTATTAAAATTTGCAATCGCACGATCTATATTCCCGAAATCTGAACGTGTTTGATTGTTGTGTTCTTGATAATTGATTCCTGTGATTAGCTGTACAGAAGCATCCAAAAACGTATATTTATTCACCAAATCAAGGTTGATACTTTCTCCCTTATAGTTAAATACATTAACCGTATTGGCAAACGAATTGAAACTACTTAAAGTACGATCGATACTGTTGATAGAAGCCAATGCATACAATTCACCACGCTTATAGGTATAACTCGGTTTAATTCCAAAGCGCAGTTGTTCTTGGTCTCCTGTATTCACATCAGAATCTGCATACGCACCCGCATCATAACTATAATCGAAAGCATCATAATTTAAAAAAGTAGCTATTTTGATCGCTGGAGTCAGCGCTATTCCTACTTTTAGGAGTCCGTTTTTACTGTGATACGGATCCGTTTCAAATTGCTGGGTATTGTCTTGACTTTTTGCCGCCGACATTCCATCAATACTCGCCAGATTAAAGGCCGCTAAATAGTCTACCTTGTTCAAAGTACCGTTGATACCTACACTTTGATTTAAAGCTGTAAAATTGAAATTCGAGTCATCACTAGAAGCATGAGTACCTATACTGGTTTCATACTGGAAGCTAAGTTCTTTTTTTGCTGGTCTTTTTAAAATAATATTGATAACACCAGTAGCAGCTCCAGAACCATACAAGGTACTTGCCGCACCTTTTAATACTTCAACAGATTCAATTTGATTTAATGATAAAAGTCGTAAATCATATTCTTGATTGATTCCGGTAGGATCTGAAACAGGCACACCATCTACCAATACCAAAACTTGTCTACTTCTACCTCCTCGAATATAGGTGCCACGTATTTCTCCCGCATTCGAATTGGTTCCTTTAATTTCAATACCTGGTAGATTGTTTAACAAATCAACCACTGTTTTCCCAGCGTTATTTTGAATTTCCTCTGACGTTATTTTGTAAATAACTTTACCTGTGTGTTCTCTTTTTAGTTCAAATTTTGTGGCTGTTACTACTACTTCTTGTAATTGTTCAACGGATGTTGAATCTTGCTGCTGTTGGGCATTTACCAAACATGTTGTTAGTAATGCACCTACATACAATAACCTTTTTTTCATTTTAAATAACTTAAAAATTAATAACTCGATTTAAGAAAACACCCTCCAAGCCTCCTCAAGGGAAGAATTAATCAATGGTATCCCCTTGAGGGGATTTTAGGGGTGTTACTTCAAAAAATGGCTATCAGTAAAAAATAGGGAGCATGATAAAATATCATAAACCGTTACTTTTCCTCCGAAAGCGTTGCTTAATTAGATTATTGGCAGGTCTCCTGGCTCGCGTCTTACTAATTGTCTTCCCAGAAACGTCATTGTGAAGCAGCTTTTCATTTGCTGTAACAAAATTATTTTCCAGTGACTTGAAGTTTATTAGTAAGCATCCTGAAATATCAGAACAAAGCTTACAGTTGCGGGGACAGCTTAGGTATTGCACCTAATTCCCTTTTAATTTGATTACGCTTTCGCGGAATCTAAACCAAAATCGGCGCAAAAGTACTCCATTCTAATTGAATTTCAATACTGTTTTAACAATTTTGTTTAGCATAAATTAAAAAGCTATTAAACAAAAATGAATACATTTGCCAAAACATTATTTCTATATGAAATTGAAGCAGCTTCTTTTCCTTTTTCTTCTTACAACCAGTTTTTTCTCTTGCAATACGCAACAAAAAAAAACCATTTCCTCCGAAGAGAAATCAAGTGTTAAATACGCAAAAGGCTTTGATATACTACAGTTTGAAGGCTATAAAAAATTGATTGTAAAATCGCCGTACCCAGAAGCAAAAGAACATTTTGAATATCTATTGATTGAAAAAGGAGCCGAAATTCCTTCCCCTATAAGGGATCAAAAAATAATAAAAACTCCGGTGAAAGAACTCGTAGTTACTTCTACCACACATATTCCAATGCTTGAGCTCTTAAACGAAGAACACAGTTTGGTAGGCTTCCCGAATCTTCAGTATATTTCTTCTGCAAAAACACGCGCCCTAATTAGCAATGGAACTATTGTAGAATTGGGTAAAGAAGAAAACATCAACACCGAAGTTTTACTCAACTTACAACCCGAAATTGTTGTTGGTTTTTCTATGAGTAGCAATAATAAAATGTTTGTCAATATTGAAAAAGCAGGAATTCCTGTACTTTTAAATGGTGATTGGTTAGAAGAAACACCTTTAGGAAGAGCAGAGTGGATAAAATTTTTTGGCGTACTATTTAATAAAGAACAGGAAGCCGACAGTATTTTCAACACCATTGAATTGGCATACCTCGATGCTAAAAAAAGTGCCATACAAGCCAAAACAAAACCTACCATACTATCAGGTGTACAGTTTAAAGACATCTGGAATTTACCCGCTGGCGAAAGTTTTGTATCACAGTTCTTAAAAGATGCCAATACCAATTATTTATGGGCGGCAACTAAAGGCAAAGGTAGTTTGGCACTCAGTTTTGAAGCTGTATTTGAAAAAGCCCAACACGCCGATTTGTGGATTGCCCCTGGTCATTTTTCAAGTTTCAAACAACTAGAAGACGCCAGCCAACATTATACCCAGTTTGATGCATTCAAAACAAAAAACATCTATTCATTTAATAATAACGTTGGTGAGAATGGTGGTGTTCTCTATTATGAACTGGCCCCTATTCAACCACACATAGTCTTAAAAGACCTCATTAAAGTGATACACCCAGAATTATTACCAGACTATACACCTTTCTTTTTAGAAAAATTACGCGATTGATTTGGTAGTAAAAAAAACATATACGCTTACTTTTATACTGCTTAGCAGTTGTCTACTACTTTGCTGGCTCATCAATATTAGCCTCGGCTCTGTTACCATTCCCCTACCCGAAATATTCACTAGTTTAATCGGAGGTGAAACATCAAAAGACACGTGGCATTATATCATAACAAACTACCGGCTACCAAAATCATTTACAGCAATTTTAGCGGGTTCTGGGCTTTCCATCAGTGGTTTGTTAATGCAAACACTCTTTAGAAACCCGTTAGCTGGCCCCTTTGTATTGGGAATTAGTTCTGGCGCTAGTTTAGGAGTGGCTATTTTAATTTTGGGGCTTTCCATTTTTGGAGGAAGTTTAGCTGGATTGGCATTCTCAAGTGTCGGAATGGCATTGGCAGCAAGTATTGGTGCGTTTTTAGTACTGAGTGCCGTTATGTTAGTGGCTAGAAAACTCAAAAACACCATGTCCATTTTAATTATAGGCTTGATGTTTGGTAGCCTTACCGGAGCTGTAATTAGTGTACTCTCCTACTTTAGCAACGCCGATCAATTACAGCAATTTATTTTTTGGAGCTTTGGCAACCTAGGAAATTTATCTTGGACGGAACTGGGACTCTTTTTTGGCGTCTACCTTATAGCAATTGTCTTAGTTATTACAATTATAAAACCATTAAATAGCTTACTTCTTGGTGAAAACTACGCTCAAAGCTTAGGGATCAACTTAAAATACACGCGAAACGTAACCTTGATAGCTACGGGACTTTTAACAGGGGTAATCACGGCGTTTTCTGGACCCATAGCTTTTGTTGGATTGGCCGTTCCCCATTTAACGAAATTGGTATTTAACACTTCTAATCATAAAACCTTATTACCCGCAGTTGCTATTATTGGTGCTATGGTCATGCTTATTGGTGATACCATTGCACAGGTACCAACTAGTGAATATACCTTACCCATAAATGCCGTTACCTCTATTTTTGGTGCGCCAATTGTTATTTGGTTATTAGTACGTAAAAAAAGCATTCACTATTAATTTTGACAGAAACAAACAAACATATCATAGAAACCACTAATTTATCCATCGGATATCGCAGTAAAAGGAAACAAACTGTGGTGGCTGCTGAAATCGATATTCAACTCGAAAAAGGTAAACTCGTAGCAGTATTGGGTAAAAATGGTATTGGTAAATCAACTCTGCTAAGAACACTTTCTAAAGTGCAACCCAAGCTAGGTGGTGACCTTTTAATTGAAACTATAGCCATTGAAAAAATTACAGCACATACCCTATCTCAAAAAATGAGTTTGGTATTGACTGAACGCATTCCAGAAAGCAATTTAACCGTTTATGAATTAATTGCTTTAGGCAGACAACCTTACACCAATTGGATGGGTACCTTAACGGAAGCTGATGAAGTTTACATCCAACAAGCAATTGATCAAGTAAATATTACCAGTATTCGGCATCAAAAATGCAATGAACTGAGTGACGGACAACTACAAAAAGTAATGATTGCTAGGGCTTTGGCACAAAATACGGAACTGATAATTTTAGATGAACCTACAGCACATCTAGACATTCATCATAAAATTGAAGTTTTTAATTTATTGCAAAAATTAGTCAAAGAATTGCATAAAACAGTCATTATCTCAACACATGAGGTACAATTGGCATTGCAATTAGCCGACGAACTTTGGTTGCTTTCAGACTCCAAATTTATAGCGGGGGCTACTGAATTGTTAATTCAAAACGGACACCTCGCAAAACTTTTCTCAACAGAACTTGTGAAATTCGATTCAAAAAGCAAGCAGTTTATCATTAATAAATCTCAATAAATCACTACTTTTGGTCACTGTAAATACTAAATAATGAGAAGCGCACTTTATAAACAATGTTGGTTATTACTAATCGTACTGCTCACTACCGTAAGCTGTAATTCACAAAGCGGGACAATGACCCAGGCTGATGTTAGTGATTATGCCAATACCATTACCGAAGCCAATTTAAAAACGCTGGTATACACCTTAGCTTCTGATGAATTTGAAGGACGGAAAACGGGTGAAAATGGTCAAAAATTAGCTGCGCAATATTTGATTGATTTCTATAAAGAACATAACGTTTCTGGCGCCTATGATGATGGGTCTTATTTGCAAAAAATTCCGAAAGACTTCTTTAGAGGACGGTCAGCGAATGATTCAGAAAATGTAGTGGCCTTTATCAAAGGTTCTGAAACACCTGAAGAGTATATCGTAATTTCTGCGCATTATGACCATGTAGGGATGGATGATGACGTTATTTATAATGGTGCTGATGATGATGCCTCTGGTACCTCAGCAGTAATGCTAATTGCAGCCGCATTTCAAAAAGCCGTTGAAGAAGGAAATGGCCCCAAGCGTTCGTTAATTTTTCTAAACGTTACCGGCGAAGAAGCAGGTCTATTTGGTTCGCTGTTCTACACCGAATTTCCTATTTTTCCATTGGTAAATACCATCGCTAATTTAAATATTGATATGATTGGAAGAGTTGATGAAGCACATAAAGAAAACCCTGAATTTGTTTACCTAATAGGTTCTGATAAATTGAGTAGTGAATTGCATGATCTATCTGAAGCTGCCAATACCAAATATACCAATTTACAACTCGACTATACTTATAACGATGAGAATGACCCAAACAGGTTCTATTATCGCTCTGATCATTATAATTTTGCAAAAAATAACATTCCTGTCATTTTCTACTTTAACGGAGTTCATGAAGACTATCACAAACCAACAGATACCGCCGATAAAATTCGCTACGATCTTCTAAAAAAACGCGCACAATTGGTTTTTTATACTACTTGGGAACTTGCAAATCGCGATGAACGAATCGAAGTAGACGCCAAATAGTTGTACGTAATTCTCGACATAGAAACCACAGGAGGTAAGTATAATGAAGAAGGGATTACAGAAATTGCCATTCATAAATTTGACGGCCATCAAGTAGTTGATACTTTCATTAGCTTGATCAATCCACAGCGTGAAATCCAACCCTTTGTTGTTAATTTAACAGGTATTAATAGTGCCATGTTACGCAATGCTCCCAAATTTTACGAAGTTGCCAAACGCATCGTAGAAATTTCTGAAGACTGTATTCTCGTAGCACACAATGCAAAATTTGATTACCGGATTTTAAAAACTGAATTTAAACGGTTGGGATTTGAATTCGAGCGACAAACATTGTGTACGGTAGAACTGAGCAAAACATTAATACCAGGCTTTGACTCCTACAGCTTAGGAAAACTTTGTCGAAAATTGGGAATTCCAATGACCGATAGACATCGCGCCAATGGAGATGCCATTGCCACCGTTAAATTGTTTCAATTACTATTAGAGAAAGACGTTCATAAAACGATCATAAAAAATACAATACGGCAAGAACCTAAACTCCAATTAGATCCAAAACATTTGGATATTATTGAATCATTACCTACACATACCGGAGTGTATTATATGCACAAAGCCGACGGAGAAATAATTTATATTGGCAAAAGCAAAAACATCCAAAAACGTGTCAATCAACATTTTACCGCTACCAATCCAAAATCAAAAAGAATACAGTTGCAAGTAGCCACCGTAAGTTATGAAACAACTGGAAGTGAATTAATTGCCTTATTAAAAGAAAGTGACGAAATAAAACGGATTAAGCCAGTTCACAATAGGGCTTTAAAACGTACGGTGTTTACCCACGCGCTCTATAGCTTTGTAGATGAAAATGGGTATATCAACTTACAGATAGATAAATTTGATGGTCGTAAAAAACCAATTACCACTTTTACAAACAGACAAAGTGCCAAAAGCTTTTTGTTTAACAATGTGGAAAAATTTAACTTGTGTCAAAAATTAACCGGTTTGTATGCTACCAAACAAAACTGTTTCAATTATACTATCAAAACGTGTAATGGTGCTTGTATCAATAAAGAAGAACCGACAAGCTATAATAAAAGAGTACAACAGTTAATTGACAAAAACAGTTTTGTAGATAAAAGCTTGGTGCTTATTGATAGAGGGCGTTCTATAGATGAACGCAGTGCCATACTGATTGAAAACGGTGTTTTTAGAGGGTTGGGATTTTTTAATTTGAATTTTCAAATCAATCAGATTGAAATATTAAAATCGCTCATCACACCTATGGAAGATAATAGAGATGTACAGCACATTCTTAAAAGTTATCTTAGAAGTAAAAAGATAAAAAAAATTATTGAACTATAAATTTATGAAGCGCAGTTTTAGTATGCTATTTCTTTTAATAGGAATCGCTATTTTCTCTCAAGAAAAGGATCCTTATACTATGGGGAGAATTACCATGGCAGAAGACCAACTAACAGTGTATGAAAAAGATAGTACAGCCAATGCCGTATTTCTTTATGAATATGGAAAAACCACCTTTCATGTTGAAAATCGCCGTATAGTGATTCGTACAAAATATTATGGCAAAGTAAAAATATTTAATAAAGAGGGCGTAGATCACGCTACCATAAGCATACCGCTTTATTCAAACAATGGAGTACGCGAAAAAGTTACCGACATTAAAGGTTTGACTCATAATTCATTGATAAAAACAGGTTTGGATAAAAAAAATGTTTTTACTGAAAAGTTAAGTGAACATTGGTCTGAAGTTAAATTTACCATGCCCAATATTAAAGACAACAGTATTATTGAATATGAATATACTGTAGAATCGCCTTATATGTTTAACTTTAAAGGGTGGGAATTTCAAGGCGACATTCCCAAAATTTACAGCGAATTTTATGCCTTGGTACCCGGAAATTATGTCTACAACAGAATGCTCATTGGCTATCAAAAACTAACAAAAAATGAAGCTGGTATAAAGAAAAGTTGTTTTACTATTCCCGGTGCTACCGGTACCGCTTCATGCGAAGAGCTCACCTATGCCATGCGCGATATTCCTGCTTTTATAGATGAAGATTATATGACTTCCAAAAAAAATTACCTGTCATCTATAAAATTTGAATTGTCTGAATTTAAAGGGTTTGATGGCGTTATTGAAAAATATACCAAAAGGTGGAAGGATGTAGATAAAGAATTTAGAACTGAAAAAAGTATTGGTAGACAACTCAAAAAAGTAGACTACCTCGAAAAACAACTACCAGATGTACTTCTTAATGGAGAGAACAATCTCGCCAAAGCAAAAAGTATTTATAACTTTATTAAAAATCATTTTACATGGAATGGTAAATCGCGTTTGTTTGATGAAGTTGTTGTAAAAGATGCGTTTACCAATCGGGTTGGAAACTCAACAGAAATAAACATTTCTTTAATAAATGCGTTGAACGCCGTGGGTTTTGATGCAGAAATCATGTTATTGTCTACGCGCGACAATGGCCTACCAACAAAGGCCTATCCTGTTATGTCTGATTTTAATTATGCTATTGCCAAATTAAACATCGGAGAACAAAGTTATTTGTTAGATGCTACCAATAAAGCAATGCCCTTTGGTATGTTACCTATTAGAGCCTTAAATAGTTATGGTAGAGTCATGAATTTCAAAGAAGGTAGCTATTGGTATGACATCGTAGCAAAAAAAAACAACACCGTTCGTACCATACTTAATTTAGAAATGAATGGCGATGGTGATTTTACAGGGCAAATGTACAAATCTTACAACGGTTATGAAGCGATGGAAAAAAGAAGTGACGTAAATTCCCTAAGCGACGATGTGTATTTAAATAAGATGGAAGAACAGTTTGGTATTGATGATAATTTGATTATTGAATCCTATGAAAATTCAGATTTGAAGGTTATTGACAAACCATTTAGAGAGTCATTTGACATCACAATTGAAAGTAACTTAAGTGGTAACTTACTAATTTTCAATCCATTTATCAGTGTTGAAAACAATAGCAATCCTTTTAAACTTAAAGAACGTCAATACCCTGTTGATTTTGCTTTTGTAAACTCCTCTCAGTTTAATTTAAAATTAAAAATTCCAGAAAACTACACGGTGAAATCACTTCCTGAAAAAGTTGCTTATAAACTTCCTAACGGAGGCGGTAACTATGCATTTTCTATTGAAGAAAAAAACAATGAAATTATCTTATTGCTACGATTTAACATACAACGTTCCTTTTTTGCACCGCAAGAATATCCTAATCTAAAAGAATTCTTCAATCAAATCATAAAAACTCAAAAGAGTTTGATAACTTTAGAGAAAATATAATTAATAGTATTGGAAAATTCGAAACGATCATCTAACTGGAAAAGTAAACTTCACGAAATTATTTATGAAGCAGACACTCCTGCTGGTAAGTTATTTGATGTTGTTCTACTTGTTGTAATTATTGCCAGTATTGTTTTGGTCATGTTAGAAAGTGTAGAAAGTTTTGACAATAGATTTCACCGCTTTTTAAATATATCAGAATGGATTATTACCATACTCTTTAGCTTGGAGTATATTGCACGAATCATTTCGGTTAAAAAACCATCAAAATATATCTTTAGCTTTTATGGTATTATAGACTTTTTATCAACTGTTCCAAAATACCTCTCACTCATCTTAGCAGGATCTCATGCCTTGGTTGCTTTAAGAGCCTTGCGCCTACTAAGAGTTTTTAGAATTTTAAAACTAGCCCGTTATTTAGGTGCCTCTAATAATTTAGTGAAGGCATTGAAAGCCAGTCGTGCTAAAATTTTTGTTTTTCTGTTTGCTGTGGTTATTATCGCTATTATTCTGGGGACGATCATGTATATGGTTGAAGGCGCTGAAAATGGTTTTACCAACATCCCTAAAAGTGTGTATTGGTGTATCGTAACACTAACCACAGTTGGGTTTGGTGATATTGCACCGCAAACCCCATTAGGTCAATTCATTGCGGCGATGGTGATGATTTTGGGTTATGGAATTATTGCTGTACCCACTGGTATAGTATCTGCCGAGTATGCGTCAAGTACCAACCAACCTAAGATAGATACAAACACACAACATTGTCCGAGTTGTGGTGTCGGAAAGCATTCAGACAAAGCTGAATTTTGTTATGAATGTGGTCAAAAATTACATGCTCATAGCTAGCATTTCGCTTTCGCGGATTTAATAGATATCAATGACAACTGTACCTAACTTCTTAATTTCCATTGTTGGCCCCACTGCGATAGGTAAAACAAGCCTAAGTATCGCGTTAGCTAACCATTTCAATACAGAAATTCTCTCCAGCGACTCACGTCAATTTTATAAAGAAATGCAAATTGGTACCGCAGTACCTAGCTCAGAAGAACTAGAACAAGTACAACACCATTTCATTCAAAATCGCTCTATTTTTGAGGATTATAGTGTTGGCCAATTTGAAAAAGATGCCATACAACAATTAAATAGCCTCTTTCAAAATAACAAGGTCATTGTTATGGTTGGTGGAAGTGGTTTGTATGTTGATGCCGTATTAAATGGCTTGGATACTTTTCCTAAGGTAGACCCTATCATCCGTAAACAATTAAAACTTGAATTAGAAGAACACGGTCTTGAAGGCTTACAATCTCAACTAAAAAATTTGGACATAAAAGCATATCAATCCCTAGATATTTACAACCACCAACGTGTTATTAGAGCTTTAGAGATCTGTTTAGGAACTGGCACTCCCTTTTCCTCCTTTTTAACAGCCAATACCACCACACGTAATTTTGTACCTATAAAAATTGGACTCACAGCCGATCGAGAAGTTGTATACAGTAGAATCAACCAGCGGGTAGATCTAATGATGGAAGCTGGTTTATTAGAAGAAGCTAAACAGTTATACCCACACAAAGATTTAAACGCTTTACAAACGGTTGGATACAAAGAATTGTTTCAGTATTTCGATGGCACTATTGATTTGCCTTTTGCGATATCAGAAATTAAAAAAAATAGCCGTCGTTTTGCAAAAAGACAAGGCACTTGGTTTAAACGTGATAACTCCATTCAATGGTTCGATTATCAAGCGCAGCACATCAAAATAATTCAGTATATTGAAAACTCCATTAAGAATCACTAAAATAGTATTGGCATGAAAAACGAATATGTAGATATTGACACCCTAAAATTTTTGTTATATGAAGTACATGAAACTGAAAAAATATTAGCCGAAGATCGCTATAGTGAGTACGACAAGGTAGCCGTTGATATTTTTATTGATGCCGTTAAAAAATTCTCTGACACTGCCCTATTTCCTTTTATCAAAGAAATGGATGAGCAACCTTCTTATTTTAAAGATGGAAAAATTCACGTGCATCCGCAGTTTGAACATATTTTTAAAAATGCTGGTGAAATGGGCCTAGTAGCAGCCATGTTTGATTTTGACGAGGGTGGATTGCAAATGCCATCAGCCATCCTTCAAGCTGCCTTTTATATTATGGAAGCCGCAAACAATCACGTTCCTGGTTATTTTGGACTTACAGCAGGAGCGGCCAACTTAATTGTTTCTTTTGGCAACCAAACATTAAAAGATACCTATGTGCCTAAAATGATGGATTTATCATGGGGAGGAACTATGTGCTTAACAGAACCACAAGCGGGAAGTTCACTCTCTGATATTACTACTCTAGCAACTCCTACTGATACCGACCATTATTTAATCAAAGGGCAAAAAATATTTATCTCTGCAGGTGATCATCAATTTGCTGATAATTTTGTGCATTTAGTACTCGCACGGATTAAAGGGGCTCCAGCAGGAACCAAGGGAGTCTCACTCTTTGTGGTTCCGAAAAACAGACCCGCTGATACTTCCAGTTTTATTGCCAATGATGTGGCTATTGCCGGAGAATTTGAAAAAATGGGCCAAAAAGGGTATTGTACAACCCATGTTGTTTTTGGCGATGAAGGCGACTGTAGAGGCTGGCTACTTGGTGAAGCCCACAAAGGCCTATCATATATGTTTCAGCTAATGAATGAAGCGCGTATCGGTACAGGGCGAATGGGTGCTGCCATTGCGGCGGCGGCCTATTACTCTTCATTAAAATATGCCAATGAGCGTCCGCAAGGAAGAAAATTAAATAGTACAGGTAAAAAAAATACCGAAGAATCACAAACGCTAATTATTAACCATCCCGATGTGAAAAGAATGCTCTTTACACAAAAAGCTATTGTTGAAGGATCGTTAAGTTTAATACTTGAAACCGCTAATTATATCGATAAAGAATTAACGAGTGCGTCAAAAGAAGAAAAAGAAAACTATCATTTATTACTAGAGTTACTGACACCAATTACCAAAACATATCCGGCAGAACAAGGACTTAAATCAACTAGTGAGGCGGTACAAATTTTAGGAGGTTATGGCTTTTGTTTTGATTTTATGCCCCAACAATATTATCGCGACATTCGTATCATATCATTGTATGAGGGAACAACTGGCATACAATCTTTGGATTTGTTAGGACGGAAAATAACCATGCAGAATGGGAAAGCCTTACAACTATTGGCTGCCGAAATTCAACAAGCAATTAGCGCTGCCAATGCTCATTCCGATTTAAAACCGTATGCCCAAACTTTGACAGAAAACCTATCGCTAGTGCAAAAAGTACTGGGTAGTTTGATGCCACATGCTATGAGTGGCAACTACGAGCGCTTTTTGGCAGACGCTTCTGTTTTCATGGAATTTTTTAGTACCATCATCATTGGATGGCAATGGTTAAAAATGGCCACTGCTGCAAAAGGACATTTAGCTATTGAAAAGAGAGCGCAGTCTGAATCGTTCTACACGAGTAAAGTGCATACCATGCAATTTTTCTATACCTATGAATTGGTAAAAACAAAAGCGTTGGCTGAAATATTGATGAATGATGTACAACTAACTATTACTGATAATAAAGACCTATTTTAATGAAAGCTGTTTTATGTAAATCTTTTGGCCCCATAGAAAATCTTATTATTGAAGAAATTCCTTCATTAGTTCCTGCTGCTGATGAAGTCATTATTTCAGTAAAGGCCTGCGGACTCAATTTTCCAGACACTTTAATTATTCAGGGAAAATACCAATTCAAACCTGAACTTCCCTTCTCGCCAGGTGGTGAAATTTCAGGTATTGTAAAAGCAGTTGGTACCGATGTAAAACAATTAAAAATTGGCGATCAGGTAATCTATGGAAGTGTCTTTGGTGGTTTCGCCGAAGAAGTGAAAGCAAAAGCAACTGATGTTTTTATGATGCCTCCTACTTTTGACTTTATTACGGGTGCCGCTACGATGTTAACTTATGGCACCTCCTATCATGCCTTAGTAAATAGAGCCCACATCCAAAAAGGAGATACGGTATTGATACTCGGTGCTGCGGGTGGTGTTGGTACTGCCGCAATACAAATTGCAAAAGCAGTAGACGCAACGGTTATTGCCGCTGCTTCCTCAGATACTAAATTGCAGTTCTGCAAAGAGAATGGTGCTGATTTTCTAATTAATTATAATACTGAAGATCTCAATAAAAAAGTAAAAGAACTAACCAATGGCACTGGTGTTGACATTGTTTATGACCCTATTGGCGGCGAGTATACAGAACCTGCAGTACGCACCATGGCGTGGAAAGGGCGGTATTTAGTAGTCGGTTTTGCAGCGGGCGAAATCCCTAAAATTCCATTGAATTTATGTTTGCTTAAAGGATGTGCTATTGTAGGCGTGTTTTGGGGTGCTTTTGTTAAAAAAGAACCGCAGTTACATCTAAAAAACATGGGGCAACTGATGCAGTGGTTTGCTGAAGGAAAATTAAAAACAAGAATTCATGGTACGTATGCACTTGAACAAGTCAAGGAAGCCATGTTCGCTATGATTAATAAAGAGGTTAAAGGAAAAGTTGTTTTGACTCCTGACTCCAAATAAATTTAGTTAACTCGAAGCATTCAACTAAAATATCTTTTTATTGTACAATTCAGGATGTTTTCCTTCGATTGTTCTATAAAAATCTTCAATGTATTTCATATCGTTGTCAAAATCGCCCGTAAGCAAGTAAACATCACCCACCCCCGCAAGTTTCTTTTTATAATCTAAAAATCCAAATGATATAGGCACCTGTGCATTCCTAGCAATATGATAAAAACCCGTTTTCCACTTCGCTACGCGCTTTCTAGTGCCTTCTGCCGGAATCATTAAAATCAACTTTTCAGAAGTACTAAATAACGAAATAGCATAGTCAACCAGGTTATTGTGCTTTGATCGATCTACTCCGATAGCACCAAGCCACTTAAAAAAGAAACCAAAAATTCCATTCGTATACACATTTTTAATTAAAAATTTGGCATCGATTCCTTCACGCCAATACACTGCTAATGAAAAAAGTAAGTCCCAATTCGAGGTATGAGGCGCCGCTAACACAACACTTTTAGAAACCTTATACTTTTCGAGGTAGGTGGCTTTCCATCCAAAAATAAAAAACACAAATTTTGCAATGTATTTTTTCATTTAGTACTTGTTATAAATAGTAAGAAACAGTTTTTCCATCTCCTTTTTTAGCTGTGACGTGGGTATTTTATAATGATTGTTCATATAACTAAAAATAAGTATTGTTCCTTTTTTAGTAACGATATAACCACTTAAATTGTAATTATTGGAAAGTGCGCCCGATTTGGCAAAGACAAAAGGTTTATCATTGCCATACCATTTTTTTAAGGTTCCCGATTCACCTACTGCGGGCAAATAGTATTTGAGTTTTTCAAACGAAATTTCTGCATACATCTTATTCAATAAAAACACCATGTCATTTGGTGTAAACAAATTATATCTAGACAATCCTGAACCATCCACCCATCTCGGCTTTTGCGGAAGATCTGACAGATAATTAGTTAAAGAATAACGAATTGCCTCTTGTACATTATAAGTGTCATTTACAGTCTTACTAACCTGCAATAGTAGCTGTTCACCGAAAAAATTATCACTCACCTTCAAAAATTGTTTATACAATTCATCCAAAGACATCCCACTTAGATATTGATAGGTGTATTTTGAAGTGTTTTTAATTAGTGTTACTGGTTTCCCTAATTGTTCGCTCAATAAGGTAGCCACCAATTGATTGGATGTTTTAAAAGGCACTTCATAAGTGCTTGTCTTTCCCTTTTCAAGATAAAACTGATTTTCGTTTAAATCTCGGGTAAGGCTAATGGAATCTAATACGGTAATCGCTTTCTTAAAATAAGTAGGTGTACTCTGTATAGTATCAGCCATTTGTTTGTATCTCAAAAGATTACCATAAATAGGAAACAAACTTTTATCAGGCATATAGTATTCTTGGTAATCGTCCCAGGCCCAACCACTACCGTATGGTGTTTCATCTATGGCCGCATCTACCATATAAATGGCTTGTGGTGCCTTTTTTAAAAAATCAATAACCTTGGTACTATCATTACCATAATACAATAAAGTAGGGTCTGCTGTACCCTTAATAATCAATGAATCGTTGGTTTGATAATACGCCAAACTCGTTACACTGTCTTTTAATGTTTTAAAGGCCGTATAAAAAGTATAAAGCTTTGTATTTGAAGCCGGTGTAAAATATTTAGCACCATTCTGATTGATCACTTCCTTCTGGGTTGCGGGATTGTAAAGTACAAAGCCTTTAAAAAAAGACGACTCCTTTGCATCTTGTTTTAATTCGTTTTTAATTTTATGTGTAGTTCCACATGAAGCCAGTAGGATTACAGTAACTAAACCAACTACTATTTTATTAATCTTGAAAAAACTCATCTTTAAAACCTATTAAATATAATTTCTCTTGTGCCCGTGTTACCGCGGTATATAACCATCTAAGATACGAAATATCTTGACCTTCTGGCAAATAGGGTTGCTCTATAAAAACTGTTTTCCATTGTCCTCCTTGCGACTTATGACACGTCATGGCGTATGAAAACTTTACTTGTAAGGCATTGAAGTACTTATTATTTTTTACAGAAAGTAAGCGTTTATACGATGATTTTTCGTGCTGAAAGTCCTTTTTTACTTCTTCGTACAATCGATTCGAATCTTCATAAGACAGTGAAGGTGTTTCCGCCGTTAGCGTATCTAGCAATAATACGGTTTCAAAAGGTTGTTGATCTGGATAATCAATCATTCGAACTTTTACCTCCGCAAAACGAAATCCGTACAACTCTTTGTACTTAAAAATTTCTAGTATTTCACAAATATCTCCATTGGCAATAAAGCCCGCTGTACTCGAATCTTTCAACCAAAAATAATTGTTTTTAACAACCATTACATAATCTCCAGTAGCAATTTCATTCTCTTGACCGCGTATTTTACTCCGTATTTGTTGATTGTATTGATTGGCACGTTTATTAGAACGCACAATAAAAGCAGTGTCTTCTACCCCAATATTGTCATAAGCCGAATTGATGGCATCTTGTATATCATAACCATCCGTTAGGCGAATAATATCTGGGAAATTCAAATTAAATTTGAAAGGCTCATAACCTCCTTCATCTAAATTTACACGTATGGCCGTGGCATTATTTAAAATACCTGAATCTTCGTGTTGACGCATTACCTCATCCAATTCAAGTTCTTCTACATCTTTATTATAATTCAATGTCAAGGTATCTGCGTCTAAGGCCGGACTCAAGTCCAACTTTACTGGCGGTAACTGTGCCGTATCACCTATAAAGATGACTTTACAATTTTTACCTGCATACACATAAAACAATAAATCATCTAATAAGGAACCGTTTTCGAACAAACGTGCATCTGCGGCTCTATCAGGTATCATAGAAGCTTCATCTACTATAAATACGGTGTTGGTATGTTTATTTGTTTGTAAAACGAATGAAACACCGCCATTTTTTGCTTTTCGAGGATGGTATATTTTTTTATGAATGGTAAAAGCCTGTCGTTTTGAATAATTTCCCAACACCTTAGCTGCTCTTCCTGTAGGCGCTAATAGCACGGATTTCATGCCTGCTTTCCACAAACAATTTACTACAGTACTGATTGTTGTAGTCTTACCTGTACCTGCGTATCCCTTTAATAAAAATAGCTTTTGGTGGGCTGTATCAAATACAAAATGAGATAATTGACTTAATAATTGATCTTGTGTTGTTGTTGGCGTATGAGGGAACTTCTCTAAGAGGGTTTTGTAAAATGCTGCAGCGTCTTTTATCATTCAGTTTTTAAATAAAAAACAAAGGTACAAATTGATTTATGCATAAAAGTTTTAACCATTAAAAAAATTTTGTAGATTTGCCTATAACCTATAAATAAAATATACTTTAAAATGCTAACTATTTTAATCATCCTCGTTGCGATTCTTGCTACCGGCGCCCTAGCTTACTTAATTGCAAATAAAGTCTCAAAAAAGGCAAGGCCTATCATTTCAATTGTCTTATGGCTATTGGTCATCTTTTTGGGCTATAAAATTTATCAAGGTATTATGGGCCCAATAATCTTTAACAAAGAAAAAGTTGCTCGTTACACACCTGTAATTAAAAATTTAAAAACAATTCGAGATGCTGAAATAGCTCATAAAGAGGTTACTGGTAATTATACTGCCAACAAAGCCAACTTAATTACATTTATTGATACTGCTAAATTTGCTGTTACTGAAACAAAAAATATCGTTGTAACGGTAAATAAAGGTACTGACTACAGTCCGATTATGATTGAGGAAGAACAACGAGTAGTTGACACTATTGGTTATAAAGAAGTAAGAGCTTCTTTTGCTGGTAGAGATTATAAAAACATGTTTAAGGTACCAGGTACCGATGCTGAATTTGATTTAAAAACAGGTTTTGTTGAAAAAGTACAAGGTGTAAGATCACCCGTGTTTTTAGCTCAAATAGCTAAAGAAACTGTTTTAAATGGCTTACCTAATCATTTAGTAAGACAAGAAAAAGAAGCCCTTGCTCCTGAAGTAACCGGTGAATTTATTTCTGTAGGATCACTAGACGATGTAAAAACAAATGGTAACTGGCCAATTATTTATGATACAGGAGAACTTCAAAATAAACAATAAACCAGCTAGTAATCTAGCATTTAATCATCTATCCATCCAATTTAGTTTGGATGGATTTTCTTTTTGTGTTTTAAACAAAGACGAAAAGAAATTTATCGCTCTTTATAATTACCATTTTAAAGAAACCAATCAAACTCCTCAAAAAGCAATTGATAATATTACAAAGCTGTTTGGTACCAATCCGCTATTAAAGGAAAAATACCATTCAGTCAATATTACGCATACCAATAATTTATCTGCGTTGGTACCGAAACCTTTGTTTCAAGAAGAGAAAATTTCTAGCTACTTATCCTACAACAATAAAGTACTAAAGCACGATTTCTTTGCTTTTGATGAGCTTGAAAATCATGATATTGTAAATGTATACGTGCCTTATGTCAATATCAATAATTTTTTTATCGATCAGTTTGGCGGTTTTGAATACAAGCATTTTTCAACCATACTCATTGAAAATCTAATTGACATCTATAAGTTTAGTTTGGTTCCTCACATGTTTGTAAATGTAGGTGCAACACATTTTGAAATAATTGTTATTTTTAATAGAAAGTTACAACTGTACAATACTTTTGAATATAAAACCAAGGAGGACTTTATCTATTATATTCTTTTTGTTACCGAACAACTAAAATTGAATCCAGAAAAATTTGAATTGAAATTATTGGGAGCTGTTGAAAAGGATGACGAATTATACAACATCGCTTATAGCTATGTTAGAAATGTTAGTTTGATAGAAAATAGGTCGAAATACTCATTTAGTGACGACTTTACCGAAGATACAAAACGTCACTTTTTTACACTTTTACACCAATTCTAATGCGTATAGTCTCAGGAAAACATAAAAGTATACGCGTAAATGCTCCTAAAAATTTACCTACACGTCCTACCACGGATATTGCTAAAGAAGCACTCTTTAATATTTTAAACAATAAATATTACCTTGAAGACTTAAGTGTATTGGATTTATTTGCTGGTATTGGTAGTATTAGTATTGAGTTCGCTTCACGTGGCGCTCAAAATATAATTAGTGTAGACCAGCATTTTGGTTGCATACAATTTATCAATTCGATTTCTGAAAAACTCGATTTAAATATCACTACCGTTAAAAGTGATGTGTATAAATTTTTAGAAAAAAACACCTTGACTGCCGATATAATTTTTGCTGATCCACCGTATGATTTTAGCGATGAGCAATTTTTAACTATTGTTGAGCAGGTATTTGAAAAGCGACTATTAAATAATGACGGACTGCTTATTATAGAGCATTCTAAACAGACAGATTTGTCTTCAAACAATCACTTTAGTTATGCAAAAAAATATGGTGGTAGTGTGTTTAGTTTCTTTGAAGCTACTACAGAAAATTAATTATTAATCACTACTGTTTCATTACTTGCCACTACACCAAGTGGTGGAGCCGATACTTTTATCTTCGATAAGATGATAAAGCTTCTGGTGTACACTCGTAAATCATACGTGCCTTCGAGTACCTTTGCCTTATCAAAAGCGCCTAGCGTTCCTTTATTTGCTGCAGTATAAACCAATTCACTAGTCATTGGATCGATCAATTCATACTTATAGAAACTGCTTACAGCCTCCAATTGTATTTTGTCATCTCTTGAATCGTCAACGATAGTTAGGGCAATCGATCCATCGGGAGCAAGTACTGTATATTTTAAACGTTCTGGGGTATCATTTGATTGCGCATTTAAGGCTAAAACAATCAAACTCAAAATGAGGGTCAAGGTTAATTTTCTCAAGGTATAACTTTTAGGGGATTGAGTTATTCTTGTAAAAAAACAACTTAATTCTAAAGAAATTCTAAAGTTTTCGAAATACCTGATACAAGTTTGATAATCAATCAATTACAAAGCTTACACTTCTATGAAATTAACAACTTAAACTCCCAAGATCTTCGCATCGACAAAAAAGACCGATTTTACTTCAATGGTTTGCTCTTCATTGATGCTTTCATCTAAAGTAGTTTTCAATCGAATTGAAAAGGCGTCCTTTTTAAGGTATTCCTTCAAGTCATCGCCAATTACATCTAAACTCAATTCGGCAC
Source organism: uncultured Aureibaculum sp. (assembly GCA_963976855.1). Taxonomy (GTDB): domain Bacteria; phylum Bacteroidota; class Bacteroidia; order Flavobacteriales; family Flavobacteriaceae; genus Aureibaculum. The sequence goes on along the minus strand of CAXBMA010000005.1, from coordinate 157,021 downwards.
CTACAGCTGCTGAAACTTCCTCTTTGAAAGCGATTTTTATTTCGGGTAAGTCTTCTGCTGAAATAAAAATCTCGATAGATTCTAAATATGAAAAATCGGATTCTGAAGGTGAATTAATCGTTAAATCAAGTGATTTTAAGCGGATTTCTTCTATGAGGTCTTTACGCGTATTATTAGATCCGAAGGTAGCTTCTGAATTTGTTTCAACCGGTGGTAATAAAATATCAAAAGGGGTATTGATTATGGTGGATGGTGGAATTTTTACCGTTTGTTTAAATTCCATATCAAACTTTGTCAATTCGTCAATAAGCTCACATCCAAAAAAACCTAGGCTGATCATTGAAAGTATTAAAATCTGTCTTCTCATGTTCTTCGTTATTAATTGTTATCTTTTATAACGTATAAAAACAACGAAACTGTTAAAAATCCTGAAAAAATTATACGATACTTTTATTAGCTTAATTTTAAAGCTCTTAGTCGCTATTCATTCTAGAAAAAATAAAGGACGCATTGGAAGAACTAGGCAGTCATTCTTTTATTCCAACCAATCTTTAAAGTCACGAACCCGTTCACGGCTTACAATCACCTCTTGATCACTATAGGTATTTAATTTAATTTGCAAACGCGAATTGGTATACGATACCATGTCTTTAATGGCATTGATATTGACATAAAATTTACGGCTCACTCTAAAAAATGTTTGAGGGGCCAATTCCTTTTCCAAATCTTCTAAAGTGGCATCTATCAAATAATCTCTATTGTCATTGGTATGAATATAGGTGCCTTTGTTTTCACTATAAAAACATTCAATGGTATCTATGGGAATCATTTTTAAATGCTGCCCTACCTTTACTGTAAACCGCTTTTTATATTCGCGCTCTAGCGGATTTACCAACAATCGTTTGATGTCTTCAAAATCAACGGCTAACTTATTGCTTTTAGGAATTCGCTCTTTGTACTTGGTAACTGCCGTCTCTAAATCGTCCGTATCAATGGGCTTTAACAGATAATCGATGCTGTTTAATTTAAATGCCTGTAGCGCATATTCATCATACGCAGTTGTAAAAATAATCGCACTTTTAACTTCAATATTTTCAAAAATTTCAAACGACAAACCATCAGACAATTGAATATCTAAAAAAATTAGATCGGGGTGTATATTCGATTCAAACCAGGTTAATGCTTCCTCTACAGAGTGTAACATCACACTTGCATTGATGTCTAGTTTCTGTAACATTCTGTCTAAGCGCCTAGCGGCTGGCTTTTCATCTTCTATAATTATTACATTCATTTTTGCAGTGATTTATAATGTTCTTCTTCTTTTTCTATCAATTCTTTGATTTTACGTGCTTCCCAATTTTTTCCAAATAAAAACGGAAAACTACCGAAAACAACAAATGCGTGTATTGCCAATCCTATTCCCCATGAAACCCACACAAAAAAGAGTCCAAAATCTAAAAAGGCCTCCTGCATTGTTTCTCCATTTTCATAGACATTTCGAATTACTATATTGACAGTAATAAATGAATTTATTACTATATATACCGCCAAATGCCAATAGAACCCTTGTATTTCTTTGACCCGTTTTTTAGCCTTTAAATACCGCTCTTCTTTGCTATAATCTTTCTCCATTACCTAAAATCTAATGTTGTGAGTTTTTAGTATCCTTTTCAATTATTTTTTTAATTTTCCGTTCTTCCCAGTCTTTCCCTAAAAACAAAGCGAATCCATCAAAAGCAACAAAGCCATGGATTGCTAAACCGATACCCCATGGCACCCAAGTAAATAAGGCTTGCATATCAAAAACGGCCCCTAAAAATGACGCTCCATCACCTATAACCCCTATCATTTTAAACAGTATTAAAAAAATATTGAATCCTAAAAAAACAATCAGATGTCTATAAAACCCTTTTATTCTTTCTACTTTCTTTTTAGCTTTTAAATACTTTTCTTCTTCGCTATATAAATTAGTTTCCATACGCCTGTTTTTATTCCCAATGTTGGGTTTTCGTCATGCCATCTTTGTCTTTATCCATATACTCTTTGATCTTTCTTTTTTCCCAGTCTTTATTAAAAAACGGGTTCCAATCAAAAGCTTTGGCTGCATGAAATACAATTCCAATACCCCATCCAAAAGCTGGCCACAAAAACCAGGGGTATTGCCAACCGTCTGTATAGTAATTCAATACCCCCAAACCGGTTATAACAATGATATACGAGGTTAGATTTGAATAGAACTTTTTAATCTCTTCTACTTTTTCTTTGGCTTTTATATACTTGTTTTCTTTATCAAAATTGTCCATCTCTGTAGTTTTTAGTTTTCTTTATCCATAAATTCTTTAATCTTACGCTCTTCCCAGCTTTTACTGGTAAAAGGGTTGTATCCATAAGCTTCCATACCGTGCGCCAATACCCCAAACCCCCAACCTAAGGTCGGAAATATAATCCATGGGAAACTAGTAGTTCTATAGTTTACATAAGCGAGTATGGGTATTACGATGATGTAGGTCATCAGATTCGAGTAAAAACCTTTTATCTTTTCTACTTTATCCTTGGCCCGCATGTATCTTTTGTCTTCTATATAGGTTTCTTGTGTTTTCATAACGGATAATTGTTTTGTGAGCATCGGTATTGAAACTGAAAAAAGCGTTGCTGTTTTGTGAATGTATACTTGTTTGTCTGTAAGTAAACTATACCGTTGTTTGATGTTTGAAAGCCCTACACCACTACTCTTTTTTAATACTTCTTTGGGTTGTAAAATATTTTCTACTACCAAATCACTCCCTTTTTCAAAAATGCGAATCTTTAGCGGATTGGAAGCTTTTACAATATTGTGTTTTACAGCATTTTCTAATAGTAATTGCAATGAGAGTGGAACTACCCGTGCCTCTGGATTGCTGGCCTTTTCAGGAATTTCAAAAATGATACTGTCTTCAAAACGCATTTTCAATAATTTAACATAGGTTTTAGCAAAAGCCAACTCTTCATCTACACTTACCAATTCTTTGTTTTTTTGCTCTAATACATAACGGTATACCTTAGATAATGCCGTTGTAAATTGCTGAGCAGAATCCGGATTTTCTTCAATCAAACTTGTCAATACGTTTAAGCTATTGAATAAAAAGTGAGGGTCTAACTGATTCTTCAATGCATCAAATTGTGCTGAAGCTGTACCTGCAATAATTTTCTGCTCTGTTACTTTCTCTTTTTGTAATCGTTGGTAAAAATAAAAAGCGTGAAAAAATAAAGAGGCAACCAACGTAATTAAAAGCGAGGTTAAATAAAATGAACCATTTTGTAGCTCTTCTGTATAAAACTCTTCAAACCCCTCACCTTTAATCGCCATTTCTTGAATCATTCTCAAGAAAACGATCGTACCCATCGTTAAAATAATACCTCCTAATGCACCTATTAAGATGCGTTGTTTTTTATATTTTTTCCACTGAATTCTATTTAAATAATTAAAGAAATAGGAATTTACAAAGGTCAATACCACTGAGTACATTTGGTAGTATCCAAACTTTATAAAGCTCATTCTATCCACAACAAAGACCTTGTTTGAAAGTAAACCGAATAGTACATCAATTATAAAAAGAAGTGTTCCTATTCCAAAACCAATCAATAATATCTTTTTCAAATCCTTCATCATTTCTTAAAATTTAATCTGTATTGTTTTACTTGTACTTGTAATTTCAAACTTCGCATCTTTAAATTTTGGCGGACCAAAACTTCCTTTTGCTTGGTTACTCATGGCGGTTGGTTCTTTGGGAATACCTAAAAAATTAGTATCCATTTTACCATTGTTATTGGTATCATAAAATGAAGATACTGCATAAACTCCTGTGTCTAAATCTTCAAATACAACGGTTGCTTTTCCGTTAGTTACTGTAACTATTTTGCCAATGAGGGGCTCTTTTAAAAATGCATCTTCAGATTCATATAATGCTACAAATAACTTTCCTTCACTTGTTTTAATTCCTTCAAAATCAATAGTTAACACACTTCCTTCTTGTGCTGACATTTGCAGCGCACTTAGTATCAAAAAGCTATAAATAAAAAACTTCATCTGTTGTGTTTTTTAATTTTTAAGAGATCTAAAATCTAATCCCTAAATTTAGTGATTTATTTTCAACAGTAAATTTTGCATCTTCAAATAATGGTGGTCCCATTCTAAATTTATTATTAGACGACCCATAATCTTCTAAGGGCATTCCGTTTGCTTGAAAATCCATGGTGTTATTTTCATTTTTGTCATGAAAACAAACGATGGCATAGGCACCATTCTTTATATCTTCAAAAGTAACAGTGGCCTTACCGTCAACTATAGTACCTACTTTTGAGGCTACTGGTTCTTTCATAAAGGTTTCTTTCGTATACAAGGCAAAGTGTACTTTTCCTTCTGTACCCGACACGTTTTCTACCGTAGCTTGTATCGTTACTTTTTCGGTTGATGCTGCCGTTTCTGTTGCTGTTGTTGTAGACTTCGTAGTTCCACAAGTACTTGCAATCACGCTTAACGTCCATTCCTTTCCCCAATTTGGTGCCATTTTAGATGCAGGTTGAAATGCATCATATAATTTGATAGACTCTTGTAGTTTAGTACAATAGGGCGTCAAATCTTTACCAAAAAAACGAGCTGCTCCCATTTCAAATTCTGCCAATCCACTATAGGCCCTTGGGTTAGTCGCATCTAAGGCCACTGCTTTTCTGTATAAGGCTTCTGTTGGAGCCGATAAACTTGCACCATTAACCATAGGGTTTGAAGCAATTTTCGCCACATTAACCATGGCTTTAATCACATAAATTTCAGAATTGTCTGGAGAAATGGCATCTGCACGGTCAATAAAATCTTCAGCCGATTTTATTTGAGCCTCTTGCGCCGATTTGTTGGTCATAGCAAAAGATGTTCGTGCTTTTAATAACGCAATATGATATGGTGGTATCCAATTTTCTGGTTCTGCATTGGCAATACGTTCTAACATATTTACAGCTTCATCATTTTTGTTTTCACTCATTAAGGTAAATGCTTTTTGCATGCCTTGTTCAAATTTGGTTTGAGAGAATGCGGCTTGTGAGGCCAAGTACATTACTAATACTACTACTATTCTGATCATGGTTTTAAGTTTTAAATTATAGTTCAAATGTCATATAAACCATAGCTTTTTAAAATTAAGCCTGACCGAATTGTAACTTTTTTAGGATGAACTGTAAAAAAAATACGAACTTCGTACGTACGGATCCTTGTTTAACATGTTTTTCTAAGTAAAAAAGATGACAAAGTAACTTGTGAATCTGTACCCAATGCCTCATAATTAGTAACAAATCCAATTAAGAAGAACACCCTTTTTATTAAAATAGTAAGGTGCAAATAACAAACAGTAACATACACGATATTGACGCAATTTTTAAGTTGTACGCTATAGCTACTGAATATCAAAAAAATAAATTCTCTGGCAATATCTGGCCACAGTTTGACAGGAGTTTAGTGGAAACAGAAATTGCCGAGCAACGACAGTTTAAATTAGTTCTTAACAATACCATTGCTTGTGTTTGGGCTATTAGTTTTAGCGATCCTCAAATTTGGGAAGCGAAAGATGCTGACCCTTCCATTTACATTCATAGAATTGCTACGAACCCTGTGTTTAGGGGACAGCAATTTGTAACTAAAATTGTCAATTGGGCAAAAGTGTATGCGGCAACAGAACATAAAAAATTTGTACGTCTTGATACTTGTGGTAACAACACCCGTTTGATCGCTCATTATAAAAAATGTGGCTTTACTTTTTTAGGAATTTCAAAAATTCAAAATTCAAACGGATTACCTAGTCATTATGAAAATGCAGACGTCTGTTATTTTGAAATTAAACTCAGCTAAATTTAAAAAAAGTTGCCTTTTTTATACGGTATCTCCTCCGCTTTATTTTTTACAAATAAAAATATCAAAGTAATTTGCATCGATCGATAATCGCGCAAAGTATAAAATGATGACGATTGAATTATGAAACTTGGCTTCGCAGTTTTTCAACTTCAGCAAACGTTGCACTGTATTTACGTAGGTTTTGCTTTACAATTTGTTTAGACTCTTCAAACAATTCGTTTAAAATAGTATTGCCTTTGGTAGCCTTGTCATTAGCAATTAATAATTTGGCAAATTCTAAACGTTCTTCATAATTGGCATAACTATTATTAATTTGTACCAATTGTTTTTCGGCATCTTTAAACCTATCTAAGGCCGCGAGTGCTTTGCCATATAAAAACTGCGTATTTGAATTTTTAAATTCTACATGATCTTGAATTTTTTCGGCATAGGACACTACTTTATCAGCATCACCTAGCCTATCGTACGCCAGTACGAGCTGCTTTTGGGTATAATAATCATTTTGAAACCTTCCTTCCAAAGCCATTTCATAGTGTTTAATAGCTGCTTCAACATCATTCGTTTCAAGATAGGCATCTGCCAAATCTACTTTGTTTTGAAAGGTATCCGAAAATTCAAGTTTTGCTTGTAATTCTTTTATTTTTTTGGTGGGATTGATAATTGAGGTAATTTCCTCAGTAATCACTGCAGCATCGCGCTTATTATACACTTGCATAAAAAGGTAAATGATACTTCCAATAACGGGTATAAAGAGAATGATAAAAACCCAATAGATCGGGTTTCTATTTTTGTATAAGTGATAAATACAAAACACTTGTAGCGCAACTATGAGATAATAAAACATGCCTTTAAATTAGTAATGCAAAATACTAAAACAACTGATACAAACGGCATAACAACTGTTAAGAAATAGGTAAAATACCCCCAAAATACAGGAAAAACCCCCTTGTTAAATTCAATTCAAGGTTGTAAATTAGCCTATACAATTGATGCTGTGTCAATTACCTACTTAAACACACTGAAATTTCGATCTATGAAAACAACCTATCTCCTCCTCCTGCTTAGCCTACTCGGCTGTGGTTCGCCTCCAGCCGCGTATGATCTTATTATCACCAATGTGCATCTTATTGATGGCACCGGTGAAGCCAGTCAACCAAACGTACATGTTTATATAAAAAATAACAAAATAGTAGCAATTGATTCGGGTGCCGTAAAATCGGGCAGTAAAATAATCAATGGTACAGGAAAATATCTCATTCCCGGACTGTTTGACGCCCATGCACATACCAGCGATTACGAAAATGATTTTCCGAAATTTGTTCATTTCGGTGTGACTTCAATTTTTTGTCCTGGCGGAAGTAAAACCACGAACGACTATTTTGCCAACATGCGAGCCATGGGCGAACAAGATAGTATCCCTGCACCACGTGTTTTTCATACCAGTCAACATTTTACTATGGAAGGACGCCATCCTGCAAAAACCTATGCGCAAAGCAATTGGATTGAAGGAGCATCTATTTTCTATTTAAAAGACACGCTACAAATAGAGCGTTTGGTAGCACAAGTGTCTAAATTTCCAATAACAGGAATTAAACTTACTATAGAAGATGGTCCCGAGCCGCCTTTTGTTGAACGAATGCCCCAAGTTTTTATAAACAAAGTAGCCACAGAAGCGAAAAAGAACGGTACCGAAGTTTTTGCACATGTAAGTGATAATACAGAATTGGCAATGGCATTTAAGGCAGGCATTCGGAATATCATTCACTATACAGGCGTTGATCTCGACTTTGAAAAAGACAGCACCCTACTTGCTGCTATCTACAGTGAACCATTGTCATGGGTTACCACCTTGATGATTGATAAAAGTTTAATGTATGCCATGTATCCCGATTGGGCAACCACGATTGAACAGATTAATTTATTTGACCCGAAAGAAGTGCAAATGTTACGAGATTCGATGACCATTGAACGTGCAAAAGGTTATTTAAACATGCTAGAAAATGATTTCGGAATTAAAGATGCCAATTATGAAAACACCCTCATTCCTTATGTAGAAGAAATTAAAATTCTTTATAAAAATGGTGTGAATATGGTATTGGGTACAGATACGGGCAACACCTTTATATTTCCGGGTTATAGCTTGCATGAAGAAATGCAAATTTTAGAACTGGGTGGTATGGCACCGCTCGACATATTAAAAATGGGTACTCACAATGCCGCTAAAATGCTCCATGTATTAGATACTCATGGTACGCTAGAAGTCGGTAAATACGCAGATATGATACTTCTCGACAAAAACCCACTAGAAGCCATCAAAAATACCTTGGCAATTCAAACCGTGATTAAAAACGGCAAAGTGCAACAACGCATGGACGAATAAAAAGCTCTGGTAAAACTACTTAGCTTAAAAAAAAACAGTACTTAATGCGTTAACAAAAATGTAAACAATTAAAAGATTTCAACCGTGTTTCAAATTCCTCACAATACCCTTACAAAGTATCCAACTGATTCTTGGTCTTGTCATCACTAATGGTCCAAAAGAAACCTACAAAAAACGAACGTTTTGCTGTTGGCACAATGGCTTGTCTGTCAAACCTACCGTTTCCATCTGGTGTATTGCTATAGTCATAGCCAAAGGTATTGTTAAAACCCAAGATGTTTGAAGCCGAAAAGAACAGTATTTTTTGCTGTGAAATTAAATAACTCCAGTTCAAACTTGCATTGTGATAGTTTTTGGTACGTCCGTCCATATAGTCACTTGCATTGGGGTTGTTATAAGGTCTACCACTCGCAAAATTATAGGTCATTCCCACTTGAGAGCGCAATCCATTTATCCAATATTTGGTTACCAATGAGGCATTGTGTTTGGTAGCAAAACTAGGCATCACCTCAGTAGGATAATCTTTAAATTTCCGTTGGGTATCTAAATACGAATACGAAACCCAATATTGTAGGTACTTGATGTTTCTGGTGTCTTTCCAAAACAAGTCCAAGCCCTTGGCATAACCAAAGCCGTTATTATTAAAATTTGACGGTTCTTGGTTAAATGCTGCATCAAATTGTACCAACTGATCGTATTTTTTGTAGAAAGCCTCCGCTCTAAACAATTGGTTGTTCTTTTTGTATTGGTAATTTAGAATATAGTGCGTTGCTTCTTGCAACTCAAAATCGTCATTGTATTTCAGCTCATTGTTTTGAGGCGCCTGATAAAAAGAACCATACACTAAAGAGAGCTGTGCATTTTTATTGAGCTTATAAGCCAATGATAAACGTGGGGCCAAACTCGCTGCATCAAACAAACTACTATGTGCCATACGTACCCCAAACTTACCCGCAAAGGCATTGGAGAAAAAGACATCGGCTTCCGCGAAAGCGGCACTGTAGGTATTGTTAAAATAATAGTGAAAAGCATCGGTCTGATTGGCAACACCATCTTCATTAAAATGGGTGGACTGCAACTCAGCACCTACTGTGAGTTTAAAGAGGTTGTTAAAGCTATATTTTAACTTCCCTTTTAAATGTACTGCATTTTCTCTATCGGTTACATCGGTATCTTCAATCGCCAATTTTGTGTAGCTATTGCTATAACTAATACCGCTAGTAAGTACCATTTTATCACCTACAAAGCCTTCATATGAAGCATTGGTGTACCAGTTGTTATTTTGCAAATCAAAACGCACCAAATCTTCATAATTAATAGCGGGTTGTTCTACATCAAATTTTACAACATCAAATGCAGAGTACAATTTAAAGAGGCCGTTTTTGGTATCGTGTCGATACACCGTTTCGCCAGAAATAGATTCGGGTAGTTTGTTCCATTTATTCGTATCGGGTACCAGCTTATTGTACGGCGCTAAATTGATATAAGCTGCAGAAAAGGTAAGTGCATCTTTCTCCCATTTTTTGGTATGCCCTAGTCCAACACCCAATGACATCAATGAAATATTTGTTTCACTTTGCTCAGGATGATCAATGGTGTTTAATAATAAGACACTTGACAAAGCATTGCCATATTCGGCAGAGTAACCACCCGTACTAAAGGTAATTCCATCAAACAAAAATGGGGAATACCGCCCACGTGTTGGGGTATTGTTAGATGTTGGTGAGTAGGGTTTAAATACTTGCAAGCCATCAATAAATACTTGGGTTTCTTCGGCGGTACCACCACGCACAAATAAACGTCCGTCCTCGCCTACCGTTTGCGTACCTGGCAAGGTCTGTAATGCCGAAATAAAATCGCCAGCAACACCTGCTGTAGTTACTACATCTAAGGCATTCATTACCGAAACTTTGGTATTGTCACCGGCTTGAAAAGAACCTGCGGTTAATACCACAGCATCTAAAGTGTTTACTTCTTCTGTTAAAACAATGATTAAATTATTGAGCGAAGTGACGTCCGCTTCTTGCTTAAAGGTTTTATAGGCCAAATACGAAACCACCAAGGTAACTTGACCTGTTTCAGTTGTTTTAAAGGTAAAAGTACCATCGGCCTCGCTAGTGGCGCCGTCATAGGTGTTTTCTAAATAGACATTGGCACCGGCAATTGGTTGTTGTTTTTTGTCGGTTACCTTACCTGAAATAGTAGTTTGTGCATTGGTGTATAGTACAAAAAAGACTAGGAATAGGGTACAAATGGTTTTCATTGCTAATAATTTCATACTGCAAATATTGGGTGTACCTGCATTGAAAACTAAAAAGAACGACTCAGTTGTAATTTTTTATGGATGAATTGTTGTACTCAAAAAGGAACTATCCTTTTTTCTGAATGCCCGCTTTGTAGGTGGCAATAGCACGCTCACGTGCTAGCTTATGCTCAACGATGGGTTGGCCATAATTTGTTTCAAATTCAGGAATCCATTTTTTGATGTATTCAAAGTCTTTATCAAATTTCTTTTGTTGGGCTTCCGGATTAAAAACTCTAAAATAAGGAGCAGCATCACAACCTGTACCTGCGGCCCATTGCCAATTTCCATTGTTAGATGACAATTCATAATCTAATAAGTGTTTGGCAAAATAGGCTTCGCCTAAGCGCCAATCAAGAAGTAAATGCTTGCATAAAAATCCTGCGGTAACCATGCGCACTCTATTGTGCATATAACCCGTGGCGTTGAGTTGGCGCATGCCCGCATCTACCAATGGATACCCCGTAGTGCCATCACACCAATGTTTAAAATCTTTTGCACTGGTACGCCATTGAATTCCGTTATAGGATGCTTTGAAATTTTCGGTTACTACTTTCGGAAAATGCACTAAGATCTGCTTGAAAAATTCACGCCAAATGAGTTCACTTAATAATACCGCATTTTTCGATTGTGCCAAGAGCACCAACTTGCGAATACTTACCGTACCAAAACGCAAATGTGGCGACAAATAACTGGTTTGGTCTTTTGCAGGAAAATCGCGAAACGCTTCATAATTTTCAATGGCGTCTAACTGATACGGTTCTACCACCTGCGTACTTTTTTCGAAACCGACTTCCGCCAAGGTTGGGAATTCAGGCGTAAATTGTAAACAATTTTGTAGTAATTCTTTTTTATATTCAGTTGATTTAATCGCTTTTGAATGGTAGGTTGACAACCATTTATTTTTATACGGTGTAAAAACAGTATAAGGCGACTGGTCATTTTTAAGCACTTCATTGGCTTCAAATATCACATCATCTTTAAAACCGCTTACTGCTATACCATTGGTTTCTAGTTGCTTTTTAATTGCAGTATCTCTTTGGATGGCATAAGGCTCATAGTCGTTATTAAAAAACACTTTCTTGATGGTAAATTCAGCTTGTAGGGTTTTCCAGACAGCCGAAACCTCGCCTTTTTTAATAAGCATTCCGCTTTTAAAAATGGCTAATTGGGTATGTAGCTCTTTTAATGTATGGTGAATAAAGGTAACTCGACCATCTGTTGCCGGGAGTTCCTCGAGAATATCCGTATCAAAAATAAACAAAGGTATTACTGGTAAACCACTAGTGAGTGCATGAAAAAACGCCGTATTATCTGTGAGTCGTAAATCACGACGAAACCAGCAAACCACCACTTCTCTTTTGTCTTTCATAGGGTATTTTAGCTAAAGTTGATGTTGTCAATTTCTAATTCAAACGGACCTTCTTGTCCGTCACTTAAGATCAGACCGATTCTCACAATAGTTACCAAGCCTTCTTTGGAGTTTTGTTCGGTCATTGCTCCTTTATGATAGTATTTGAAGTTAGCCAATTGCATGGTTCGTTCTTCCCAATTTTCTGTTGAACTACTGAAATGATGTTTATAATTAGCTCTCACTGTTGAATTGGCTTCTGCCAAGCGCAGTGCAAAACGCCGCCCTTTACTCTTAAACCGAATACTAACTTTTGTGAATTTAGATAGATCATACAAACCATCAGCGCTCCGTATGGAAGCAAATCCGCCATTATTTTCTAAAGATACATCTCCTTTAAATAACAAACTAGTACTGGTAAGCGTAGTCGATGAATGAGATGCGCCCCCCATAACGGTATCATTAACGGGCGTCCAATTATGCCCATCTTTAGTGTTTCCAAAATCAATTATTAAAGGTTCAGTACTCATAGTTAGTATAATAATTTATTGATAGCTGCCAAATTTTTGTTCGATCGCAAGCGTTCTATAGTCAAATATTTCGGCCAATTTGTTTTTGATAATTAGTTGATTGGCAATGGCACCTAAAAACCCGAATGGAGGTTGATACGAAACGATGTCGGTCATTAAAACGCCTTTGGCAATGGGTTCAATACGATGTTGATGATGCCATAGCGCATAAGGGCCTATGCGTTGTTCATCAACAAAATATTCTTTTTCTACTACCTGCGTAATTTCTGTGACCCATGTTGTTTTAATTCCTAAGAGTGGTCTTACCATATATCCAATGATCATTCCTGCATACATTTTCTCAGGAAGGTTTGTGGTGGTAATTTCAAAGCCCATATAATCAGGTGTAATTTCCTGTAGGTTCTTTGGTGATGAGATATATGCCCACAATTCATCTATCGTTGTGTTAACTTTTTGTTCTTGTGAAAATTGATAAAATGCCATGTGTCAGTACAAATTAGTTGTTTAAAACTATATCCAAGCTTAACCAAGTTACAACACAGAGCCATGAAAAATAAGGAAGTATCAATAGCCTTTTGAATCGCAATTTTGGTTGATTGCTAATTAAAAAATAGAATATTACCAAGGTTAATAAAGTGAGTGCCACAAATCCGTAGGCAATGGAGCGTTGATTAAAAAAAATAAATATCCAACCTATAATCAACACTAATTGCAAGGCAAAGAGCCACTTAATTTCTTTGGTATTTGAAGAGCGATACAATTCAGTCATATAGATAGAAAAGCAAAACATAATAAATGTAGAAGCCATCCCAAAAGACCACCCTGGTGGTGACCATGCTGCCAAGGTAAAATCTAAATACCAATCTGTTTGCACTCCATTATTCATTAATAAATTTCCGATACTCAACGCACCGAAATTTAGAATTAAAAAGACAGAAAATACTTTAAATGTTCTCATACTGTATTTGTTAAGGTAATATTTTTAGTGCATTACAACATAAATGACACTAGTGACTTGAGCTATTATTTCTTTTTTAAAGCTTCTATTTCTTGTAATACACCATCAGCTTCAGCATATTTCGTATCACTCTCTTTTCTGTTTGTTTTGGACAAAACATAGGCCTGATTTAGCAACTTTTTATAGTTGGCATTTAGCAAATCTACTTTTGATTTTTTCTTGAATAGCTTAAACATAGTTAGTTGTTTGTATAGATATAATAATTGAGTGATGTTGCAATAAAAAGCCACACCACATACGGCAGTAACAACAAGCTCACAAGGTGAACTTGATTGTAAAAACCAACTAGAAAATAGAGTATTAGCAATGTAAGAACCGTTATAATAATAAGGGCTGCCCCAATATAATGCTGATTAAAAAACACATAATTCCAACTCACATTTAGCAGAACTTGGAAAGCAAATAAACCGATTACCATACCCGTTTTCTCATTGTGGAACAGTTGCGCCATATAAATTGAAAAACAAATCATAATCAACGTCCATGCGGCACCAAAAACCCATCCAGGTGGTGTCCATGGCGCTTTGTTCAATTCTAAATACCATTGGGTTTGTGGTCCCTTATCCATCAGCCAACTTCCAATGGCTAAAGCTCCAAAATTTATAATTAAAAAAATAATGACGGTGTATTTCATGCTACTTTAAGTGTATTCATTTTGTTTAATTATTATCTGATAAAAGTAAACAAAATAAACAAATCACACATAAAATATATTAAATTTTTTAGTAAACACAATGACAGCAATGAAAATTACTCAGTATATGTCTCATAGAATCTGTCTAAAGAGTACTATTTTACATTTGTTTAACCTTTTTAACAAAACTTTAAACAAAACTTATAATTTTTATAAAATGTTTAAGTATATTTGCTAAAACATAAACAATAATAACATGAGAACTCGAAATTTAATGATTGCCTTTGCTTTTACCGGATGTATCTTCAGCACAGCTTGTGCGAATACTAAAAAAGAGAATGAGCAAAACGAACCAACAGAAGTAACCACTGAAAAGAATACCAAAGAAGTAGCACTCAATGAAACACCTACCATTGTTGGAGTTGCAGCCTCTAATGAAAATTTTTCAACCTTAGTAACAGCTGTAAAAGCAGCAGGCTTGATTGAAACACTCAATAGTGATGGACCCTTTACAGTTTTTGCACCTGTCAATGCGGCTTTTGACAACTTACCAGAAGGTACGGTTGCTAACCTATTAAAACCCGAAAGCAAAGAAGCCTTGGCATCTCTTTTAACCTATCATGTGGTATCGGGTAAATTTATGGCTGCTGACGTTGTGAAAGCCATTGGTGACAACAACGGTAAATTTTCAATAACTACAGTACAAGGCGGCACCCTAATTGCATCCATGAATGGTGACAATGTGATCTTGACTGACGAAAACGGAAATAATGCAACCATTATTATTACTGATGTAGCAGCTTCTAATGGAATTATACATGCTATTGACTCCGTAGTTATGCCTAATTAAAATAATAACTTAGATTTTTGGTTTGGGTTAAATCGTTATCAGAATTATATTTCTGGTAGCGATTTTTTTATGCGTTAAATATCAATTATTTAAAACGATATAGAGGTTTAAAGAAGTAGCCACACAAAGCCAAGAAAAATAAGGAAGTATTAATAAGCTTTTTAGCTTCAACCGTTTTTGATAGCTTATTAAAAAAAAGAAAATAAGTAGGGTCAACAACGATAGTACCACAAATCCCATAGCCACAGCATGTTGATTAAAAAAGATATAACTCCAACCCATATTCAACACCAAATGAGCCGCAAAAAGCACTTTTAATTGTTTTGTTTTTGATGCAAGATACAATTCAGTCATATAGATAGAAAAGCAAAACATAATGAACGTCCAAGCCACACCAAAAGCCCAACCTGGAGGTGTCCATGGTGCTTTATTAAAATCTAAATACCAACTTGATTGTTGTTCACCATTCATTAATAAATGACCAATTGCTAGGGCACCAAAATTTAGAATTAAAAAAACTAAAAATACTTTAAACACTTTCATGACTAATTCGCTAATTAGTAATCTCTATTGCCCAGCACTAACAATAATGGAAATTTTATTGATTTTTAAGCTGTGAGTCTCCCGATTAACCTTTTTTCTAATTTCTTTTTAATTTCGGTAAGACGCTTCATAAGATCCATTAACTCAGGATCTTTATCTTTTTTATATATCTCATTGATGTCTAAAATAAGTTGCTTTACTTCTTTAGCTGCTATAATTTTTTCATTTCTTGATTTGAAGCTTCCTTTTCTTGCTTCAAAGTCTAAGGCTTGTTCTACTAAATCCATATACTACTGTTTTTATAATGGTGCATAATATAAGTACAATTTTTCTATTTTCAAGATAATTAGTCGTTGTTATTCGTTAAAAATTACGCAATGACGGTTAGACTCAGACCATATGTACCTCGAAGGCCTCCTACTATAGGCGATTCGAGTGATATAGGCGCTAGTTTTTATTTTTTTCATCAGACTTACTTTTAAAAAATTCAATTAATAAAATACTCGAAAACAACATACTAAAGGCATATCCAATATCTTCTACGGGAATCGTTCCTATTCTAATTCTTAAATTTTCAGCATTGTTATACCAAACCACTTCGTTTTCAATAAAGCTTCCGGTAAGGATACCGTTTACCACAAAAAAGGGTATTAAAATAATGACAAAGCTAATATAGAATCTAGCTAGCTGTTTATTTTTGGTGATTAAACAAAACAATAAGAGTAGTGCCAATAAGGCAAAATTATAAAACGTATAGAGCTTATCCGTGTTAAATAGTGCAATTAAGGTGCTACCGATAATTAATAGCGACGTAATACTATTTGTAGTCTTAACCCCGAGACGTATGTTAGGAAAATAATGTGAAAAAGCATAATGTACAAAAATACTAGCATAGGGAATACACAGAAAGAAAAGCCATTCTTCAATAGGCAAACCAACTAAATAAACCCCCGTAATATACGCCTCATTAAAGCCCCATACACCCAAGTTTGTAAAGACAATGTCCCAAACTATAAAAAAAGCACCCACAATCAAAATGGAAGCTACTGCTTCTTTCCACCACTTGATAAAGTACATTTCACGCTCAAAACTATAAAGCAACGGCACACTAATAGCGACGATGTTAAGAATTAAATATAGTGACATTATATTTTAAAATATTTTAAGGGTACATATAACATACCAAAACATTCACCATCTTCTTTCGTTAAATGCTTGTGGTGTCTTTTATGTGCTTTACGCAACCCAATTAGGTAGTTGTTTTTTGTTTTTTTAAACCATTTAAAACGCTGATGTATCAAAACATCATGTACTAAAAAATAAGCAATACCATAACACAGTATGCCCAGACCAATAAAAAACAAATAATTCAGCTGCCCTTCTACTCCATAATAAAATAAGACGATGCTTGGTATCGCAAAAATGATGAAGAAGATATCATTTCGTTCAAAACTATTCGGATATTTTGGCTCGTGATGATCTTCATGAAAATACCACATAAACCCGTGCATTACAAACTTATGTGTTAGCCACGTAACACACTCCATCAATATAAATGTTATAACAGTGATTGCTAGATACAGGAGAATCATAATAAATTCAATTTGTAGGTTACAAATGATTTTGCTAATAAACTCATTTTATGAGGATTAGAAACTCTAACCCGTTTGTATAATATTTTATGAGAAGGCGTTCTTTTTAATTTATTCAAAAGGCTCTTATAATAAATAAATGCTGTATACACTCCAAATTTCGCCTCTTTTGGCAGCTTTAAAATCCCTGAATAGGCTTCTTTAAAATCGGCTTCAATTTCATCTATTATTTTTTGTTTGGAAGCGCGATCTAAAGCTGTAATGTCAACATCTGGAAAATAAGAGCGATTTAAAACCTCTACATCATCTTTTAAATCACGTAAAAAATTCACTTTTTGAAAAGCAGATCCCAATTTCATGGCCTCCGCTTTAAGCTCATCGTATTTTGCAGTATCGCCATTTACAAATACCTTTAAACACATCAAACCAACGACATCTGCCGACCCATAAATATAGGCATTGTACTCTTGTTCTGAATACTCAAATTTATGTAAATCGAGCTTCATACTTGTTAAAAATGCTTGTATCAATTCATCGTCAATAGCGTATTTTTTTACCGTTTGCTGAAATGCATTTAAAATGGGATTTAAGCTAATTCCACAAGCCATGGCTTTATAATAATCATCCTCAAACTCTTGAATTAAGGCTACTTTATCATAATTGTGAAAACTATCTACGATTTCATCGGCAAACCGAACAAAACCATAAATACTATAAATAGCATTTCTAATAGAGGGTGCTAGCATTTTTACAGCCAACGCGAATGAAGTACTGTACGATTTTGTAACTAACTTGCTACAATGAATCGATACGTCATCAAATAACTGCTTCATAGGTCATTTGTGTTGAAAATTGTTTAATTATTGCGGTTGCTGCTATTTTACCAGAAATCAAGGCGGGCGGTACGCCAGGGCCAGGCACTGTTAATTGCCCAGCAAAAAATAAATTGTCTATTTTTTTACTTTTAATTTTTGGTCTTAAAAATGCGGTTTGTCTTAACGTATTTGCCAGACCGTATGCGTTACCCTTATACGAGTTGTAATCTTCTATGAAATTAGAAACACAATACGATTCTTTAAATAAGATACTATTGGTTACTTCTTGGTTGGTGATTTTTTCAAATCGCGCCATTAATTGATTGAAATACGATTCACGAATAGCAGGTGTGTCTTCAATACCTGGCGCTATCGGAATTAAGAAAAAGCCACCTTCTTTTCCTTCAGGAGCGAAATCGGCACCTGTAACACTTGGGAAATTGGCGTAAAAAAGCGGATTCTTTGGCCATGAAGGCTGATCATATATTGCTTTTGCATGCGCATTGAAATCGACATCGAAAAACAAGGTATGGTGTGAGATGTTTTTTAATTTCTTATCAAAACCTACATAAAATAACAGTGCTGATGGTGCAAATGTTCGACTACTCCAATAGCTCTCAGAATACTGTCTGTATTTTTTTGGCACTAAGGTCTCTGTATGATGATAATCTGCTCCGCTAAGTACAAGGTCTGCCTTCATTAATTGCTCATCTACAATAACACCTTTTGCCACCTTATCTTCTACAAGGATACTGGTAACATTTTGATTGGTTTTTATTTCTACGCCCAAACTAGTAGCTAAACTTACCATTCCTTTTACCACATCATACATCCCACCTTTTGGATGCCAAGTACCTAAACCAAAATCGGCATAATTCATAAAATTATAGAATGAAGGTGTGTTACTGGGTTTTGCCCCTAGAAACAACACAGGGAATTCTAATATTTGAATGAGTTTTTTACTTTTTATATTTTTGCGAACCTGTTGACTAATGGAAGTGAAAAATTGATGTACGCGTTTTACGGTAACTGGCGTTATTAGCTCTGCAATAGAATTGC
Source organism: uncultured Aureibaculum sp. (assembly GCA_963976855.1). Lineage (GTDB taxonomy): Bacteria > Bacteroidota > Bacteroidia > Flavobacteriales > Flavobacteriaceae > Aureibaculum. The sequence goes on along the minus strand of CAXBMA010000005.1, from coordinate 138,069 downwards.
CAGGTTTATAGACCAAATCCTTAATAGCCACATCATAATTGTATTTAGCTGATTTAAGAAATTGCAACAAATACTTGGAACTCCCTTTTTCTTCAGCTTCAAAAATTGAACAAATTTCTGGAAGGGTGTTTGGTATCTCTATAGAATCTGATTTACCAAAATAAACTTTATAAGCGGGATTTAAATTATCCAATTGATAATAATCAGAAACTTTTCTGTCAAAATCATTAAAAAAGCTTTCGAAAACATCCGGCATCCAATACCATGAAGGGCCCATGTCAAATTTAAAACCATCTTTTTTCAATACCCGCGCCCTACCTCCTATTGTACTATTTTTTTCTAAAATAGTAACCCGATATCCTGCCTTTGCTAAATAACATGCCGAAGATAAAGATGAGAAACCGGAGCCTATGACGAGTACTTTATTCATTTTTTGTTTAGCAAATATACAAATTTGTTAAACAAAAACAAGAATCTTACAAATTATTTAACATGACATCTATTGTTTCATAGGCTTTTATTACGTTTTGATTGACCGTAACTTTATAGTTATGCGCCTTTCTCCCTAAAAAATAAAAGGTGTTTTTGGTGCCTTTTAGCAATTTTTCATATACCTCATCTAAATAGCTACTTATTTCAACATCAGGTGGCTCTACCGTAAAATAGGATACGAAATGGATCTGTTCAAACACAGATTTAATGTCTAATATTTGCTCTATGGCAATATTTTGACCTAAATAAATCACATGATATCCTCTTAAAGTCAATTCGTAATGCAAGTACAAAATCCCTAACTCATGGACTTCATTAAAAGGCAAGTAAAGCACAAAAATGTTATCAGAATCGGCATAGCTATTTGAAAGACTTCTTTCAATATTAGTATGTAATTTTTGACTAATTAAATTTGAGATAAAGTGCTCATGCACAGGAGTTATCGTCTTAGTCTGCCAAAGTAAACCAATCGCATCTAGCAAAGGAATAAAAATCTCAGAAAAAATTTCTCGAAACGATTTATCGCTTAATAATTTATTGTAAGCTTCATTAAACAACATTGAATCAAAGTTGAGCATGGCTAGCTTAAAAGAATTCATGGCGCCTTGTTCAATTGCCTTATTGGCAATCAATTCTTTTGCTTTTAAGAATAGGTCGGTTTCAGAAAGTTCTGCAATCTTAGAAATCTTAACTCCATTGGTATAGAGCAAGTTGATATTTAGTAGTTTTATAAAACTATCTCCATCGTAATACCGTATATTGGTTTCGGTCCTAGAAGGCTCCAATAACTGGTATCTTTTTTCCCAAATCCGAATGGTATGCGATTTAATTCCTGTGAAATTTTCCAAATCCTTTATGGAAAATTTGGTTTTAATAGCGTTCAACATAATTTAATATATATTAAACAAATATATAACTTTATATGTTAATAGTAAAGTGCAGTATTTATTCCAATCCTTCGGGTTTAAAAATTAAATAGTACTTTTTATGTAACGAAACCTATTTTTTCTTTACTTATACGGTATAATTAACCAAACAGTGACCAAAGAACTCGAACATAATTTTGTAACAGATCTAGAAAAGCATCAAAATATAGTGCACAAAGTGTGTAGGTTGTACACCAACAATCAAGATGCTCACAATGATTTGTTTCAGGAAATTACAATACAGCTATGGCGTGCATACCCTAAATTTAGAGGAGATGCAAAGTTTAGCACCTGGATGTATAGAGTGGCAATAAACACTGCTATTACGTTGTATAGAAAATCAAAACGCACAGTACAAACACAAGATTTTGACAGTGTTCTATATAAAATTGAATCGAGTGAATATGACGATACGGAAGAAGAGCAGTTGCGGGTATTATATCAAAGTATTAGGCAATTGTCTGATGTAGAGAAAGCACTGGTATTGCTGTATTTAGAAGATAAAAATTACAAAGAGATTTCTGAAACCATGGGGATCAGTGAAGTCAATGCCAGAGTGAAAATGAACCGAGTAAAGAGTAAATTAAAAAAAATACTAAATCCGTAATTATGGATCAATTAGATTTATTAAAAAGAGATTGGAAAAAACAAGATAGTTCATTTCCAAAATTAACATATAATGAGTTGTCAAAACTCATCCATAAAAAATCGTCTTCAATAGTGAAGTGGTTATTTATCATTAGTATTTTAGAGTTTATACTTCCTCATTTTGTATTCCTTTTTTCTGGAAGCGACAGAACTGGTGACACTTATAAAGACCTTGGCTTAACCACCTTTATAATTGTTTTTTACAGCATTGCCTATGCTGTTATATTCTATTTTATATATCGCTTTTACCGAAATTATAAATCCATATCTGCAGACTCGAACCCTAAAGTGTTAATGCACAATATTATAAAAACACGTAGAACGGTAAAACACTATATATGGTTCAATTTAGCCTCTGTACCGATTATAGGTTCTGCTGTGCTATATCAAATGTTTCATTCTGAAGTTTTTTTAGAAAAGTTACCTGAAGGTACAAATATGCTATTTATATGGTTAATTTCTATTGCCCTATTATTAGTAGTGGTGATTTTATTTTGGCTTTTTTATAGACTTATCTACGGAATATTATTGAACAGATTGAATGCCAATTACAATGAATTAATAAGTAATGGCAACTCCAAGTCATAGAAGGTCTAAACTTCCCTTACCTTCTCTAATCACTTCGATTTCACCAGTGGACAAATCGACTACTGTTGATGGTTGATTGTCACCATAGCCGCCATCAATTACAATATCAACTAGATTTTGCCACTTTTCAAAAATAAGTTCTGGATCTGTAGTATATTCTATCACCTCATCATCATCACGAATAGACGTAGAAACAATTGGGTGGCCTAATTGCTTTACAATTTCTCTAGCGATGGTATTGTCTGGCACCCGAATACCCACCGTTTTTTTATTTTTAAATGCTTTTGGCAAATTGTTATTTCCCGGCAAAATAAAAGTGTACGCACCCGGAAGCGCTCTTTTTAAAATTTTATAGGTAGCGGTGTCTATTTGCTTGATATAATCTGACATATGACTCAAGTCGTTACATATAAATGAAAAATTGGCCTTCGCTAATTTTACATTTTTAATACGCGCTATTCTTTCTAATGCCTTATTGTTTGTAATATCACATCCCAATCCGTAAATGGTATCTGTGGGATAAATAATCACCGCTCCTTGACGTAGTGCACTCACCACTTTATCAATTGCCTTGGGATTGGGATTCTCATTATATATTTTTATAAATTGTGCCATAGCTCAAATAATGTTAAAAATATGAAAAATAATAGCACTAAAACAACTTATATTCTTTACATATTATTAATTTTTAGTATTAGCGCTTGTTCTGATGATACTATAGACTAAGTCATATTAGAAAAAAGTGAGCTTAAAAATGTTTCTTATGGTGCATATAACCAACAGCAATACGATATTTATTTACCTAAAGGAAGAAATTCAAATACAACCAACATTTTTTATTTTAGTACATGGAGGCGGTTGGATTGAAGCTGATAAAAATGAAATGAATGCTCTATCCCTGAATTACAAAGTAGCTTTCCTGACCACGCCATAGTAAACATCAATTACCGATTGGTTTCTGAAAGCAACAGTCCGTTTCCTATGCAAATTGATGATATTAAAAGTGGAGAAGCCGATTTAAAAAATAATAGGTTACCTACAATGTAGATAACCTATTATAAAAAAGGGTTTTTAAAAACTATCCATTCACAATTAATCGAAAACCTTCTCCATGAATATTAACGATTTCAACATCTGAATCTTCTTTTAAATATTTTCGTAATTTGGCAATATAAACATCCATACTTCTAGAAGTAAAATAGTTATCGTCTCTCCAAATTTTCGTAAGTGCTAGTTCTCTCGGCATCAAATCATTCACATGCACAGCAAGCATTTTCAATAATTTATTCTCTTTTGGAGATAGTTTTTTTATTTCGTTACCGTTGTAGGATAAATGCCTCAGTTTTGAGTTTAAATGAAATTTACCTATTTGGAATTCAAACTGCTCATCTTCCGTAACAACATCAACATCTTTACGTTGTAAAATGGCTTTTATTTTATAGAGTAACACTTCAGAATCAAATGGCTTATTTAAATAGTCATCGGCTCCCACTTCATAACCTCTTAAAACATCTTCTTTCATTGTTTTAGCAGTTAAAAATATGATTGGGACATCGGCATTGGTAGCACGAATATCTTTTGCCAATGAAAAACCATCCTTTCTAGGCATCATTACATCTAAAATACAGATATCAAAATCGTCATTTTTAAACATAATTAACCCTTCTAAACCATCTTTAGCATGTGTAACGGTATAGTCATTTAGCATTAGATAATCTTTTAAAACAGTTCCGAAATTCGGGTCGTCTTCTACTAGTAATATTTTTTTATTTGCCATAATTCTTTTTAAATTAGATTAAAGGTAATTTAACGGTGAATATACTTCCCTTACCTTTTTCACTTTCTACATATACACTTCCGTGATGATGCTCTACTATACTTTTTACATATGAAAGTCCTAAACCATGTCCTTTCACATCGTGAATATTTCCTTTTTGTTCTCTATAAAATTTTTCAAAAATATTTTTCTGAACATTCTTACTCATTCCAATACCTTGATCTCTTATTTTTAATATAATATTATTTCCTGCGTTCTCTGTTGAAATATCAATTTTGGGCGATTCATTGGTATACTTCACCGCATTGTCTAGCATATTTACAATAACATTTGTCAAGTGAAACTTGTTCGCCATAATTTCTGTTTGAATTGCCTTCAAATCTATATTGATATAACCTTCTTTATCTTCAACCAATAAGTCAACATGTGTAATTGCTTCTTCAATTACTTCGTGTAAATCAACTACCTGTTTACTTAAATCTAACTGATTCTTTTCTAATTTTGATATTCTTAACACATTTTCAACCTGACCATGCATCCGCTTATTCTCTTCTCGTATCATTGCAGCATACCGCAGTATCTTTTCTTTATCATTTATAATTTTCGGATTTTTAATCGCATCTAATGCCAAATTAATAGTTGCTATAGGCGTTTTAAACTCATGCGTCATATTATTTATAAAATCCGTTTTTATTTCTGAGATTTGCTTTTGTCTAATTAACTGATACAATGCACCCGCAAAGGCAAAAATTATGATCAAAATAAATACTATTGCCAGAATTAATATATTCGATATAGTAGCCAAAATATACTTTTCCTTTTTCGGAAAACTCACAAAGAGTTGATACTGACTATTTCCTTCATTATCAATAAATAAAGGAACCCCATAACTTCTATCCTTTTCCTTTCTGAATCTACTAGAGGCTACTTTTGTAGCTAAACCCTCACTGTAAACACCAAACTCAAAATCAGCATCTACCCCACGCTCTCTCAATTCATTATCTACATTAAAACTTATCTCCTTAACCGTCGTTCTATCATAAATAGGAAGTCGCGGTGCAATATCTTTAAAATAACTTTCATATTGAAGCCTATCCAGATTGCTTAGTCGCCCAACCATATAAATCCTTTCTTCTGGCGTTAACACAGTAATATCTCCTTGATTAAGGTTGATCTTGCTAATTTCTTTTTCCTTTTCGCTAAAAAAAGTTTTAAAATTAATTGAATCACCTTCAAATAAGGACATCGAAGGTTTGTAATTATTTTCTAGGATACTTTGTCTGAATGTAAATACTTCATTTCTTGCCGTATCTATCTGTTGAAAATAAAAATCTTTTTTCCCACTTTCCAAAGAACGTTGCGCACTATCAATCATAGGTGCATACTCTTGATAGTAGTCGTTTATCTCTCTTTTTTGGATATTCTCAGAAACTTTAGCTAGCGCATATTTTACATCATTTGTAAATTGCTTTTCGCGAATTTCAATAGAATTATTAATCCAATAAATTTGAACCGTTATAATACCAATTAGAGCAGTGCTCATAAGTATTATTAAGAGAATAAATATTCTTCTACTCATCTATTAACAAATTTAATTTTTCTATGATGATAACTATGTTCTTTAACTAATATTAACTAAATAATCAATATTTTAACACTTTTTTAAGACTTGTGGTTTTTGCTTTCTTGCGCAATTTTCAATAATTCTTGATGAATTTTTTGAACTTGATTTTTCGTTTGTTTTAAATCAATATTGTCAATCACAAAATGGGATAGTTCTACCTTTGTTGAATCAGGCATTTGATTATTAATTCTCGCCAACACTTCGTTTTTACGAGTCTGATCTCTTTCAATAACACGCGAAATCCTGGTATTTAAAGGCGCTGTAACCGTTAGTATATAATCAAAGCTACCTGCGCTATTGCTCTCAAATAAAATGGCGTTTTCTTGAATAGCGTAAACGCTGTTTTGTTTGCCAAGCCAACGCTTAAAACTTATGGAGACTGAAGGATGTACAATCTTATTAATAGCTGCGAGTTTTTGCTTATCGTTAAAGACAATCGCTGCCAAATAAGGCCTGTTTAACTCGTTATTTACATATGCCTTATTACCAAATTCGGCAATTAATTTTCGCTTGATAACTTTTGAACTTTGCATTAAACGTTTTGCTTCAATATCTGCAAAATATACAGGCACTCCTAACTCCATAAAATAGTTAGCAACTGTAGTTTTCCCACTACCAATACCACCTGTTAACGCAACTTTTATCATTTTTCAAGTAAGAATTCTATTTTGTTTGGTGTTATTTTTACTTCACTTACCATACTCGGTTTGTTTAGTATTTCTGGTGTTAAATAATTCACTCCATCGCCCCCCACTTTACTAAAATCGCACACAATATTAAAATCGTTCTCGGTGATCTTATTAAAATCGGACAAGCCTATTTGAAATACAACTTTAACCGTTTTGGGAAAAGTATTGATTTTATAAGAGGCCGGCATATTAACCACCTTAAAAGGTATTTCTAAGGTACGCTCGGTATACTTTTCTACTTTACCACGAATAGTGATCGTAGTGGCTTCATAATGAATTTTTGGCAGGGCCTTATCAATTGCTATTTTTAACGTTTTATGAATAGTGTCATTTACATTTTTCAACTCCAACCTTTCAGTAGTTAAACGCGTAATAGTAGCCACTTGATTTTCTGGACCCGATATGGTGATGTATTCAGGATCAATCACAAACTTTCCAGAAAGATTATATCCAGAGCTATACTGAACAAATAAATTCGGTTCAACTTTCAACTTTTTACTGGTACTTTTACTCAACTTAAAATAAATCGTATCGCGCTCAATTTCTAACACTTCTCCTTTTGAAAAGACTTTATTTACATCTTTAAAAATGTCTGTTGCCAAATAGTAAAAGGTAGTTTTGTCTTTCTTTCGAAGTTTATTTAGGCTTACTGTTGCTTTTCTATTTGAAAATTTATACTTCAATAAATTAAAGCCATAAGATTCGATGGTAACATTTACTTTTGAGAGCGGCTCTGTCTCAAATAATTTATTTTCAGGTAAATCAATATAAGTTAGATCTACTTGGGCAGTCGCAGTATACTCTCTAGAGAGTTTTATCAACATCCAAAACACAAAAGAAAATGCTAAGAACAGTAAGAAAATTCTCAACTTCTTATTTTTTTTAAATGTCTTGGCTTTGTTCATCATCAACTGCGAATTTTAAATACTAAAGATATAAAAAAAGTGAGCCTTGAAATCAAAACTCACTTTTTTAATCTTAAGCTTTTTAGCTATTATTTTTTTACAACCTCTTGATTGTATTTTTTACTTAATTCCATTGAAATTGCAGAACGTTCAAACTTAATTTTACCTGCTCCAGTTTCAATCACACAGGTATTGTCAGAATCATTTAATTCCAAAATTTTACCGTGTATACCACTTGACATTACAACTTTTGCTCCTCTTTTAATTGTTGTTTGAAATTTCTTCTCATTTTTTTGACGCTTTACTTGCGGTCGAATCATAAATAAATAAATGATCAAAAACATCAATGGAATCATTATGTAATTCCCGATTCCTCCTCCGGAGGTTTGTAAAAATATTGTTTGTAACATCGTTAAATAATATAGTTTTATGAATTGGTTCCTTCTTTAGGTTTAATGTCTGTTTTAATCATTACAGACTCCTTACCTGTTGCCGTATTGGTAGTTAAAGTAATTGTTTTTGTTACTTTATTCAACTTACCAGCAGAATTAAATAGTACTTTTATTTCTCCTTCTGCTCCTGGTGCAATTGGCTCTTTTGGCCACTCTGGCACCGTACAACCACAAGTACTTGTTGCATTTGTAATAATTAATTCAGACTTCCCTGTGTTTTTAAAACTAAATATTGTCTCAACTTGATCTCCTTGTGTAATCACTCCAAAATCATGTTCAGCTCTATCAAAAACTAGGGCTGGTTCTCCAACATTTAATTTACTGTCGCGCTCTTTAGCTGTTACTAAATTCTCTTTGTTAATTTTGCCTGCTACATTCTCTTTACAAGAAACTAAAGCAAAAAAGGCAAATACAATAATTATTTTTTTCATTTTATTAAAGTTTATTAATTCTGATTGTAAAAATAAAACATTTATAACAATCCTCTACCTATTTTTTTTAATTTACCACTAGCTGTGTATTCTTTAGATATTTTATCCAGTACCCCATTTATAAAAAAACCGCTTTTTGACGTAGAATAATCCTTTGCTATTTCTATATACTCATTAATCGTAACGCGTACTGGTATTGATGGAAAATACACAAATTCCGTCAAGGCCATTTTCATAAGTATTGAGTCGATCTCTGCAATTCTATCTGCATCCCAATTAGGTGTCTTTTTATCTATATCTTCATCAAATTCAATATGATGAAGCACGGCTTTTTTAAACAAATCACTAACAAATTCTTTATCCTCTTCATTAGAATACAGTGGCTCATAAATGAAGCCTTTACTTTGACTCAATCTTGAAAACATTTTTAAGACCGCAGTATTTACAAAAGGGATATCATCAACCCAACTCAAGCACTGACTTTCTAAATAATCAAACAACTTGTCATTCGGCGCAATAATTTCTTTAAAAATGGTGCTTATAAATTCACGATCGTCATTGAAAGATAATTTTTCGGAATTTATATAGGTTTCGTAAATTTCACTGTCCTTAATTTCGTCCCAGATCACCCGAACATATTCACTATCTTCTTTCCAATTCTTAATTTTGTGATCTTTTAAATAATCGCTTAAAAATTTACTTTCATCTAAAATCAAAAGCACGCGATTTTTTATAAATTTCTGATTCGGATTTTTATCCTCTGAAGTGGCTAAAAATTTCTTTTTACCAATTTCTAAATGTGTATCTGCCAAATTCCTTACTTCTACAAGTAAGCTCAACATCAGAATATAGAGGTCGTATATCTTATCAATACTGTGGTGTATAAATTTTTCTTCCTTGTCAAGGTTATCACTTTTTGACTGTACTAATGCATAAATTGACTGCATTACTTTAACACGAATATGTCTTCTGTTTAACATAATTTAAAAGATCGTAAATAATTTTAAAGTGGTTTCATAATTATCGTGGCAAATGTACTTTTTTAACATCTGGTAGCAAAATTAAAATTGATTAAAATATAATTGGGAGTTAATTAACGGAATGTTATTTTTGTTTTTCATAAACTCGCAGCTTAAAACTATAGAAACCCAACTTGAAAGCCTTAAAATATTTAAATAAATACCTGCTAAAATATAAGTACAAGCTAATTATTGGAATTATTACCACCATAATAGCTCGGATTCTTTCACTTTTTACACCGCGTCTTATTAATAAGTCATTGACTGTTGTTGAAGAGTATACCAAAGGGTCTATTACCGATATCCAAATTGTAAAAGATGAATTGTTTGTCAATATACTATTAATACTCGGTGCTGTTATTGTATCAGGAGTCTTTACGTTTATCATGAGACAAACCATTATTGTGATGTCTCGGTACATCGAATTTGACCTTAAAAATGAAATTTTTCAACAATATGAGCGCTTGTCTTTAAATTTTTACAAAAAAAATAGAACGGGCGACCTCATGAATCGAATCAGTGAAGATGTTGGAAAAGTTCGTATGTATTTTGGCCCGGCCATTATGTATAGCATCAACATGTTTACACTGTTTGTTATTGTAATTGCCAATATGTTACGTATTGATTCCACGCTCACACTATACACTTTATTGCCGCTCCCTATACTTTCTGTATTGATTTATGTTTTGAGTAGAATGATTAATACCAGAAGTAGAATTGTACAGGAGTATTTATCAAAATTAACAACCCAAGCTCAAGAAGTTTTTTCAGGACTTAATGTTATTAAAGCATATGGCATCGAAAAACCGTCTTTTGACACCTTTAATAGTTTAGCCATAACCAGTAAAGAAAAGAACATTTCACTCTACAAGGCTCAAGCTTTATTTTTTCCTATGATGATCCTTTTGATAGGAATTAGTAATATACTTGTTATTTATGTTGGTGGCACACGTTATATTAATGGTGATATAGAAAGTTTTGGAGTGATCGCTGAATTTATCATTTACGTGAACATGTTAACCTGGCCAGTAGCAGTTGTAGGCTGGGTAACATCTATTGTACAACAAGCAGAGGCTTCACAGAAACGAATTAATGAGTTTTTAGAGGTCAAACCAGAAATTACAAATCCTACAGAATTAAACACACCCATCGACGGTAGCATTGCATTTGAAGATGTAACCTTTACTTATGACGATACAAATATCGTAGCGCTAAAGAACCTGAATTTCACCTTAGAATCTGGAAAAACCTTAGCTATCCTTGGAAAAACAGGATCGGGAAAGTCAACTTTAATTAGTTTGATTGCCCGCGTATATGACGTTGATCAAGGCACCGTATTGATTGATGACAAACCAATAAACACGCTTAATTTAAACGATCTACGCGCTAGCATAGGTTATGTGCCACAAGAAGCTTTTTTATTCTCTGACAGCATTAAAAACAACATCAAATTTGGTAATAATAAGGCAGGTGATGTAGACGTAATTAATGCGGCAAAAAATGCGTATATCCATCACAATATCGATGAGTTTAGCAAAAAATATGAAACGCTTGTTGGCGAGCGTGGTGTAACACTTTCGGGCGGACAAAAACAACGGATATCGATTGCGAGAGCCCTTATTGCAAATCCTCAAATTTTGATATTTGACGATTGCTTATCTGCTGTAGATACAGAAACTGAAGAAATTATTTTGAATAATTTAAAAGCAGTAAGTAAAAATAAAACCACTTTGATTGTCACACATCGTGTTTCGTCAGCGAAAAATGCCGACCTTATTATTGTTCTAGATGAAGGTGAAATTGTTCAAAAAGGCACACACGAAGCCCTAGTAGCACAAGATGGATATTATCAAAATATTTACAATCAACAACTTACAGAACAATCCTCTGAAGAGAGCTAAAAGAAATTTAATAAATTATTGCTAAAGTGAATTATTTTTTTAGATTTGTTCAATCAAATGATAAAAGATCAATAAAAAAGTTAAGATTATTATGGCAGACAAAGAATATATTGAACAAGAAGAAATCTTTTCTCAAGTATTAAGAGCAGGTAGAAGAACCTATTTTTTTGATGTTAGAGCAACCAAGGCAGATGATTATTACTTAACAGTTACTGAAAGTAAAAAGTTTACACATGATGATGGTTCTTTTCATTATAAAAAACACAAAATCTATTTGTATAAAGAAGATTTTACAGAATTTAATGAAATGCTATCAAAAGCTACCGATTTTATAGTGAATGAAAAAGGGCAAGAAGTAATCTCTGAACGTCATCAGAAAGACTTTCAAAAGCCAAGTGATGATGAAGTTACCGTTGAAGAAACTTCTACAGACAGCTTTACTGATGTAGATTTTGATGATATATAAAACCTGAAAAATAAAAATTATAATCCTCAACGAATTCAAAAATGTTGGGGATTTTTTATGAATTGCTATTCTTTGCTAATTACTTAATGAAAGTAAGGCAAAACAATTGATTGACAATAAAATACAATTTAAACAGTTTTTATAAAAAATTAAATTGTTTTAACCAAACCTAAATAAAATGCTTTTTAATTCGATAGATTTTGCATTTTTTTTACCAATAATTTTTATTCTTTATTGGTATGTCTTTAACAGAAATCTAAAGCTACAAAACTTCTTAATTGTCGCAGCTAGCTATGTATTTTATGGTTGGTGGGATTGGAGATTTTTATCATTGATACTTTTTAGCACTATCGTTGATTTCTCTATTGGAAAAGCACTTAAAAACACTCATAAAGAAAAGCAAAGAAAAGCGTTGTTATGGACCAGTATCTTGGTGAATTTAGGCTTTTTAGGCTTCTTTAAATATTATAATTTTTTTCTCGACAACTTCATTTCAGCATTCACCTTTTTTGGTCATCAGATTAGTGCCAATTCATTAAACATTATACTCCCTGTCGGTATTAGTTTTTACACCTTCCAGACATTAAGCTATACAATTGATGTGTATAAGAAGAAAATGGAGCCTACGGAAGATTTCATATCCTTTACAGCATTTGTTAGTTTTTTCCCACAATTAGTAGCTGGCCCCATTGAAAGAGCTAGCAATCTACTACCACAATTCTTTAAAAAACGAGTTTTTGATAAAACCAAGGCAATTGATGGGTTGCATCAAATACTTTGGGGCTTGTTCAAAAAAATAGTAATTGCCGATAATTGTGCGACCTATGCCAATGAAATATTCGCCAATTATCATGATTTATCGGGTAGTACTTTATTCTTAGGAGGCGTATTTTTCGCTTTTCAAATCTACGGTGATTTTTCTGGTTACTCAGATATTGCTATAGGAACGGCAAGGCTCTTTGGGTTTGACTTAATGAGAAATTTTGCTTACCCCTATTTTTCTCGAGATATTGCAGAATTTTGGAGACGATGGCATATCTCATTATCCACTTGGTTTCGCGATTATTTATATATTCCATTGGGCGGAAGTAGAGGTGGAATGTCACAAAAAATTAAAAACACATTTATAATATTTATAGTAAGTGGATTTTGGCATGGTGCTAATTGGACTTTCATTATTTGGGGAGCGTTAAATGCAATTTATTTTTTACCCTTACTCCTTTCTAAAAACAACCGAAACAACCTAGATATTATAGCTAAAAACAATATTTTTCCAAGTTTGAAAGAATTTTTTCAAGTAGCCTTAACGTTTATTCTAACAACTATAGCATGGATCTTTTTTAGATCAGACAATGTGGGTATGGCAGTTGAATATCTTGCACATATGTTCTCTCTTTCTTTAATTGACTATCCAAGTGTTTTTCCAGTTGATTTTATTATCTTAATTTTATTATTTATAATTTTCGAATGGATTTCAAGAGAAAAATTACATCCTCTAGAGTTTAAAACTAAGAAAAAAGGATCTTCTATTTACAGACCTATTATTGTATCACTAATAATTTGGATCATTATCTTATGGGGTGCTTTTGGTAATAAAGAATTTATCTATTTTCAGTTCTAATTTTAGTTAACACTGTAATGAAAAAAACAATACTATATATAATTCTATTCTGCCTTGTAGGGGAACTTATGATTCGATTTGACAAATCGTATACATTCATGGAGGAAAGTAGAGTTGTGAAAATTTCAACAGACATAGAATTGACTCCTGAATTTGAATTATTACAAAACAATTCATTCCCAGAAAACCAAAAAGACTTTAGGATAATGGTATTAGGTGATTCATACATTCACGGAGGTGGAATTGAGTTTAAAGACAACTTTTCTCAAAATTTGAAAGCGATGATTAATGCTAGTAAAGGAAATTTTGATCATAGTTGGGTGTTAGACATCTCAAGACCAGACGCTAACAACTTAGACAATAAGAGAAGTTATTTTCAATTTGTTAATAGATTCAACCCTAATGTTGTTATTATTGGATATAATATCAACGATATTGATGGTAATTTAGTAGAAAAAGAATCAAATACGGAGTTGCCAGACAATGGAAAGGGAGTTAAAACCTCTGGAAGCGAAACGGTAAGTCTAATTGGCAAAATATACAAACTAGTATACGCCTCAGAATTTATTCATTTTGTATTGCGTAAATCGCACGATCAACTGAAGTCATTCGGTTATACTATTCCAGGTAGTAAATTTGATTTAACTATAAAAAGCTATTCTCAAAACAAGGAAAATTGGAAACAGTCTAAAAAACTTCTAAAAGATATAATTTTGCATGCTGAACAAAATGACATCCAGCTTATTGTATATAATTTTCCAGAAACAAACCATTTAGAACATCAAGAATTATTCTCAGGTGCAAATACTGCAATAAAAGCTTTTTTTAATGAGTTTCCCTCCGTCTACTATCTCGATGGAAGTATATTATTCAACGGGGAAAAATCAAAAGACTTTAGATTGTCAAAATATGACGGACACCCCAATGAAAAGGCCCATAAACGCATGGCGAAGGATGTTTTTGATGTAATTCAAGAATCAAACAAGGTATATCAATAAAAATGAATACTCATTTTAATTTTAATCTTATTTTCGGCGCCGAACGCAAACCGAATTGAGTTGTGTTTCTCCTCTACAAATAAATCATCTATTCACCATAATTATTGCATATCTTTTTTAATTTAAATTCCAACTTTTCACTAACTTGTTACCACTATGAAAAATAGGGTGTCAACATATCAAATAGAACGTATGAACGCTGATCTCTCAGAAACTGTTCTATTATTTCTTGAAGCTGTTTTTCATGATGAACAGCACATTCCGAAAGACTTAATTCCCATTAAAAGTGCACAACAAGAATGGTGGTGTATTAAGAAGGGTAGTGAAACTATGGGCACAGTAGCCGCATGGAAAGAAAAAGGTGTTTGGCACTGGGGCAGACTCGCCATAGACCAAAAAGTAAGAGGGCAAGGATTGGGAAAAAAATTGGTCACAGCATCTTTAACAGATTTATTTCAAATGGGGCTTGAAAAAATAACGATTGATGCACGAGATATTACCGTAGATTTGGTTTTAAAACTAGGAGGAAAAACGGTAGGTGCAAAAACCAACTTTTACGGACATCCGATAACTCCTATGGAAATTCATAAAAACAATTTTATCCAGAACTTATAATTCCATTTCTATGAAACTTCGCCTTTCTAAAATGCCAATACACTTATCATTTTGCATACTGCTCGCTTTCGCATTTCTTATTTCTTGTAAGGAGTCTCAACCTAAAACCAATAAGAGTGAAATCAACGATAAACAAACCGCTACGGTATTATACAAAACAGAAAATTTAATTATTGAAAAGCTGTCTGATCATGTATATATGCACACTTCATTTCTAAACACCGACGATTTTGGACGTGTTGCCTGTAACGGAATGCTACTAATAGATAAAAATGAAGCTGTGGTTTTTGATACGCCAACCACCAACGAAAGCTCCAAAGAGCTAATCACATACATAAACGAGCAATTGAACGCAAAAATTACGACCATTATCCCAACACATTTCCATGATGATTGTGTAGGTGGTTTGGAAGCATTCCTTGAAAAAGATATTCCATCACAGGCATCGTCTAAAACCATCGGGCTATTAAAAAAGAACGCGTATCCATATGCAGATCAAATTCGCAGTTTCGATACCAGCTTTACCATGAAAATTGGAGAAAGCAATTTTTTAGCGCAGTATTTCGGGGAAGGACATACCGAAGACAATATCGTTGCATATTACCCAAAAGACCAGGCGCTGTTCGGCGGCTGTCTACTTAAAGCCACAGATGCCAGTAAAGGTTATTTAGGAGATGCAAACCCCGAGCAATGGTCAGAGACCGTTCGACTTATTAAAAGCAGCTATCCCGATCTTAAAATAGTGATACCCGGACATGGGAAATGGGGAAATACAGCATTGTTAGACTATACCATTAAATTATTTGAATAAAATGAACTGGATTCTATTAATTATAGCAGGATTATTTGAAGTAGCCTTTGCAGCTTGCCTTGGGAAAGCTAAAGAAAGTACAGGAGCTGCCACAACCTATTGGTATATCGGCTTTTTGGTTTGTTTAGCGATTAGCATGTATTTGTTAGTTAAAGCCACTCAAGAGCTGCCTATTGGAACTGCCTATGCTGTTTGGACAGGTATTGGAGCCGTTGGAACTGTACTCGTAGGAATTATCCTATTTAAAGAACCTGCTACATTTTGGAGATTGTTTTTTATAGTCACCTTAATAAGTTCCATTGTAGGATTAAAACTAGTTACCCACTAAAACACCTGTTATTTCTGTTCCTTACGCATATTAAAACCGTTTGCGTTTAATTAATCCCCCTTCTTTATCATATGCACGCCATACTCCTATTTGTATATCTTTGCGATAGCGCCCTTTAATTTTAACAACACCGTTTGGATAGTATTCAAAATACCGTCCATGTTTCAATCCGTCTTTTAACTGCACTTTCAAATGTGGATTTCCGTCTGGATATTTTGTAAGATATTCATCGGCATTTAAATCTTCTGGATAGATCTTTTTCACCTTAAATATCGTGGCCACTTCCAATATATTTTTTGTGGTAACTTTACTACCACTTATGGAAGGTCCAAACAATTGGTTATCCTTAAACTGATCTTTACCCTCCACCAAAGCCGCATCTTGATAATCTACTACCAATTTTGTTTCAAACATTGAAGCGTATGGAATCAGTTGAAATCCTATTTGAGGAAAACAAATAATAAAATCTTTATTCTCTTCTATTTGTTGTTTAGTGGCGGTATCTACAAAGGCATACATATTTTCATATAAAACGGGTGTATTGATATAGGCAAATACACTTGACTCTTTGTCGAAATACCGATTAAAATGTTGAAAATCTTCTGAAGTATCAAGCGTTTGCTTTGTCTTAAAATCAGTAATGATGCTCTTTAAGGTATTGGGCTTATTACTAAATATAACATAATCGTCAATTATGGTATAATACGGTTTGTCTAGTTCATTGAACAAATTGCCAACCAATAATTTAAAAAAACCTTTAATAGACATAAAATTAATAACATGTCCTTCGTAGTCTATTTGCTTAAATTTAACAGGGGTCCGTTTTTTAATTTGTCTCAATATAAAATTCAAGTTCATCTGGGCACTTTCTATATCATTAGCTTTAAAAACCAAGGCCACGTCATTTTTGCCTTTTGTAACGGAAGATTGCAACTGTAATAATGCCATTTCATTACCAACCCAACTCACAAAATTTTCCTTTATGTTAATTTTCAGCTGTTTTTCTATTTTTGCAATACTCGCAGTATAGGTTTCAAAATCGACTGGATTTTCTTGTTGAATTTTTTCAAAATTTGCATAAAACTCATCAAAACTATCAAAACCATAACTGAGGTATAAGGCCGTTCGTTTCGGTGCAATTTTAGGAATTGTTCTTTTGGCTTTACCCGATTTTTGTAAGGCTTTTAGATATCCAACAGTGGTTGGACTCATATTTGTAAACCCATTTGCAGTTATGGTGTTATTACTTTTTAAATCAAATGTAAAACCAGAAAATAAAAAATGATCACTTAATATTCGTACCCATTCTTTAGGGGTATCCGTAAAATAACGGATGTATTCATCCAGGTAACTGTATTGCAAATACAAGCGAAACATATCATCATAACCCACTCTCTTTTTTACTTCTATAAAATCTAAATTCCGTCCAATAACTGGGGCACTATATTCGTCTATGGAAGCTTCTACAAGCGTATGGACATACGATGCAATCAATTGATTTTTTATAAATGACAGGTATAATGTTTCTCGACTCTCTTTGTCATACAGCTCAATAATTTCATGACCGTTATAGGTTCTTCTGCTGAGTGTATAGTCATCATTTAAAATGGTATTTAAATAAGTATTTAATAACTTGAGCTTTGCTATTCTTTTTAAATCTATTACATAAAAAAGTCCGTATTGTTTTGGCTTATACATGTGCACAGAAAAAAACAAGGAGCGCGTACCAAAGTATTCAAACAGTTTCTTTTTACTATAAAAAACAGTGTCCATTTTATGGATACTTTCTGTCATTTCATAAAAATAATCGTTTTTCTGTAGGTGTTTCCAAACGTCACTTTCACGAATCTCCTCCCAAGCAGCAATGGGTTCTTGTGTTTCAACTACAAAAACAGCATCTTTCGGAATCAGATAAATAGATTGTAAATTCGTGCTTGGCGCTATAAAAAGCAAATAGACCACATAGCCTATCAAGAAAACTAGTGTGCCCAAAAGCCCTAAAAATATTTTCCTTTTTGCAGTCAAATTCGGTTATTTTATACCTATAAAACTACTATTTTTTACAGATAGTGTTCTAAACCAACGAATTCGTAGGTTTTTTAAAAAATTGTTGTAAAATGATGGCTATTAACATGACCAATACACAACCAAACAAGTTCAGCCATAGGTAAGGCATCCAATCTAAATACCAACCTATAATAACAATAACCTGCGTAATTAATGCGGCAATAAAAACAGCATTACCTTTAACAAACTTCAAGAAAAAAGCCAATAAGAAAATACCCAATACATTCCCATAAAAAATAGAGCCGATAATATTTACCAGTTGAATTAAATTCTCAGCGAGATTGGCAAAACATGCAATAACGATGGCAATTATTCCCCACATAAGCGTAAAAACTTTGGTTGCTTTTACAAGATGCTGTTCGCCTTTGTCTTCTTTCATATTTCTCGAATATAAATCGATAGAAGTAATAGTTGCTAAGGCATTTATTTCTGAAGCAGTTGACGACATTGCCGCCGATAATATGACTGCTAACAACAAACCAATCAACCCTTTGGGTAAATACTTTAAAATAAACGTAATGAACATATAATCTCTATCATTCGTCTCTGTATCTTTTGCAGAATCTTTATACAATGAAAGCAATTCAGCTTGTTTTTCTTTAAAGGCAGCGCTATTTTCAGCTATATCACTTAAATCAGCACTTAACCGATCATATTGATTTGCATACGAACTGTCAATCGCTCTTTTAATTAAATATTTCGACTCTAGGCGATGCGCTCTTTCGATACTATCTAATTGAATTAATTTCTTTCTAGTGTTTGCATTTTCGTTTTTTGAAAACTCAATACTCAGCTCCTTCTTTTCCAAAAACAAGGTATTTTGTTTCTTTTGAAGACTTTCATACTGTTGAGAATATTCAGAAGCCAACACTTTTTCGGTGGAAGCATCAATAAAATTCAATGGCGCTTGGTTGAATTGATAGAATACAAAAACCATTACACCAACCAATAAAATAAAGAACTGCATGGGCACTTTTAAGAGGCCGTTAAAAATCAGCCCCATTTGCATTTCTTTCATTGACTTGCCGGATAAATACCGTTGCACCTGACTTTGATCTGTACCAAAATAAGAGAGCATTAGAAAGGTACCCCCTATTACTCCAGTCCACACAGTATATCTATTTTCTAAATCGAATGAAAAATCTAATACTTCCATTCTTCCGCTAGCGCCTGCAATATCTAAGGCTTTTGCAAACGAAACCTCATCTGGAATTAAACTTAAAATAATAAATAAAGCCGCCAACATCCCAGCAAAAATTACAAACATTTGTTGCTTTTGTGTAATAGTTACAGCTTTTGTCCCTCCGGAAACGGTGTAAATTATCACTAAAATTCCTATAATTATATTCAGATAAATAATATCCCATCCCAATACAACCGACAAAATAATTGCGGGTGCAAAAATGGTAATTCCCGCCGCTAAACCACGCTGAATCAAAAATAAAATTGCCGTAAGACTTCTTGTTTTTAAATCGAATCTATTCTCTAAAAATTCGTAGGCGGTATATACCTTTAATCGATGGTAAAGTGGAATAAAAACCATACATATAATGACCATTGCAATGGGTAAACCAAAGTAAAATTGTACAAAACCCATACCGTCAGAATACGCCTGACCTGTGGTAGACAGAAACGTAATTGCACTTGCTTGTGTTGCCATAACTGACAAACCAATCGTCCACCATTTAGATTGGTTCCCTCCACGAATAAAATCTTGTGCATTTTTTCGCCCTTTTGTTTTCCATGAACCATATAAAACAATAAACAACAATGTTCCTATAAGAACGATCCAATCAATATAATTTAGTTGCTGCATTATGAAGCGAAGATTTGCATTAAAAAATAAAAGAGTACGATGTAAATTACATTCATTACCAGAACAATGGTATATAATTTATCCCATGTATATTTTTTTGCTGACATATCTTAATTTTTAATTGGTTTTTCAGTTGAGTTTTTTCCTAGAGATAATAAGTTAGCATATAGCTTAAATGCCCCTGGTACACCTGCAGGTAACTCTCTAAAAAAGCTAAGTCCGGTATAGATAAAATTTCCTTTTCCATATTTAGCAACTAGGACGCTGCCGTTTTTTGGACTTTCTCCTTTGTCGTGCATTGAAAGTAATGGTGTAAAGGCTCCGTCCCATTTATCAGGGAAATACAAACCGCGTTCTTGTACCCATCCGTCAAAATCTGTTTTAGCTATTTTATTAGGAAAATTTAATGCTTCGTGGCCTGAATTCAAAATAGTTACACTAGAATGTTCATCGGTAACCCGGTCTCTAGACAATTGTAAATCTAGTGGAGCCACTTGATCAACCTTCAATCCTCTATTTGTGTTGTACTGAACAAGTAAGGTGCCTCCGTTTTCAACATAGGCGTGCAATTGTTTTTGATAATATTTTGCTCGTTCGTCTATATTATAAGCTCTAATACCCACTATAATAGCATCAAAACTTTGAAGATTCGTTCCTGAAACTTCATCGCTCTTTAATTCAACAACGGTATATCCGATCTGTCTCAAACTTTCAGGGATATTATCACCTGCACCCTGAATATAGGCAATTTTTTGACCTTTCTTTTGAATATTTAAACGTACAACCTTACTTTCTGATGGCAGTACAACTGCTTGTTTCGGAATATGGTCATAATTTATTGCTACCAATTCTTTTGTGTAAATAGCATTACCAATAGTAACTATTGGGGCAATTTTTCCTTCGCTTTGATTTTTTGGAGGACTCACCGTAAAATAGATGGTTTGCTCACCTCCTTTTTGTGCAATTTTAAAATCAACAGCTACTGGTGAAACATTCCAATCTTTGGGGTAATTCAACGCTACTTTTCCACTCAGGTTTTCATTTGTAGCTTTTACTTTTACCGCCACTTCTTTTGGTGAATCATCGGCAAAAATGATTATTTTATCTACAACGCTCGCTGTAACCTCAGGTACAATCTCAAAAGGTTGATACAGTTCCCCTTTATCAGGTTTTGAATAGCGACGTACAATTGGTCTTTCAAAATCAATTAGCACACCATTAATAACTAAGTTAAACCTTAGCTTTAAATGCTTGTTCTCTGGCAGACCTATAAGTGTTTCATCTGCAACGTGATACATACCCAAACTCCCTTTTTCTAATAACCAATAAGGGGTTGTGTATTTGGTATTTGAAGGAATGGTAATATCTTTTTTAAGGGTGAATTTTTCGTTGTTTTCTAGGGGTTGAGAACCTGAAAAAAGTGATGAGTTAATCGCTTCAAAATGGATTCCTTCTAATTCTACCTTTAAACCACTGCGATTAATGGCTTCAATATTTAGTGTTTCTTTTCCATTTGGAATGGCATAATTATCTGTAGCCGAAACCTCTAAAAACAACCCCATACACGAAGCAATCACATTTTTTATTTCTGCACTTTTAATTTCTTTCCAATGAGTATCTTTTAATTGTTCTATGAGTTGATATGCCGCCAATAACTGAGGAATATGAACTGTAGGGTCTTTAAAATTAAAGTTTTTCGCTACTTCCTCTAAAATTATACCAATTGCAGCACCGCCTTCTACCCGATTCCACGAGGTATCTATACCGTCAAATACATTTGCTTTATCTTTAGGGAAGTCGCCTTTTAAAAATTCAATATACTCTTGCTCGGTTCCACGAGTTGTTAATCGCCCAAAACCTTGACTCAAATGTTGACTACTCGCTAAAGAAGCAATTTCGTTATTTGAGAGTCCGTTTAAAGGGTAGTACAACCCAATATCAAAATTCAAAAGCTTGCTTCTATCCGCTTTTTCAAATTTATCTTCACTGCCATAAAACCACCACGAAGTATTAAAAAACAGACGTTTGGGTTGCCATAAATCTGTAGATCCTTTATGGGTTTTATAGTTACTGTCATTCGCTAAATCAAAGGCCTCCATGCTCAATAGTGCCGAAGATGTATGATGTCCATGTGTAGTTCCTGCTGTACGATGATCAAAGCGATTGATAATGATATCTGGCTTAAAATTTCGAATACGAGAAACAACATCATTTAACACGGCATCTTTATTCCAAATTGCTAAGGTCTCATCAGGATGTTTCGAATATCCAAAATCATTTGCCCTAGTAAAAAACTGTTCAGCTCCATCTACACCACGAGCAGCCAATAATTCTTGTGTACGAATAACACCTAAAAACTCACGTATTTCTGGACCAATTAAATTTTGTCCTCCATCACCTCGTGTTAAGGACAAATAAGCAGTTCTAGCATTTAAGTGGTTGGAAAAATAAGAAATCAATCGTGTGTTTTCATCATCAGGATGCGCCGCGACATATAACACTGAACCTAAAAAATTCAATTTTTCAACGGACTCATATATTTCAGAAGAAGAAGGTTTAACGGGACGTTGTGCAATCCCAAACGTACAAATAAAGAGTAAAAAAAAGCAAGGTAGGTAGTATTTCATAGAGTCGTTTAAGCTAACTGTTGCAAACAAAACTAAACATAAAAATTAGCAATCATAAACTAATTATGAAAACCTTAACATTTTGTTATTAAGTTCTAAAATTGAGCTGAATTATTTTTTTGTAGCTTCATTTAAATAAAATATATTTGTATTCCATTAAAAAAAAAACACTATAAATGAAATTCATAGTTTCAAGTACTCAATTATTAAAGCAACTTCAAATACTTAGTGGCGTAATTAATAGTAATAATACCTTACCTATTTTGGATAATTTTTTGTTTGATTTAAGTAATAATCAACTTAAAATTTCTGCCTCCGACTTAGAAACAACTATGAGTACAACAATTGCAGTTGAAGCTGATGAAACAGGTTCAATAGCAGTACCTGCTCGATTGTTGTTAGACACCTTAAAAACGTTTCCTGAACAACCCCTGACTTTTGTTGTTGAAGATAATCATACAATTGAAATTAGTTCTGACAGTGGTAAATATGCCTTGGCTTATGCTGATGGAGCAGAATTTCCAAAAGCGATTGAACTAGAAGCACCTAGCGTAACTACCATTGCTGGTGACATTTTGGCAACAGCCATAACTAAAACAATATTCGCTTCTGGTAATGATGATTTGAGACCTGTAATGAGTGGTGTTTTCTTTCAGTTTTCAACCGAAAGTCTGACTTTCGTTGCCACAGATGCACATAAATTAGTAAAATATGTGAGAACGGATATTGCTGCTAATGAGGTTGCAGAATTTATTATGCCTAAAAAACCTTTAAACTTATTGAAGGGTATTTTAGCAAATTCTAGTGAGGATGTGACGATTGAATATAATGAAGCCAATGCGAAGTTTACTTTTGACTCTAGTGTATTGGTATGTAGGCTAATTGACGGTAAGTATCCAAACTATGACGCCGTAATTCCTAAAGAAAATCCGAATAAACTAACCCTAGAAAGAAGTTCTTTTTTAAATTCTGTAAGAAGAGTTTCTATTTTCTCTAGTAAAACAACCCATCAAATTCGTTTAAAAATGGCGGGTACTGAACTGAATGTCTCTGCAGAAGACTTGGACTTTTCAAATAAAGCGGATGAGCGTTTGCAGTGTAATTATGAAGGTGACGATATGCAAATTGGATTCAATTCGCGCTTTTTATCGGAAATGTTGAGTAATTTAAATTCTGATGAAGTTTTGTTGGAGATGTCTTTACCAAACAGAGCCGGTATTTTAACACCAATAGACGGTTTAGAAGAAGGTGAAAAGGTAACGATGCTTGTGATGCCAGTAATGTTGAATGGTTAATTCACTAGTTTTATTCATTTATTCTAAATAGTAAACCATTCATTAGAAAATTGTGGGCATTTATTGATTTCAATACTTTTACCTGCTATTTTTTGTACATTGCAGGTGCTATGAACCCCTAATCATAATTTTTTTTATATATTTGCTTGATTACCAGGCTTATTTATAGTTGCATTTTTATTTTAGATTGTAAATTATTTGAGATATTTTTGTAAAATCTTATAATAAAGTTTAACTTTATGGTAGGAACAATAAATAGCAAGTTGTTATACTATTGTATAGTAGTATCAAAATTTTAATAAAATGAAGTTCAACTAAAAGGTATTTATGGTAAAAAAATTACTCCTCTACTTAGCATTTTTCGCTTTATCCTTCGCTACATTTGGGCAAACGGATTATTCCAAAATAACCTTCAGTAGTAAAATATATAAGTATAAAAATGACTCTCCTAGAACTCAAGAACTTGGCGTTAGCAAAGAGCTAGTCACCAATATTATTGACCTCTTAAGTGATAGCCTATACAATAAAAAAGAAAAAACAGAAATAATCAACAAAGCATGGTTGGCGTTTACCCAACCGAAAATGTTTGATTTTGTTTATAAAGATTTTGCCATCAAAACAAATAAAAGTTGGGGGCAAACAAATTCAAAAGGAGAAATGGTTTTAGAACCCAATCCGTATCTTACTGAATGGACTATTAATGATAGTGAATTCCCATATTTTCAAATTGCGTTGAATCAAATTTTAAATCATTATAGTTTATTGTCGTATGCAGATGATGTCTCTTCAGTAAAATCATCCTTTAATGAGCTGTTGGTTACAAAAGACATAAAATTAGAAGAACCTGACGACGATGATTGGGCTTATTCCTACCTTGAATCAGTGAATATAGAATTGGCAAAAAAAGGCTTAGTAGCGCTCGTAACAAAAGGTTACTACGATATCATTGTTTGTAAAATTGATAAAAAAGAAGAGTTGACCAAATTGTTTGAGAAAATTAAGTGGGAACTAGTAGCTCCTTAATATTTTTTAGACATACTTAACTAACCTAAAAACCGTTCTACATTAGAACGGTTTTTGCATGACCATCAGTAATAATTATGAATATAGATTAATAATGAAGTATTGGTTACTAATATTGGTTTTTATTTTTTCTAGTTTTTGTGCTTTTGCACAAGATCAAGAGCCTGATTACACAATTATAAAGTTTAAAAGTCGCGTTAAGGAATATAAAAAAGAAAAGCCTAGTTTCGAGGGTCTAAATATCACCAAAGAAACGATATCTGATATCGTAAATATTTTAGGAAGATCATTTTACACTACCGAAGAAAGAGATGAAATTACCGAAAAAGCTTGGTTGTCATTAACAGATCCACAAAAGTTTGATTTTGTACATAAAGATTATGCTGTACGTTCTTATCCAAATTGGGACAAACCTAATTTTCAAGGTAAAATTGTATTAGAACCAAATCAATATTTAAAAGATTGGACAAACGCTGATACTGAAATAGACTATTTTAAAATTGCTCTACATCGAATTTTAACCTACCAAGGACTTATGGGGTATGGTGAAGATGCCAAAGAAACCAAAAAATATTTATCTAAGATGAAGTACGCTAAAGGACTTCACTTTAGATCAGTTTACCCAAAAGATTGGACCAATTCTTATTTACAAAGTTTAAAGCCACAGCTTGACAAGAAAAAGTTAGTGGTGTTAATTACCAATAATGGTAATTATGAATTTATGATCTGTAAAGCAAGTGTAAAAGAGGAGCTTCTTGAATTATTTGGCAGAATGCGATGGAAGTTTGTTGATCCGCAATAAATTACACTACTCATAAAATAAAAACAACTCCTTTCATATGAACGGAGTTATTTTTTTATTACTATTTTCACACTATGAATTTTTTAGCACATATTTATCTCTCCGATGAAAATGAAAATATTAAAATTGGAAATTTTATTGCCGACGCCATTGTTGGCAATAAATACACGCATTTACCGCAAGAAATTCAGGCCGGAATTCTATTGCATCGACAAATAGACTCTTTTACAGATTCACATAAAATAGTAAGACGAAGTAAACGAAGGCTCCACGCCAGATACAATCATTATGATGGTGTAATTATAGATATTTTATACGATCACTTTCTGGCCAAAAATTGGTCGAATTACAGTGCGATTCCTTTACGTAGCTATACCGAGAGTTTTTATCAATTATTAACCAAAAATTACGAATTACTCCCTGTTAAAACCAAACACTTGATGCCGTATATGATTCAAGATAATTGGTTGTTAAATTACGCCTCCATTGAAGGAATAGCAAAGGTGTTAGAAGGTATGAATAGACGTACCAAAAACAAATCTCAAATGCATTTGGCAGTTGAAGACCTTCAACTACACTATATTGATTTTGAAAATGATTTTAGTGAGTTTTTCGACCAACTAATACAATTTACTGCAAAAGAAATTAAAGCCCTATAAACGTATCCCAATAATAAAATCTGCATGAAAGTAATTGATATAGTTGTACTGACAGATGCTAGGTATGTAAATCCAAAAGCTACAAATGATTATATTTTAAACGTTTTATTAGAAGATAATCTTGTAGTAAAAGCCCTCGAAAAACAAGGGTTAAAAACACTAAGGCTAGCTTGGGATGATGCCGATTTTGATTGGTCTACTACCCAATTTATATTGTTTAGATCTACATGGGATTACTTTGATCGCTTTGACGAATTTTCTGATTGGTTAAACTTTGTGAGTAAGCAAACAAAACTATTAAACCCTGAACGAATTATTCGTTGGAATATCGACAAACACTATTTACAAGATCTCGCACATAAGAATATCCATTGCGCACCTACTACATTTATTGAGGTTGGAGAGCAGACTACTTTAGACGCACTTTATGACCAACACAACTTTGATGAGACCGTGTTAAAACCTGTGATTTCTGGCGCGGCTAGACATACTTATAAATTAACTAAAAACAACCTTGCTGAACATGAAACCATCTTCAAAACACTGATTTCAAAAGAAGCGATGATGTTACAACCCTTTCAATACAATATTGTCAATAAAGGAGAAATTTCTTTGGTATTAATTGCAGGAAAGTATACACACGGTGTTTTAAAAATAGCTAAAAAAGGAGATTTTAGAGTACAAGATGATTTCGGAGGAACTGTACATAGTTACTCACCCACTATCGAAGAAATTACCTTTGCCGAAAAAACAGTGAATGCTTGCGAACCAAAACCTATTTATGCCCGAGTTGATTTATTCACGGACAACAACAATCAAATAGCACTGGCAGAATTAGAACTGATTGAACCAGAATTATGGTTTCGAAACAATATTGACGCAGCCGATAAACTCGCCCAGGCTGTCAAAAAATTGTGTTAGGTTTTTGGAATGCTATTTGAAGTACCTCTACAAGTAAAAAAAAGTAACTAAATAAAACCTCGTTTTTCTGTTAGAATATTGATAAAAAAAGCAAACAAACAAAGGCTATATGGCTTGTTTTTTATACTTTCGCGCTGTCTAAAAGTTAAAATCAGCTTTTGACTGTTTGTCTTATTTAATTGATACTAATAGCTAACTACACATGTCAATCTGGCATTTTTAATTATGGAAGAAAAAAAATTTGATCTCAATTCACTTATCGGATTTGTTTTATTAGGAGCCATTATGTTGTGGTATTTTTATACCAACCAACCAACTCCAGAAGAATTACAACAACAAAGAACCGAACAAGTTCAAGATTCAATTCAAAAAATTCAACAGGCAGATACTACAAACAATCCAGAAGAACCTACTCCTATTACAGCAGTGAATCCTAGTGATTCTATCGCCTTAGTTAATGTACAGAATGAATTAGGTGCTTTTGCTTATAGTGCAACATTGCCTTCTGCGAAAGCAAATGAAACTGTAATTGAAAATGAACTTGTAAAAGTAACGGTAAGT
This sequence comes from uncultured Aureibaculum sp., assembly GCA_963976855.1. GTDB lineage: Bacteria > Bacteroidota > Bacteroidia > Flavobacteriales > Flavobacteriaceae > Aureibaculum. The sequence continues at coordinate 110,007 of CAXBMA010000005.1, read as the reverse complement.
AATAAAGGGGGCCAAATTACGGAAGTTGAGCTCAAAAATTATAAAACCTACGACCAAAAACCATTGTATTTAATAAAAGACAACAATGCGTCTTTTAATATTAATTTTGGGACTACAGATAAAAGAATTTTAAATACTAAAGATTTATTTTTTCAACCTACCTTAACTAAAAATGGGGATCGTCAAATTCTTTCTATGAAATTGAAAGTAGACACCAACCGCTATTTAGAATATTACTATGAAATCAAGCCAAATAACTACATGCTTGATTTCGCCATTCGCTCACAAGGTTTAAACAACATCATCAATACATCACAAAACATAAACCTAGATTGGGATTTAAAGGCTTTTAGAAATGAAAAAAGTTTGAGTTCAGAAAACATGTACTCTTATTACTACTTTAAAGCTGATGATGATGTAGATTATTTATCGGCAAACGATGAGGATATACAAAATGATGTTGATTGGGTAGCTTTTACACAACATTTTTTCTCTTCTATTTTAATGTCGGAAACACCTTTTACTGATGCCAAAATAGTTTCTAAAAACTTGGTGGAAGATGAAAAAATTGATACAGTTTTCACCAAACAATTTAGCATCAACACACCTTTAGATATGAAAAGTGGTGAGTTGAACTATACTATGAATATGTATTATGGTCCTAATGATTATAAAACATTAAAAGCATATAAAGGTACTGATTTAAAGGAGGTTGTAGATTTAGGATGGGGTATTTTTGGATGGATAAATAAAATTATTTTCATCCCTGTATTTAGCTTTTTAAGTTCATTTATGACTAATTATGGGTTGATTATTATTTTAATGACCATCATTGTTAGAATCATCATGTCACCTGCGGTTTACAAATCATACCTCTCAAGTGCTAGAATGAAGGTATTGCGACCTGAAATGAAAGCTATTAATGAGAAGTATCCTGGTAAAGAAAACGCAATGAAGCGCCAGCAAGAAACCATGGCTTTACAGCGAAAAGCAGGTGTGAGCCCACTCTCTGGGTGTATCCCAGCTTTAATTCAAATGCCCGTGTTTTTTGCCTTATTTCGATTTTTCCCTTCCAATATAGAATTGCGTCAAAAAGGCTTCTTATGGGCTACTGACTTGTCATCGTATGATAAGGTAGCACAGTTGCCCTTTAGTATTCCTTTTTATGGAGATCACGTTAGTTTATTTCCAATATTGGCTTCAGTTGCTATTTTCTTTTATATGCGTATGACCCAGAGTCAACAAGCCAATATGCAGCCACCAACACAAGAAGGGATGCCAGATATGGGGAAAATGATGAAGATGATGATGTATCTATCACCAATAATGATGTTGTTTTTCTTTAATAACTATGCGAGTAGTTTGAGTTTGTATTATTTTGTTTCTAACTTACTAACGATAGGAATTATGTTAGTGATTAAAAACTACGTCATTGACGAGGACAAAATACACGCACAAATTCAAGAGAATAAGGCGAAACCACAGAAAAAGAAAAGCAAATTCAGACAACGTATCGATGACGCTATGAAGCAAGCACAAGAACAACAAGCACAACAAAAAAAGAAAAAATAATATTAAAAAGCCGAAGTAAACCTTCGGCTTTTTTTATGGAATATGAAGGCCGATTTATCACTTCTCAACTAGCCACATTCTTTTATAAAGCCAATATAAATAGTGCGTTCCATTCAATTATCATACCTTTGCCGCTTATTTTAATATATGACATTTAAAGACTTACAATTAATAGAGCCTGTACTAAAAGCATTGAACGATGAAGGCTATACACATCCCACCCCAATACAAGAACAAGCAATCCCTATTTTACTTCGCAATAAAGATTTACTAGGTTGCGCACAAACAGGTACCGGTAAAACTGCAGCATTTGCGATCCCTATTTTACAACATATTTACAACAACATCAATCTAAACACGAAGCAGCGAAAAATAAAAGCACTCGTTGTTACTCCCACTCGTGAATTAGCTATTCAAATAGGTGAAAGTTTTACAGCCTATGGAAAGTATACCGGTATAAAAAATACGGTTATTTTTGGAGGTGTTAAACAAGCCGCACAAGTGAAAGTATTAAAAAGCGGCGTTGATATTTTAGTAGCTACTCCAGGTCGATTATTAGACTTAGCGCAACAAGGATTTATTACATTTAGAGATGTTCAATATTTTGTGCTTGATGAAGCCGATCAAATGTTAGATATGGGTTTTATTCATGATATCAAAAAAATCATTGCAAAATTACCTACCAAACGTCAATCGCTCTTCTTTTCAGCAACCATGCCACCAAGTATTGTTGAGCTGTCTCGAAAAATTTTAGGTGATTATGATCGTGTAACGATCAAACCAGAACAAGCAACTGCTGAGAAAGTAAGCCAAGAAGTATATTTTATTTCTAAAAGTGCAAAAATAAAACTACTAGTTCATTTAATTAATACACAAATTTTTGACGCCACACTGGTGTTTTCACGTACCAAACACGGTGCTAATAAAATTGTAAAATTATTAGATAGAGAAGGCATAAAAGCGGAGGCTATACACGGTAACAAATCGCAAGTAGCACGACAAAAAGCATTGCAGAATTTTAAAAGTGGCTACACCAAAGTATTGGTAGCAACTGACATTGCTGCTCGAGGAATTGATGTAGACAGTTTGAGTTATGTAGTTAATTACGATTTACCAAACATCTCTGAAACCTATGTTCACCGTATTGGTAGAACGGGTAGAGCTGGTGCTAGTGGTAAATCAATTTCTTTTTGTGACAGAGATGAACGTCCTTATTTAAAGGATATTGAAAAGTTAATCAATCAAAAAATTCCGGTAATTACAGAACACCCGTTTGTAGATTTTAAATCGAATGATGTTAGTGATGATTCAAAACCAAAACAACAGCGTAATAAGCCACATCACAAAAATTCATCCAAATCGGGAAATAGCAACTGGAAAGGGAAAAATAAGAATAAGTCAAACGCGAGTCGACCAAATTCTAGACATAGAGATTAGTAGGTCAATCCAATTTTTTCTCGAACAGCATCTAATAAAGTGATAAAATCCAAACTAAAAGACAATGGCATTTTATCACTTTCTATTTTACCTGTTGCTAAGCAATTTACGACTTCAATTATTTCATAATAGTAACCATTCCCTATAATTTCTTCATGAAACGTTTCTACAAAATCATGTCCTTTATAGTAAGATATCTCTTTGGTATGATGAAATGGGTTGTGTAATTTTAAAGAACCCGTATCTCCATGCAACCAAGCTTCTAAAGGCGTAGAAGCAACTAGGCTCGCATCTAAAATAGCTGTTTGCCCAGCAGCATAGTTAAATAACATAACACACGAACTATCAACTTCAGTACTTGACATGGTTGCCATGGCTTTTATTTCTTTCGGAATACCCAATGTTAACAAACTTAGAAAAACAGGATACAATCCAATATCCAACAAAGCACCACCCCCTAATTGTTTATTAAATAGACGCTTGTTCGGATCGAAATCGGCTTTAAAGCCAAAATCTGCCCGCATTGATTTTAAATCTCCGATACTATCATTCTGCAACAACTGTAATAATTTCTCTGTACTTGGTAAAAAACGAGTCCATAAGGCTTCCATCAAAAAGAGGTTTTTCTCTTTAGATTTAGCAATCATACGCTCAACCTGACTCCTATTCATACCAAATGCCTTTTCACACAACACGGCTTTTCCTGCTTCTAATGCCATGATGGTATATTTACAATGAAAGATATGAGGTGTTGCAATATAAACAACATCAATATTGGGGTCATTCATTAGCTCTTGATACGAGCCATAAGCTATTTGAGCTTTATGATTACTGGCGAATATTGTTGCTTTATCAATATCTCTTGAAGCCACACCGAATAAATTCGCTTCTTCAACCAACAACAAATCCTGAGCGAATTTATGTGCTATTTTCCCCAATCCGATTATGCCCCAATTATATACTTTTGCCATCGCTATTTTATCTGAAAAATAATTTAAACCAAGTCCCTAATTACTCCTAGCGTATCATCTAGTTCTTCTTTGGTAGTCCATTTACTGAACGAAAAACGCACCGAAGTTTTCATTGCCTCCTCTTTAGGTAAAATGGTATTCAACACATGAGACCCTTTATTGCTACCACTTTGACAAGCACTTCCTCCAGAAGCTGCAATTCCTTTTAAGTCTAAATGAAATAAAAACATAGGAATTTCCTTTGCAAAACGGACATTTAAAATAAGGCATGAACTTGTACTTGATTCTCCAGAACACCCATTAAACTGAATATCAGGACTTAAATTTACTAGTTTATCTATAAAATACTGTTTCAAACGATTAATAGAAGCTACATCTTTTACTACAGTATCCATTGCAATTGTCAACGCTTTTTGCATCCCTACAATGTTGTGTACATTTTCAGTTCCTGCTCTTGCACCACGCTCTTGCTCTCCTCCAACTACCAATGGTTTAATTCCGAAACCTTTTTTTATAATCGCGAACCCGACTCCCTTTGGACCGTGAAATTTATGTGCACTTGCCACCATAAAGTCGATGGGGGTCTTTTGCAAATCTATAGGGTAATGACCAATTGCTTGTACCGTATCAGAATGAAAAAGAGCATTATTAGCAACACATAAATTACATACCTTTTCTAAATCCAAGAGGTTACCAATTTCATTATTGATATACATTAAACTAACCAGCGTTTTCTCTGAATTGTTTTGAAGTAAGGCTTCTAAATGTTTATAATCAACATCACCGTTCTCATGAAGATTTACATAACTCACTTTAACGTCAAATTCTTCAGCAATTGCTTCAATGGTGTGTAACACCGCGTGATGTTCGATTTTTGAAGATATGATATGTCGTACCCCTAAATTTTGTACGGCATTCTTCAAAATCAAATTATCAGCTTCACTACCACCTGCGGTAAAAACAATTTCACCAGCCGTTACATTAAAGTGTTTTGCTATATCCTTACGAGCCTCTTCAACCAGCGTTTTGGCCTTTCTACCAAATTGATGTGTTGACGAAGGGTTTCCAAAAGTTTCAGACATTACCTTCATCATTGTTTCAATAACGGCGCTATCTATTGGTGTTGTTGCAGCATTATCTAAATAAATTGTTGTCATTACCTTCTAATCTTATGCAAAAGTAATTAAAATTAACATCAAGTATTTTTATTCTGCTTAGTAAAAGTGTTATTTTTGTGCATATCAAACCCTCGTCATGAGATCTCGACAAAGAGCGCGGACGGCGTTCTTGAATTAACTATTGTAACTATCAACAACTTAAGTTTGTTTTAAATGTATAAAAAAATACTGCTTTTTATAATTGCACTCAGCACGCTTGCATGTAATGATGGTAATATTGATGTCATTAATTTTGATTTTTCTGATGCTGACATCAATGATTGTGGTGACGTTTTACTTTATAAAGTCAATGAAAATGAAACGTTAATTGTGCAATTAGACAATGTGTCTGATGATTTTTTAACTACCGTTAGAACCAATCAAACAATTACTTTAAGTGAAACGGGTAGTAATACCGTTATTTACAGAACCTTGGAAGACGCTGTCCCTTCTTCTGGTTATTTCTGTCAAAATGTACCTCCCACAACCCCAAAAATTATCAGTGAATGGACGGGAAGTGGTGATTTGATAGTTACTACCATATTAACTGAAGACGATTCAGATAATGTAACGGCAGCAGATGAAGATATTGATGGTGATGGAGATCTTACGAATGATGATACCGATGCTGATGGTGTTCCTGACTATATCGATTTTGATGATGATAACGACAATGTACTTACAAAGGATGAGGATGTTGATGGCGATGGAGACCCTACAAATGATGATACCGATGCGGATGGAATACCCAACTATTTAGATGCTGATGATGATGGTGATGGAACACCTACGCGACAGGAGTCAATAACTTCTGATGATGATTTAGATGGTGTAAAGAACTATTTAGATGCCGATGATTCAACTCCGTTAAGTGAAATTCCTGAGAGAGATTTAAATGTATATTACGAAACATATACTTCAAACTTTACCATCAATATATTGGTGCTAAATAGCTCAAATCGTGGTTCGAGAAGCTTTGATACTTTCGATTATGGCGTATTGACAAAAAGCGTAACCATTACTGAAGAAGAACCTATTTAAGGCTTATCAGATTATTGATTTTGGTAAATATATACCTCTGTGGCACCCATTCCATATTTCTGAAAGGAAGCTTGACTTACCGAAACATGATATCTGTTAAACAAATACGTCAATTCTTGTTGTAACACACCTTCACCTACCCCGTGAATAAAAACGACACGTTGTATTTTCTTTCGAACCGCAAAATCTAACTGTCTCCTAGCAGTTTCTACTTGTAATGTTAGCATATCAAAATTAGTCATTCCTTTCGTTGTCTTAACTAATTGATGAATGTGTAAATCAACTTCTAAAGGCGGATGTGTCCCACTTTTTAGTCGTTTAGTAGGTGTTCTTTTTTTATCAGATGACTCCTTTTCCAATAATGCGTCGTTTTTAATATCGATATATTTTGAATACGCTTTCTGATCCATAGCGACTCGAACTAGTTCTGACGCATCATATACTAATAAAAATCCATCATCGGCCTCAATAGTAACTGACTGCCCATTTAAGTCGGCTACTACTCCGTTAATGGTATCATCAAGCACTGCAACTTTATCACCTATTTTAAATAACTCCTTCATATCTGCAAAATTAATACTTACACATTGGTTCCCAATATTTTTTCCTATTTTTATGAAAAATTAGTATGAGTATCACTTCTTTTTTGGAAAATCATATGCTGGCCTGTCAATGGAAAGAACTACTTCATTTTGACTGTATTGGCTGCGGAATGCAACGTTCATTCATTCACGTTTTGAAAGGTGAATTTGTAGACGCTTTTTATATGTATCCAGCTATTTATACACTAATGCTACTGTTTGGCTTTTTAGTATTGCACTTGAAATTTAACTTTAAATTTGGATCGCAACTATTAGTCACACTCTTTATTGTAAACATAGCGATAATGGTAATCAACTATACTCTTAAATTTATTTAACAAAACCAAAAAATCATGGAAAAACAAAAACTGCCAAATTCAACCCTCGTATTAGTCATGGGAATCTTATCAATAATAGGATGCTGTTGCTACTCGATACCAGGCTTAATTTTTGGAACCATTGCCTTAGTTGTTGGAAAAAAAGCCACCAATGAATACAATGAAGCGCCTGAAAATTTTACAGGAATTGAAAATGTAAAAGCTGGAAAAGTAATGGCTTTAATTGGTATTGTTCTCAGTATACTCTACCTCATAGCTATTGTAGGAGTTATTTCATTTTTTGGATGGGACACGATTCAGGATCCTGAACTACTGCGTCAAACTTTAGAGGACTTACAAACTCAATAAAAAAAAAGAGCCGCTAGTTACTAGCGGCTTTTTTTTAACTTAAAACTAGACTTCTAGTGTTTTGTCATAAGGAATTGACTTTAATATATGTTGAATAGTCGCCACCCGAGCTGATGTTTTTTTATTCGCACGGATTATTTTAAAAGGAATCCCCGAATCTTTAGTATTGGAGAACATTCGTTTTTTGTAATCGGTGTAAACGTCCCATAATTCTTGTGCCTTTCTATCAACCTCGGTCATTTTCCACTGCTTTAAAGGATTGCTTTTAATGTCTGTAAATCGCTTCGCTTGCTCTCTTTTAGAGATAGACATATAAATTTTCACTACCCGAATACCGGAATCAGTAACCATTCGCTCAAAACTATTTACATGATTCATAAAAATTGCATACTGCTCTGGTGTACAAAAACCATTAACCGGTTCTACCACAGCTCTGTTGTACCAACTTCTATCAAAAAATACGATCTCACCAGCTTTTGGAAATTGATTTACATATCGTTGAAAATACCATTGTGTTTTTTCTTCCTCACTTGGTTTAGGTAAGGCCACTATTCTAAAATGACGCGGATTAATACGTTCAGTAATTCTACGAATAGCTCCACCTTTTCCGGCAGCATCTCTACCTTCAAAAATTATAATTATTCGTTCATTATTATTAATTGCCCAGGTTTGAAGACGTACCAATTCAACCTGTAATTTTACTAATCTTTTTTCATAGTCTACATAACGTAAGGCTCTTGAAAGATTGTAAGGCTCTCTAGAAAGTAGTGCAAGTAAACCCTTTTTAGAATTTAACTTGTCAACTCCTTGTTCATTTAATTTAAATGGTATCATATTATATGGTTGATTGAACGATGATATCTCATAACGACATTTGGATCTGGAAATAGGGTTGTTTCAGCATCTTCTTTACCATCATAGTCGAACTGAGACAATACATAACGCATACTTTCTAATCTCGCCACCTTTTTGTTATTGGCAGTTACAATTATCCAAGGGCTATAGGTGGTATGTGTTTTGCTAAACATTTGATCTTTATAAAAAGTATACTTATCCCAATACTCTTGCCCTTTTAAATCTACAGGACTAAATTTCCAACGTTTTAACGGGTTTCCGAGTCGTGCATCAAAACGTTCCTTTTGTACTTCTTTTGAAATAGAAAACCAAAGTTTAATAACCAATATCCCATCTTCATAGAGCATATGCTCAAAATCTGGAACTTGCAACATGTATTGTTTATACTGCGTCTCTGTACAAAATCCCATCACGGGCTCTACTACTGCTCTATTGTACCAACTTCTATCAAAAAATACGATTTCACCCGTTTCTGGTAGTTCTTTGATATACCTTCTAAAATACCACTGACCCAATTCAATTTCCGTGGGTTTATTTAGCGCCACTGTACGCGAGGCTCTAGGACTTAAATGCTCAGCAAATCTTCGAATACACCCTCCTTTACCAGCAGCATCTCGTCCTTCGAAGATTATAGCAACTCGCTTTTTATTTTTCACTACCCATTGCTGAAGTTTTACAAGTTCAATTTGTAACTTCTTTAGCTCTTCCTCATATAGTATTCTGTTTTCAACCCAATTAAGATCAATTTTCTTTTTTTTGATCAATGCTCTTAATTCTGAATTGGAGTTCACAGATTCAAAATCATCAAGTGTTAACTTATTTACAATGCGTTTTGTCATAAATATAAAATTAGTAGAATTTATTTAACACAGTCCTGTTTTCTTCTGGTGTCAATTATATAAATAATTTTCCAAACAGTTCCATCATTAAATAATTGAAAAGAATTTACACCGCAATGGCTGAATTTTTTGTTCAAATAAAACTCATAAGGCGTCCATACCTGTGCCATATTGCCATCGACTTGAATGGCGTACGAAAGTAAATTCTCTTCCCAAGTATCACTTGGATTTTTTGAAGCCAACGATTTTAAAAAATCGACCGAATTTTCAGTTCTTAAAACGGACACTCCTTGTTGATTTATAAATGCTGTTTGCAATACAAGGTCTTCAGAGATTGCTTTTTTAAGGACAAGTGTATCTCCACGTTGTAAACCATCAAAAAATACTGCTATTGTTTCTTTAATTGCCGCTTCTTGATTGCTTTGCGCAGAAATATTAGCTGCAATAAAGCAAAAGAACAGAACCATATACACTTTACAAGATCGCATCTAATTACTTTTTAAAATAATTTATAGTATTGATAATAATTGAAATACAGTCATTTAATTGTTCTTCGTTCATTACTAAAGGTGGTGCAAATCTGATAATATTACCATGTGTTGGTTTTGCCAACAGACCATTATCTCTTAATTTTAAGCAGATATCCCAAGCCGTTGAACTATCTTCACTATCATTAATTACAATGGCGTTTAATAACCCTTTACCACGAACTAAGTTAATTAAGGTATTTGTTTTTGCAAATTCACTCAATTTTTCTCTAAAAATAACACCTAATCGATTCGCATTTTCCGCTAAGTGCTCATCTTGTACAACTTCTAAAGCAGCAATTGCTACTGCAGCAGCAATGGGGTTTCCACCAAAAGTAGACCCGTGATTCCCTGGCTTTATAACATTCATAATCGGATCATTTGCCAAAACCGCAGAAACTGGGTATGCACCACCACTCAATGCCTTACCTAGAATTAAGATATCTGGAACGACGTTTTCATGATTTACAGCTAATAGTTTACCGGTACGGGCAATTCCTGTTTGTACTTCATCTGCAATAAACAATACATTGTGTTTTTCACACAAGGCTTTGGCTTTTGATAAATATCCTTCGCTAGGCACATAAACACCTGCTTCACCCTGAATTGGTTCTACCAAAAATCCAGCAACATTCTTGTTATTTACTAATACCGCTTCAAGTGCGGTTAAATTATCGTATTCTATTTTGATAAACCCTTTGGTATATGGACCAAAATTTTTACGTGCTACAGGATCATTTGAAAAAGAAATAATAGTCGTTGTTCTACCGTGAAAATTATTTTCACAGACCACTATTTCAGCCATATTCTCATCAATACCCTTTACCTCATATGCCCATTTTCTACAAATTTTCAAAGCTGTTTCAACTGCCTCCGCTCCTGTATTCATAGGCAACAATTTATCAAAACCAAAATAGTTGGTGGCAAATTTCTCATACTTACCTAATACGTCGTTATAAAATGCTCGTGAAGTGAGTGATAAGGTTTTTGCCTGTGCTGTCATGGCATCAACAATCTTAGGATGACAATGTCCTTGGTTTACTGCAGAATATGCAGATAGAAAATCATAATAACGTTTTCCTTCAACATCCCACACATAAACCCCCTCACCTCTACTTAATACTACAGGTAACGGATGGTAATTATGTGCTCCGTACTTTTGTTCTAATGCTATTGCTTTTTCTGATGAAATCTCTTCTACAACCATCCTCTTTTAAAATTTTAAATTTTACGTATATAATTCCTTCTTTACGGAGAGAAATCACCCTAAAATAAGGTTTGCAAATTACTAAAAGTTTTTGTCAATTTTAATTCTTTAGATAACAAAAAGGGTTACCTCACGATAACCCTTTTGATACCTATTCTTTTATTCTTAAGTATTATTTCAAATTAAAACTCAATCTCGCGAAAAGAAATCTACCCGAAACTCCAAATTGTTGCGCTCTTCTAGACCAATCAAAACGTCCAGAACTACGGTTATTGAATGCTGGATCTGCCATATCAGGATATACATCTAATAAGTTGTTTGCTCCAATAGTTACAGTCATACTTTCTGAAAAATTGTATCCTAATGATAAATCCGTTACCACTTTTGTACCAAATACCTGTTGATTGGCAACCGTTGTTGTTGCCTCAGTTACTTCTCCAAAATAGACATTTCTCAAGAAAATATTAAATTTTTCACTAGACAAAGCATTAGACAACACTAATTTTGTTCTAGGTACTGCTTCTTCCAAATATACCCTACTGTCTTCTGGAAAATAAGTCCCAACTAAACCTGCGTTTTCTAAAACGTCTGAAGCTTTAATAGCGCCAACTTGTTTTGTTTTTGAAAAAGTAGCCGATAAATCTGACTTTAATTTCATATTGGTACCTACATCTGCTTTATGCGTAATCACAAGGTCTAAACCTTTCGATTCTGTATCTATTGCATTCGCAAAAAAGGACGCTGCAGTGGCATTTGCCTGAGCTAATAAATTATCAAGTTCAGTACCTGTTCCCGGACCTTCAAATTGACCCGTATATACCACCCTGTCATCAATAGCTACAAAATAGCCGTCTACAGTAACACTAATATTAGCGTCGGGAAATTTTGAAGTAAACCCTAGACTTACACTTCTAGAAGTCTCTTCTTTTAACTGTGGAATCCCCAATAATTTTGCGGCTCTACTATCATTTGCAAAAGTACCTACCTCCTGAGGGTCACCATTTTGATCAAAGATAGTCGATGTTGAATTAAAATTTAATTGGTGTAAAGAGGGCGCTCTAAAACCTGTATTTAAAGCTGCTCTAATATTAACATTGTCGCTCGCTTTTACCAAGGTTGCCAATTTGAAATTTACGGTAGAACCAAAATCTGAATAATTTTCAAATCGGGTAGCAAAACTTACTAAAAATGATTCTGTTATGTCTGCTTCAATATCAAAATATCCAGCAACACTACTTCTTCCTCTCGACAGTTCGTTTGTTGGACTAAATCCTGGAAATACTTGAGATCCTCCAGGTCTAGAAGCGCCAAAAAAGTCTTTCGACGGTGATTGAGTAGAAACTGTTATTGCTTGACCTGTTGCCGTATATTGTGCATAAGATGCTTCTTCTCCAGCAACGATATCATAATTTTCTAATCTGTACTCTGCACCAAATGCAATATTCAAACCAGACATAACATCTTCGTGAAATTTGCTAATGTCTAAATTAACCGTGTTTTGTATAAATGCAAATCCACCCGCATCAAAAGTTGTAGGTGAAGCATTTTGTCGTGAAGCATTAAATGTGTTACCAATAGTGTATAAAAATGAGTTCTTACCCCAAGTATTACTAAAGTCTACATCCCAATCAGATAGTTTTCCTTTAATACCAACAGCAATCGATTTATCGTCAACTTTCGAATTAATTTCTGGTAAAAAACCATTAATATAAGCCGGTGTATAGGTTCTACTCTGATTTGGCAATCGATAAAATCCTGCCGAATTACCTGTTCTTGAACCAATACCTGCAAACGAATATAATTTCGTTCCATTGTCATCTAACGGCAATGAGAAATTCGCAAAAAAGCGACCTCCGCGTAAAGCAGACTGACCCACTCTCATGTTAAAATCACTACGTTCTAAACCGCGTGCTGACAATTCAGCGTTCGTATTATCGGCAGATAAAATACCTTGAAGTTCGGCTTTAGTGGCACCAGGGTCTAGATTTAAACCCGCTTGGTTTCCATAAAAGATAACATCATTAACATCATCATCTAACAGACTAGAAAGATTATAACCATCATTTGCAGCGAATCTTTCTACTGTATTATACAAATTAAAAACATCTCCTTCCCATTCCTTCATTCTACCGTAATCATCTCGATAGTCAAAATCACCAGTAAAGTTTATAAAACCACCTTTATCACCTAAAGGTAATCCGTAGCTCGCACTTAAATTAATTGTTTCACCATCAACTCCACCAGTTTGGTCATTTGCATTTTTACTAAAATTTGCTCCTGATGAAACTTTCACGTTGAGTTCATTCACATTATCATTCAGTACGATATTTATTACACCGGCAATGGCATCAGAGCCATATTGTGCAGCTGCACCGTCACGTAATACTTCCAATCGTTTGATAGCAGCAGCGGGAATAGAGTTTAAATCTGTCCCTACACTTCCTCTACCAAAAGTACCGTTCACATTTACAAGGGAAGAATTGTGCCTTCTTTTACCGTTTATCAACACTAAAACTTGATCGGGTCCCAATCCTCTTAATGATGCTGGATCAATATGATCTGTACCATCAGAAATTGTCTGTGTATTTGAGGTAAACGAAGGTGCTACATAATTTAAAATCTGATTTAAATTAACTTGTGGCCCATTTGTGGTTAACTCTGCTACGTCAATTATATCAACGGGAACAGGACTGTCTACTACCGTTCTGTTTGGGTTTCTTGTTCCAACCACAACAACTTCATCAAGAGCGACACCCGCTTGCAAGGTCACATTAATTTCGGTTTGACCATTAACAGTTATGCGTTGTGTTTCAAAGCCAACAAAAGTGAACACTAAAATGTTACCATTGGTAACCTCCAATGAATAGTTTCCGTCAAAATCTGTTGTTGTTCCTGTTGTTGTACCCTGCACAACAATTGAAACTCCAGGTAAGGGTTCATTACTATTATCACTTACAACACCGCTTACGGTATAGGATTGAGCAAAAGAGCTCAGTGAAAATAGTACGAATACAATAAATAAATAATTTTTTGTTTTCATAAATTTGAGTGTTTGTTATTAGAATTAGTTAACACAAAGTTAACATAATTTTAACACTTCACTCAAGTGGCTTGTTTTCAGTAATTTAGCTTAAGTTTTTTTAACTTTCCTAAACATAAAGAAAAAACCTATTAAAACTAAAGGGATACTCAATAACTGGCCTGTATTTAATTTGATACTTACGTCTATCCAATCTTCTAAACCACCTTGCCATTCTTTGAAAAATTCTACGATAAAACGAATGGACCAAAGCATGACCATAAAAACACCAAAAATATATCCTAATTTTTCCTTCTTATCTGTTTTTCTATAGATATACCACAAAATCAAAAAGGTAACTAAATAACCAGCAGCCTCATACAACTGTGTTGGGTATCTATTAGGAACTTCTGCCAATATTTCTTTATAGCGCGATTTCGTAGCAATAAATTTATAGGCCTCATTCACATTGGCTGCTTTCGTAACACTAAGCGCCTGATATTCACTAATATCATTTCGGATAAACTTAAATCCAAAATCTGAACCTGTAGCTTTACCTACAATTTCAGAATTAAACAAATTCCCTAAACGTACAAACATGGCACCTAAAGCTGTTGGTATCACCAACCGATCTAAGGTCCATAACATAGGTTTTTTTACTACTTTTTTACTATAAAAATACATGGCAATAATAATACCTATTGCCGCTCCGTGACTCGCCAATCCTCTATAACCAGTATACTCAAATGGGTTCAATCTGAACGGTAAAAATACTTCTGCCCATGTATATTCATCTTCATAAAATAAATAGTGCCCCATTCGAGCACCAATTAACATGGCAATAACTGTATATATGAATATGGAATCTAATTTTTCTAAAGGAATATTGTCTTTTATAAAAATCCGCTTCATTAATTGCAAACCAATAACGAACGCCAGCACATACATTAAACTATAATATTTAATGGGGAATGAGCCAATTTTAAAGAGGTCTGGGTTAAAATTCCAATCAATGGATAGTAAAAAGTTCATATATTAAATTTAAGATGTAAATATAGATTTTATTGTTGAGTTCTTTATTTGTTGTTTTTAGAATTTGGATCTGGCACAGGATCGTAACCGCTTTTACCCCAAGGATGACAGCTAAAAATTCGTTTAAGCGCCAACCAACCTCCTTTTAAAACACCATGTTTTTGTAAAGCTTCTACCGTATAATGAGAACAGGTAGGTGAATACCTACAAGTAGCTGGTGTGTATGGTGAAATTGCTATCTGATAAAAACGAACCAGCCAAATGAATGGAATTGCTACTATTTGTGTGATTTTTTTCAAAATGAATTCAATCTATAATTTTGGTGCTTCTATTTTACTAAAAGTAAAAGCGTAATCAGTACTGCCATTAGCTTGTAAATATTCCAAACGCCTTTTACCCTCTTTTGCTGTTGGAAATTCCCCTTTGGCAATCCACCAAAGAGCCATATGTGCATTGGTAGGTTTTTCAAACCATTCTTTACGTTTTAAAAACACTTTTATATGATCTGAATTATAAACATACTCTTTTAAGGCATCAATACCTTCCCAAACAGACATATTTACGATAAGCATTGGGTCATTAAAAGGATTCAAAGCTGTTGCATTATTACTTCCCTCATCTTTTAACCTCCAGATAAATCCTTTACTTTTTTCGGCTAAAGCATTTATGAAATCTAGTTGGTTTACAAAACCTGCAATTTGTGGGTGGTCGATTGGTTTAAGAAGCTTTGCAACATTTATTTGAGCCAATTGATACTTCATTACAATGTGAAAGAAGTTCCGTCTTTACCATCTTTTAATTGAATACCCAACGCTAATAATTCATCGCGAATTTTATCTGACAACCCCCAATCTTTATTGGCTCTCGCATCATTACGCATTCGAATGAGTAATTCTACCACGCCAGACAATTTATTCGAATTATCATTTATCGAAACATTCTCTAAACCCAATACGTCAAAAACAAACGCATTCATAACTGCTTTAAACTCTTTCAAGTCGCTTGCTGAAATGGTGGCTTTACCTTCTTTAATTTGATTAATGTATTTTACGCCTTCAAATAATTGTGCTATTAAAATAGGCGAATTAAAATCGTCATTCATTGCATCATAACACTGCTGTTTCCAAGCCTTAATAGCTATAGATGATGTTGATGATGTTGTTAATTTTTCCAAATCATTCAATGCATTCATCAATCGGAAATATCCTTTTTCAGCTGCCTCTAAGGCATCACTTGAAAAATCCAAAATACTTCTAAAATGTGCTTGCAACATAAAAAATCGTGCAACAGTAGCAGGAAATGGTTTCTTTAAAATAGTATTCTCTCCAGTAACTAATTCACTAGGCAATATATTATTCCCCGTAGATTTTGCCATTTTTTTCCCGTTGAGGGTCAACATATTTCCGTGGATCCAATAATTTACTGGTGCTTTATGGTTACTTGCTTGGGCTTGGGCAATTTCACATTCGTGATGCGGAAACTTTAAATCCATCCCACCCCCATGAATATCAAAATGATCACCTAAATATTTTGTACTCATTGCAGTACATTCTAAATGCCATCCAGGAAAGCCATCACTCCAAGGTGAAGGCCAACGCATAATATGTTCTGGCTGTGCCTTTTTCCACAAAGCAAAATCTTGCGGATTTCTTTTTTCAGATTGACCATCTAATACTCGTGTATTATGAATGGCATCTTCAATATTTCTACCACTAAGAATACCATAGTGCTGCGATTCATTATACTTTAATACATCAAAATACACAGACCCATTCACTTCATACGCCAAACCTTCTTTTAAAATTGTTTTAATAATTTCAATTTGCTCAACAATATGACCTGTAGCGGTAGGCTCAATACTAGGAGGTAGTAAATTAAATTGGTTTAATACTTGATGAAAATCTACCGTATATTGCTGTACAACCTCCATGGGTTCTAACTGTTCTAGGCGTGCTTTTTTTGAAATTCTATCTTCACCTGAATCCGCATCATTTTCTAAATGACCTGCATCGGTAATATTACGCACATAACGCACTTTGTAGCCTAAATGCTTAAAGTAACGAAAAATCATATCAAAAGACATGAATGTTCTTACATTGCCCAAATGCACATTACTATACACTGTAGGGCCACAAACATACATACCAATTGCTCCTTCATTTAACGGTTTAAAATCTTCTTTTTTATTGGTAAGTGAATTATAAATTTTAAGCTGTTGCGTCTTGTAAAGTTCCATTTAATAAAAACAATTTTAGTGTGGTAAAGGTAACAACATTTTAGCAACAAAAAAACCACTCATTTGAGTGGTTTTTGTAATTGATAATCCCGTTTTATTTAGGAAAGCTCATAGACCCATATTTTACGTCCATATTAAATTTTGCTCCTTTAGGAGCTTTAATTTTTAAAACTCTTTTTATTTTAACTCGTTCTCTATTGACTAAAATATCCCGGATCTCCACTCTACTTTTAGCGAGTTCTTCATGACGCTTCGCTAAGGCTTCTTGTCTTTTAACCAGTGCTAATTTGCGCTCTTCACTTGTTTTTTCCAAACGTTCTTTTAGTTCCAAATTTCGCACCTTTAATTCCTCTTGACGTTCCTTCATTCTTTCTTGCAACTCTTTTTGACGAACTTCTTGGCGAATTTTCAATTCCTTCATTCGCTTCTCAAGCTCCTCCTTTGAAACTTCATCTCTATCAATAGAAATTGATATTGAGTTATTACTTACTTTAACATCCCCTCCTTTTAGGGCTTCTTTATTCCGCTCTTTCCACTCTTTTAAGTAGTTTTTATCCTTTTTATATTTTTCAAAATCAAATTTTTCTATCACGTATGCATCGTGAAAGGAGTTGTCAAAATCAAAAAGAAAGGTTTCAATTTCTGGCATTTCTGGCATTTCTGGCATTTCCGGAAATTCAAAATGCATTGTGTCTAATACTCTTAAACTCGATTGAATTTCTGGTAATACATATTGTAAATTTTCGAGGGAATTTTGAATATTCGTTGTATATAAGCGCTCATAATTTGGTGAATCAAAGTTAATTGAATGAATATCAAGCAACCCGGATGATTTTGAAGTTATTTTAATGCTTTTTTTGTTCCCTAAAGCTTCAAAATTCCAACTTTTTAAATAGTCGTCAATCACTTTTTGTTCATAATCGCCTTCTATGATAATATAGGCTTCAATCAATACTTCATTTTTATTCCACGTTTCTATTTCTATATCCGTATACCTCGCATTTACATCAATTACCACATCTCCATTTACATTAAAATGTTCTGTATATTTTTTATCAAGCTTTTGAGCGTTGATGGAAGTAATAAATACAAAAACGAATACTACTAGTGCTTTAAATTGTAATGTCTTCATTCTTTTTTGATGTTTTAATTTCATTTAATTTATCTTTTAGTTGTAATAAAATCTGTAATCTCAGTTGCAGATTTGTAATCAGAGCATTTACTGTTTTTTCATTGATCCCATTTTGAATTGATTCTTTATCTAGCCGTTGATAGTCTTCCGTGAGTTTGCCGATTTTCTCTAGATATTCATCTAAAATGGCCTGATTGTCATCTGAAATATCTAAACTGGCTATCTCGTAATTAATGGCCGTCACATAGTAATTTTCTATCTGCTTCATTTCAGGCGAAATACTACTTAAACTCGTAGCTTCTGTGACATTTAAAGGGGTGATTTCTTTCACCTCATTGGCAGTAAGTGCGAAATAACCAACACTTAATAATAACACGATAGAAGCCGCAATTTTTAGAAAGAAAAAATGATTCTTCTTAGGTTGCTTTAATTGCACCAAACGCTCTTCAAACCTAGCACGATGACCTGTATTTAATTCTCTAGAATTTGCACTACCCTCTTTTAAAATATCTCTAATATCTTTAGGCATAATTGTACTGTTTTAAGATTTCTTTTAATTTGTTTTTTCCTCTAAATAGCTGCGATCGCGATGAGACTTCAGAAATTTTTAGAATCTGCGCAATCTCTTGATGATCATATCCTTCTAACAAAAATAGTTTTAACACCACCTTATAATTATCAGGTAATTTATTGATTGAATCGTGTATACATTGCATATTGATACAATCATCAACTTCCCAATTTTCCTCATTCGCTATTTGTACATCTTGGGTATCAATAGAAACCATATGTAATTTTCTTTTTTTAAGCCAATCCAAACAACGATTAATAACAATCCGTTTCAGCCAAGCACCAAATGAAACTTCCTCATTAAAAGAAGCAATTTTTTGAAACGCTTTAATAAACCCTTCTTGTGCCATATCTTCAGCCACAGCTTCATCTTTTACAAAATTATATGCCGTGTTGTACATTGCTTTACAATACATATCATACAGTTGCATCTGTGCTTTCTGATTGTTTTGTTTGCATTCTGCTATCAATCGCGATTGCAAAAATTTAGTTTGGCTCATGCTATTTTATTGGTTCTGTTTTAAATACGACTAAATAAATCGAGTGTTGCACATTTCTAAAAATAATTATTTTAAATTTACAATAATTAGCGCTTTTGCGGATATGAATAAAAAAAAGAAACATACCAGTGCACTTCATGAAGTTGAAGGAATTGATCAACCAGCAGCTACAAATGCCGGAGCAATTCAAAAAATAAAACTAAATAGAAGTAAACTTCCCAATACTGCTGATTTCGTTCGAAATATTTTAAAAGGAGATCGCGCTTATTTGAGTAGAGCCATAACCTTAGTGGAGAGCACTACTGCACACCATCAAGCCAAAGCCTCTGAAATTATAACAAAATGTTTGCCCTATGCCAACAATTCAATCAGAATTGGAATTACTGGAGTGCCTGGCGTTGGTAAAAGCACCTTTATTGAAGTTTTCGGTAAACACCTGACTTCTTTGGGCAAAAAGGTAGCTGTTTTGGCGGTTGACCCCAGCAGTTCGATACACAAAGGAAGTGTTCTAGGCGATAAAACCCGCATGGAACAACTTGTTACCGATGAAAATGCTTTTATCAGACCTTCCCCATCAGGAGCATCTTTAGGTGGGGTAGCTCAAAAAACACGTGAAGCAATTATCCTATGTGAAGCTGCCGGTTTTGACACCATTCTTATTGAGACTGTTGGGGTAGGACAGTCAGAAACAGCTGTACATTCAATGGTGGATTTCTTTTTATTACTAAAACTAGCCGGTGCTGGTGACGAATTACAAGGCATCAAGCGTGGAATCATAGAAATGGCAGATGCCATTGTTATTAATAAAGCCGATGGTGATAACTTGAAACCTGCTAAACTCGCAAAAATAGAGTTTACAAGAGCTTTGCATTTATATCCTTTAAAACAAAATACTTGGCAACCAAAAGTAACGACCTGTAGCGCGATTCAAAATGAAGGTATTGACACAGTTTGGAATATGATTAGTGATTATTTTCAACTAACAAAAAACAATCAGTACTTTGAGTATCAAAGAATGGATCAAAACAAATTTTGGTTATTAGAAACCATCAATCAGCAATTGAAGGAACAATTTTATTCAAATGTAAAAATTGCTGCTGAAATGAAAATTCAATTAGACGCCATTAACAATTCAAAAACCACTCCTTTTGAAGCAGCAAAAAAACTACTAAATTTATTGGATAAATATTGATCTATTCTTGTTGATCTACAATTTCAATTTCAAAAATTAAATCCGTATTCGGAGGGATATTTCCATTTCCTTGAACTCCATATCCGAGGTGTGAAGGAATAAATAACATGGCCTTATCGCCATAATTCATATTTAACATCCCTTCTCTAAAGCCAGGAACTAACGTAGCCTCTTCACTATATGGCATTGTAAAGGGATTGTAATATCCACCAGCTTCAGTGCGCTGATCATACTTTCCAAATTTTTCAGCAACCTCTTTATAGGTTGAATAAAATAGATTTCCATCCTTATAAAAACCTGAGCAATTAATTCTCACATCCACTCCTAACTTTGGTTTCACTCCAGTTCCTTTTTTTAGTATCAGCATTTTCAAACCTGAATGTAGTTCATCGGCTTTTGCTCTAGTTGTTTCGGCCAGTTCCAAAAATTCAGCTTTGGCTTTCGCAATACGCTCTTGTTTTAGCTTTGCTTTTATTTCTAAGTCTTTGAAATAATTCTCAAAAACTAAAGGTGCATTAAAACTTTTTGCCCCTTTACCAACACGGATAATGTTAATTGTGTTCATTTTATCTCCAATAGCAATACTATCTACTACCTCTTGACCTTTTACTACTTGTCCGAAGATGGTATATCCTCCATTTATACTAGGGTATTCAGTATGGGTAATAAAAAACTGGCTCCCATTTGAGTCTCTACCTCCATTGGCCATTGCCAAAACTCCGGGTTTATCAAAAACATACACATCTGTACTATCTTTATTTTTAGGATGCTCATTCTCAAATTGATAACCTGGACCTCCCGTACCATTCCCATTCGGATCACCTCCCTGAATCATAAAATTAGGGATTACTCTATGGAAAGTCAACCCATCATAAAATGGTTTTCCTTGAAATTTATTTTGAACATATCGGTTACTACCTTCTGCTAAGGAAACAAAATTGGCCGTTGTAATAGGTATATTTTCATAGTTCAAGGCCAATAAAATATCACCCTTGCTCGTTTCAATATCTACATACAAACCATCTTTCAAATCGGTATACTTTACTGTATTACAAGATATTAAAGTAAAAATAGCAAGTACAAGAATTCGCTTAAAAAATTTCATTAGATTAATTTGATGTTTTTATTTGTTTCAACTCCACTTTATAGATAAGAGGTTGGTTACTCCCAATTTTTTTATATCCCGAATACCCATAAGCTTTGTGTGAAGGAAATAAAAAAGTAACTTCTTCACCAGCTTTCATCAGTTTTAAACCAGCTTGTAATCCGGAAATTAATTCTTCTTTATCCACTAAGTAGTTTCGAACGCCTAATTCCTCTTTTGAGTACATTAGGTCACCATTTACGTCGGTAATCTCATATTCATAGATTACTTCATCCCCTCTTACGGGGTATTTGGTAGAAATAGAATCTCTTTTATTATAATAGTACCAAAAGCCATTTGGTGAAGTAATATAACTATTTATCGAATCAGAAGCTATCAAACTTTTAAATACGCTTTCTTCTCCTTGATTGATTACTTTATTGCGTTCAATAGATTCCTTCAAAAATGTAGATGTTTTTTGAACAACTGGTTTTCTGGCTTGCGGCTGACCACAACTCGTTAGCAGTGCTATAACGAGCACATAGCTACTATACTTAATTTGAGCTTTGTAATTCATTTTTATAATTTGGTATTATTTTTAAAAATTTTGCAACGGTATCCTTCAAATTCAATTCACTTCTTCCTCCTGCTGCATTATCATGACCACCTCCGTCGAAGTATTTTCTAGCAAACTGATTTACAGAGAATGATCCCTTTGAGCGGAATGACATTTTTATAATCTGTTGCTTTTGATCTTCAATAAAAATAACTGCAAAAACAACACCTTCTAGTGACAATCCATAATTCACAAAGCCTTCGGTATCTCCCTTTTTAAAATTAAATGAATTTAATTCGCGTTGTGAAAGCGTTATATAGGCTGTTTTACAATCCTCAATAACTTTTAAATTGCGCAATGCCTTACCCAGTAATTGCAACCTGCTAAAAGAGTTTGTATCGAATAAATCATAATGAATCTGTGTGTGATTGATCCCTATATTCATCAAATTGGCAACAATTGTATGCGTATCACTAGTAGTAGAGGGATATTTAAAAGAACCTGTATCGGTAACAATTCCTGTATACAAACAAGAGGCAATATCAACATCGAGCATCTCATTAATCGCTAGCATTTCAAAGAAATGATAAATCATTTCACAAGTAGAAGCCTTTGATGAATCAGAGTACATATATTTTGCATAACCGTCAGGCTGTTCGTGATGGTCAATCATTATAAAATCGGCTGAAGCAGCCTCTAATGCCACCTGCATTGCACTCCCAACCCTATGTAAGGCATTAAAATCTAAGGTAAATATCAATGCGGCATCGGCCATTCGTTGAGATCCCAAAACAGGATCATCTTCAAAAATCATAATGTTCTCTTGGCCAGGTAACCACTTTAAAAAGTCAGGGCAATCATTTGGTGACACAACGGTAACCTGATGATTTAATTTTAGTAAATAATGATACAACCCCAAACTAGAACCATACGCATCCCCATCTGGATTCCTGTGTGATACGATTACAATATTTTTAGGTGTTGATAGTAACTCCTTTACTTCTTTAATTTCGTTTTTATTCATTGAGTGCGAAGATACAATAATTTAAGATTTGTGATTGTTGAATTGCGCTATTTTAGCTGATCAATTGAGCACCATACAAAATGGCTAACTTAAGTATAAACGTTAACTATTTTAATTTCTTGTTCATAAAATATTAATACAATGATAATTTTGACATTCCATAAAAACAGCTATTTTTGCACCACATTTAAGAAAATTATATAAAATGACAAATAGAACATTTACAATGCTTAAGCCTGATTCTGTTGAAAAAGGTAATATTGGAGCAATTTTAGAAAAGATAAACTCATCTGGTTTTAGAATTGTGGCCATGAAACTGACTCAAATGACTAGAAGAGATGCTGAGGCGTTTTATGCTATTCACAATGAAAGACCCTTTTTTGGAGAATTAGTTGAATACATGACTCGTGGTCCTGTAGTGGCAGCTATTCTAGAAAAAGATAATGCTGTAGAAGATTTTAGAGCCTTGATAGGTGCTACAAATCCTGCCGAAGCGGCAGAAGGTACTATTAGAAAGTTATATGCTGCTTCTATTGGTGAAAATGCTGTACACGGTTCTGACAGTGATGAGAATGCTGCTATAGAAGGTGCTTTTCATTTTTCTGGTAGAGAACTTTTCTAGTATAAAAAAATACAACCATAAAAAAAGCTCTTGAAAATTCAAGAGCTTTTTTTATTTTTAGTATTAACGTTATTAATATTTAATTGCTTTTTTGCTTACTTCAGCTCCACCTTCTAGTGTCGCATTTAGTATTAACACGGTACCTTTTGTTATCGAACGTGTTTGAACAGTAAACTCATTTTCATTTGGTGATTGATCAATTAACAATCTACCTGTAATATCATAGATTTTAATATTTGTAATCACTGAATTTGATTTTAGTCTAAAGGCATTTTCTTCATTAATAACAACAAAGCTATTGTTCAATGCTACATCATCTACACCTAAGGTCGTCTTATTAAATTGCAAGGTAAATCTATCAGCATAGCTACCTGCTTCAGTAACTTCAAAGTCATAAGCCCCTTGCTTTAAGTCGTGCACATTATTTAAGACATTATCTACTAAATAAACATCTTCATCTTTCAAAACACCTTCTATATTATCAATGGCTATTTTAAAAGTTCTAGCAATCTGAGTATCAAAACCTAAAGTAACTTGTTTAGATTGATCAAAAGCACCTAAGCCTTGAATTCCGTATTTAGAAGAACCAATAGTAGAGTAAAAACTAACCAAGCTTGCTGCATTGTTACTTAGACCATCATACCCTCTATCTTCACCGTCTGTTGCTTTATCAAAAAAGCCAACTAATATCTGATTGAAAGCTCCTTGCTCACTGGTAATATTTAACCATAGTCTATCTCTTTCTTCAACCACTTTAGCCGCTTTGAAAAATTGGGTATTTAGTCCTTGAACACGCATGTTATTTGTGAAGTTCAAGGTACCGTTAGAATAGGTTCTCACCATAAACCCTTGACCAGAACCAATATACTGTGTTGGTGCAGGGCCTCCATTCGCAGATGCTGTCCCACCAGATAAGTTATAAGAGGCGTAATCTGTATCTACAAAATCACCTGTTGTACCATTCGATATTTGTGTACTATGTGTCCATAAATAGATAGTACCATCAAATGCCAAGTTGTTTATTTCTTCATTTTCAGGATCTAATAAAATAAATTCATCGATGTCTATCGCTGACGGATATGGATTTCCAATCAAGTTAAAATCTGTTTCGGTATCACTGTCATTAAAAAATCCAACAGTCTCAGAAACCAAACCATTATTTGGTGTTCCTGTGAAAGTAACGATGTGCTGACCACCATCAGGCGTTCCAGTAGATGCTTCTGCAATATAACCGCGTCCTGCATCCATAGCACCCGAGGCTACAACCCATTCTCCTTCACTTCCACCACCTGGTAAAGCTCCAGAAGGAATATTCCTTTGAAATATACGCTCAACACCTGGGAATGCACTTTCAATAGTAGTGCTTACAGGTGCAGACCAATAGGTAAAGTCTCTAAAATTATTTAGAGTGGTACTGTTCTCTATTTTACTAATTTGCCCAGAAATTATTGCATCTGGATTAATCATTAGTAAGGACTCTGTGTCTCCAATAATAAAGGTTCCATTAATAGTTAAGTTATTATCTACTTGTACATAATTAGAAGTCCCACCATCAAAATTAATACTAGCGCTTCCATTTACCGTTAAATCACAAGCTTCAAACGAACCAGCAGCAGCAGTATATGTACCGTTGATAATTGTTGCTTTTGTTTTGTCTGGCGCTCCGTTATCCCATAAAGTGGTCCATATTGTTGGTCCTACAGTTTGGATACCTAAAGCTACATTGCTTGACGTACTTGCGTCATTAACCTCATCTAATGTTAAGGTAATATATTCACTAGCACTATAGGTAGTACTTGCCGATTCAACAGTGCCACATCCTTTAATCAATGAAGTGTTAGGGCCCCAGTTTATGGCAGCGTTTGTACCAACAGATCCAATTATATCAGTTCTACTATTGTAAGCCGTAGCATCATTTGTTGTTGAAATCAATATAATGTCATCTCCTGAAAAAGCACATACTTCGGTAGTAATTGTGGATACAGCACCTCTATTACCAGCTAAAGGTAAGGCCGCTCCACTTCGTTGAAATAAGACCACCTCACCAGGTCCTAAGGATGGAATTAATACCGATTGATCAGGAATATTTGATGCGATTCCACCATTTATTGTTCCGTTTAATCCTTGAAATAGATTTAAATAAAAACTTCCAGGAATTGTGGCTGAAGTTGAGATGTTCTTAACTTCTATCCATCTATCTGTAGTTGTTAAACCTTCATAATATTGTGTAATTAGTAATGGTGATCCTGCATTGGCATCAATCCCTTCCCCTTGAATATCAAAATTATATGGGTTTTCATCTGCATCATCATTGGCAATAGAAATGGTAGCTGTTCGAATACCCAAAGCACTTGGGTTAAATGTGATGGCAAAGGTTGAACTTCCAGCGGCCGCAATGGTACCTGCAGGCACTGAAGATATTGAAAAATCACTCGCATTGACACCCGATATTGTAATATACGGACTTGCATCCGTTAACGTTAAGTCTCCTGTTCCATTATTTTCAATGGTAAATGTTGTACTTACATTGCCCGAAGTAACATCAATTTGACCATAGTCAGTTGCATCAGCAACATCAGGAGTAGTATCTCCATCAACTATTTCAGTGGCATTACCAAAAACGTCCATTTCAGGAACTAAAGGAATTACAATACCTTCTCCTTGAATACTAAAGACAAAATTATTTTCGTCAGCGTCGTCATTCTGAATTAAAACATTAGCACTTATCACTCCAGTTGTACTTGGGTCAAAGGTTATATCAAAAGTACTCGATCCTAATGCTGGAATTGGAGTTGTTGGAAAATTAGTAACTGTAAAATCACCACCACCGCCAGAAATTGCAACGAGAGGGGCGCCCGTCAAATTTAAAGGTGCGTTACCCGTGTTGTTAATGGTAAATGTATGTGTAACTGAGCCAACAGTTGTATCCGCTTGACCAAAATCAGTATCATCCGTGACAGACGGTGTAAAATCAGGTGTTGTGATTACAGCACCGTTTCCAACTACTTCAATTTCTGGCTGAGCAGTCGACCCTACACCTTGAATACTAAATAAAAAGGCTCCCTCATCTGGATCATCGTTTTGTATTAAAACATTCGCAGTTATAGTTCCAGTAGAACTTGGATTAAAAGTTATATCAAAGGTCGTTGAGCTCAAAGCAGGAATTGGCGTTGTTGGCAAATTTGTAACTGTAAAATCTCCGGCTCCACCTGAAATAAAAACCAAGGATGCTCCCGTTAAATTTAGAGGAGCATTACCTGTATTTGCAATCGTAAATGTATGTACCACAGAACCACTAGCAACATCAACAGAACCAAAATCTGTATCATCTGTTACCGAAGGTGTCAAATCGGGTGTTACAATTGAAATTGCATTACCTATTACATCAATATCTGGTGCAACGATAGCCGTAGCGGTACCTTGAATATTAAAAAAATATGTTTCTGGTAATCCAGAACTTAGGTTATTAACCCCAACACTAATAATCGCTGTTTTTAAGCCTGCTGGTGAATTTGGATCAAAAGTCACATCAAAAGTAGTTGACTGTCCTCCTGATAAAATAGGATTTACAATTGGATCTTGAGAAAAATCACCTGCATTTGCACCCGCTATTGGGTCCAAACCAAGTAATATTAGATCTGCAGCCGTTGTGTTAGTTATGGTAAATGTATGCGTTACAGAACCGCTAGCAACATCAACAGAACCAAAATCTGTATCATCTGCTGGACCTGGTGTATTTGTTCCGTCACCTACAATTATAATTCCTTGTCCTGTAACATTGATACTTTGCGCATTCGCAAAACCAATTGCTATTATGGCAAACAAAAGTGTACATAGTAATTTTTTCATCATGTCTTTATTAATTATCCCTTAAAATTTCTTTCTCCTATTTGGCAAATATACAAATATTAAAATATCTTTTTAAAGTAGTTTTACTTTATTTATAACGGCTTTTTGGAGGTTTTCGTTCATCATTGTAATTATCTTTTCTTTACCATAACTCAACTCTTCTCTTAGTGTAGAAGAGCATAACTCAATAATCAGTACATTTTTTTTCAAAACAACCTCTGTGGTATAACTATAAACACCATTACCCATAACTGCTTTCCATGCCTCCTTAACCGCCAATTGATCCATCCCATGCTGCAATTTATTCTCCTGCAACATCTCTTTAAGCGCCTCTTTTATTGATATAAATTCATTTGTTCGTTTTGACACAATCGCTTTTTTTATAGTTGAAATAATTTATAGGTTTGATTCGTTTTTTTTATCACTTCCTCTGTTCTTTCTGCATGTGTATCCGAAATAAAAACCTGACCAAAAGTATCTTCATTTACCAAAGTTATTAGTTTTTCAACTCTCGAAGCATCTAATTTATCAAAAATATCATCCAATAGCAAGATCGGCGTAGTGTTCATTTGTTTTTTAATAAAATCAAACTGCGCCAATTTTAAAGCAACCAAATACGATTTTTGTTGCCCTTGTGAACCAAATTTCTTAACCGGGTATGTTTCTATAGTATATAACAAGTCATCTTTGTGAATTCCTACCGAAGTGTATTGTAAAAACCGGTCTTTTTCTAAATTTTCTTTTAATAATTGATTAAAATCGGCTGTATCTAAATGCGATTTATAACTCAAACTCACATTTTCATCACTTCCTACAATGTGTTTGTATCGATCTTTGAAAATAGGGATAAAATTTTCTAAAAACGCTTTTCTCTTTTCGTAAACTCTGATTCCGTAATCAATTAACTGCTCATTATAGATATTTAAATTCAAAGCATCAAACGTGTGATTTAACGCAAAGTACTTTAACAAAGAGTTTCGTTGTGACAATACTTTGTTATATGCAATTAAATCTTGTAAGTAGCTTTTATCTGATTGTGCGATGACACTATCAATGAATTTTCTTCGCACATCACTACCTTCAACAATCAAATCGGTATCCGCTGGTGAAATGATAACTAGCGGAATCAAGCCTATATGCGCTGATAACTTTTCATATTGTTTTCCGTTTCGTTTGACTACTTTTTTCTGACCTCGTTTCAAACTACAACTAATCAGCTCCTCTCGCTCTTCCTTCTGAAAAACACCTTCCACTAAAAAAAACTCTTCTCCATGTTTGATATTCTGTACTGCAACACTGTTAAAGTATCCTTTAGCATATGCCAAATGGTAAATCGCATCTAACACATTGGTTTTACCAACACCGTTATTGCCAACAAAACAGTTGATTTTTTCGTCAAAAACAAATTCTGACGAATCAAAATTCTTATAATTTACTAATGCAATTTTTTTTAAGTACATAGACTTATGAAGTGTATTTGCAAAAAAACAAAATTTAGATCAATTTCTAGGGGTAGATTTCAATAAAAAATTATATTTTTGCGCATCCAAATTTGAAAACAAATGGCAACTTATAAAAAAAGAGGAAAAGGAACAAAAAAAGATCAAGATCAGTATATTGAAGAACATAGCACAACGGCTGAGGTATTCAATACTTTGGATGAAACTGCTTCGAAATCAGAGCAATGGATAGAAAAAAATAGCAAACCACTATTTGGAGCACTCATTGTTGTGGCACTATTGATTTTTGGGTATTTAGCATATAACAAGTTTATTGAAGAGCCTAAAGAAATTGAAGCGGCTAATGAATTAGCTTATCCAAAAGGCTTTTTTGATCAGGCACAAGCATCTTCTGTAGCTGTAGACTCGATCTATAAACTAGCTTTAAACGGCGCTGATGGGAAATATGGCTTATTAGACATCATTGATAATTATGGAGGTACCAATGCTGGAAATTTGGCAAAATACATGGCAGGAATTTCTTATTTAAAAATGAATGACTATGAAAATGCCATTACTTATTTAAATAAGTTCTCTACCAAAGATGAAATTATTGGAGCACAAGCACTTGGTAATATTGGTGATGCTTTTGCTGATATTGATCAATCTGAACAAGCTTTAGAATATTATGAAAAAGCAGCCAAGTTTGAAAGTAACGGATTTACATCTCCAATGTACTTACTAAAGGCAGGGAATACTGCAATGGACTTAAAAAATTATAAAAAAGCTGAATCGTTATTTTTAACGATAAAAGATAAATATGCTAGTTCTGATGAGGCGAAAGATATCATGATGTATATCAACAGAGCTAAATTAGCACAACAATAGTCTATGGCAACTACCAATTTATCATCTTACGATAAAACAACAATCCCAAATGCGAAAGTACTTCGATTTGGGATTGTTGTTTCTGAATGGAATCCAGAAATTACAGAGAACCTATTTAATGGTGCATTACAAACGTTGATTGAGAATGGCGCTTTGCCGGAAAATATAATTCGTCAAAATGTTCCAGGTAGCTTTGAACTAATCTACGGCTGTAAACATTTGATTCAGTCAAACAAATTGTTAGATGCTGTTATAGCCATCGGTTGTGTGATTCAAGGAGAAACAAAACATTTTGATTTTGTATGTGAGGCGGTTTCACAAGGGATTAAAGATTTGAACTTACAATACGACATACCTACTATTTTTTGTGTTTTGACTGACAATACACAACAACAATCAATTGATCGCTCTGGTGGTAAGCATGGTAATAAAGGAGTAGAGTGTGCCATTGCCGCCATTAAAATGGCATCTTTGTGATAGTTTTAACTATCTTATTATAAACAAAACTTGACTGCTTTTTTTTATTTCAGTATTTTTGAGGTTCATCTTAAAGTAAGCGGTTATGTTAGGTAATTTATTTAAGCAACGGTCACATTATGTTTATGATTATAAACCTCGTTATTACGACCCACGTAAAGAGCGTTTCAAAAATTTAGAAAAAGGCCAAGAAACTAACATTTCATTTGATAAGAGCAATTTAAAATCAAAATGGGTTCGATCTAAAAAACCAATTTCCGATACCGGTTCAACTAAAAGATTAGTAATTATAATAGCTATATTAGTTGGTTTAGTAGCCTACTTTTTTGAGCTCCACAAGTTAATTTAATGTCAGATATCATTCAATTACTCCCTGACCATGTAGCCAATCAAATTGCTGCTGGTGAAGTGGTACAACGCCCAGCATCTGTTGTTAAAGAATTATTAGAAAATGCTATTGATGCACAGGCTACAGAAATAACCCTGTTGATTAAAGATGCAGGGAAATCTTTAATTCAAATCATTGACAATGGTCTAGGTATGAGTGAGACTGATGCACGATTGGCCTTTGAACGACATGCTACCTCAAAAATAAAAACAGCCGAAGATTTATTTGACTTAAACACTAAAGGGTTTCGTGGTGAAGCACTGGCTTCTATTGTGGCCATTTCTCATGTGGAACTAAAAACAAAGCAAGAACAAAAGGATTTAGGAATTCAACTAAAATTAGAAGGTAGTAAATTACTTTCACAACACGTGGTTGCCACACCTACAGGCACAAGTATTGCTGTAAAACATCTCTTTTTCAATATTCCGGCAAGGCGTAATTTTTTAAAATCTAACACTATTGAAACACGTCATATTGTTGATGAGTTTCACCGTATTGCCTTGGCACATCCAAGCATCTCTTTTTCGTTCTACCACAATGATGGTGAGCTTTTTAATTTGAAGAAGAGTAACTTAAAACAACGTATCGTTGCCATTTTTGGTTCCAAAATAAATGAAAAACTAGTTCCAATAAATGAAGAAACAGATATTATCTCCATTCAAGGTTTTATTACCAAGCCAAATTTTGCAAAGAAAAAAAGAGGAGAACAATTCTTTTTTGTCAATAATCGATTTATAAAGCATGGTTATTTGCATCATGCCGTACTCAATGCCTTTGAAGGTTTATTAGCTCATGGATATCACCCTTCGTACTTTTTATATTTAGAAGTGCCAAATAACACCATAGATATTAATATACATCCTACGAAAACAGAAGTTAAATTTGAAAACGAACAAGCGCTATATGCTATATTGCGTTCAACTATAAAGCACAGTTTAGGACAGTATAATGTAGCGCCCATTCTAGATTTCAATAAAGACGCCACCATGGATGTGCCCTATCATTTTAAAGATAAATTAAGTACAACTCCGAAAGTAACCGTAGACCCTTCTTTTAATCCGTTTGAGTCAGAAAAAAAAATAGGATCACATCACAAAAAACAAGAAAATAAACATTGGGATTCACTGTATGTAAATGTGAAAGATGACGCGTTTGCCATTGAAGATATTGAAGTTGAAGCACAAGTTGTGACGAAAGAACTTTTTGACCATGACGAATCTTATAACAACACACGAACTTTCCAACTGCATAAAAAATATATTATAAGCGATATAAAATCTGGTGCCGTCTTAATCAATCAAAATTTAGCGCATCAGCGTATCTTATATGAAGAATTTTTAACAAAAATTACCGTTGAAGAAGCTGCAAGTCAACAACTATTATTTCCACTAGAGCTCAATTTTTCTTTAATGGAAGTAGCATTAATAAACGATATTAGAACCGATCTAGAAAGTGCAGGATTCAGATTTGATGCATTAACCAATGAGCAAGTAGTTATTAGTGGAATGCCAACGGTTATCAAAGAAAGTCAAATTAAAACCATCATTGAAGAGCTGATTGACGCCGTGAAGCATGAGGTTCCCGAATCTAGTTTTAGTCAATTAGATATCATTGCTAAGAGTTTGGCAAAGAGTTTGGCCATTAAAAATGGTACAAAATTAACTACAAGAGAACAAGAAGAAATATTAGAAAAGTTATTCTCATGTAAAGAGCCAAACCATTCACCGTATGGAAAAAATACCTTTATTACGTTGCCATTAGATGAAATTGAATTAAAATTTAATAATTAAAAGTTTTTAACTATAAAATGGGAAAATTAACTGAAGCAATAAAACATTTAATTATCTTAAATGTGCTTTTTTATTCAGCAACGTATCTAATACCAAACATGCAGGATAAAATGTTTGAATTATTTGCATTATTCTATCCTACATATGACTTCTTTAAACCTTGGCAATTTGTTACGCATATGTTTATGCACGGAAGTGCCATGCACATTATTTTTAATATGTATGCTCTATGGGCTTTTGGTTCTCCTCTAGAACAAATGTGGGGCAAGAATAAATTCTTTTTCTTTTATTTTTCTGCAGGTATTGGTGCTGGATTAATTTATACAGCGGTTAATTATTTTCAGTTTAACAATACGTATAACGATTTAATCGGTTTTGGGATGAATGCAACTGAAATAGATAATTTACTTAGTACTGGCCAATACAATTCTAGTTTACTTGCTGAAATTTCTGAAAAACAACTCACAAATTTCTTTCAAATCTTTAGAACACCAGCTGTGGGTGCTTCTGGTGCTATTTATGGTGTTTTAGTTGCTTTTGGAATGAGTTTTCCAGACTCGAAATTAGCGTTGATATTCCTTCCTGTACCTATTGCAGCTAAATACTTTATCCCTATTTTAATAGCTATAGATTTATTTTCAGGAGTGACTGGATTTTCACTTTTTGGTGGAGGAATTGCTCATTTTGCCCATATAGGTGGCGCAATTATAGGCTTTATAATCATGTGGTACTGGAAGAAAAATCAATTTAAACGTTGGGATAAATAAGATCATGAATTCTTTTATAGAAAAAATACAGCATCAATTTAAAACAGCAACTATTGTTGAGCAGTTTATTTATATCAATATTTTTGTGTTTGTGCTCTCCTATTTAGTTAATTCATTTTCCTTTTTAATGAATATGGGTGATAATTTTGTGTTTAACTGGTTTTCACTTCCCGCCAATTTTGAAGACTTTATTTCTAAACCATGGACACTTTTTACTTACGGCTTTTTACACGGTGGTTTTATACATATATTGTTTAATCTTATCGTATTGTTTTATTTTGGAAATCTATTTTTGGATTTCTTTTCTAAAAAAGATTTTTTAATCTATTTCTTTTCGGGAATCGTTGCGGGCGGACTCATTTTTATGCTGAGTTATAATTACTTTCCAGCACTCAAAAACGACCCTTCCTATTTAGTTGGTGCATCGGCAGGAATTACCGCTATTGTAGTGGGTATTGCCACTAAAGTTCCTAATTATGCACTTCATTTTCGATTTATAGGTGGAATTAAATTATGGCACATCGCAGTTGCTTTTGTAATGCTTGATGTAGTTCAAATTCCTGTTAGTAATACCGGAGGTCATTTAGCGCATATTGGAGGTGCAATCATTGGATTTATTTTAACCAATCAATTTGATAGTACTGCAAAAAAAACAAGTCTATTTTCAACTATTTTTAAATCGAGAAAACAAAAACCGCTAAAAACCGTTTATAAAAAACCTAAAAGCGCTTCCAGCAACACTACAACAAGTTCACAACAACATAAAATAGATACCATTTTAGATAAAATTAGTAAATCTGGTTATGAAACGCTCACCAAAGAAGAAAAAGATTTTCTGTTTTCTGTTGGAAAAAAATAAATTGCTTTAATTACTTATGAAAAAATTGTCGTTGTTTAATAAAGTAATCTTCTTACTCAATGTCTTTTTTGCATTGGTGTTGGTACTTTCATACACAACACAAAATATTGCCCCCTCCTCTGTAGGAGTCTCACCACTATTAAGTTTAGTAGTCCCGTTATTAATACTTGTAAATATTTTATTTGTGAGTTATTGGATCCTTATGGGGTTTAAAAAACAATTATTCCTTTCTTTAATTATTTTGATTATTGGCATCTTTATTTCACCTCCGTTGTACAAATTGGGTGCTGACACGAGTGATTCTGGAAAAGAATCATTAAGTATACTGAGCTATAATGTTAGAAAATTTAATATCTTTAATTGGATAAAAGATGAAAATATTAGCTCCGAGATAAACTCATTTGTCAAAAACGAAAATCCTGACATCGTTGTCATGCAGGAATTCAAAAAAAGTAAAGATTTTAATTTAAATTACCCATATCATTACGATCATCATGATTACAGCCAAGCCTACAAAAAAGATTATCCTTCTGGTCTGGTTATATTTTCAAAATATCCTATAATTAATTCGGGAGCTGTACAATTCAGGCGCTTTTATAGCAGCATGATATTTACCGATATTGTTAAAAATAAGGATACTTTTCGGGTTTATAATTTCCATCTTGAATCACTAGGTGTAGATCCAAATAGAGAATATTTTGGCCATAAAGATTCTCAAAAACTCTTCGATAGATTGGGAAGATCATTTAAAACACAACAAACGGAAATTGAAACTCTAAATGCACATATAGCAAATTGTAATTACAAAGTAATCCTCGCTGGAGACATGAACAATACGGCTTATTCATGGACCTATAAAAACTTAAAAGGAAATCTACAAGACTCGTATGTCAAACGGGGCAACGGATTTGGCAGAACCTATAACTTTAAAGGCTTTCCTTTAAGGATTGATGTTATTTTTGCCGATAAAAAAATGAAAATTATTGATCATAAAAATTATGACGTTCACTATTCTGACCATTACCCAATAATGGCTACCATTGAATATTAAACAACAATGTTCCTTTTAAATAAGTACCCCAAAGAATTACTCAGGTTTTTGTTATCGCAATTGAAGTATGAATTTACATTCTGCTAATTTTAAATCATCACTCACAAAATCCGTAACAAAGACAAAACCTACTTTTTCTATTATGCGAGTAGAGGCCTTATTTTTTTTCACAACATTTGCTATTAACTGTGTAAACCCCAATTGCCGGCAGTGCTGAACTAATCCACAAACCACTTCATACCCATACCCATTTCCCCAAAAGATTTCTAAAAAGCGATATCCAATTTCACAGCCATCTTTTTTTATATTTAAAATTGTCCATTCGTCTTTCTCATAAACTTTTTCATGACTGTCGTCTTTTACTAAAGCAATCGTCCCCACAAACGCTGAATCCACCTTTCGCTCAATAGCATAAATCCAAAAATCATTGTCTGGTAGCTCATACGACAGTACAAGTTTCTCTAGCTCACTCTGGTTTTCGTCAAAAGTCATTGGCTTAGCACGAACATATTGCATCACTTTATAATTACTTTGCATTTTATGAAAACTTTCAAAATCACTTAATGCAAGCTTTCTAACACTTAAACGTACTGTTTCAAAAATAAACTGCATATGCCCCCTAATTGTAATATTATTGTAGTTTTGCAAATGCTAAATGTACAGTAATGAACGCACAAAAAAAAGTTGCATTTTATACCTTAGGTTGTAAACTTAATTTTTCTGAAACCTCAACTATTGCTCGTAATTTTCAAGATGAAGGTTTTGAACGTGTCGGTTTTGCCGAAAAAGCGGATATCTATGTAATAAATACCTGCTCTGTTACTGATAATGCTGACAAACGATTTAAAACAATAGTAAAATCTGCGCTCAAACAAAACGACCAAGCTTTTTTAATTGCTGTTGGTTGTTATGCACAATTAAAACCTGAAGAATTAGCTGCAGTTGATGGTGTTGATTTAGTGCTGGGAGCAACGGAAAAATTTAAAGTAACACAGTACATTAATGACCTAACAAAAAATGAAATTGGAGAGGTACATTCTTGTGAAATTTCTGAGGCCGATTTTTACGTAGGCTCCTACTCAATTGGTGATAGAACCCGTGCTTTTTTAAAAGT
Organism: uncultured Aureibaculum sp.; assembly: GCA_963976855.1. Taxonomy (GTDB): domain Bacteria; phylum Bacteroidota; class Bacteroidia; order Flavobacteriales; family Flavobacteriaceae; genus Aureibaculum. Next base: position 73,545 of record CAXBMA010000005.1, on the reverse strand, counting down.
GCAAGATGGCTGTGATTATAAATGTACCTACTGTACTATTCCGCTAGCGAGGGGAATTTCTAGAAGTGATACGCTAGAAAATGTTTTAAATAATGCCAAAGAAATTTCTGATAGAGGAATCAAAGAAATTGTTTTGACTGGCGTTAATATTGGCGATTATGGTAAAGGTGAATTTGGTAATAAAAAACATGAGCATACTTTTTTTGAACTTGTAAAAGCCTTAGATACTGTTGAAAATATACATCGTTTACGCATTTCTTCCATAGAACCTAATTTATTAAAAGACGAGACCATAAATTTTGTAGCAAATTCAACGCGTTTCGTACCTCATTTTCATATACCACTTCAAAGCGGAAGTGATACACTCCTAAAAAAAATGAAACGTCGTTATATGCGTAAAGTTTATACCGATCGTGTTTCTAAAATAAAACAACTGATGCCTAATGCATGTATTGGTGTAGATGTAATTGTAGGTTTTCCTGGAGAAACAAATGAAGTGTTTTTAGAGACTTACAACTATTTAAATGAATTAGATATTTCATATTTACATGTGTTTACCTATTCTGAAAGACCCAATACTGAAGCAATTTTATTAGATGGCATTGTACCAAAAAATGTAAGAACCAAACGCAGCAAAATGCTTCGTGGTTTATCAGTAAAAAAGCGTAGAGCATTTTATGAAAATCAATTAGACAATCAATTAACTGTACTCTTTGAAAGTGAAAACAAAGAAGGTTATATTCATGGCTTTACAGAGAATTACGTAAAAGTTAAAACACCTTGGAACCCTGCACTGGTAAATACCTTACATGAAATTAAATTGACAGAAATTGACACCGATGGTTTGGTTCGGTTTGATTTTGTAGAACAACCTGTTTACAATTTATAATGACTAAAACCCCCATTTATTTTGTACCAGGTTTAGCGGCAAGCACGAGTATTTTTGAATATTTAGAGCTCCCGAAAGAAAAATTTGAAATACATTTAATTGAGTGGTTAGTACCGTTGTCAATAACAGAGACATTAGCAAGTTACGCACAACGAATGTGTGACCAAATTAATCATGAAGACCCCGTTCTGGTTGGTGTTTCTTTTGGCGGTGTAATGGTTCAAGAAATGAGTAAACTCATCAAAACGAAAAAGACGATTATTATCTCAAGCGTGAAGTGTCGCAAAGAATTACCTAAACGCTTAAAAGTTGCCAAAATCACCAAGGCTTATAAATTATTTCCTACAAAGGCCATTAGTAACATAGAAGATTTTTCAAAATATGCTTTTGGCACTGTTGCAAAAAAGCGAATTGATTTGTATCGAAAATACCTATCTATGCGTGACGAAACCTATCTGCCTTGGGCCATATATAATATTTTACATTGGAATCAAAAAGAACCCTTAGCAAATGTTGTTCATATTCATGGAAGTGGTGACAAGGTTTTCCCTATAAAACATATTAAAAATTGCACGGTTATTGATGGAGGTACTCATATTATGATTTTGAATAAAGCAAAGAAAATTTCTAAGACTTTAATTGCAATAATTCACTAAATTGCGCTGATGAAAATTGAAGAAACTTTTATTGAAGGTTTGCTTATTATAAGCCCTAATGTATTTGAAGATGAGCGAGGCTATTTTTTAGAAAGCTATAACAAAAAAAAGCTAGAAGAATTATTGGAAGTTGATTTTGTTCAAGATAACGAATCATGCTCGCAAAAAGGAGTGTTGAGAGGGTTGCATTTCCAAAAGCCTCCTTATGCACAGGGTAAATTGGTTCGGGTCATTACAGGAAGCGTATTAGATGTAGTTGTAGATTTAAGAACTAATTCAAAAACATATGGCAAGTATTTTAAACATATTTTAAATGCCACTGAAAAGCAACAATTGTATATTCCTGAAGGATTTGCACATGGCTTTTTAGTATTGGAAGACAATAGTATTTTTAGTTACAAATGCACCAATTATTACAACAAAGAATCTGAAGTATCACTCATGTGGAATGATAAAACAATAAATATAGATTGGCAAATAAGTGCCCCTACCATTTCTGAAAAAGATATGGTTGGAGAATCATTCGCAACTTTTAATTCCCCATTTTAAAAAAATATATTAATGAATAGTTCAAATAAAATTATCATATTATTAGCAGTGTTAATAGTAAGTGGAATCTTAATCAATGCCACACAAGATCAAGATGAAACTTTTGAGGCCCTCGCAAAGCAAAAAGTAGTCTTGAAAAACACGAGTGACACTTACAATATAAAGGCCATCAAAATACCCGACAATTTAAATTTTGCCGGAGAAAAAGTGCCTTTAGAAAAACCGGATATCTTTGAACGTATTGATCGAGAATTACTTGTAAACACCTATTGGCAATCAAATGCCTTATTATGGTTTAAACGCACGAATAAATACTTCCCTATCATAGAACCTATTTTACAAGAAAAAGGGATTCCTGATGATTTTAAATATTTAGCCGTTATTGAGAGTGATTTAAGAAATGTAACTTCACCAGCAGGTGCGAAAGGAATGTGGCAAATGCTTAGTGGTGCAGCTCGTGAAAACGGACTAGAGGTTAATGACAATGTCGATGAACGGTATCATTTGGAAAAAGCAACAAGAGCGGCCTGTGATTATTTATTAAAAGCGAAGGAACAATTAGGTAGTTGGACCTTAGCCGCAGCAGCCTATCACGGAGGTAATTATGGTATTAAAAAAAGACTGGAAGAACAAGAAGTAACCAGTTACTATGATGTATTGGCCGGTGAAAACACCGAACGTTATCTCCCTCGAATTATCGCAGCAAAAGAAATTCTTTCAAACCCAAAAAAATACGGTTTCGAGTTTGAAAAAGAAGATTTATACATCATGCCTGCAACCTATGAGGTAAAGGTCGATACGCCTATTACTAATATAGCACTGTTTGCGAAAAAATACAATACAAATTATAAGGAATTAAAAGTTTTTAATCCTTGGTTACGTGAGAATAAACTAAATAACAAATCAAGAAAATTATACTACATAAAAATTCCTAATTAACTTATAATCGTTCAAACAAAGTCATTGATTCCCGTTTAAATAGCGTAGCTTCATCAGCTAACAGCTTTACTAAAATTGTTGGTTTGTTAAAAATATAAACCTCAGCCTTATTTTTTGCAGTAATTTCTAGCTCATTTTTACTATTGATATAGGTATCTGATTTATTAAGCGCAATTACGGTAGCATTTGTACTTACTAAATTTGGCCCCTTAAATGTAGCATTGTCATTTGCGGTTACATTAAGCAAAGCCACTTTTCCAACAAACTCACTGGTTGAACTTCCATAAGCATCAACAACTAACTTTTCTGCATTTAAGTCAAATTCTAATTTAGAAGATTCTTTTGCATCAACAGTAACACTATCGGCCTTAACAATAAATTTTCCTCGTGCCTTTTCATTTGATTCCACTATCAAGTTTTGTGTTTCAAATTGAATTTCAAGAAGCGATTTGTTGTTTAAGACCAATTCCATTCCGAAAAATTTAAAGGGGTCTACCCCTTTTATTTCACTTTCATCATTCAGTTCTATATAATCCAAATCGTCAACATACAATGTCAAATTTAGTTTTTTGGAACTTGTAATTCTTTTATTTAAGGAAAGCACCAAGGCCCCATTACTTATATCCGATTCAATAACTTCGTGTAAATTCTCATCAGCTTCAATTTCTAATTTAGCAGAATTTCCGTGCTTCAATTCGATCTCTATTTCATCATTTAGCTCAATTCGTGTAAAGTAATCAAATGTTCTCGTATCAGTCACTATAACTTTATTCCCTTTTACCTTCGTCTTTTTTTGAGCGTGTATTGAAAAACACGCAAAGGATATTGTTATTAATAGTATTAGCTTTTTCATATAGACTGTTTTACTTTATTATATTCTTCAATAATCTCTTTCAAAATTTGTGCCGCAGGTTTAATATCGTGAATTAGGCCTGCAATTTGCCCTATTTCTAATTCGCCCTCCTCTAAATCTCCTTCAAACATTCCTTTCTTTGCTCGAGCTCTTCCTAATAACTCTTTTAACTGATCGTGTGTAGGTGTTGTTTTATACAATGCTTGAACATCATCATAAAATTTATTTTTAAGTAACCGTACTGGAGCCAATTCTTTGAGCGTTAACTGTGTGTCACCTTCTTTGGCGTCAACAACTTTCTGCTTAAAATTATTATGTGAAGAAGCTTCATTACTCGCTACAAACCTACTGCCAATTTGTACGCCGTCTGCACCTAAAATTTGGGCTGCTAACATACCTCTACCAGTCGCAATACCTCCAGCCGCAATAAGTGGGATATGAACTTGCTCTCTCACCATAGGGATTAATGTAAATGTTGTTGTTTCATCCCTTCCATTGTGACCTCCAGCTTCAAAACCTTCAGCAACAACAGCATCAACTCCAGCCTCTTGTGCTTTTAATGCAAATTTTACACTACTTACTACATGCACAACAGTAATTCCTTTCTCTTTTAAAAAAGTAGTCCAGGTTTTGGGGTTACCCGCAGAAGTAAACACTATTTTAACCCCCTCATCAACAATTATTTGTATAATTTTATCAATATCTGGATACAACATCGGAACGTTTACTCCAAATGGCTTAGAAGTGGCCTTTTTACATTTTTGAATGTGTTCTAAAAGCACTTCCGGATACATTGATCCTGCTCCTATCAAACCCAAACCTCCTGCATTGCTAACAGCAGCAGCTAATCGCCAGCCGCTAGCCCAAATCATTCCAGCTTGAATTATTGGATATTCAATATTAAAAAGTTGTGTAATCCTATTTTGCATGGTTCTAAAGTAAGGAAATATTTTATTTCTAATAAAAAATAGGATTCTGCCTATGAAATAACACCCGAACCTAATAGCTCATCGTCGATATACCAGGCAACAAACTGCCCTTCTGTAATTGCCGACTGGTTATTTTCAAACTCGACAAATAGACCTTCCTCGACTTTAAATAACGTTGCTTTTTCGAGCGCTTGGCGGTAGCGAATTCGTGCCATCACATTTAAGCTTTCACCGTCTTTCAATAGTAAGTCTTCTCGAACCCAGTGAATCTCTTTATTTTTCACCAATAGAACATTTCGATACAATCCTTTATGATTCTTTCCTTCACCGGTATATATTATATTCTCTTCAACATCTGTTTCAATCACAAAAAGGGGTTCTACCGTTCCACCTACAGCAAGTCCTTTCCGTTGACCTTTCGTAAAATAATGCGCTCCTTGGTGTTTTCCTACAATTTTTCCGTCATTAGAATGGTACACATATTTCGCAGCTTTTTGAGCTAATTCTTCTTCTTTTGTTTTATAAGTAATATTTGGTCGATTAAAAACTTCAGCATCGTCAGCTATCTGTACAATTACCCCCTCTTTAGGTTGTAATTTTTGTTGTAAAAATTCTGGTAAACGCACTTTACCAATAAAACAAAGTCCTTGAGAATCTTTCTTATCTGCCGTTATTAGGTTTAAATCGGCTGCGATACGACGCACCTCTGGCTTTGTCAATTCACCTATTGGAAATAATGATTTTGACAATTGTTCTTGTGACAATTGACATAAGAAATACGACTGATCCTTATTTACATCTTTCCCTGCCAATAATTGGAATACCTTTTCTTCTCCGTTATCAATGGTTCCTTTTCTACAATAATGACCTGTTGCAACATAATCGGCACCAAGATCTAATGCGATCTTCAAAAACACATCAAACTTAATTTCGCGATTGCAAAGTACATCAGGATTGGGTGTTCTACCCATCTCATATTCTCGAAACATATAGTCAACAATACGTTCTTTGTACTGTTCACTTAAATCAACTACTTGAAAAGGGATCCCTAATTTTTCTGCAACTAACATTGCATCATTACTGTCTTCTAACCATGGACACTCATTTGAAATAGTCACGGAGTCATCATGCCAATTCTTCATGAATAAACCAATCACCTCATATCCTTGTTCCTTCAACATATAAGCCGCAACACTTGAATCTACACCACCAGAAAGTCCTACAATTACTCTTTTCATTTTAAATTTTAAGATAGTTTGCAAAGATACTGAAATAGACGGAACTAATGCTCATTAGTTACAGTAGGACATAAAAAAACCCATAGCGACAGCCACGGGTTGGTTAGTAAGGTATGTTTAGCGCTAACTCGGTATTAATTATTCGTTCTTCGTTTTTTTCTCTCGTATTATTTTTTTGTTCGGTTGCTCTGTACTTACCAATTCTCCGTCAACATAGTTTTCCCAAGTACCTACTCTTACATCATCTCTAAAAGTACCTTTTGTTGTTAATTCACCGGTCTTTCTATTGAAGTACGATGCCGATCCGTTTAACCTACCATCTTGATAATTAAAGTCTTGATAAATATGGCCTTTAATAGAGTATTTTTTATAGGAGCCATTTAATAAACCATCTTTATAATTGGCAATTTCCGTTGGTTTTCCAGTATTGTAAAATGTTTTATAAGGCCCATCAAGCTTCCCATCTTTGTAGGTTTCTTCAGACATTACTGTTTTTCCATCTTCATGAAAATAAATCCATTTTCCTTCGCGGTTTTTCCCTTTCATTAAACCTTTACTTTCAATAATACCATTGACCGTGTAAAATTTAACATCCGCAACATCATCGTTTTTATTAAATTCTTTTATAACGACTGGAAATTCAGAACTCGCTGCCGAATAGTATTTAAAAACACCAACTTCTTTACCATGTTCAAAACTACCAACATAGCGTAGCCTATCATTACTATAGTATTTTTTCCAAATGCCATGTCGCTCACCATTCGCATCAACCTTATTTTGTGAAAATGACGAACTAAACCCCATAAGGGCCATTAGTATAAAAAGTATAACTGAATTTTGGTTTTTCATAATTGCAATAACTTATAATTCTTCATTTTAGTGTTCACAAATGATGCCAACAATAGTATAAACGATAACTTTTTAGTTTTAATATAATTAGTTAAAAAAATAAAGCAACTTTCATATTTACATAGTATTAGCTTTCTCAACAAAAAAAATGTCATTTCTTCATATACTATTTTGCAATAAAATGAGTTTTAATAATCTAGAGATTTGTATTTATCTAACCCAACTTGCTCTAGTAAACAAATGGTATCAACAAAAAATATGACCAAGTATTCTTTAATTCAAGAATTGAATGCAATTAAAAATATTAGTAAATCTCATCGAGATAAAATTGGGCGACTGGTTTTAAAAGATGAAAGTCTTTTTACGTCATTGATTGAAATCACTTTTGATTATAAGAACGACACCTCAGTCAAAGCAGCTTTAATTTTAGAAATAGTTTGTGAACAACGTTTGGATTGGATTGCCTATAATTTACCCTATTTCACAGAGCATATTGCCAATTTAGAAAATGAAAGTGCGATACGACCAGCGTCGAAAATATGCAATTTAATTGCTCAAGAAATCAATTCTAAATTTGATTCTCCAATTAAGATAATTGCAACTGAAGGTCAATTATCCCAAATTATTGAAACGTGTTTTGATTGGTTGAACAAAGATGAAACCAAAGTAGCAAGTAAAGCTCATGCCATGGAAGCCCTTTACTTTTTAGGAAAGCAAAACCCGTGGATTCATTATGAATTGAAAATGATTATTGAAAAAAACATTCCTTTAGAAAGCCCAGCGTACTCCGCGCGAGGCACCAAAATTTTAGAGTTATTAGCTAAAAACGATTTAGCTTAAAAATCTTTCCATTTTTCATTATAATAGGTCTTTGTAAATCATTATTTTTGTTGCTCAATACACTAAATAATGAACTTAAACAGCTTGAATGCAATTTCACCTATTGATGGTAGGTACAGAAATAAAGTAAATGAATTAGCTCCTTTTTTTTCTGAAGAAGCACTCATAAAATATCGTGTAAAAGTAGAAATTGAATACTTTATTGCACTTTGTCAAATTCCATTACCTCAACTTGGTGATTTTGACCATTCTTTTTTTGAATCTTTACGAAAAGTATATACCGAATTCTCTACAGAAGATGCGCTAGCAATCAAAGAAATAGAAAAGGTAACAAATCACGATGTCAAAGCTGTTGAATATTTCATCAAGGAGAAGTTTGATACATTACACTTACAAGACTATAAAGAGTTTATTCATTTCGGATTGACTTCGCAAGACATTAATAACACAGCCGTTCCACTATCTCTAAAAGAAGCTATTGGCTCTGTATATATTAAAGAATATTTGACTGTTTTAAACAAGCTGGAAGCTCTTTCTAGTGAATGGTCAGACATTTCCATGTTAGCGAGAACACATGGCCAACCCGCTTCTCCAACGCGATTAGGAAAAGAAATAGAAGTTTTTGTAGTACGTCTAAAAGAACAATTTAATTTATTGAACGATATACCTAGTGCTTCAAAATTTGGTGGAGCAACTGGAAATTTTAATGCACACAAAGTAGCGTATCCAACTATTGACTGGAAAGCCTTTGGAAGTAGTTTTGTACAACATTTAGGTTTGCAACACTCCTTCCCTACCACACAAATTGAACATTACGATCATATGGCGGCTTTATTTGATAATTTAAAGCGCATCAATACCATTCTAATTGATTTGAACAGAGATATCTGGACTTATGTTTCAATGGACTATTTTAAGCAAAAAATAACCAAAGGAGAAGTTGGTTCATCTGCAATGCCACATAAAGTAAACCCAATTGATTTTGAAAACTCTGAAGGTAATTTGGGTATCGCCAATGCCTTATTTGAACATTTGTCTGCTAAACTACCAATCTCAAGATTGCAACGTGATTTAACCGACTCAACGGTATTGCGAAATATTGGCGTGCCAATGGCCCATACAATCATTGCCTTTAAATCAACTTTAAAAGGATTGAATAAATTATTGTTGAATAAAGTGAAGTTTGAGCAAGATCTAGAAAATAATTGGGCGGTGGTTGCAGAAGCTATCCAAACCATACTTCGTAGAGAAAACTATCCAAATCCTTATGAAGCATTAAAAGGGCTGACACGAACAAACGAAACGATAAATCAAGAATCTATTGCTACATTTATAGATGGTTTAGCGGTTACAGATGCAATAAAAAATGAACTAAAAGCTATTACACCAAGTAATTATACAGGCATTTAATATTATGAGAACACTCTTTTATTCTTTTATTGGTATTGTACTCTTTTCTTGCAATTCAGCACCAAGAGCTGATATTTCACAATTTAGAACAGGTACATTTGAAACCTATTTAGACGATTCAGATGAAATTTCAATTGCGGTTAGAAATGACTCTATTCAAATAGAAACCTACAATAATGTCAAGGACACTTTTGCAATTCAATGGAACTCTAATTTTGAATATGAACTCCATAAAATTAACCCAAAAAAAGGGTTAGATAGTGTTCCCTTTTATGTGAAAATAACAGGTGTAAAGGATTCAACTTATACGTTCAAAGCCCATTATAAAGGTTCTGACTTTAAACAAAAAGGAAAAGTAATTAAAATTAAGTAACATGGATATTTTTTTGCAACCAGATACCTGGGTAGCATTATTAACATTAACTTTTTTAGAAATTATTTTAGGTATAGATAATATCATTTTTATCTCATTAACTACCAATAAGCTTCCTAAAGAATCACAGCGAAAAGCCACCAATATTGGTTTATTGTTGGCAATGGTATTCAGAATTTTATTATTGTTAGGTGTTTCTTATTTGATATCATTGAAAAATCCTTTCTTTCATATCAATCTCTCATGGATATCGGCCGATCTGACGGGTCAAAGTTTAATTTTAGTTGCTGGTGGTATCTTTCTATTATATAAAAGCACAAGTGAGATACATCAAAAAATGGAAGGCGAAAATGACGAAATAACCAAGGCGAAAAAGGTGACAACATCGTTTTTTAAAGTTATAGTACAGATTATTTTAATTGATCTGGTCTTTTCTTTTGACTCAGTATTAACAGCCGTTGGTATGACGAATGGTATCAACGGAGCTTTACCTATAATGGTTATCGCTGTTGTTATTTCTATATTAATTATGATGATTTTTGCAAATCCGGTGAGTACTTTTGTTAACAACCATCCAACGATACAAATGTTGGCACTATCATTTTTAATTCTCATTGGGTTTATGCTAATTACGGAAGGTGCTCACCTATCCAATACTGTTGTTTTTAAGCAGAACATTGGAGCCATCCCAAAAGGCTATCTTTACTTTGCAATTGCATTCTCACTTGGGGTAGAAGCCCTAAATATGCGATTGCGTAAAAAGAAAAATATTTAAATATTTTTTAACTTTTATCTGTAAAGTATTTAGTTACTTTGTGGAAATTGAAACAAAATAGTCTACATAGAATTTACGGTTTTGTACTTGTCCTACTCGTATTATTCCCATTTACAGTACAAGCCGTACATGCAATACAAAATCATGAACATGAAATTTGTACTGTTAAAGACGAAAAGCACATTCACAAAGCGAATCTAGATTGTAGTATTTATCATACGCAAGTTCAACAACCCACTTTTGATTTTTCTGCAAAATTTTCGTTAGACAGCCCTACTATTTCAGTATATCATTTCAGTCATTACCAACTACCAAATTACAGTACTGAAAAAACCTTAAAATCTTCTCGAGGCCCTCCATGTTCTATTGTTTAATAGCCTGATTACCAATTATTATTTAACAATAAAACATATTTAATGAAACTATATTTAACCTTCCTATTTATAGGGATTTCGCTCGTATCCTATACCCAAAACAGCATTAATGGTACTGTTACAAATGCACAAAACGAACCGCTTCTGGGAGTAGAAGTTTATGCTCCAAAACTACATAAAGGAACCACTACCAACTTAGATGGTACCTATCTAATTAAAAACTTACCAAGTGGAACTGTAGAGCTTGTTTTTTCATACGTAGGATTTACATCTCAAATCGAAAAAGTTACGCTCAATCAGAATGAAATTACGCTTAACATTGTTTTAAAAGAGTCTGTTTATGAAATGGATGAAGTCATTGTGTCAACACCTTTCAATAAACTACAAAGTGAAAATGTAATGAAAGTGGAGCATAAAAGTATTGCGCAATTACAAAAACAAGGAGCGCCAACCTTGATTCAAGGCTTGTCTAACATTGCTGGAGTGTCTCAGATCTCAACCGGAACCAATATTGGTAAACCCGTTATTCGAGGTTTAAGTGGTAACCGCGTCCTGGTTTACGCACAAGGGGTACGCTTGGAGAATCAACAATTTGGAGGCGAACATGGCCTGGGAATCAACGAAGCTGGTGTAGAGAGTGTTGAAGTTATTAAAGGCCCAGCTTCTTTATTGTATGGTTCAGATGCTTTAGGAGGCGTATTGTATTTGAATCCTGAAAAATTTGCAAAAGAAAATACCATTGAATCTACTATTGGCTCCAAATATTTCTCGAATACATTAGGTAGTAATTCCTCATTTGGATTTAAAGCTTCTACAGAAAAATTGAAATTTTTATCAAGACTCACTTATAATTTACACAGCGATTATAAAATACCTAATGGTGATCGGGTGACAAACTCCCGCTTTGAAGAATATGATGTAAAAACTGGATTGGGATTTGATACTTCTAATTTTTCATCAGAAATTCGCTATAACTACACCTTGTCAAATATTGGTATTCCTGAAGAAATCGGAGTACAAAGTACAGCAGTTTCATTGAATGCCCCTTTTCAAAAAATTGGCAATCATATTTTAAGTGCTCACAATCATTTCTATTTTAATAACTCAAAACTTGATGTTAATTTAGGGTACTTGGCCAACGACAGAAAAGAGTTTGAAGAGCACCACCACGATGAAGAAGATCACGATGAAGAAGAACACGAAGAAGAACATGAAGAAGAACATGAAGAAGATGAAGCTGCATTGCATATGAAATTACGAACCTTTAACTATGATATTAAATATCATTTACCTAAAATCAATAAGCTTGAAAGTATTTTAGGTGTACAGGGACTTTCGCAAACTAATAGCAATTACGGAGAAGAAATTTTAATTCCCGATGCCACAACGAATGATATTGGCGCCTTTGCAACTGGAATCATCAATTTTGACAAGCACACCTTTCAGGGAGGAATCCGTTTTGATACGCGATCAATTAAAACCAGTGAACACAGTATTGAACATGAAGAGGAGCTCCACATATTAGAAGCAATTGACAAATCATTCCATAGTTTTACAGCATCTTTAGGCTATAAAACAGATCTATTTGACAGCGTTATCACACGTATAAATCTCGCTACTGGCTATAGAGCGCCTAATTTGGCAGAATTGACTTCAAACGGTATTCATCACGGCACCAACCGTTATGAAATTGGAAATGCCAATCTTAACAATGAACAAAATTATCAATTAGACATTGCTTTGGAATATAAAAATGAGCATATCGAATTTTATGCTAATGGATTTTACAATACCATAACTGACTTTATTTTTATTGCACCTACAAATGAAGTGATTGACGACACAAATGTGTTTAAATACATACAAGGCGATGCTAATTTATATGGTGGTGAATTCGGGTTTCACTGGCATCCACATCCGCTTGACTGGCTGCATTATGAAAGTAGTTTTGAAACTGTTATTGGATCACAGAAAAATGGTAACAACTTACCGTTAATTCCAGCCAATCAATGGAAAAATACGCTAAGAACAGAGTTTAATGGCTCTAATTGGCTAACAAAAGGCTATGCTTCCCTAAAATTGGAAAGCACCTTGAAACAAACAAACATTAGTGCCTTTGAAACGGCTACTGATAGCTATAACTTGGTACATTTTAGCCTTGGTGGAGATGTGCAATTAAAAAACACAAAATTCGCTGTAAGTTTTAATGTCAATAATATATTTGACACTGAATACATTTCACACCTTTCCCGATTAAAAACGGCCGGTATTCAAGATATGGGCCGAAATTTAGTACTCGGTATAAACTTTAATATTTAAGAGTCTCTTTCAAATAAAAAAATCCCGAAGCTGCTTCGGGATTTTTTCGTTTTATTATTTATTAACGTATTCCTGATGAAAAACAGGTTTAATTCAAAGGCTTTTAAAGCAACCAACTTCGGTTTAAAACTACAACCATCAGTAAATACTAAATGTACTGTATCTCTGTGCTAAACCTAGCAATATGAAATTTCTACCAAAAAATAAAGAGATACATCTGATTGTATAAATTAACAAAATCAATATTGATTTTCTCAAAAAAAAAACCGAACTTCGTGAGTAGCGTTTTAGGCAACTATTTCATTTACAAGTCATTTAAAATTAAAAACCATTATTAATTCACTTTAAAACCAATAAACTATTAATGTAAAATTAAATCTGAACTCAATTAGCTACTGTAACCGAACGACCCTATTCTTAACCAATCAATGAAATCAAAATCTATAAAAGGACACTCCACCTTAGAAATTAAAACCGCCTTAACGCAAAGTATAACGGCGCATTTCACACCAACCTTGGCGATTGTTTTTAGCTCTAAAAGCCAAGATATAAAAGCTATTTCAGAACTACTAAATGATAGTGGCATCACCATCTTTGGATGTACAACTAATGGTGAATTTATTGATGAAGAAACAGAAAAAGGATCTGTAGCCATCCTCCTACTGGATTTAAATAAAGATTATTTTCAACTATATCTCGAGGAATACCCAGCAAATAACTACAAAGAAGTTGCGATGAAAATCGCTCAAAAAGCAAAGACTAAATTTAAAACCCCTGCTTTTTTAATTGCAAACAGCAATCCTGCTGCTGATGGAGAAGAAATTTTAAGAGGTTTTGAAGAAATTATTGGCAAAGATGTAAATGCGTTTGGCGGAAGTGCGGGTGACGACTATTCCTTTAGCGAAACTTTTGTTTTTACCAATGGCAACATCAGTAACAATGGCTTGATATGTCTTGTTATTGATGAAGAAAAAGTGGCCATAAAAGGAGTTGCTACTTGTGGTTGGAAACCCGTAGGTACTGAAAAAATTGTCACTAAAAGTGAAGGCAATCATGTCTATACAATAGACAATATACCTGCATTAGACATTACTGTAAAATATGGAGGACTCCAAAATATTACTCCTGACAATAAAGATGTACTCTTAGAACTCGCTGCCAATTTCCCTTTACAATTACAACGAGTTAAAGGAGATCCTGTCATGCGGCCAGCTTTGGTTGTAGATTGGTCAGACCATTCCTTTTACACAAGTGGAACCTTACCACAAGGCTCAAAAGTTCGTTTTTCATTACCTCCAGATTGGGATGTGATGGAAAAAGTAATTAAAAGTGTGCAACAATTAAAAGATACCGAAATGCCCGAGGCAGATGCAGTAGTTGTTTTTAGTTGTGCAGGAAGAATACTTGCTTTCGGACCAATGATGACAGATGAACTGGAAGGCTTAAAAAATGTTTGGAACGTCCCTATGGCTGGGATGTTTAGTAACGCAGAATTAGCAAGAGCTACGGGTGGAAATCTCGAAATGCACAACTTGACTACCTGTTGCGTAGCACTAAAAGAAAAATAATTAAACACGAATAAACATGCAAAAATTAACTGTTTTATACGGACACCCAACGGATGCTGCAGCATTTGAAACGTATTACAAAGAGAATCATTTACCACTCGTTGCAACGATGGAAGGAATAGCCAAATTGGAATTGACTAAATTTCTTGGAACACCAGATGGGCAAAAAGCTGATTATTATCGTATGGCAGAATTGTATTTTACCAGCATTGAAGAAATGGAAGAAACCATGAGCTCTCCAGAAGGACAAGCAACCGTTGACGACTTATCCAACTTCGCTACTGGCGGTGTAAACGTACTTATTGGTGTTACAGCAAACGATTAAAGCTATTCTGATTAATGATTTCTAAAACAATTAAAGGCAATTCAACAGAAACCATAGCCAATGAAATTAAAGAAGCTATCGGCGATGGTTTTAATCCGACTTTAGCGATTGTTTTTCTCTCGATAAAACAAGACTGGAAAGCGATTCGAAATATATTGGATGAAAATGGAATTGCCGTATTTGGAGCTACCACTTCTGGAGAGTTTATCGATGGCGAGATTGAAGATGGAAGTATCGTTATCATGTTACTCGATATGAAACCAGCACATTTCAAATTACAGTTTTTGGAAACTGGAGAAAAATCCACTTTTGAAAATGCAGTTCAAATGGGCATCGAAGGAAAAAACTCCTTTAACAACCCCGCCTTTATAATTGTTTCAGGTTGGCTATCCCAAGATGGTGAAAATATCATTGAAGGTATAACCCAAGGTTTTGAAGACGATGTAACTATTTTTGGTGGTATGGCTGGTGATGATCTCGCATTAGAAGGCCCCATGGTTTTCTCTAATCATACAAAGAGTGATAAAGGACTCTTAGCCCTAATAATAGATCAGGATAAAATTGATATTAATGGCATTGCCACCTGTGGATGGAAAGCAATAGGCACCACAAAAACCATTACAAAAAGTGAAGGGAATATTGTGTACACCATTGACGATAAGCCCGCGTTAGATATGATCCTAAAATACCTTGGAGTGGATTATGATTTTGATTCTGGTAAGGAAATAGTAACCCAAATCGGTGCGTATTACCCACTACAAATGGAACGTGAAAATATGCCTCCTGTAATGCGTACGGCCATGTTTGCCAACAGAGAAGATAGGTCGCTCATCTGTGCTGGCCATGTGCCACAAGGCTGCAAAGTGAAATTTTCACTTCCACCCGATTTTGACGTTATCGAAAAAGTAGTTGAAGAATGCAATGATTTAAAAACCGAAATACAAGAAGAGGCCGATGCCTTAATCATGTTTTCTTGTATCAGTAGGCATTTATCCTTTGGGATTTTAATGAGTGAAGAAATAGAACAAGTTCAGCAGGTTTGGAATGCGCCTATGGTTGGTTTTTTTACCTATGGCGAATTTGGTAAATCCAAAACTGGAAAACACGAATTTCACAACAATACCTGTTGTATTGTGGCTCTCAAAGAAAAAGTATGAATCAAAACTTACAAACCATTTTCAATTTTATCCAAGAATCTAACCAGCTGAACGCGGAAGAAAAAACAGCACTTCTAAAAGAAATAAAAGCTGCCGACAAAGCACTGACTATTTCAGAATTTAAATTGGAACGTACGGAGAAAGTTAAGCGTACCACAGCAATTTTATTGGAAGAAACCATAGAAGAATTAGAACAAAAAAGAAAAGCTATTGAGGACTCTAATAATGCATTACAACAGTCTTTAGACAATCTTAAAGCTACCCAAGCACAACTCATTCAATCAGAAAAAATGGCAAGTTTGGGTGAACTAACGGCGGGTATCGCCCACGAAATTCAAAATCCACTAAACTTTGTCAATAATTTTTCTGAAGTCAGTAAAGAATTACTCGAGGAAATGCAAGAAGAATTGGATAATGGTAATTTAGAGGATGTAAAAGAAATTGCCAATGATGTCATCAATAACCTTGAAAAAATTACCCATCATGGAAAACGTGCAGATGGTATTGTAAAAGGTATGTTACAACACAGCCGCAGTAATTCTGGTGCGAAAGAAGATACGGATATTAATGTATTGGTTGATGAATATTTGCGCCTTGCTTATCATGGATTACGTGCCAAAGACAAAGCGTTTAACGCCACATTAGAAACTGATTTTGACTCTACTCTTAAAACCATCAACATTGTACCACAAGATATTGGGCGGGTTGTTTTAAATTTAATTACCAACGCATTTTATGCTTGCAATGAAAAGAAAAAATTAGACCGCTCTGGTTACGAACCTAACGTAACAGTTGAAACTAAGAAAATAAAAGACCAGATAGCTATTCGTGTAAATGACAACGGCAAAGGCATACCAAAACACATTATTGATAAAATATTTCAACCCTTTTTCACCACCAAACCAACAGGACAAGGAACAGGATTAGGGCTTTCGTTAAGCTATGATATTGTAAAATCACATGGCGGAGACATCAAAGTGAATACCAAAGAGAACGAAGGAACGGAATTTACCATCTATCTTCCTATAAATAATTAAGCTATGCAACTCACCAAAACATTAGAAAAAGACATCCTAAATAACTATAACATATGGTTAGATAGCTATTTAAATGGTGATGTTACCACTTACGATTCTTATTTTGATGATGCGTATCACTTCATTGGGTCTACTAATAATGAAGAATTTTTAACGCGAAAAGCAACAACCAAATTCTTCAAGAAAACAGCGGAGCAACTAGCTGGTAAGACAGATTTAAGAAACGAAATCAAAACAATAGAGCTATTTGATAAACTCGTTTTTATAACCCATGCTTTTGATGCGTGGTTTTTAAACGGTAAAGATTGGGCTTATTATGGTCGGTTTCGGTTTTCATCTGTAATGCAAAAAAAAGAAAAAGATTGGAAATTTATCTATCAGCATTTTTCTACTACAGATTCTAAAACAGATAATGGAGAAACCATTGGTTTTGATAAAGTAAATTTAGAAAATCAAGAACTTCGTGAAGCCATAAAACGAAGAACATTTGAGTTAGAAGAAAAAAATAGAGCATTAGAAATTGAAGGCGCTTTAGAACGTATTCGTTCGCGTGTTACGGCTTTGCAAGAATCATCTGATTTATTTGATATTGTAGTAACCATGCGTAATGAGTTTCTCTCGCTAGGCCATGAAGCCGATTATTTCTGGCACATGAAATGGACTAAAGACAACTATGAAATGTCCATGACAGCTGAAGATGGTGGTCGCCTCGGGATGGTGATTACCGTTCCAAAATTCGTTCACGAAGAGATAAAGAGTTTACACAAATGGGAAAAAGGTAACAGTCCCTATTTTGTATTGGCACTTAATGGTAAAGAAGCTTGGAAGTATATTGACAAAATGAATACCTATGGAAAGTATCAGCAAGTAGACCCACATGCTCCTACTGAAGAAGACATCCTTCATATTGGCGGGCTTACGTTTATCATTGCGCGCACTACACATGGTGAAATTGGTTTTAGTCTGGCAGGAAAGGTAGATAAACCTCCAAAAGCATCCATTGATATTTTAGTGCGTTTTGCCTCTGTATTTGATTTAGCATATATGCGTTTTGAGGATCTTCAAAATTCAGAAGCTCAAGCGCGCGAAACCCAAATTGAATTGGCATTAGAAAAAGTACGAAGTCGTACTATGGCCATGCAACATAGTAACGAATTGCAAGAAACCTCTTTCTTGTTAGATGAACAAATTAGAGCTTTGGGCATAAAAACTTGGGGCTGTGCATTTAATATTTATGGAGATAAAGCATCCACCGAATGGTTTGGAAATGAAGCAGGTGTGCTACCAACATATACCGTTCCACACAAAGGAATCTTTAAAAAATATTACCAAAAAGGTCATAAAGGTGAATCATTTTTTATTCAGGAATTTTCAGGTAAAGCCTGTATAGATCATTACGAATATATGAGCACACTTCCAGTAATAGGCGATGTATTAAAAACACTAAAAAAAACAAATAAAGGGTTCCCAAACTTTCAAATAGATCATGTAGCCTATTTTAAATATGGTTATTTATTGTTTATAACCAAAGAGCATGTTCCAGAATCACATGAGGTGTTTAAACGTTTCGCTAAAGTTTTTGAGCAAACCTACACACGTTTCTTAGACCTTAAAAAAGCCGAAGCTCAAGCGAAGGAAGCACAAATTGAAATGGCATTAGAAAGAGTAAGAAGCCGTTCGATGGCCATGCACAATAGTAAAGAAATTGGCGATGTTGCTTTTGTTCTCTTTCAACAACTAAAAAGTTTAGGTGGTGAACTTTGGGGTACTGGATTTGGTTTCTGCAAAGAGGATTCGGGTACTGATGAATTCTGGTTTGCCAATGAAAAGGGTATCATGCCACATCTAAAAATTCCAAACACAGTAGATCCAGCACATAAAAAAATGTATCAAGGCTGGAAGAAAAATCTTGAATTTATTTCAATTGAAAAAGGTGGCAAGGAGTTAAAAGAACATTATAAATATATGCTCACCGTTCCTGATGTTCAGCCCATATTTCAAGGAATATTAGATCAAAATGAAGCATTTCCAAAATGGCAAAAATGGCATGCAGCCTATTTTAAATATGGATACATGTTAGTCATTACTACTGAAAACTATGAAAATGAAGTTGTTTTCAATCGGTTTGCAAAAGTATTCGAGCAGGCGTATATCCGCTTCCTTGACCTTCAAAAAGCAGAAGCACAAGCCAGAGAAGCACAGATTGAAACAGCCTTAGAACGCGTTCGGTCGCGAAGTATTGGTATGTATAAAAGTGAAGAATTAGCTCAAGTGGTGCTACTTCTAGACGAGGAATTAATCGGATTAGGCGTTGAAGTTCATGGCACGCAAATTCTAACAGATTTTGACAATCCCGAAAATAATGTCAAGGTTTGGTTTGGTATGAAGGGACAAGATTATTTAGAACGTTTTCATGTCCCCTATTTTGATCATCCAATAAGAAAAAATTTCCATAGCGCTTGGAAAAAAGGTGTTGATTTTTTTACTGAACAATATTCTAAAACTGATAAAAATAAATTTATCAGACTATTATTTAAAAATTCCGATTTTCGAAAAGCTAGTAAGGAAAGACAAAAATTCATCTATGATTCTCCAGGATTAACAAGAGCTTCAGTACTCTTTAAAAACTCTATTTTAATTTTTCAACGATATAATCTTTCAGAATTTTCGGACGAAGAAGTAGTGATTTTTAAACGATTTTCAAAAGTATTCGAGCAAGCCTATACCCGCTTCCTAGATCTTCAAAAAGCGGAAGCACAAGCTAAAGAAGCACAAATTGAAATGGCTCTAGAAAAAGTACGTTCGCGTACCATGGCGATGCAACATAGTGAAGAGTTACCCGAAGCTGCTAACGTGTTATTCAAGGAAATTCAGAATTTAGGAATTCCAGCCTGGAGCTGCGGTTATAATATTCTTTCAGAAGATAAAAAATCAAGTACCTGCTTTATGAGCAGTGAAGGTGAAATACAGGCACCATTTGTGCTACCTTTTACAAAGCACAAGAGCCTGAGATTTTGGCACAAGGCACTACTTAATTACGAACCATTTTTTGTACATGAACTGGGAGGAGAAGATTTAGTAGCCCATTATGACTTTATGCAAAGTCTTCCAGATCTTAAAGAAACATTCCAACAATTAAGGGAGGCAGATATATCGTTACCAACATTTCAGGTGAATCATCTAGCAAAATTTACCAATGGTTTTTTATTGTTTATCACCTATGAACGTGTACCTGATGCTCACGAAATCTTTCAACGCTTTGCGAAAGTATTCAACCAGACTTATACACGTTTTTTAGACTTGGAGAAAGCAGAAGCACAAACACGCGAAGCTCAAATTAATCTTGCTGTAGAACGTGTTAGAGCAAAAGCATTGGCCATGCACAAATCTGAAGAGATTATGGAAGTGGTGGCTAAACTGAAAGACGAAGTGATGTCTCTAGATATTCCAGATGTGGTTGCCGCCACAATCTTTTTAAAAGAAGGCGATGATCAAGTGCGAATGTGGGATCTCTCTACCTTAGAAAAAAACAACAATGGCTATCAAATTCCCTTCGACATTACCTTTAAACTCAAGAAAAAAGATCCGTATTTATATGTAAAACGCGTTTGGGAAAATCCAGATGACTACTTTTTAGAGTTACAAGAAGCGAAAGACTTTAAGAGAATTATTGCTTGGTTACGGGAAAATAATAAAGAGGCAATTGCCGATGAAGTTGAAGAATATACGGAAACCACAAAATTAAAGCAATTACATCATGCTGTAAAAAAACTGAATAGCGGCAAGTTAGTAATCGATCTATTAAATCCTCCTACTGATGAAATGAAAAGCATTCTTACCAAAATGGGAGCTGCTTTTGATTTGGCCTATAAACGCTTTGAGGATTTGCAAAAAGCAGAAGCACAAGCTAGAGAAGCACAGATAGAAATGGCTTTAGAAAAAGTGCGCTCACGTACGATGGCTATGCAGCATAGTGATGAACTACCGGAAGCAGCCAATACCCTATTTCATGAAATACAAAGATTAGGCATCCCTTCTTGGAGTTGTGGCTTTAATATTTTATCTAAAGACAAAAAATCAAGCTCGTCATGGATGAGTAGCGAAGGTCAAATTCAAAAACCTTTTAAGCTACTATTTGAAAAGGAAGCTTCTTTTATTGAAATGTATAATTTCTTTAAAAGTGATGACGTTTTTTTATTACAAGAACTGGATGGCAAAGCTATTGAAAGCCATTACAATTATTTAAAATCATTACCAGGTTTGGATACTATTTTTGATGAACTCAAATCAAAAGGAATTCCACATCCTACCTATCAAATTAATCATTTATGTAAGTTTAACAACGGGTATCTTCTGTTTATCACTTATGAAAAAGTTCCTGAAGCACACGAACTTTTTAAACGTTTCACTAATGTTTTCGAACAAACGTATACCAGATTCTTAGACCTTCAAAATGCTGAGTCATTAAAACGAAAAGCTGAAGAAGATCTTGTTAAACTTCAAAAAGCAAAAAGACGTGCTGAAGCTGCGCTATCTGAATTAAAAACCACACAATCGCAATTGATTCAATCGGAGAAAATGGCGAGTTTGGGTGAATTAACCGCGGGTATCGCCCATGAGATACAAAACCCGTTAAACTTTGTCAATAATTTCTCAGAAGTGAGTAATGAATTGATTGACGAGATGAACGAGGAAATTGATAAAGGGGATTTAGAAGAAGCAAAATTCATTGCCAAAGACATCAAGCAAAACCTTGAAAAAATAAATCATCACGGTAAACGTGCGGATGCCATTGTAAAAGGAATGTTACAACACAGCCGTAGCAGCAACGCACAAAAAGAACTGACAGACATTAATAAATTAGCAGATGAATACTTTCGTCTGGCCTATCACGGTTTGCGTGCAAAAGACAAAAAATTTAACGCTACCTTAGCAACAGACTATGATGACAATATAGGTAACATCGCTGTAATTCCACAAGATATAGGTCGCGTCATCCTAAATTTAATCACCAATGCCTTTTATGCAGTTGATGAAAAAAAGAAATCGGGCATCACAAATTATGAACCAACGGTTTCTGTTTCAACAAAACAACTAAATGATCAAGTTATTATCTCTGTAAAAGACAACGGTAATGGCATCCCAAAACACATACTTGACAAAATTTATCAGCCCTTTTTCACCACCAAACCCACGGGTCAAGGTACTGGATTGGGCTTGAGTATGAGTTATGATATAGTCGTTGCGCATGGTGGTGAACTGAAAGCGGAAACGAAAGAAGGCGAAGGGACCACATTTATAATAAAATTGCTTAAATTCATAGCCGACAACTAATTAGAATGAAAACCAACCATTTAATGAAACATCAACTATTCCTTACAGGCCTATTATGTAGCCTTTTTCTAGTTTCTTGTACTAAAACAAGTACGTCTGAAACTGAAACCACTGTTGGCGATTATCAAACGCCTGTAACGATTCCGTTAAAATTTACAGACCCCATCTCTTTTGAATGGGAAACCATCACCTCAGATACGCTGACTACTCCTATTAGCTACCCCTTAAATGTTGATGCCTTACCTAGCAAACCGTTTGAATTGAACCAATTCAAACCACTGGAAACTCCAATGGAAGCATATGAGTTGGATTGGGACAAGCTCCCTTCTGAAAAATTAACTTTTGATTCCGTTCCTTTTACAATCAAAAAATCAACATTAAAAAAACCTACCGTCACGAAAATGAAAGCGCTCGGTATTTATGATGGATCTAATGTCAATCTCATGCAACTTTCAACAAATGAAGGCTTAAAAAATAATGACATTAAATCATTTATTGAAAATAAAGATGGTTCTATCTGGATAGCAGGACCGCAATCAATTAGCCTTTATGATGGAGAAAACACCTTTAACTATGACTATTTCAATGTTTTTGATATGACTTTTGATAACCAAGGTAGGCTTTGGTTAGCTACCTATCAAAATGGTTTATTTGTGTTGGATTTTAAAAACAATATAGAATATTCAATTGAGGTTTCTACTGGACCACTTGCCTTAGTTGATATTCTTTATGATCAGAATGGTCTCATGTACCTTGCCTCATTTAGAGATGTGATTTATACAATAGATACCGCATTCAAAAATTTGCAAAAACTCACCAATAAAAGTAGTAATTTACCTGTAACTCTTTTTGAAGATAGCCAAAACCATATTTGGCTTGGTCTTGCGAATAGTATTGGTATGATTGACAAGGAAAGACAAACGCTAAAAACTATCCCTAGTGAACCCCATTTTAATTTAGGCTTTATAACAGATATTAAAGAGGATTCCTCTGGATCTATTTGGTTTTGTAGCCCAGCCGGACAAGTACAAAGCATATCATTAAAACAGAAAAAAATAAAAACACTTACTAAGGAAAATGGGTATAACCTCAATGGAACTCGATTAGAGGAAGATACTAAAGGTAATATTTGGATCGCGGGAAATAATGGAGTTTATATACTAAGTAAAGATAAGCAAAAGTCCAAAAGCATTGTTACAAATGGCAGCATGATGACCAACGTAAGAGGTAGCATCTTAAAAAGGAACGATGGCTCGCTATGGATTGGCACAGTAGATAAAGGCGTGGTAATTGCCAATGAGCATACGTTGAATACTGAATATTTTGACACTTCTAAAGGCTTAATAGGCGACCAAGTTTGGGAAATAGAAGAAGATTCCAGGGGAGAACTCTGGTTGGGTACAGATCGTGGTATTAATATTATTGACCCTCAGAATAATATCATAAAATCGTTATCCTATGAACAATTACATTTCGTAGGGACTAATAGCGTTAATTATATTAAAGAGATTTCAAAAGACAGGTACTTTTGGGATAACGGAGCTGGTTTTTCAATTTATGACAGACAGCAACATAAAATGACTCAATATGCTAGTAATGCCAATGTAGTATTGGGCGTTTCAGGGTTTGCAGCATTAAATGATCATACCTTTTCGTTATATACCCAAGAAGGTTTGTATGTATATGATATTCAAAATAATAGCTTAAAAAAATTAATTGTTAAGACGGACCCGAATATTTTAAAAACGAGGTTTGGGGTTACTATTGTTTACGATGGCAATGATATTCTTTGGCTTCCTACACAGGATTATGGTTTAGCAAAGGTTAGTATAAAGAACAATACCATTCGCTATGTAAATACTCAAGAAGGCCTTTGTGATAATAATGCAGGTGTCGTTTCTTTCTCTGAGGAAGGTGAATTATGGCTGACAACCCTCAACGGTATTGCTATTCTAAATTTAGAACAAAACACGCTTACCAATTTAAAAGAAGAAAACGGATTGATTCCTTCAGAAATGTATGATCTCGTTGAGCGAGGAAACACCATGTATGGGGCTAGTGTAAATGGTCTTATCCCTATGGATAAATTAACTTCAAAAAATACCAACAAGGGGTTTTATAACTTTAATGAGGGCTTTGGATTTAAGTCAAATGATTATCTCTCAGGGTCTAGTAGATTTCTTAAAAATGGACAGTTTTGGGCTGGGGTTGTAAATCTTTCAAATGACTACCATCTTCTAGTTATGAATACGGAACCCAAAATCGATAGCACTTTAAGTTCGGTTCATATTAATAATATGTTCGTAATGGATGAAAATCCAGGGTTTTATGATAAAAACGGAATGGATTCCTTAAATAATAGTGCAACAGTTCTTACCAACTCCAAAAATATTCGATGGGATTCTATTAAAAAACCCTACACCATTCCAAAAGGTTTGGTATTACCCTTTGACCAAAATAGTTTAAGTTTCAGTTATTCGGGTGGTGATGCATTCAATAGAGGACAATTGACCTATCGGTTTGTATTGGATGGTGAAGATGAAGATTGGACCTATGCTGGTTCACAAACAAAAACAAAAAACTACTATAATTTAAAGCCCGGTCAATATACTTTTAAAGTGGCTTCCAGGAGTTTTAATAAGCAATGGTCAACACCAGATGTATTGACATTTCGTATTAGTCCGCCTTGGTGGCAAACCTGGTGGGCTTATGTGCTTTTTGGACTCGTAATCGCCAGTATTTTAAGGGTTTATATTCTATTTAGAGCGCGGAAATTAACCCAAGAAAATAAACATTTAGAAGAGAAGGTTAAAGAAAGAACCAATGAACTGGAGGCTTCTATTGAAGATCTAAAAGCTACACAGTCGCAATTAATCCAATCTGAAAAAATGGCAAGTTTGGGTGAGCTCACAGCCGGTATAGCACATGAAATTCAAAACCCCTTGAACTTTGTCAATAATTTTTCGGACGTGAACATCGAACTAATAGATGAAATGCAAGAAGAACTAAAGGCTGGTAACCAAGAAGAAGTTATTGAGATTTCAAATGACATCAAAGAAAATCAGAAAAAAATAACCCACCATGGTCGGCGTGCAGATTCTATTGTAAAAGGGATGTTAAAACACAGTCGTAACACCAGCGGAGAAAAAGAGCCTACAAATATCAATGCGATAGCCGACGAATATTTGCGTTTGGCTTATCACGGACTTCGGGCAAAAGACAAAAGCTTTAATGCTACTTTAAATACAGATTTTGATGAGTCTATTGGATTAATTAATGTAGCGGGACAAGATATGGGCAGGGTAATATTGAATTTAATTACCAATGCACTACATGCGATCTCGCCCAACTCCAAAACACCTGAGAAAACGGTGAAAGATCCTACCATTTGGATAAGTACCGAACAAAAAGGTGATACGGTTCTTATTAAAATAAGAGATAACGGCTCTGGTATTCCCAAGGAAATAGTGGATAAAATTTTTCAACCATTTTTCACAACGAAGCCATCAGGGCAAGGTACCGGTTTGGGATTGTCAATGAGTTATGATATTGTAAAATCACACGGAGGTGAACTATCAGTAGAAAGTAAGGAAGGTGAAGGAACAACCTTTACCATTAGCATTCCAAAATAAAAAAATAACAAATATAAAAACCCCTTTAAGTTATGAAAATATTAGTAGTTGACGATGAAACAGATGTAAAGGACCTGTTTCTGCAACGTTTTAGAAAAGAAATTCGCAAAGAAGAACTCTCTTTCGTCTTTGCCTTTTCTGGCGAAGAAGCCCTAAAAATTTTAGACAGTATGAAACAAGAGGCCGTATTGATATTATCAGATATCAATATGCCAGGAATGAGTGGTCTTGACTTGCTAGAAACCATCAAAAAAGAGTACGTAGCACCACCTCCAGTAGTTATGATGATCACTGCTTATGGTGATGAGGAGAATTTTAATACGGCCAAACGCTTAGGGGCAGATGACTTTTTAACTAAACCAGTAGATTTCAAATTGTTAAAAGATAAACTAATAAATAATCACTAATGGCAAAAATACTTGTAGTTGACGATGAACCGGATTTAGAAACACTGATTAAACAAAAATTCCGCAAACAGATTCGGCAAAAAGAATATGAATTTCTATTTGCCATCAATGGAAAAGATGCCCTCGAAAAATTGATTATCGATCCCGATACTGACATTGTTTTGAGTGATATTAACATGCCAGAAATGGATGGGTTGACTTTATTAACTAAATTGAGTGAATCGAGTCCGTTAATTAAATCGGTTATTGTCTCAGCCTATGGAGACATGGACAATATCCGTGTCGCCATGAACCGTGGTGCATTCGATTTTATTACCAAGCCTATTAATTTTGAGGATTTGACATTAACCATGGAAAAAACCTTAAAACATGCAAAACATATCAAAGAAACGCTCCAAGCTATCAAAGAAAATAACATTCTGAAAATGTATGTTGATGAAAATGTGCTTAATTTTATGGGTAGCCGTGAGTATGAGTCGACTATTATGTCAAATGAAACGATTGAGGCAACCGTGATGTTCATCGATTTATGTGGATTTACTAAAATAAGTGAAACGGCGCCTGCAGACACCGTTGTAAGCATGATTAACTCCTATTTTGATGAAATGGTGATAGAGATTATGGAACAAAAAGGTATGATCGATAAATTTATTGGCGACGCTATTATGGCCGTTTTTAAAGGAGAATACCATTTAGACCGTGCAATTGATGCCGCAATAGCCATCCGTAATAAAATAAAGAATCTAGCAAAAACTGAAAACTCAGAAGGTTTTATACCAAAGATATCTATCGGTATAAAAAGTGGTGAAATGATTTCTGGAAATATTGGTTCTGTTAGTTTAAAGCGACTGGATTATACCGTTATTGGAGATACTGTGAATACAGCAGCCCGATTTCAAGATGCAGCAAAAGAAAATCAAATTCTAATTTCTGAATCGTGCTACAACCAAGTAAAAGAAGCATTTAAATGTGAAAAAATTGGTGATATTCAATTGAAAAATAAAGAAAATGCTGTTACCGTTTATGAAGTTTTAGAATAAATAAAAAATTACCATTATCAAGTTATACCCTATATGTCACCAAAAGAAGCATCGCAACCTAATTCTCAAAAAAACAAACATACTGACGATTTAATAGATCATTATTGGGGGAGTATTAATTATGTGTCTGGACTGATTAAATCTTCTGAAATCAAAGCAGGTTTGATTTTATCTTTTTATGGAATTTTACTCAACTTTTCTTATAATTATCTTGCCATCATTTTGTCAACGGCCGCAACAAAACCTTTCCTATATATTTTATTAGCGCTCTGGTTTATATGTACGGCTACTTCCATTTATTTTAGTGTTCGTTGCTTTATGCCAAGGATTGAAGCCAAATATGAAAAAAATATATTCTTTTTTGGAGATGTAATTTCCAAATTTGGCAACGTAAAAGAATTTGCAAAAACATTTCATAGAATCAGCTGTGACGAAGACCTGCTCTTTGACCAATTGGGTCAACAAATTTATATCATTTCAAAAATTGCATCTATTAAGTTTTCCTATGTAAATCAGGCCTTGCGTTTTCTCGCTATTGGACTTTTATTATTACTACTAATTACAGGAAGCTATATGATCATTTCAACTTAGTAAAAAATCACTTAAACCCTAAACACCAACTAGTAAGAGACTAACCATAATCATAAAATTTAAAAATAACCAACCACTACCATCATGAAGCATTTACTACGAATTTTCATCCTCTTTTTTAGCCTTTCAATTTTTGCACAAGGCACCAGACTTTTACGTCAACCAGATATTCATAATTCACAAATCACTTTTTGTTATGGAAGTGATGTTTGGATTGCCAATACTAATGGCACAAACCTAAAAAGATTAACAAGTACTGCTGCTGTAGAGCAGAACCCTTATTTTTCGCCCGATGGAAAATGGATTGCCTTTACATCCAATCGATTTGGATCCAATGCCGTCTATGTTGTTTCGGTTGAGGGCGGCGAAGCTACAAGACTAACTTGGCACCCTAGTGGAGCTCAGGTTAGTGGTTGGACCAATGATGGAAAACATGTTTTATACGCATCAAATAGAGATGCGGCACCGAGTAGTTTTGATAGACTGTGGACCGTTCCTGTAAAAGGAGGACCTTCAACATTGGTAACTTCGCAATGGAGTACAAGCGGTTCTTATTCAAAAGATGGTAAACTCATGGCCATTGATAGAATGAGTCGTTGGGATCAAGAATGGCGCGCCTATAGAGGTGGTCAAAACACACCTTTGGTGATACTAGATCTTACAAACTCCCAAGAAACCTTATTACCGAATGAAAAAACGACAGATATCAAACCCATTTGGATGGATGATTCGATCTATTTCTTATCTGATCGGGATTTTGTTGCCAATATTTGGTCTTACAATATAAAAACAACCGAATTAAAACAAGTAACCGAGTATAAAGGCTCAGACATCAAATCGCTTTCAGGCCATGAAAATACCTTAGTATTTGAACGTGATGGTTATTTACACACTCTTGATCTCAATACGAACGAAACAAAACAACTTACGATAAATGTGATTGGTGATTTTCCATGGGCAGCGACTACCTGGGAAAATGTGTCTCAGAGTACAAGTTCCTCTTCTTTATCACCTACTGGAAAACGCGCTATCCTCGATTCGAGAGGTGAAATTTTTACGGTTCCTATTGAAAATGGAGACGCTAGAAATCTGACACAAAGTTCTGGTGTGGCCGATAGAACACCTATTTGGTCGCCTAAAGGAAAAGAAGTTGCTTGGTTTTCAGATAAAAGTGGTACTGGCTATGAACTATTGATTGCGAATCAAAATGGCATGTCATCACCACGTAGTATTTCCATAGGTGAATCTAAATTAGGATGGGAACCAACCTGGTCTCCAGACGGTAAATACATTGCATTTACCGATGATGATGTGCGTATTCGATTGGTAGACCTTGCTTCTGGTACGATTAAAACTATAGGCGTTGGTGGTAATAATCTCGAACGGGGTAACTTGGGGTTAACTTGGTCGCCAGACTCTAAATGGTTGGCTTATGCTAAATCAGGTTCTAATAGCTTTAGACAAATCATGCTGTGGTCATTAGACTCCGATAAAACGCAAAGCATTACAAACCCTTTTGCCGATTCATTTTCTCCATCTTGGGATGCCGACAGAAAACACCTTTATTTTTTAGCAAGTACAGATGTTGCTTTAGGTTCTGGTTGGGCAAATACCAGTGCCATGACGTCGAACCCTGAATATGCTGCCTATGTTATCAATTTACAAAATAATGACGCATCACCGTTCAAACCTAAAAGTGATGAAGAAGAAGCACCTAAAAAAGATGATTCTAAAGAGGACGATTCAAAAAAAGATGCTAAAAAGGATAGCAAAAAGAAAGCCGATACAAAGAAAGAAGAACCAGCTATAAAAATAGATTTTGATAACATTGAAAGACGCACCTTAGCTTTAAATGTTCCCGCGCGGAACTATTCTTATTTACTTAGCGGACCTAAAGGTTTTGTTTTTATTATGGAACGCATTCCAAATAGCCGAGGTTTAACCGTTCAAAAATACAAGTTAGAAGACAACGAAGCTAAAGAATTTATTAGTGGGGCAAGTCAACTATCAGTTTCGGCCGATGGTAAAAAAATGCTCGCTCAGGTAAATGGAAATTGGCAAGTAATGGATACTGGAGGTCCTAGTGGGAAAGATGGGAAACCTTTAAAAATTGATCTTCAAATGAATTTAGATAAATCTGCTGAATGGAAACAGATGTTTGAAGAGGCATGGCGTTATGAGCGCGATTATTTTTACGACCCGAATATGCATGGTCGTGATTGGAATGAAGTGTACAAACGTTACGCTCCATTAGTTCCCTTTATTAAACACAGAGCAGATTTAACCTATGTTTTAGACCAAGTAAACGGTGAATTATCTGTTGGCCATAGTTTTGTTTTTGGTGGTGATTATCCTGAAACAAATCACTCTAAAGTGGGTTTACTAGGTGCTAATTTAGTAGCGAAAAATAATAGATGGCAAATACAACGTATTTATACTACAGAAAGTTGGAATCCTGGATTGAGTAGTCCGTTAGACCAACCGGGATTAAAAATTAAAGAAGGTAATTACCTAGTTGGTATCAATGGCAATCCGCTTACTGCCAGTGATAACCCCTATGAATTATTAGATGGTTCTTTAGATAAACAAACAACGGTACACATCAATGACAAACCTGAATTTAAAGGGGCATGGAAAGAAATAGTAACTCCAATACGCAGTGAAAACGGATTGCGTCAACGTGCTTGGGTAGAAGACAACAGAAGATTGGTTGACAAGCTCTCCAATGGTCGATTGGCCTACGTTTGGGTACCTAATACAAGTGGAGCGGGCTTTGTATCATTCAATCGTTACTTCTTTGCACAGCAAGACAAAGAAGGTGCTGTGATTGATGAACGATTCAATGGCGGTGGATTATTAGACGATTATATGGTGGATCTCATGACTAGAACTCTAAGGGCCGGACTGACCAATGAGGTGCCAAATGGACAAGCTATGCGACTCCCAGCCGGTATATTAGGTCCGAAAGTATTACTTATCAACGAACTTTCAGGTTCTGGAGGTGATTTCTTTCCATGGGTATTTAGACAACAAAATGCGGGCCCATTAATTGGAGCCACTACTTGGGGAGGATTGGTAAAGTCTTCCGTGCATTATCGATTGATTGACGGAGGCGCATTAACAGCTCCCGACAATGCTGTTTTTGACCCAATTAACAACAAATGGGTGGCCGAAAATGAAGGTGTAGCCCCAGATATTGCGGTTCGGCAAGATGCTGTATCCTTATCAAAAGGTATAGATCCACAGTTAGAACGTGCTGTTCAAGAAGTACTTGAAATGCTCAAAACCAAAAGTGTTAAAAAAGTGGTACCTCCACCTTATTCTACACCCGCGAAATCAACTAAAAATTAGTATGCCAAATGAAAAATCCATTTTTAACCTCCATCCTACTCGTTTGTTTGCTGTGTTTTGCATCAAATGCACAGACAGTTAAAAAAGAAGATCCAAGTAAATGGACTCCTGAAGATATTATCAATCGGGAGTCTATGGGGTCGGTATCCTTTTCGCCAAATAATAAAATGGTTGTTTGGACAAAAAGCAAACCTGTCAAAGAAAAAGATCGTTTTATATCAGATATCTATTTAACGCGATTGGATTTAAAAAAAGACCCTGATTTCAGAACCATTCAACTTACCAATGGCGACGATTCTGATTTTAGTCCGATTTTTAGTAAAGATGGAGAACATATTTATTTTTTATCCTCAAGAGATAAAGGCAATAAGTTATGGAGTTTAAGTATTTATGGTGGAGAAGCGAAAGAGGTTAAAGAATTTAAAAATGGTATTTCCAATCTAAATTGGTTGGATGAAAACACCTTGTTATTTCAATCACATGACGGTAAAACACTGTACGAACAAAAATTGGAAGAAGAAAAAGACAATGTAATTATTGTAGAAGATTCTTTGCATTGGACACCCAATCATGTGTATGCTTATAACATCAAAGAGAAAGCTACCAAACGATTGACCAACAATGAAAAACCGTTGAGTGGTTATCAAATTTCAAAAGATGGTAAATGGCTATTTTACAGCATGCAACGTAGCAGAAGTTATGCCGCAGACGCACAACAAGATCCGTTTCATTATTTAAAGAATTTAGAAACTGGTGAGCTCACAAAAATTAACTCCAATCTCGGTCAACCAATGGGAAGTATTCAGTTCACTTCTGATAACAAGGGTTTTTATTTTGGTTCAACCTACGCTTCAGATCCTGAATGGAATGGGGCTGGAATTGAAGAGTTGTATTATTATACATTGGCATCGCATACCTATAAAAAAATAGATTTAAAATGGGATTTGGGTATGAGCCGTGGGTTTGATGTTGTTGGAAATGACGTAATTGTGACCTTAGCGAATAAAGCAACGTTACGATTGGCATACTATAAGAAAACTGGAGATTCTTGGCGGAAATCGAACATTGACTTGGGTGAAAAAAATGACCACACCTTACTAATGAACGTTTCAGATGATGGTACAAAAGTAGCCTACACCTACTCTACTGCTTCAAAATTACCCACATTTCACGTGGCAAATTTGAATGCAAATAAATTTTCCAATGAAGAAGAATTAGTCAAACTAAATAGGAGTCTCAGTAAGAAAACAGTAGCTAAAGCCGAAGTTATGGTTTGGAAAGGGTATAAAGATGAAGAAGTTACGGGTATTTTAATCTATCCAGAAAATTACGTTGAAGGTAAACGGTATCCGTTAATGCTATCCATTCACGGTGGTCCTTCTAGTGCCGACTTAGATTTGTTTAGTGATCGTTGGAGTACCTATCCACAACTGCTCTCTCAAAAAGGCATGTTTATTCTAAAACCAAATTATCACGGATCTTCTAATCACGGCTTGTCTTTTGTAGAAAGCATCAAAGGCAATTATTACGAGCCAGAGATGGAAGATATTATAAAAGGGATTGACGTTTTAGACCAAGAAGGTAAAATAGATAAAAACCAAATGGGAACCATGGGCTGGTCTAATGGTGCCATCATTACCACCATGCTTACTGTACGTTATCCTAACCTATTTAAAGTAGCCGCTCCAGGCGCTGGAGATGTGAACTGGACGTCAGATTACGGAACGTGTCGTTTTGGAGTAAGTTTTGATGAAGGTTATTTTGGTGGTGCCCCTTGGGATGATATGAATGGCAAATTCTATAACGAAAACTACATCATTAAATCGCCATTATTCGAAATTGAAAAAATAAAAACACCTACCATCATTTTTCACGGTAGCGAAGATCGTGCAGTACCAAGAGACCAAGGGTGGGAGTATTTTAGAGGGTTACAACAATCTGGTAATACACCAGTTCGATTTCTTTGGTTTCCTGGGCAACCACATGGATTGGGGAAAATAACACACCAACTGCGTAAAATGAAGGAGGAAATTAAATGGATTGACACCTACTTATTTAACAAACCACCCACTGAAAACGAAGCGTTTAAAGAAAGTAGCCCTTTAGCTGAATTATTAAAAATTCAAAAAGCTAAAAGTGTGGATGGTTTCTTTGGTGAAATGAAGAATGGTGTATTGATTCCTGAAACCTTATTAATTAAAAAAGATTCAACATCCATTGGACGTTTTGAAGTGACCAATGCTCAATTTAAAGCGTTTAAATCGAGTTTTAACTATGATGCTGGCATTGATAATTATCCTGCTGAAGTAACAATGCAGGATGCCAAAGACTATGTGAAATGGCTCTCTGAAAAAACAGGTGAAACCTATCGTTTACCCAATAGTAAAGAGGCTGCTAAGCTCCATAAACAAGCACATAAAATTGCTGCAAAAGAACTCACTTTAAATTATTGGGCTGGTTATGACATTACCAAGGCAGAAGTACCAATGCTCAATGAGAAATTATCAGAACTTAAAACTATTTTATACAAAAAAGTAGGTAAAAAGAAAGCCACCAAAGTTGGTGATGCTGAAGTCTATGACTTGGGTGGAAACATTGCTGAGTATTATGACAATGGCGTATATGGTTATAGTGCCTATGATTTTTATGACGTCAATGATGACCGTATGATTGCTAGTAAACATGTTGGAATTCGCGTGATTAAAGACTAAAAAATATTTTGGTGAAAAAACTGATAAAACCATATAGTCTATTGCTTTATCTTTTAGCATTCATCGCTTGCTTTTTTATAGGCATTGCTTATGCCGGACTTGTTGAAGCTGGGAAAGGTCAAATGCTCGCAGGAGGCGCCATTGTACTTGGTTATGGTGTTATTGGAGCGGTAGTTGGATTTTGCCTAGCATTGGTTTTAGCCTCTAAGGCTGAAAGAAAACTCATACTAAAAATTAATGGCCTACTAGCAGTTATCGTTTTAATTTCTTTTATGTATTTCGCTCTGAAATATCAAAAACGTCAACACGATAAAGAACAGCAAAAAATTGAACAACCTAAGCCACAGAAAACCACTACTCCTGCTGAGGGACCATCAAAACCTCAACAATTAGCAATGTTCACTGATACAGGTATTGGAACACAAACGGATACTGACATGGGCTTGGGTATGTTTACACCAAATTTTTATGAAAATAAAACACTCTATTTCTATGGAAACATAACCGCAGGAAAATCGGCACAAGA
Organism: uncultured Aureibaculum sp.; assembly: GCA_963976855.1. GTDB lineage: Bacteria > Bacteroidota > Bacteroidia > Flavobacteriales > Flavobacteriaceae > Aureibaculum. Next base: position 38,873 of record CAXBMA010000005.1, on the reverse strand, counting down.
GCACATGCCAATTGACAGCATCACTTTTAAACAAAGGGAATATGGAGGTTTTGATATTGCTACTGCACCACCTTGGCTGGTACCAGATCACTTAAAGTTAGACTATGATATGCTCTACTTTAAAGTTGAATCGATTTCTCATGATTTTATGGAAGTTGTAGTGAATACAACTAATAAAAAAACTGCTTTCGTAGATAGGTCTGCTGGTAAATTATTGTATTGGCCAGAATTTTTATTAAGTGTTCATAGTGTAGAGTATCCAGATCCTTCAAAATACAAGGTATATGCACGGCCCTTTGAAAATTCTGGAGTTATAGGTACCTCATATCATTTTTTACGCCCACTTAAAATTAAAAATGAGTGGATGTATGTCGCCTTGTTAGGTGACGATTTTAACACAGTAGGAAATGGTTGGATACGTTGGCAAAAAGAAGGTAAGCTACTAATAATTTATTCTCTACTTAGCTAGAAACAACCATGATAAAATTCTTCCGTAAAATCCGTCAAAACATGATAAAAGAAAACAGAGTAAGCAAATACCTGTTGTATGCTACTGGCGAAATCATCCTTGTGGTGATTGGTATATTAATTGCACTTCAAATTAACAACTCAAATGAAACTAATTGATAATGAATTAAATACTGATTGAAACGATTAAATTCTTTAAATACATACATTGTCTGGTCCCGTGCCCTAGAGACCTATCTAATACCTCTCGTCAGCGTTTGAAATGACATAAGCCTGTGACTAAACAAATAGAAGGTTTAGATTATTATCTTTTTTACGTTATTTTCAACGTTTGACCCTTAATCATTGTACGCTGATTTACTAATTTCGTCAAATGGAATATTAAATCTATTGGAATAATTAATACATTTGAAGTATACATCGTTAACATGAAAATACAGGATAGCATCAGCAATGAATTCGATGCGTTTTCAAAAAACTATACCAATGACATGATTGGTGTAGTACCGTATTATCTTGAATTAATGTCTTGTTTTACCAAGAGTTTACCGAATAGTTTCAATCCGAAAACCATTTTAGATGTGGGTTGTGGTAACGGCAATGTTACAGCAAGCCTACTCAAATCATTCCCCAACGCTGAATATACCTTACTCGATGCCTCCCAAGAAATGCTCAACTTATGCGCCAAACGATTTAAAAATAGCGCTGTTTCTTGTGTCAAATCGTATTTTCAAGAGTTTACATTTAAAGCAAATACCTACAATTTAATTGTTGCAGGGTTTAGTTTACACCACTGCAATTCTGAAGATAAAAAAAGCATCTTTAAAAAAATTTATAAAGCGTTAAAAAAAGAAGGTGTTTTTATGTGTTCAGATTTGATGATTAGTAAAAATAATCCTGCGCATTCTTCATTAGTAGAAAAATGGCACACATTTGTGCTGAATACGTTTCCTGACGGAGAAAAATGGCAATGGTTAATGGATCATTATACAGAATTTGACAAACCTGACAACTTAGATGAACAGTTACGCTGGTTAAAAAGCGCTGGTTTTTCCTCCATTGAAACAACGATTCATGAAAAGTATTGGGCACACTTTAAAGCAATCAAAAATTAAGTTATCTTTAACCTCCATATATTTTAAAACAATGAAAAAAATTACACTATTTACAATGGCATGCATTACTGCTTTAGTGGCATGTGCACAAACAACAGATGCTGAAAAAACAACTTCAACGGTTACTAAAAGTAATATCGAAGGTCACATTTACTTTTTAGCCTCCGATGAACTAAAAGGACGTGAAACAGGCTCTCCTGAAATAGATATCGCCGCGGCATACCTATCAAATACGTTCAGACGTTATAACGTACAACCCGCAAACAATGGTAGCTATTATCAAAATGTAGAACTCCAAAAAACTACTGCTGCAAAACAATTAAGTGTCAAATTAAATGGACTCTCATCTGAAAATGTATTACCTCTAAAAGGTCACAATATTGATTATAATGGTGCAGCCGTCTATCTTAATTTTGGAACGGAAGCCGATTTTAAAAAAAATGACGTGAAAGGTAAAATTGTTGTTGTGAAAGCAGGTTCAGAAGGTAAAGAAGATGCTAGATCAGCCTTTGGAAGTGGAAGAGCAAAACTAAAACTTGCCGAAGATAATGGAGCCATTGGTTTAATTGAATTGACTTCAGTCAACGGTGAAATGTGGGATCGATTGTCACACAATTTTGGTTCAGAAAAACTGGGATTAGCCGATACAAATGAAAGTAAAGAAGCACTGCACTTGTGGGCTCAAGATATTGATGGAAGTATTGCCAAAGAATTGACGAAGGCTAAAAAAATTGATAGCCAGGTACAAATTACTGGTATTGAGAAAATACCTGTAATCTCTAAGAATGTAGTGGGAATGGTTGAAGGTACAGACCCGAAACTAAAAGATGAGTTCGTTATTTACTCGGCACATTATGACCATGTTGGCGTAGGAAAACCAAACGCAGAAAATGATTCCATCTACAATGGCGCTCGTGATAATGCTGTTGGTACTGTAACAGTACTTAGCGCTGCCGAAAATATTGCCAAATACCCAACAAAGCGATCAGCCTTGTTCATCTTGTTTACAGGTGAAGAAAAAGGACTGTTAGGAAGTAAGTGGTATGTTGAACACCCAGTGTTACCATTGGATAAAATGGTGTATTGTTTTAATAGTGATAATGGTGGATACAATGACACTTCTATAGCGACCATTATTGGGTTGAATAGAACTACGGTTGCTAAACATATTGTGGATGCTGCGAAAGAATTTGGCTTAAATGCTATTGATGATCCGGCTCCAGAACAAGGGTTATTTGATCGTTCTGATAATGTACATTTTGCGGCTAAAGGAATTCCAGCACCAACCTATAGCTTAGGATTCACAGCCTTTGATGCCGAAATCAACAAGTATTATCACCAGGTTACTGATAATCCTGAAACATTAGATTATGATTATCTCTATAAATTCTTTAGATCATATGTATTGGCCTGTCGATTGATAGCCAATGATCCTGTGACTCCATATTGGACCAAGGGCGATAAATACTATGAAGCTGGGGAAGCATTATACAATAGAAAAAGTATTAAAAATTAAGGAATACCTTTATTTTTAATTAACATATTTGAGTCACTGATTTTGTAAAAATCAGTGACTCTTTTTTTTGATAAACAAAGCTAATTCATAAATTGAATTACTAGTTTTACAAATCACATAAAGGCAAATTATCGATTTGATTGAAGACAGCATTTTTAAGGGTGTAGACTTTTCTACAAAAAAACTCGCAAGTGACGAATACGAAGCTTGCACATTCATTGAATGTTCTTTTTCTCAGCATAGTATTTCAACGATAACATTTAGAGAATGTGAGTTTAACGAATGTAATTTTAATACGGCCTTGCTCGACAATACCGTTCTAAACGATGTTTCTTTTGTAAATTGTAAATTACTAGGTATCGACTTTAGCACTTGTGATGCCTTATTACTTACACTCAAGTTTACAGCATGTAATTTGAATTTTGCGACCTTCTATCAACTAAAATTAAAGGGAATAATTTTTAATAACTGTAAGCTTCAAGAAGCTGATTTTACCCAGACTGATCTAAGCAATGCCGTCTTTGATCACTGCGACTTAAATGGCACCGTCTTTGACCGGACTAACTTAGATAAAGCCGATTTTAGAACGGCTAAGAATTATACTATTGATCCTGAAAATAATAAACTAACTAAGGCGCGATTTTCTCATTCGGGGCTTATAGGCCTTTTAGGCAAATACCATATTGATGTAGAATAAACTATTTTACTTTAATATTAAATGCCTCTTTCTCTTCTAGCATACCAATTAAAATATCATTTTCATCAACCCTACCAACACCCGCAGGAGTTCCTGTAAAAATAACATCTCCTTTTTTTAAGGTAAAAAACTGAGAAACATAACTTATCAGTTCATCAATTTTCCAAAGCATAGCATTTGTATTGCCGTCCTGAACCACTTCATCATTTTTGAGTAATTGAAATTTCAACTGACTCAAATCAAAATTTCCCTTTGGATAAAATTCACCAATTACTGCACTACCATCAAAAGCCTTTGCCTTTTCCCAGGGTAATCCTTTCTCTTTACACTCATTTTGAACATCACGAGCTGTAAAGTCGATTCCCAAACCTATTTCTGAATAATATTTATGCGCAAACTTAGCGTCGATGTGTTTTCCTACGCGATTGATTTTCACTAATACTTCTACTTCATAGTGAATATCATTCGAAAAAGGAGGTCTAAAAAAAGGCATTTTTTTTGCTAAAATAGCGGAATCAGGCTTTAAAAACACCACCGGATTCTCTGGTTTTTCATTGGCTAATTCTTCAATATGCTTGGCGTAATTTCTGCCGATACAAATAATTTTCATTGTCTTTTTGTACTTTTATCTAATTCTAAAATTTAACTTTTCGGTATCAAAACTACCTTGGGTGCTATCTAGACTATGGTAACCACTTTTTTTCAAAATTTGGCTTCCGTTTTTCCAAAAAAGCATCACGTCCTTCTTTAGCCTCATCAGTCATATAAGCCAAGCGTGTAGCTTCTCCGGCAAACACTTGTTGTCCAACCATACCATCATCTGTTAAATTCATGGCGAACTTTAACATTTTTATTGACGTTGGTGATTTTGCCAATATTTCTTGAGCCCATTCATAGGCTGTATCTTCTAATTCATTATGAGGTACCACGGCATTTACCATCCCCATATCAAATGCTTCTTGAGCCGAATAATTACGCCCTAAGAAAAATATTTCACGCGCTCTTTTTTGTCCTACCATTTTCGCTAAATAGGCAGAACCATAACCACCGTCAAAACTAGTAACATCAGCATCAGTTTGCTTAAAAATAGCGTGTTCTTTACTGGCCAAGGTCATATCACAAACCACATGTAAGCTATGACCTCCTCCAACTGCCCAACCTGGAACCACTGCAATGACCGCTTTCGGCATAAAACGAATTAATCGTTGTACTTCTAAAATATTCAATCGGTGCATCCCGTCCTCACCTACATAGCCTTGATGACCTCTTGCTTTTTGATCTCCTCCACTACAAAAAGAATAAACTCCATCCTTTGTGGACGGGCCTTCTGCAGACAATAAAATCACGCCAATACTGGTATCTTCTTGCGCGTCATAAAAGGCTTCATACAATTCACTAGTCGTTTTCGGACGAAAGGCATTACGCACATTTGGTCTGTTAAATGCTATTCGAGCAACACCATTACATTTCTTATAAGTGATGTCTTCAAATTTTTTTGCAATTTTCCAGTCGGTCTGTATCATATTTTACAATTTTATTCGTTGTAAAGATAGAATTAACAAAAAGACTAAAAAAATAAGTCGATAAAATAAAATTGTTATCATGAAAAAATTGTGCGCTAAACTTTTTTTCTTTCTATTATTTACCATTTCTGGTTTTTCACAAAACGTAACCTTAGAAAAGTTTACATCTGCTGAAATGGCCGGAGAACTTACCAATGAAAGAATCTTAAAAATTTATGTTCCAGAATCGTATAAAACAGATTCTACGAAAGTATATCCACTGGCAGTTATATTAGATGCTGAAGATTTATTCGATATTTATGTGGCCAACTCAAAATTGTTTGCCTTAAAAGATAAAGCCCCTGAGCAAATTGTTGTAGGAGTTTATCAAAATCAAAGAAATGAACGTAAATCAGACTGCGAAATAAATATTTCAAATGGTTTGTTGACTGAAACAAGTTCTAAATTTTATAAGTTTATTAGAAATGAACTCTTAGATTATGTAGATAGCAAATATCGTATCTCACAGTTCAAAACCATTGTAGGTAATACACTTACCGCGAATTTTGCAAACTATTTTTTAGTAGAGCAAGATCCTGTTTTCAATGCTTATATTAATATCAATCCTTCATATGCAGAAGGAATTTCTGGTCTTTTTCAAGGTAAAATGCCTATCATAGATACCGGTATTTATTACTATTTAAGCTCTGGTGATTACAATGGTGTAAAAAGACATGAGGCGATTGAAAAGGTGCATTATATTATGAATAATATAGAGAATGAGCAGTTAAAGTATAAATATGATGACTATAAGCATTCTACTAAAACGTCATCAATAGGACAGTCGATTCCAGCAGCAATGGCCCATATCTTTGAGATGTACTCTTCCATATCTAAAGAAGAATTTAAAGACAATATCGCTGAGTTAAGTCCGGCAGAAGCCATAGCATATCTAGAAAAAAAATATGTTGAAATACAATACTTATTCGGTGCGAATATAAAAATTAGACAACGTGATATCTTTGCCGTTGAATCTATAATTTTGGATAAAGAAAATGGTGACTATTTAGAAGAGTATGGTAAAATGATTAATCGCTTATATCCTGAATCTCCAATTGGTGATTATTATATTGGTCAGTATTACGAAACAGGTAATGATCTTAAAAGAGCTTTAAAATACTATAAAAACGGTTATGCCAAAATTTCATCAGATGATCCTAATGGAGATGGTTATTATCAAAACGTTGAGCGTGTTTTAGCAAAAACAAAACAAAAGAGAGAACCTTTAGAGGACGAAACTATTGAAGAATCAGTAGAAGAAGGAAACGGAGGTAATTAAAAATATATCCCAACTAACAAGCCCTATTTATTTAAAGCCCAAAGCCAAAAGCTTTGGGTTTTATTTTTTTACTAAATAAATAGCATTCTCATCAATTCGTACTATTTTTTGTTTGTACAAATTACCCAAGCCTTTTTTAAAATTCTTTTTACTCATTTGAAGGGCTGCTTTAATGGCTTCTGGTGTACTCTTATCTGTCAAGTTCAAAACGCCATCATTTGACTCCAATGCATTTAGGATTTTTTGACTGATGGTATCGATAATGTTTTTGAAATTTTGAGGTTGCAATGCGACATCAATTCGTTCATCATCTCGAATTTTTTTGATGTAACCCGTTACAGACTGACCTTCTTTCAATTCTTGAAAAATTTCATTCCGATACAATAATCCTTCAACGGATTCGTCAATTAAAACAGAAAATCCCAAAGGAGATTCCTTCCCAATAATTAAATTCACTTTATCACCTTCTTGCATAAATTTTAAAAATTAAAAAAACCTCACTAGAAGTAGCGAGGTTCATATTATATTGAATAAAAGAATGATTTTATTTATAAACAGATTCTTTCTTAAAGTGTTTCGCTAGTAAATAGTAAACTACTGCTCTGTACTTCGTTTTGTTTGAGCGTCCGTATTTTTCCATTACTGCGTCAATTGCTTTATCTGCATCAGCATCACTTTTAACTCCTAATTTTTTCTTTAAAAAATTATTCTTTACTGTTGCCAATTCCTTTTCATCCGAACCAGATACCGTAGCGGCATCTCTATTGTATATTGAAGGACCACACCCAATTGTTACTTTAGTTAATAAATCCATGTCTGGAGTTACACCGCATTTGTCTTTTAAATCTGATGCGTACTTTGCAATAAGATCGTCTCTTTTACTCATAATTTGCTATTTTTAATTGATTAATAATTCACAGTAGTTTTTGATAACTCAAATATAGCGAAATTTTTATCATTTTAAAAATTAGTTTTTAACAGCAGCTCTTTTTTTATCTCAAGCTATTAAAATAATTTTTTAGAATACCGTCATTTTTATTTTTAGGTGTAAAAATCTCCAGTAGCTTCGGTTTAGTATCTATTTTATAAAACGCTTCTAATTGTTGATTTAACTCATTTTCGTTTTTTGCCGAAACATAATCAAAGCCGAACATAGCACATAAATGTTCTGCATTCAAATGATGTGTCGTTTCAAAATAATCGGCTGCATTAGATTCCATTGGTCCTGGAATAAAACGGAAAATGCCGCCCCCCGCATTGTTTATAATAATAATTCTAAAATCATTTTTAATATAGTTATTCCAGAGCGCATTACTGTCATAAAAAAAACTAATATCGCCCGTTATAAAAACTGTTCGGTCATTTGTTTTTAGGGATGCCCCTATTGCCGTAGAGGTGCTACCATCAATGCCGCTAGTTCCTCTATTACAAAATGTAGGTGGAATATACTTGATATCAAAAAGTTGTACGTAACGAATAATAGCACTATTTGCTAATTGTAGCATGCTCTTTTGAGGAAGTGAATGCAACACCATATCAAACACTTTTAAATCGGAAAAATCGATTTTTGAAACATACAAATCATGCTTCTCGTTTCGTTGTTTTTTCGCATTTAACCATTTCATTTGATAGTTACTCTTCTTATCCTTCGCCAGTATTGACAATTCATGAAAAAACAGTGGTGGTGTAACTTCAAAATGATGACTTAAACAATGATAGGTATTTGGAGCATTTTTAACATCAATATGCCAATGCTCTTTCGGCTGGTGTTTTCTAAGAAATTGTTTGATCTTTTTAGATACAATCATCCCCCCAAATGTCAACAATATCTCAGGTTGTAATTCTTGAAGCTCATCGTTATCAAGCGGAAATATCAATTTATCAATATTATTAATAAAGAAGTCATTCTGGAGGTTTGAAGTGGTTTCGGTAAGCACCAAAACCGAAGGGTCAGTTGCCAGTTGTTCAAGTTGTTTTTGTACATCTTTATCAGGAAAACAGGCCCCAACCAGTATCATCTTTTTTGAGGCTTGATTCCATAGTTTTGCAAACCTATCCAATTCATGAACATTGAGCAATTTTTCATCGTCTATATGATCTTCTACCGTGATTGCATCAATTGACTTCGTTGCCACAGTTTCGTAAAGTGGTTCATCGAAAGGAACATTGAGGTGCACTGGTCCGTTTCGGACGATGCTTTCTTGTAGGGCTTTGTTGATAAGTGAACTATTCACAGCCTCAGAACCATCAGACTCCACTAAATTGGCATTGAACAAACTGTGGTTTTTGAATACATTTTCTTGCCTGATCGTTTGACCATCTCCTATATCAATTAAATGTTTAGGCCTATCGGCTGAAATTACTATCAAGGGTACATTACTATAAAAAGCCTCTGCAATTGCGGGATAATAATTTAAAAGCGCCGACCCCGAGGTACAAACTACCGCCACGGGATGTTGTTTCTGTTGTGCCATCCCTAAAGCAAAAAATGCAGCGCAACGTTCATCTACAATACTATATGTTTTAAAATGAGGATGGTTTGCAAAACCAATGGTTAAAGGTGCATTTCTAGAACCTGGGGAAATTACAATATCGGTGATATTATAAGCAACACAGTGTTCAATAACAAGTTGTGCGAGCTCTTTATTTGGGTAAATCATTTACGTACTTTGGTGCTGTAAATTTAGTCAATTTACGAGAACTTTAAGCATTACTTTAGCCTTTTCAATCGTTTCTTGCCACTCACTTTCGGCAGTACTTCCTTTTATAATTCCACCTCCGATATAGATATAGGCATTTGACGATTTTAGCTGCACACACCTTAAATTCACATATAAAGCTGTAGTATTATCCAAATTCAATTCACCTAAATAACCCGAATAAAATTCGCGATCGTATTGTTCGTTTTCTAGAATAAATTGTTTGGCGATCGCTTTCGGCATACCGCAAACAGCTGGTGTAGGGTGCAATAGATCCAGTACTTTTTTTAAATCGTTTATTGATTTTAAATTCCCTGAAATTGATGATTTAAGGTGTATTATATTACCCGCCTTCACTGTTGTGGGCTCAGTAATTTTCAGATGATCTGTTATTGCTGAAAGGTTAGAAGTAATAAAATCCGTTACTATTTGTTGTTCTTCTAATTCTTTTGCGTTCCATTCAATTTCTAAACTGTCAACATACGGCCTGGTAGCCGCCAAAGACATGGTTTTAAATTGCTTTCCAGCAACTGTAATTAATGTTTCTGGAGTAGCTCCTAACCACAGTCCTACTTTTGGATGGAACCAAACATAGCATGTGGCATTGTTATAATTTGAAAGTAATTTTTTAAAAATTTCTTCAAGATTAAAATTTCCTACTTGCACTTCTTGTTTCCTCGAAAGCACAACCTTTTCAACTTGCTTAGCGTTAATAAAATCAATTCCATTGTTGACAAGTACGAGGTGCTTTTGTTTATCAGCCTCACTATAAAACTCAGAATGAGCAAATCCTGAAGGTAATGGTAGTTCTTGACTGTCAAGGTCCACTCGGTGATATTCCGATTTTTCTAGTGGAATCAGAATACTCTTTTTAGTACTATCAAAAGGGGCAAAAACAAAGCCTTTTGCCTCATAGTCTTTTAAAAAATAAAGTGCCCTATCATTCTGAAACAAGGCCTTTATAAGTTTTTCATTGGGCTTTCTATACGCAACAAAGGGTCTTTGCAGGGTATATGCTATTTTAATTTTATCAAGTAATTCTTGAAAATCCAATTTAATCTAGGGTTTTTAAAATTTCCGATTTAATCAACTCAAAGTTAGTCCAAATTAAATCGTGACCGCCACCTTTAATAGTAACCATGGTGAATTTACTACTATCAATTACACGCGTCAAAAATTCCGAATTTTTATAAGGTACAATAGCATCATCTTCACCTTGAATATTGATGATTTTTGAGGGACTCAAATTCCATTTATCTTTATAGTTAGGCAAATCTTCTAGATGGGCATATTTTTCTTTTGCTGCAGCTCTTAATTTTGCAGGTATTAATGGCCTTGTTAGCCTCCATTTGTAAAAATTTAAGAGCCAAAACATCGGTTCATACGCTCCTACAACTGCACTCGCCATTGATACTTTATATTTATAATTTTTATTGGATGCCAACACTACTGGCCCACCATACGAGTAACCTGCAAGTACTATTTTTTCATCAGGAATTCCTTGAATAACATCATCTAAAATGGCAAGCTCAAAAGCAAGCGTTCCTTGAACTTGACCCGTATTCTTTAACCCATAACCTACTCGATCATAAGCCACCATATTTGCTTTTTTATTTAATAAGGAATCTGTTAAGTATCTTTTATAATCTAACAAAGACCCTGGTGATCCGTGTACAAAAACTAAGGTAGGTAAAGTGCTATCAATACCTGTTTGCATGCGCACAACCCGATAACTAAAACTCTTGTAATTATTATAATAAAGTGTTGGTTTTGTAAAAGTACTTGTAAGTTCTTTTAACACGTTCTCATCAGAAGCGGGCCTCATTAATACGTGTGCTGCTATAAAAAGGAGGATCAAAAGTATCCCTAGAACAATTGCAGCGATTTTAAGTACCTTTTTAAAACGCTTCATGCTACTTACTCTTCTCTAAAATGATGGTTGTTAACTTACAAAGTGATATTAATTGCCCTTTCTCGTCTTCAATTCTAATTTCCCACAATTGTGTTGTTCTCCCTTTATGTAAAGGAATCGCCGTTGCGGTAACCACCCCTTCACTAATACTTTTTACGTGATTTGCTGAAATTTCAATGCCTCTAACCATATGAGTATCACTATTCATCGAAAAAAATGACGCATAACTCCCTACCGTTTCGGCCAAAGCAACACTTGCACCACCGTGTAAAACCCCATCGGGCTGATGCACTCGAGGCGTTACTGGCATAGTGGCAACCACTTTATTTTCATGCACTTCCACAAATTTTATATCTAGCGTCTCTAATAAGGTGTTTTTACGTATTTTGTTTATGGTGTCTAAGTCGAGATTATTTATCATTCTAAAAATTTTGTAATTGTAAAAGTAAACAAATCTTTATGATTCTTTTAAGCTAAATCGCTAACTTTGCCCTGAAATTTGTAATCCTTTTTATGATATTTAAACTCCGTGCCATATTAGATACTAAAGAAGATGTAATCAGAGAAATTGCGATTCATCGAGATAATACTTTAGAAGATCTTCACAATGCCATGACCAATGCATTTGGTTTTGATGGCACTGAAATGGCTTCGTTTTACACTACCGATAGCAATTGGAATCAAGGTGATGAAATTCCACTTTTTGACATGAGTGAATTGGGAGACGCCATGACCATGCAACATTTTACCTTGAATGAACTATTGGATCATGAAAAAACTAAAATTATTTATGTTTATGATTTTTTTTCAATGTGGTCTTTCTTTGTTGAATTAGTTGATATTGTAGAGGATTTAAAAGAATATGAATTACCCGCACTTCTTTTTTCTTTAGGAAATTTACCAGCAGAAGCACCAGAAAAAGAGTTTAAAAGTGAGCATGCTTCTGACGATACAGATGACTATGATGATGCTAATGATATCGACGATTTTGACTTCGACAACTTTGATGAATTAATGAACTAAATTCGAATTGTAAAAATTATATTTTCTAATTTTCTGTTACAAAAGACTATTTTGGTCGTCATACTAGCACATCAACCAAAACAATCTTATCCTTGGAAACAATCTTATCTCTTAAAAATTTAGATAAAAAATACGGTTCAGTTCACGCTGTAAACAGCCTTTCTTTTGACATACAAAAAGGAAATGTTTATGGAATTCTAGGACCCAACGGGAGTGGTAAATCAACTACTTTAGGTATTATTTTAAATGTAGTCAATAGAACTTCTGGAGAGTTTAGTTGGTTTAATGGTAATTTATCAACACATCAGGCGCTAAAAAAAGTAGGCGCCATCATTGAGCGTCCCAATTTTTACCCTTATATGACCGCCGTTCAAAATTTAAAATTGATTTGTAAAATAAAAGGCGTCCCCTACGATAGGATTGATGAGAAATTAAAAATTGTAAATTTATTTGAACGAAAAGATAGCAAGTTTAGAACCTATTCTTTAGGGATGAAACAACGCCTTGCTATTGCTTCGGCACTTTTGAACGATCCTGAAATTCTAATCCTCGATGAACCAACAAACGGATTAGACCCTCAAGGTATTCATGAGATTCGTCAAATTATAAAAGACATTGCTAGTAATGGCACCACTATTTTGTTGGCTTCACACCTATTAGATGAAGTTGAGAAAGTATGTTCGCATGTAGTTATTATCCGAAAAGGTATCAAACTATATTCGGGAAGAGTTGATGAAATGACCGCTTCTAATGGTTTGTTTGAATTAAAAGTTGATGCCGACCAAAATAAGCTGATTGAATTACTCACAAGCAATGCTTCGTTTAGCTCTGTTAAAGAAGAAGATGGTAAAATTATAGCCACCCTGCAAGAAGATATGTCGGCAACAGACATGAATGCTTATCTTTTTAAAAATGGCATCGTACTTTCACATTTGGTGAAACGTATGCCAACTTTAGAGCAGCAATTCTTAACGCTTACCAACAATAACTAATCATAAAATCAACCGTAAATGTTACGTCTTTTAAATATAGAATTTCACAAGTTAAAACACAACAGAGCAAGTAGAGTATTATCTATCATTTACTTTGTATTACTGACTTCCATTGCCCTAATTGCAGCTATTAAGTTTGATATTGGTCCGATAAAATTTCATTTGGCAGATCAAGGTATTTTTAACTTTCCATATATCTGGCATTTCAATACCTATATGGCTTCCATTTTTAAGTTTTTTCTGTTGTTAGTTATCGTTTCTATGATGGCGAATGAATACAGTAACAAAACCCTAAAACAAAATTTAATCGACGGTCTTAGTAAAAAAGAATTTATCCTTTCTAAGTTTTATACCGTACTTGTATTTGCTGCGGTTTCAACGCTTTTCGTATTTGTTGTTTCATTGATTTTAGGACTGATTTACTCTGACTATAACGAAATGAGTATTATCTTTTCTGATCTAAATTACTTGTTGGCCTTTTTTGTAAAATTAGTAGCCTTCTTTTCATTTGGCCTTTTTATGGGTATACTAGTAAAACGCTCTGCGTTTGCCGTAGGGGGCATACTGGTTTGGTTTTTTGTGGAGAGTATCTTTAAAGGATTTTTGTTTTGGGAATATAAAGACTCAAATGCAATTACTGAAAAAGTAAATGACATCATGCAATTTTTCCCTTTGGAATCTATGTCTAATCTTATAAAACAACCCTTTACGCGTTTAAATGCAGTACAAAGTGTTGCCAAACAAGTAGGTGAAGACCTTTCATCTGATTTTTCTGTACACTGGTATGAGATTGCAATCGCCAGTTTCTGGACGTTTGTTTTTATTTATTTATCATACCGCCTTCTTAAAAAAAGAGATTTATAAAATTCGTGGTTCTGTAAAAAAGAAGAGCATTGTTACCAAAACAATGCCCTTACTAACTAGCCAACTAAAAATATGAAAGTTCAAAGATACAGGCCTTTTATAGTTGGCATATTAACTAGGTATTAAATAATTATTAATAAGAGCGTCTCAAAAAAGTGAGTAGCGTTCGTTTCCTAAATAGGCTTATAGTCATCAAAATTTATAATTCAATTTGAATATGAATATTAACCTGCTTTCTAAGGCATTTATTAAATAGCTTTGTTATTTTTGTTCTATGCAGTTTAAACTAGTATCAGATTACAAACCAACGGGAGATCAACCAGAGGCAATTAAGCAAATTACAAACGGAATTCTCGATGGTGAAACCCATCAAACACTACTAGGTGTAACAGGTTCTGGAAAAACATTTACCGTTGCCAATGTTGTGAATAATATTCAACGACCAACATTGGTATTAGCACATAACAAAACACTAGCTGCGCAGTTATATTCTGAATTTAAACAGTTTTTTCCTGAGAATGCTATAGAATATTTCGTTTCGTATTACGATTACTATCAGCCCGAAGCTTACATTCCTGTAAGCGGTCTTTATATTGAAAAGGATTTATCTATTAACGAAGATATTGAACGCTTGCGTTTAAGTACAACCTCCTCGTTACTTTCTGGTAGAAAGGATGTATTAGTAGTGGCTTCAGTAAGTTGCTTGTACGGTATCGGTAACCCTGTTGAATTTCAAAAAAACGTGATTACTATTGAGGTTGATCAAAAATTAGCACGGACTAAATTTTTACACCAGTTAGTACAAAGCCTGTACTCTAGAACCGATTTTGAGGTGAAAAGCGGAACGTTTAAAGTAAAAGGCGATACCATTACCATTTTTCCATCCTATGGAGACTATGGATTCCGCGTCCATTTTTTTGGCGATGAAATAGAAGAAATAGAAAGTTTTGACATTACCAACAATCAAGTGATTGAACAATTTGAAACGCTCACTATTTACCCTGCCAACCTATTTGTTACTTCGCCAGATGTCTTACAAAACGCCATCCATCAAATTCAGGAAGACATGGTGAAACAGGTTGACTATTTTAAAGAAATAGGGAAACATCTTGAGGCAAAACGCTTAAAAGAGCGTACTGAATTTGATCTTGAAATGATACGTGAACTAGGCTATTGCAGTGGTATTGAAAATTACTCGCGTTATCTTGACGGAAGAGAAGCTGGTACGCGCCCATTCTGCTTATTGGATTATTTTCCTGATGATTATTTAATGGTTATCGATGAAAGTCATGTGACCATACCTCAAACGCATGCCATGTATGGCGGTGATCGCTCAAGAAAGGAAAATTTAGTGGAGTATGGTTTTAGACTCCCTGCGGCAATGGACAATCGTCCGTTAAAATTTGAAGAATTTGAAGCCATTCAAAATCAGGTTATTTATGTAAGTGCAACTCCGGCGGATTACGAATTACAAAAAACAGAAGGTGTTTTTGTAGAACAAATTATTCGTCCAACCGGCCTCTTAGACCCCGTAATTGAAATTCGTCCAAGTCTAAATCAAATTGATGACTTAATTGAAGAAATTCAGTTGCGCGTAGAAAGAGATGAACGTACATTGGTAACAACTCTTACCAAACGAATGGCAGAAGAACTTACTAAATACCTAACAAGAATCGCTATTCGCTGCCGCTATATTCATAGTGACGTTGATACCTTAGAGCGTGTAGAAATTATGCAAGGCCTTAGAAAAGGATTGTTTGATGTGCTTATTGGGGTAAATTTATTGCGGGAGGGCTTGGATTTACCCGAAGTGTCTTTGGTAGCTATTTTAGATGCTGACAAAGAAGGTTTTTTACGGAGTCATCGCTCTTTAACTCAAACGGTAGGGAGAGCTGCACGAAATATTAATGGTAGAGCCATCATGTATGCTGACAAAATTACCAGGAGCATGCAATTGACCATTGATGAAACCAACCGTAAGCGCGAGATTCAAATTGCCTATAACACCAAACACAATATAACACCAAAACAGATTATCAAAAGTATAGATGAGAGTTTAGGCAAAAAGAATGTCAGCTCCTATCAGTATAATACCGCTGCTTCATTGGCTGCTGAACAAGATTTGCAATATTTACCCAAACCTGAAATAGAAAAACGCATTCGCGAACGTCAAAAATTAATGGAACAAGCTGCAAAGGCATTGGACTTTATTGCCGCTGCTCATCTACGTGACGAAATTAAAGTCTTAAAGGAACAATTAATCTAAGCATTAAACTAAACCATAGTCCAGAAGAACCTTAACTATAGGTTCCCATTGCGGTTTTATAACGAACTTATACACTACTTCCTTACAAAGTTTGCGGAAAAACCGTATTGCTATTTCCATGTACCCATATATCTTGCACCTCCAAAAAAAAGTGAAAAATGAAAAAGAAATTATTATTTATAGTATTAGGTATTTGCCTATTGGTGTTAAGCTCAGAGATTTATTTAGTTTTTAATAACAACCTAAGAGAAATTGAAGAATTGATTTTTAGTGGTTTATTTATTATTTTTTTAGCATTTGTCTCCATCTATATATTAAACAGTATGTATTGGAATAATGAAACTAGAAAAAATTGGTATGACGAAAACAATGATTTAATCGATTTCTAATTTTAAAAAATAAAAATACCATAAAATTAGTGCGGAAAAACCGTATTAATTAAACGACTAAAGAACGTACCTTGCACTTGATTTGTGTTGTGAATTTAGTTCCTATAAAATTCACAACAAATCAGTTTTTCTTTTTTAATAGCAATAGAATAAAAACATAATAAAGGTCATGTTTTTAATCGGAAAAGGGGCTTTTGCCCCTTTTTTTTATATCCAATACTTTCGGTAGTCATAGTGAAGATTTAAAATAAAAAGGGGTGAAGAATCCCTTTTTTTAATAGTAATTACAACGTGAATTCACTCCCAGATTCAAATTTATGCCACTAATTTCCTTAAAATTCTGTAATTTAGTAGTTCACTATTTATTGAAATTCTATTAAAAAAAACCAATTCACATGAAACGCAGTATTTTTCTAGTCCTTTTATTCATTATCTCCTCCGTAAGTGCACAAGTAAATGTTACTTATCAAACACCTCCACAAGAAATTTTAGAACTCGTTGATGTACAACGTGCTCCATCAGTGCTCATTGATGATTCGAATGAATTTATGATATTGTTATATAGAAATTCGTATAAATCAATTGAAGAACTTTCTCAGGAAGAACTTCGATTGGGCGGATTACGTATTGATCCTCAAACGAATATTGGTAGTAGAGTTACCTATTCTACAAATATCGAAATTAAAAATTTGCAACAAAAAAACGCGCAGAAAATGCAGGTAAAAGGGCTTCCTCAAAATCCCAAACTAACAAATTTTACTTGGTCACCTGATCAGAAAAAAATTGCTTTAACAAACACCACTTCTCAAGGTGTTGAGCTCTGGTTGTTTGACCTAGCTACAGCAACAGTTACTAAGCTTACAGACGCCAACGTAAATGCAAATCTTGGAGATGTTATTAATTGGTTTGAAGATAGCCAATCACTCTTGGTTAAAATGGTTTCGGCGAATAAAAAACCGCTCATTAACACTAAAACTGCAGTACCAACTGGACCAACAATTTCAGTTAATGATGGTAAAAGAGCACAAAACAGAACTTATCAAGACCTGTTAAAGAACAAAAGTGATGAACATAACTTTGAACAATTAGCACTATCAGAAATTTATAAAGTATCATTAGATGGTAGTAAAGTAAAATGGTTAGAAAGCAATATTTATCGCAGTGTTGGTTTCTCTCCTGATGGAAATTATGTGATGATAACTACTGTAGAAAAACCTTTTTCCTATTTAGTTCCTTACAGTAGATTTCCGTCTAAAACAACGATTTACGATAAAAATGGACATCAAGTTGAAACTGTTTTGGAAGTTCCTTTAATAGAAGATCTACCCAAAGGATTTATGGCTGTTCGCAAAGGAAAAAGAAGTTTTAGATGGCGTAGTGATAAACCAGCAACGTTGGTGTACTTTGAAGCTCTTGACGGCGGTGATCCTGAAAATAAGGTGACTCATAGAGATGAAGCTTTTGAATTGGAAGCTCCGTTTAACGGCAAAGGAAAAAGTATTTTAAAAACCATCAACCGCTTACGTTCCATTCAGTGGGGTACAAACACCACAGCAATAGCCTACGATAACTGGTGGAATACTAGAAATGTAAAAACCTATTTATTCAACCCTAGCAATTCGTCTCAAAAACCAAAAATTCTTTTTGATAGAAACAGTCAAGATGTTTATAGTGATCCGGGATCCTTTGTGACTGAGAAAAATGAAATGGGTAGTTATGTACTTGCTTTAGCAAAAGATAATGCCTACTTAATTGGAGACGGATATACAGAAAATGGTCAATTCCCTTTTGTTGATAATCTGAACTTAAAAACCCAAAAGAAACAACGCATTTATGAATCTAAATACACAGATAAAGCGGAAAGGCTCCAAGAATTCAATCCTAAAACAAAAGAACTTTTAGTTAGAATAGAGTCTCCAAATGAATATCCTAACTATTACTTTAGAGATGTAAAGCGTGGTAAACTAAAGCAGCTTACAACCTTTGAGAACCCATTTAAAAGCATTCAAAACATTCATAAAGAAGTAATCAATTATAAAAGAGATGATGGTGTTGCCCTTTCAGGCACCTTATATCTACCCGTTGGTTATGATAAAACTAGTAATGAAAAACTACCACTGATCATGTGGGCCTACCCTACTGAATATAAAGATAAAGCCAGTGCCGGCCAAAGTACACAAAACCCAAATGAATTTACCTTCCCTTCGTATGGTTCGATGATCTATTGGACAACCAGAGGGTATGCCGTTTTAGATGATGCTTCTTTTCCTATTTTAGGTGAAGGAACTACAGAACCAAACGATTCTTTTAGAAAACAATTAGTCGCCAATGCAAAAGCAGCGATCGACGCGGTAGATAATTTAGGGTATATCGATAGAAACAGAGTCGCCGTTGGGGGTCATAGCTACGGAGCCTTTATGGTTGCCAATTTACTTTCTCATTCTGATCTCTTTGCAGCAGGTATTGCCCGTAGTGGAGCATATAATAGAACCTTAACACCTTTCGGGTTTCAAAGAGAAGAACGTTCGTATTGGGAAGCACCCGATGTTTACAATAACATGTCACCGTTTATGCACGCTGATAAAATGGACCACCCCTTATTATTAATTCATGGAGAAGCGGATAATAACTCAGGAACCTATCCTATGCAAAGTGAACGGTATTTCAATGCTTTAAAAGGATTAGGAGCCACAGCACGATTGGTGATTTTACCTAAAGAGAGTCATGGATATAGATCTAAAGAGAGTATCCTTCACTTACTGTGGGAGCAGGATCAATGGCTAGAAAAATATGTCAAAAACAAATCCTTAGAGCTATCAAAAAATTAGTAAGTATGACTTGATAAATTAGTCGTATTATTTTTTCCTTTAAGGGATAAATTATGAAGTTATAATAAACATCAAATTGATTTTTATTATAACTTCGTGTTTATGAAAACAGCTACAGTCAGTCAACTTAAGAAAGAATTAAAAAATCAAACCCAAGATGAATTGCTAGAACTGTGTTTGCGTTTGTCTAAATTTAAAAAAGAAAACAAAGAACTACTCACCTATTTGCTGTATGAAGCCTATGATGAAGCTGGTTATATTGCGAGTGTGAAAACTGAAATAGAAGCTCAATTTGAATTAATTAATACCGCTAGTTACTTTTATATAAAAAAAAGTGTTCGGAAAATCTTGCGTATGGTAAAAAAATACATTCGCTATTCAAAAGATAAAGAAACTGAGATTGAGCTATTACTACATTTTTGTAAAGTTCTAAAAGCCATGAAACCATCCATATACAACAACACAACGCTTACGAACATATTTAACCGTCAAATAATTCTTATTGAAAAATTAATCGGTGCATTGCATGAAGATTTACACTATGATTACAATCTAGAGTTAGAAGAGTTAATATAAAAATGTACATTTATAATTCAGTAATAGTATACCAAAAGAATGCTTCATTTTGAAATTTTTTTTATACAACTGCGAACGACAATAATTCCGAACAGATGAAACGTATTACAAAGATTGCACTAATTGCTTTTGTACTGCTCCTTGCATTTATTATTAATATTTTTATTTCAACAGGTTATTTTAGGAAGGTTGAGAATGTTTTTAACGGTGTCATCATTAAAAAAATTGCACTTTCAGGTGCCGAAGATATCGCAGTAAGTCATTCCGATGACTTCGCCTTGATTTCGGCTACAGCCAGAAAATCATTACCAACTACAACTGAAGAATTTGGCGGATTGTATTATCTAAATTTAAAGAACAAGGCATACATTCCGATCAACCTTACAGCCGATTTCGTAGGTTCCTTTGCACCCCACGGAATAACAATGATACCAACCGATAGCACCTATAAAGTGATGGCTATAAACCATACGCCTACCGGGCACTCCATTGAAGTGTTTACTTTAAAAAATGAAGAACTTATTCATGAAAAGAGCTTAACAGATGCTTTAATGATAAGTCCTAATGATGTGGTCTTTATAGATGAAAATCGCTTTTATTTCACCAATGATCATAAATACGTTAAAGGAATTGGTCGGTTGTTGGAAGACTATGCCGGACTTTCGGTATCAACAGTGATTTATTTTGATGGAGAAAAATATCGTGAAGTTGCGGATGGCATTGCCTATGCCAATGGCATTAATTACGACAAAAAACGAAACTTACTTTATGTAGCATCACCGCGTAAATTTTTGGTAAAAGTATATGCGATACAAGAGAATGGTTCTTTAGACTTTATTGAAAATATTCAGTGTAAAACCGGTGTCGACAATATTGAATTAGATAGTGAAGGTAATTTGTGGATTGGTGCGCATCCCAATTTATTGCATTTTGCCGCGTATGCGAAGGGCAAAGAGAAAATGGCTCCTTCCGAAATTATTAAAGTAACTTATCATTCAAAGGGAACGTATTCCATAGAACAAATTTATATGAATGATGGGAGTTCGATGTCAGCCTCTACCGTTGCCGTTCCTTATAAAGACCTTATTTTAACTGGGAATGTTATGGATTCAGATTTCTTGATCCTAAAACAACATAAGAACTAGTTATTTGCCTCCGTTAGCTTGTAAATCAGCAATACACTGTGCATCTAATTGTGGCGCTGAACCTCCGGAGATAAGATTGGCAATACCATCACCTGTTTCTGCAGCCCAATACATCAAGCACGATTCAACATTACAGTGTTTCGCATGATCGTTATCTTCATGATCAGTTTGCATGGGTGCTCCCAAATTAGTCAATCCAAAGATATGCCCAAACTCATGATTAATAACTGTGGTTTCTAATACACTTCTATTCGGTTCCAAACTACTATCACTCAGTCCGTGAATTGTATTTTCAAAAATAACAAATGATGTATTACGATATGCCGTTCCTAAAACAACACTCGAACCCGAATTACTTGCCGACTCTCCATCTGCAAAAAATGCCCAAACGGCTATTTTATCCGTTGTATTATACTGTGTTCTATGTGTATCTTCAATATTGACTATTTCTTGAGTTGTATAAGGAGAATTGCCAGGTGAGGCAATTGATTTTGTCTGAATGGTAATACCACTAGGTTTCTTAAGCCGCTGCCCTAAAAAGGTTGTTAAATTGTTGAGCGTAGTTTGAGTGGGTTCAAAACCATTAACATATAGCACTTCTACAACCAAACTTTTATAGGTGTTATCTGACAATAAATCATTAGAAGAGGTTCCAGTTGCCTTTTTATTACCCGCAGTAGGGTCTCCTTCTTCTTCTCCTGGACTCATTGTATCACCTCCATCAGAAGAACAGGCAATCATTGAAAAAATTACAAATAAAATAGTAGCGATTCTTTTCATAGAAAATACAATTATAACTAGTATTTAAAACAACGTTATTTATGGTTTAAAATTGCCGAAATAACTAGAATAACAGCAGCCAATTTCTAAATTTCAGTTGGCTTAACACTAATTAACTAACTTTTAGGCAAAAGCGTATGTGAATTTTGTCCATTTTTTGTAATATCGCACTTAGAAAATTTTTTAACCAATTTAAATTTATGAAAAAAATTATAACTCTTTTGAGCGTGACGGCTTTAGTTTTTGCCTGTGGAACTACAAAAACAGCAACAACTAAAACTACGACTAAAGTTAAGGCGGATGTAACCGAATTCGGAAATACAATTACCGCTGCTGAACTTAAAGAATCTTTATACATCTATGCCTCTGATGATTTTGAAGGAAGAGAAACGGGAACTCCCGGACAGAAAAAGGCAATTGAATTCTTAAAAAAGCACTATGTTGAACTAGGAATTCCTTCCCCAATTTCAGAAGGTGACTACTTTCAAGAAGTCCCTCTAGAAAAAAGTGGAGCTCCTAAAGTAGATTTAAGCATTAATAATACCGCTTTTAAATCGGTTGATGATTTTATTTCTTTTGGTGGATCTGACGGTAATTTATCTGCAGAATCTATTGTATATGTAGGATATGGTATCGAAGATGACAACTATTCTAGTTATACTGACGTAGATGTTAATGGTCGTGTGGTTTTAATAAAAGCCGGTGAGCCAAAAAATGCCGATGGTACCTATATCGTTTCTGGAACAACTGATGCTACTAAATGGTCAAATTTAAGACAAGAATATAGAGCTAAGCAATCCGTTGCTATTGAAAAAGGAGCGAAAGCAATTTTATATTACAACACAAGTCTTTATGGTATAATGGCTCAAAATCTGGGTAGAATGCAAGGTAGAATATCGTTAAAAGAAACAACTAAAGAAACGGCAACTACGCCTTACTTTTTCTTTGTTAATGATGTTATCGCGAAAGCCATAGTAAGTGATATTGATACCAACGTGACTACTCAAGATCTAAAGACCCCTATTGCTCTTAACTATAAAAGTGAATCGGAAGAGTTAAGTTCTGAAAATGTTGTGGCATTTTTAAAAGGTACAGAGAAACCAGACGAAGTGATTGTAATTTCTGCACACTTAGATCATGAAGGAATTAAAAATGGTGAAATCTATAATGGTGCCGATGATGATGGTTCTGGTAGTGTCGCTCTATTAGAAATTGCAGAGGCATTTAAAATAGCAGCTGATAAAGGGCAAGGACCCAAAAGATCTATCCTATTTTTACACGTAACGGGAGAAGAAAAAGGTTTATTGGGCTCTCGATATTATTCAGATATTGACCCTATCATTCCATTAAAAAATACCGTAGCCGATTTAAATATCGACATGATTGGACGTATCGACCCGAAACGTAAAGGTGATAGAAATTATATTTATCTAATTGGAAGCGATAAACTAAGTACTGAATTACATAATATTTCTGAAGAGGTAAATAAAAAATATATGAATGTGGTATTAGACTATACCTATAATGATGAAAATGACCCAAATCGTTTTTACTACCGTTCTGACCATTATAATTTTGCTAAAAACAACATCCCTGTTATCTTTTACTTTAACGGAACACACGATGATTATCATAAACCTAGTGATACGCCTGATAAAATTGAATATGATTTATTAGAAAACAGAACGCGCTTGGTATTTTATACTGCTTGGGAATTAGCAAATAGAGCTAATAGAATTGTAGTCGACAAAGCTACAGAATAACAAAAAACACTTTATTTATTATCAAACCCAGCTACTTATAGCTGGGTTTTTGTTATATTACTACTTTAAATAATATAGGATATGCCACTCGAAAAAGAGTTTGTAGAAATTGAACAGCTAATACAAAAGTATGAAGCACACAATACTGATATTTCAGCAAAAGGAGTTGATTGGCACCTGGATCATATGTTAAAAGTAATTCTTCAGGTTTCTAAAGCTCTTAAAAATTCGGATCCTTCTGAATACAAAGCGAGTTTTAATTTTCTGAGAAATGTCATCTTTATAACCAAAACCATTCCAAGAGGAAAGGCAAGATCTCCAAAATCAGTAATTCCACCCGATGCAATTAGCAAAGATGATTTGGTCCATCAATTGGAACTCGCAAAAAAGAGCATGTTACTCATTGAGAACTTAGATGCTAAAAGTAATTTTAAACATCCTTATTTCAACATGCTCAACTTAAAACAAACACTCAAGTTTTTAAAAATTCACACCGTACATCACTTAAAAATATGTAGAGATATTATAAAATAATGTTAAAACTATTTGGAAGTATACGCAAGTCCGTAATTTATCGTTTTATCTATGTCTGACATTCTACACCCTCAGAATGTCTTTAAAAACCTACATCATTTAACCAAGAGCGATACTAAGAGTACACCTTTTAGTATGTCTTTAGCTGCTAAAAAAACTAATACTAAATTTAAATGATGAATTATAAAGTAGAAATTTCAGGAGGACTTGCCGGTACTGTTAGAACCTTAGAAGGAACATTATCTGACGCCAATAAACACTTACAAAAAGCATTACTTACCGAGAAAAATATGCTTAAAATAAATCCGAATTTTAGAACTGGATTATTGTATAAAATAAATTTACAGTCTGGGAAAAAAAAACACGAATTTATTATTGATGAACCGCATCTAACAACAAATCAAAAGCAATTGATAGAAATTGCCATGAGTGCATAGACTGACGTGATTAATTGAAAGAAAAATACTAAATTGGCTACTTAAAAATAGCAATTGCAATGAAATTAGTAGTTTCTTTAATTTTAGTCATGGTATTCGTTAGTTGTCAAAAAGAAAAAAATAATACCGCTAGCACCGATGGGAGCACCGCTTTTTATGTAGGCACCTATACAGATGGTGAAAGTGAAGGTATTTACAAATACAAACTACTAAAAGACGGTCAATTAGAACGCGTAGGATTGGTTGCTAAAACTGTAAACCCCTCCTACTTAACAAAAAGTGATGACGGCAAATACCTACTAGCGGTTAATGAAGTTAACAACAACGATGGTAGTGGATTTATTGAGTCTTTTAAGATTACCAAAGACAGTTTGATTCTGATAGATAAAGCTTCTTCTGGTGGCGCATATCCTTGTTATTTGACTACAAATAGTAACAATTACATTTTAGCCGCCAATTATACGGGTGGCAACCTTGGTCTACTTCAATTGAATAGTAAAGGCGAATTATCCGATTTACTCGACGTTGAACAACACGAAGGTAATGGTGCAACTGAAAGACAAAAAGGGCCACATGTGCATGCTGCTAAATTGGGTTCAGACAATACTATTATTTCTGCTGATTTAGGTACCAATGAACTCTGGTTTTCAAAAATAGACACGCTAACAAATCAATTTCAACCTTTAAGTCAAGACCGTTTGGAAATGGAAATTGGTGCAGGTCCACGTCATTTTGTGATACATCCTAATGGCATGTGGGTTTATGTTATAAATGAATTGAATTCAACAATTACTTTGGTAAATAAAACAACTTCTGGAACTTATCAAGTAGAAGCATCGATAAGTACCTTACCTACAGATTTTGAAGGAGCTAATTCATGTGCAGATATTCACATTAGTTGGGGTGGTAAATTTGTCTATGCGTCGAATAGAGGGCACGACAGTATTGCTATATTTAAAGTAAACCAGCAAGATGGAACTTTAAGCTTTATGGGTACTGAGCCAACTCGAGGTAAATCACCTAGAAATTTTTCATTATCTCCTGATGAGAATTTTGTGATTGTTGCCAATCAAAATACTGATAACATCATTTCATTTAAGCGTGATCAAGGTACAGGAATGCTGAGCTTTGTTGATGAAATTAAGGCGCCAAAACCTGTATGTATTTTATTTTAATAAAAAAATCCTGCCTTTCGACAGGATAGAATTACCTCTCTTTTTCATACTATTAGGTTCACTTTTTTAGCATTCATATCCTATAAAGCGATGCTCTAATATACGAAAAAAAATTAAATTTTAAAAATCAAACCCCATTGAAAATTGCCAAACTCTATTGCTAGGTTTCCCATCATCATAGACATCTCCCAATCCGAAATGGTAGCGGGTACTAAAAGTGACACCGTTTTCTGTTTTAAAACCGATTCCAAAGTTTACGCCCCAATCAAAATTATTTGGTTCAAACTCTTGTGAAGTATCAAATAAATCAAAACCACTATCAAACTCTTCTTTATGTGATATTGCCAACCCAATTTGAGGGCCAGCTTCAATAAAAAAAGTCTTTGCCAAATACCCTTTAAACATCAATGGTACATTGATATAATTCAACTTTTGGGTAAAAGTTCCATTGCTATTTTTTATTTCATACCCTTGTTGTGAATACATTAATTCTGGTTGTATTGAAAGTGCCTTACTGATAAATGACTCGCTATAGAAACCTACATGGAAGCTGTGTCTTTGACCCGTTTCTCCTTCACCATCAAAACTAATGGCTGAGAGATTGTACCCGCCTTTTACCCCAACAATCGAGGTGTTGGAATTAATGGTATCCGTTTGTGCATTTACGGAAAATAAAGCATTTAAAATAAGTGTTATTGTTACTAATTTTGTTCTCATTTAATTTATAATTTATAGTATTAATATTTAGTCTTCTATACATCATAAACAACCTCAAAAGAAAAAATCCTGCTAAATAGCAGGATTTTTAATAAAAACTTTTTCATTTCCCATTATAGGGTTATTTAATTTCCTTTTTTGAAGTCTTCCAAAAATTTTGCAAGACCAATATCTGTTAATGGATGATTCAACAAACCATCAATTGCTTTTAATGGTCCGGTCATCACATCTGCGCCTATTTTAGCACAATCCATTACGTGCATCGTGTGGCGAATTGAAGCTGCTAGTATTTGCGTTTCAAAACCATAATTATCATAAATCAATCGAATCTCTTGAATCAATCCCAATCCGTCAGTTGATATATCATCCAGTCTCCCTATAAAAGGTGAAACATAGGTTGCACCGGCTTTGGCAGCCAATAGTGCCTGACCTGCTGAAAACACTAAGGTACAATTCGTTTTGATACCTTTATCAGAAAAATACTTAATTGCCTTTACTCCTTCACGAATCATGGGCACCTTTACCACTATTTGTGGGTTTAATTTTGCCAATATCTCTCCTTCTCTCACCATTCCTTCAAAATCTGTGGCAATCACCTCAGCACTTACATCACCCTCTACGATTTCACAAATTGCTTTGTAATGATTGATAATATTGTCATGTCCCGTAATTCCTTCCTTCGCCATTAGCGATGGATTGGTTGTTACTCCATCTAAAACACCTAATGCTTGTGCTTCTCTAATCTGGTCTAAATTTGCTGTATCTATAAAAAATTTCATCCTTTCAAAATTGAGTTCGACAAATATAATGCTTCTTAAAAGCGCTTAATAATAGATAACGCACAACTTATTAACATGTTATAAATAAATAGTTATTCAAAACAAGATTGTAAAAATTCTACTATGGGTTGGGTCATCAATAAATCTATACGACTTCCAATTAGGCTATTGATCTCCTCATGGGTATAAGAAGCTGCTTCTATGGTACTTACAGATACATTTTTTGATTGAAGTTTTGCTGTAAAATTGCCTAAGATCTCTCTACGTGCTTCATTTCCCCTTTTAACCAATAACCAATTTTTAACTAGAACTGAAACCTCTTCAATTTGCAGTTCAGGTGAGGCCTCATTTTGAATTTCTTCATTATCACCAAAGGCATTTATGTACAAATCGTCTTCAGCTAATGATGCAATTGCCTTTTTTATATTGTACGCTTGCGTGTCGAAAGTACCAATACCTCTAATATGATCCATTGGTATACTTCTGCTAGTAAGTAATGTTTGGTTAGTTCCTACTAATGCAGCCAAATGTGCACCTGCCGAGTGTCCAAGAACCACTATTTGCTTTTTATCACCACCATAAAGGGAAATTGTGTTATATACCCACTTTAAGGCATCTGCTACATCTGTAATATGATCGGGGTGCTTGATTCTTGTGGCGTTTGATAACTCATAAGGAAATGGTGATAATCTATAGTTAACACTTACAAATACATAGCCTAAATCCCTAAAAAAAGGAACCTTAACATCCATATTATTTAATTTATCTCCTATAGCCCAGCCACCCCCATGCACCCATACAACTACAGGCTTAAGGTCTTTGGAATTAGGAACTGTATAAACATCGAGACTTGTTAAATTGGTTGGTACTTCCGCTATTGTTTTATAACTTACGGTTGCATCTGCTAAAAAAGAAACAGCGTCTGCTGCGTCCTCATCGCTTGCACTACAACCTAGTAAGCTTAAAAAAATTATGACAACTAATAAACTATTCTTAACCATAAACATAGTATTTGACAATTAGACAACGTTTATTTTTAAAGGTTTAATATAATTTAGAGGAAATTAAAGCTTATAATGATTCATTAATAGCTTTTCATAAAGCGTATCTGGCAATACGCGCTTTAAAACAATTGAAAATTTTTCCATAAAACCTCCCACCTTATAGTGTACTTTAGGTCGCTTAGTAGTTATAATCTTATAGACCGCCTCTGCCATAACTTTAGGTGATTGACCACTTTCAACATGCGCATCCATTAAAGCTAAATTTTCGGCATACTTTTCTTTATACGCTGAATTTTCAAAAACAGGCGTATGGTATCTTCCAGCGGCAATGTTCGTTGCGAAATCACCTGGAGCAACATTGGTTACTTCAATACCAAAACTTTTCACTTCCATACGAATCGCTTCGGTGACAATTTCTAAAGCTCCTTTTGTTGCAGAATACATTCCCCGAAAGGGTAGTCCCATATAACCAGCTATGGAGGTAATATTAAGAATAAGTCCTGAGCGCTGTCTCCGCATTTGTGGTAAAACAGCTTTCATTACGTCAATTGCACCAAAAAAATTGGTATCAAAGACCTTTCTCATTTCTTCTGTTGGTGTGTCTTCAATAGGTCCGGTAATTCCCATGCCCGCATTGTTAATCAATACATCTATATGTCCTTCGGCTTTAATAACGATCTCAATTGCTTTTTGTATCGAATTGGTATCTGTTACATCTAAAGCAATCATATGAACCCCATTTACAAGTGCTTTTTTCGGGTTTCTACTTGTTCCATAGACCTTCATTCCTTTTTGAAACAAATAATTGGCAATGCTTTGGCCGATGCCAGAAGAGGCGCCAGTGATTAAAACAATCTTAGACATAGTATAAAAATTTATAAAACAAAAGTAGTGAATTGTGTAACAAAATATTGATTAAGAGTACTAATCAATAGTATTAGAATTGATTTGAGAAGGCTAATTGTAGGTAACACTAGCGCATAAAAAATGGCAAGCTACCTACATCACACCGCTACGACCTCGTACCTTTGCTGCATTCCTGCCCTGGAGGATTCAAAGGGAGCTGGTTGTGTAGGACTTGCCGCTGCAAAGTTACAATCAATTTCTAATTTTCCTACTATTTTTTATTGAAAATTTATCACTTAATATTTCAATTAAAATTAAGTAGCTATAACTTAAATAATTATATTTGTTCAACTCAAAAAACCAAACAAAAATGGAAAATCAACAACAACCTGCTCGAAAAAAAATAATGTTAAATTATGGTTTATTATCTGGTTTAATTTTAATTGTTATAAGCCTTTTGACCTATGCAACTGGTAATACCTATACACCACATTGGTCTATAAACGTTATAAGCATAGTATCTATGATTGTAATCATTGTTTTAGGTATTAAAAAATTTAAGGATTTAAATGGTAGTTTTCTCTCACTCGGCCAATCTTTAAAAACTGGGATTGGTATTGCACTACTATCTGTTATAGCATTTATGATTTATCTCTATGTCTTTGCAAATTTTATTGAACCAGAGTTCATTAATCGAACTACTGAAATAAATATTCAAAAAGCTCTTGAAAATAACCCATCTATTCCTCAAGAAACATTAGATATGCAAGAAAGCATGACCAAAAAATATTTCTTTTTATTTACCTTTGGTTTTTTCCTAATTTTCAATCTATTTATTGGATTCATAACATCTTTAATTGCAGGAATAGTCATGAAAAAAGTGGAAAACGAATATTAAATAGACCTAATTTATGAACATATCAGTAGTTATACCACTACTTAACGAAGAAGAATCTTTGATAGAATTACATGATTGGATTGCAAAAGTTATGCAATCCAATCAATTTTTATATGAAATAATTTTTATCGATGATGGAAGCACCGACAATTCGTGGCAAATTATTCAAGAGCTATCGCAAAGTAACTCTGCCGTTAAAGGCATTAAATTTCAAAAAAATTACGGTAAGTCTCAAGCCTTAAATATTGGTTTTGCAGAAGCCAAAGGCGATGTAGTTATTACTATGGACGCCGACTTACAAGATAGCCCAGAGGAAATTCCTGAGTTATTTAACCTTATTACTACCAATGACTTAGACTTGGTTTCTGGATGGAAAAAGAAACGTTATGATTCGACCATTAGAAAGAACTTACCCTCTAAATTATTTAATTTAGCCGCTCGTAAAACATCTGGACTGCATTTACACGACTTTAATTGTGGCTTAAAAGCGTATAAGAATGAAGTGGTAAAAAACATAGATGTATATGGCGAAATGCATCGATACATTCCTGTTTTAGCTAAAAATCAGGGATTTGTCAAAATTGATGAAAAAGTAGTTCAGCATCAAGCCCGTAAATACGGTGTGACAAAATTTGGGATGGACCGCTTTGTCAACGGCTTTTTAGATCTAATAACCATTTGGTTTTTGTCAAAATTTGGTAAACGTCCGATGCACCTATTTGGACTTTTAGGGAGTTTGGTGTTTTTTATTGGGTTTTGTTTTGCTTTGTATTTAGGTATTGATAAACTAGTTATAAATCCAACTGGTCGTCTTTTAACCAATAGGCCTCAATTTTATGTTTCCTTAGTTGCCATGATTCTGGGTACCCAATTATTTTTAGCTGGATTTATCGGTGAACTTTTAATAAGACCTAAAAAAAGTGAAGCCCGTTATAAAGTGAGCGAGACGCTTAATTTATAAACTGCCATTACCAGTTGCATTTTGTAAAATTAGTATCTTTACCAAAAATTTTAGAAAAAGAAATAATGAGTAATAATAACATTCTAGCAAAAGCACAGAAATGGTTAGCCGCCCCTTTTGATACCAATACTCAGCAGGAAATACAGCAGTTAATTGATAACAATCCAAAAGACCTCGCTGATCGGTTTTATAAAGATATGGAATTCGGTACCGGAGGGATGCGTGGTATTATGGGTGCTGGAACCAATAGAATTAATAAATATACCTTGGGTAGGGCTACACAAGGCTTATCAAATTATTTACAAAAACAATTTCCTACAAAAGAATTAAAAGTTGCGATCGCTTACGATTGTAGACACAATAGTAATACGTTTGCTAAATTAGTAGCTGATGTCTTTTCTGCTAATAATATTAAAGTTTATTTATTTGATGACTTAAGACCAACGCCCGAACTATCATTTGCTGTGCGGCATTTAGGTTGTGATGCTGGTATCGTATTGACAGCATCTCATAACCCACCTGAATACAATGGTTATAAAGTGTACTGGAATGATGGTGGACAAATTGTTCCTCCAGATGATAAAAAAATTATCGCAGAGGTAAATGCCATAGATTTTAGTCAAATTAACTTTAAATCAAACGAAAAATTAATTGAATATATAGGTAAAGAAATTGACAAAGTCTTTATAAAGGCCTGTGTTGCTAATGGAACTTTTAATACTTCAAACAAAGAAAAATTAAAAATAGTTTTCACTTCACTTCACGGAACTTCTATCGTTTCTATGCCGCAGGCATTTAAACAAGCTGGATTCACCAATGTACGTTTTGTTGAAGAGCAACGTAAACCTAATGGCGACTTTCCAACAGTTGATTCTCCAAACCCAGAAGAACCTGCGGCGCTCAAAATGGCCACAGATTTAGCGGATAAAATTGATGCTGATATCGTTATTGGTACGGATCCTGATTGTGATAGATTGGGGATTGCTGTACGCGATTTAGAGGGTAATATGAAACTGTTGAATGGCAACCAGACCATGAGCGTAATGACAAATTACCTATTAAAACAATGGTATCAAGAAGGTCGATTAAATGGTAATCAATTTGTTGGTTCTACTATAGTTTCTACAAATTTAGTGAGTGATATTGCTCAAAGCTATAATGTTGAAACTAAAATTGGTTTAACCGGTTTTAAATGGATCGCTAAAATGATTCGCGATCATGAACAACAAGAATTTATAGGTGGTGGTGAAGAAAGCTTTGGCTATATGGTAGGTGATTTTGTAAGAGATAAAGATGCAGTCACCGCTACGTTACTAGCTTGCGAGATTGCTCTTGACGCAAAAAATAATGAATCTACTTTTTATAAAGAATTGTTAAATATTTACCTAAAACATGACTTTTACAAAGAACATCTTATTTCTTTAGTAAAAAAAGGGGCAGATGGAGCGGAAGAAATTAAGCAAATGATGATCGATTTACGTAAAAATCCAGTAACAGAAATTGACGGATCTAAAGTTGAATTTCTATTTGATTATCAAGCGTCTACACAGAAAAATTTGTTAACAGGAGCTGTTGCTACTATTGACATACCAAAGTCGAATGTATTGATTTATCAAACCGTTGATGGCACTAGAATTGCTGCTCGCCCGAGTGGTACTGAGCCAAAAATAAAATTCTATTTTAGCACAAAATTACCCTTAGAAAGTATAAATAGAACCATAACTGTAGAAAAGTTATTAGATCAAAAAATTGAACGCATTATTAAGGAGTTGAAACTAAATTAATGAATTACTTCAAAAAGATACTCCGATTTGCAAAACCTTATAAGCTATTTGCGATTGGAAATATTATAGCAAATATTTTTTACGCATTGTTTAGCGCGCTATCCTTTATTGCACTCATTCCAATGTTAGATATTCTTTTTGAAAAGGATAAAGTAAAGCCATTGGTAAAACCTGTTTATAAAGGAATCAATCACTTGAAAGACTTCTATAAAGATTACTTAGCTTATCAGGTGAATCAATACGCTGAAAATGATGCATCTAAAGCATTATTATTGGTAATTAGTTTGATCATTGTATTATTCCTGTTAAAGAATATATTCAATTATTTGGCGATGTATTTTATCACTTTTTTACGAAATGGTGTCTTAAAAGATTTAAGGAACGAGCTTTATAGTAAAACCGTTGAATTACCTCTCTCCTATTTTTCAGAAAAACGGAAAGGAGATATTATGGCGCGAATAGGAACCGACGTTTTAGAAATACAACATTCTTTTTTATCCATTTTAGAACTTGTAGTAAGAGAGCCACTAACTATTATTTTTACCATTATAATGATGCTAGTGATAAGTCCGAATCTTACGCTTTTTGTATTTATTTTTATCCCTATTTCAGGATTTATTATTTCAAGAATCGGTAAAAGTTTAAAGCGTAAGTCAGACAGAGTACAAAAGGAACAAGGAACATTTCTATCCACTTTAGAAGAGACCTTAGGTGGTTTACGCATCATTAAAGGTTTTAATGCAGAAGCTAAATTCAATCAAAAATTTCAAGAATCAACTTCTAGATTTTATAATTTCTCAAATAAATTATTAAATAGGCAAAATTTAGCCTCACCAACTAGTGAAGTTTTAGGGATCACTGTTATTGCTATTTTATTGTGGTACGGCGGACGAATGGTGTTGGTAGACGGCACGCTTGACGGTAGTTCTTTCATTGCCTATATGGGGTTGGCATACAATATCTTAACACCTGCCAAAGCAATATCAAAAGCGAGTTATAGCGTTAAAAAAGGAAATGCCGCCGCTGAACGGGTCTTAGAAATTATTGAAACAGAAAACCCTTTAAAGGATGCCGAAAATGCAACTGAAAAACAACGTTTTGATTCAGAAATAGTATTTGACAACATTTCTTTTAAATATGAAAATGACTTAGTACTCAAAGACTTTTCATTAACCATACCCAAAGGTCAAACAGTGGCGCTTGTAGGGCAATCTGGAAGTGGTAAATCTACTTTAGCGAATTTAGTGACTCGATTTTATGATATTAACGAAGGTAAAATAACCATTGATGGTATTGATATTCGTACCATTACTAAAAAATCTCTTCGTAGTCAATTAGGTATCGTAACTCAAGACGCCATACTATTCAATGACTCTATAAAAAACAATATGTTACTGGGGGTTGACTCAGCCACCGATGAACAAGTAATCGATGCGCTTAAAATTGCCAATGCCTGGGAGTTTGTAAAAGATTTACCTGAAGGAATCCATACCAATATTGGTGATAGTGGCAATAAGCTATCAGGTGGACAAAAACAACGTTTGAGTATTGCAAGGGCCGTCTTAAAAAATCCGCCCATTATGATCTTAGATGAGGCGACCTCAGCACTCGATACCGAATCGGAACAATTGGTACAAATTGCCTTAGAAAATATGATGAAAAATCGAACTTCTCTTGTTATTGCTCATAGACTATCTACCATCCAAAAAGCAGATACCATAGTCGTTATGCAAAAAGGGAAAATTATAGAACAAGGAAAACATGATGCGTTATTGGCAACTAACGGGATGTATAGAAAATTAGTTGATATGCAATCGCTCTCTTAAGAATGAACCATGAATATTACACAAAGTTTAGAATGGCGTTACGCTTGTAAAAAATTTGATACTACTAAAAGTGTATCTAATGAAAAGTTAAACACTATCACTAGTGCATTCAACCTTACCGCTACTTCTTTTGGTTTACAACCTATCAAATTAATTGTTATTAAAAACAAAAGTCTACGAGAAAAACTTGTTGAACATTCATTTGAACAAAAACAGGTGGCGAATGCCTCTCATCTATTGGTGATTTGTATTCACGATTATTTTACCTTAGATGACATTGATGCCTATTTTGACTTAGAAAAAGAAGTGAGAGGTACTTCTGAAAAAATTTTAGAACCTTATAGAGAAGAACTTAAAAATATTTTCAAAAACAAATCAACGATCGAAAAGCAAAAGTCAGCCATCAATCAAGCATATATCGCTTTAGGAAATTTAATGACGGTTTGTGCAATTGAGCAAATAGATTCTTGCCCCATGGAAGGTTTTAACGCTCAAAAATACGATGAAATTTTAGGTTTAAGAACAAAAAATTTAAAATCTGTATTGCTCTTACCTATTGGATATAGAGCCGATGATGACTTCATGCAAACCTTAGAAAAAGTCAGAAAACCACTTTCAGAAACAATTATTACTATTTAATATTCAACATATTTCGTTAAAACGGAAATGAATTATTACTAAACTACAACTATGAATACAGCTATAAGAAATTTAGAACCTAAAAACTTGTGGAATAATTTTGCCGACCTAAATGCGGTTCCAAGAGCTTCTAAAAAAGAGGAAAGAGTCATTGCGTTTATGGTAAGTTTTGGTGAAAAATTAGGCTTAGAAACACAAGTAGATTCCGTTGGGAATGTGATTATAAAAAAACCAGCTACCAGCGGTATGGAGGCTCGAAAAACCATTGTAATGCAATCGCATTTAGATATGGTGCACCAGAAAAATAACGATACGGTTTTTGATTTTGACACGGAAGGAATCGACATGCTTATTGATAATGACTGGGTAAAAGCCAATGGAACCACCTTAGGAGCTGATAATGGCTTGGGCGTAGCTACCATTATGAGTGTATTAGAATCAAAAGAAATTGCTCACCCTGCTATAGAAGCCCTTTTTACTATTGATGAAGAAACGGGTATGACAGGTGCTATGGGACTTAAAGGCGGCCTTCTTACAGGTGAAATCTTATTGAATTTAGACACCGAAGATGATGATGAAATTGGTGTTGGCTGTGCTGGAGGAGTGGATATTACAGCAACAAAAAAGTATACACCGAAAGACACCCCTGAAAATACACATGCCTATACCATTACTGTAAAGGGATTGCAAGGTGGACATTCAGGAATGGACATCCATAAAGGTTTGGGAAATGCCAATAAGCTAATGAATCGCATTTTATTTGCTTTAAAAGATATCAGTACTATTTCAGAAGTTGATGGAGGTAGTTTACGAAATGCAATTCCCAGAGAGAGTAATGCAATCATCTGTACCCAAAATAAGGAAAATTTAGAAGAGGCATTTTACACTATTGCAAAAGAAATAATTGATGAATATACTGCTATTGAAGACGACCTAGAAATAATATTGGAAGAATGCCCAACACCTAGTACTACCTTATCAAAAAAAGAACAACTAACTCTTCTACAAGCTATTTACACTACGCACAATGGTGTTTTTAGAATGAGCCCTGATATTGATAATCTGGTAGAAACTTCTAATAATGTGGCTCGCGTTTTGGTGAAAGATGGGACCATGCAAATATTGTGTTTAACCCGTAGCTCAGTGGCATCTGGTAAAGACAATTTAGCGAATGGTATTACTGCAGGGTTTGAACTCGCTGATTTTAAGGTTTCACTTTCTGGAGCGTATCCAGGATGGAAACCAAATCCAAATTCAGCCATTTTAAAAGTATTGCAAAAAGTATATGTTGATCAATTTAAGGAAGAACCAAATATTTTAGCCTGCCATGCTGGTTTAGAATGTGGTATTTTAGGAACAAATTATCCAGAGATGGACATGATTTCTTTCGGACCTACTATTAAAGGTGCACACTCGCCAGATGAAAGAGCGAGTATACGTTCTGTACAAAAATACTGGAACTATCTATTAGAAATACTTAAGCACATCCCTGTTAAGGAAAATTAAAAAATAGAACCACTTTTTTATTTGCCAATAAAATTAGAGTTTGTACTTTTGGCAAAACCTAATACCCATGAAAAACACCAAATACGTTTTCGTTACTGGAGGCGTAACTTCATCACTCGGAAAAGGGATTATCGCGGCTTCTTTAGCAAAGTTATTGCAAGAAAGAGGGTATTCTGTTACCATCCAAAAATTAGACCCGTATATCAATATTGATCCAGGAACGCTAAATCCGTATGAACATGGAGAGTGTTATGTAACCAATGATGGTGCTGAAACCGATTTAGACTTAGGTCATTACGAGCGTTTTTTAAATATCCCTACTTCTCAGGCCAACAATGTTACTACAGGTAGAATTTATCAATCGGTTATTGACAAAGAGCGTCGTGGTGATTTTTTAGGTAAAACGGTACAGGTAATCCCCCATATTACAGACGAAATTAAAGAACGTATTCAGTTATTGGGAAACACCGGCGAATACGATATTGTAATTACTGAAATTGGAGGTACTGTTGGCGATATTGAATCATTGCCTTATGTTGAATCTGTACGTCAATTATTATGGGAAATGGGCCATGAAAATGCGATCGTAATTCACTTAACCCTGGTACCCTACCTTGCCGCCGCAGGTGAATTAAAAACAAAACCTACACAACACTCGGTTAAAATGCTCATGCAAAGTGGGGTAAGTCCGGATATTTTAGTGTGTAGAACCGAACATGTTATCTCTGAAGATATCAAACAAAAACTGGCCTTATTTTGTAATGTCAAAAAAGAGGATGTTATCCAATCTATTGATGCTGAAACCATTTATGATGTTCCAAATTTGATGTTTGAAGAAGGTTTGGATGCTGTAGTATTGAAAAAGTTACAACTTTCTTCAGAAAATCATCCAACACTTAAGGAGTGGAACTCTTTTTTAAATAAACATAAAAACCCAAAACATACGGTTGAAATAGGTTTAATCGGTAAATATGTTGAATTGCAAGATGCCTATAAATCAATCTCTGAAGCATTTATTCATGCAGGTGCCGCCAATGAAGTAAAGGTAAATTTGCATTGGATACATTCTGAAAGCCTAACAACAACAAATGCTGCTAAAAAATTAAAAAACTTAAATGGAGTGTTGGTAGCACCCGGATTTGGTGAGCGTGGTGTTGAAGGTAAAATAGCAGCCATTAAACATGTCAGAGAACAGCAAATACCCTTTTTAGGAATCTGTTTAGGTATGCAAATGGCCGTCATTGAGTTTGCCCGTAACGTTTTGCATTTAAAAGGTGCCAATTCAACAGAAATGGATGAAGATACAACAGCACCAGTTATCGATTTAATGGAAAGCCAGAAAAACATAACTGATATGGGAGGTACCATGCGTTTAGGTGCTTGGGATTGTGAGCTTACAAAGAATTCTATTGCTTATAGCGTATACCAAAAAGAATTAATTCAAGAACGCCACCGTCATCGCTATGAATTTAACAGCGACTATTTAGCAGATTTTGAAAAGGCGGGAATGATCGCAACAGGTAAAAACCCGAAAACCAATTTGGTTGAAATTATAGAGTTACCAAACCATCCGTGGTTTGTAGGCGTTCAATACCATCCCGAATATAAGAGTACGGTGTTGAATCCTCATCCGCTGTTCGCAGCATTTATAATTGCCGCAGTAAAACATAAAAAAAGCCTTGATTGATTCAAGGCTTTTCTTTTATACTTATTCCATTTCTAGAATTTCTTTTAAGCTTTTTCTATTTTTATAATCAGGATCGTAATGTACAAAAGCTATTTTGCCATCTTGCCCAATAATATAAGTTGCGGGTACGGGAAGCGAAGTATTGTTCGCATCATTATAGGTCGCTATTTTATTTTTTGTAAAGTTATAATAGCTACTCACATTAG
>CAXBMA010000004.1:0-368629 GCA_963976855.1 uncultured Aureibaculum sp. | reverse complement strand
TCCCTCAAAACCGGGGTGCAAATGTACATACCTTTTTACTATTCAACAAAGAAAAATTAAAAAAAAACTGTGATATTTTTACGCTTCTTATTAACGACTTAAAAAACAGCATTTTAATTGCATTGTTTTTTTTACTCACAACCATTTTTAATACTAAAAGCCGCTACCCTACCTTGCTAATGAAACCACATTTCTATATAATAGTAACTAAAAGAGATTCGAATAATTGGTATTAAGCATGTCTACTAAGAGAGGTCTTTTAAAAAACCTTCAAATTATTAGAAGTATTATTGTGCACATATTTCTTTTCTAATATCTTTGCAGCCTTATTTGAATACTACTAATGATTAAAATTACATTACCTGACGGTTCGGTTAAAGAGTTTGCACAAAATAGTACACCTATTGATGTAGCAAAGAGTATCAGTGAAGGTTTAGCAAGAAATGTTATTTCTGCTAAATTTAACGATACCATTGTTGAATCTACTACCGAGTTGACCGAAGATGGTTCGCTTACCTTATATACATGGAGCAATGATGAAGGCAAAAAAGCATTTTGGCATTCGTCTGCACACGTGCTGGCACAAGCAATTCTAAGTTTATATCCCAATGCAAAATTAACCATTGGTCCAGCCATTGAAAATGGATTTTATTACGATGTTGATTTTGGTGACACTTCAATTTCTGATAGTGATTTTAAAAAGCTAGAAGATAAAATGTTGGAATTTGCACGTCAGAAATTTGAATTTAAAATGCGTTCGGTTTCCAAAGCAGACGCCCTATCTTATTATAAGAAACAAAATAATGAATTTAAAGTTGAGTTAATTGAAAATTTAACTGATGGTGACATTACCTTTTGTGATCATGCAGATTTTACCGATTTATGCCGTGGTGGGCATATCCCCAATACGGGAATCATAAAAGCGGTAAAAATAATGAGCGTTGCCGGAGCTTATTGGCGAGGTGATGAAAAAAACAAACAATTAACCCGTGTTTATGGAATCTCCTTTCCAAAACAAAAGGAGTTAACAGCCTATTTAGAATTGTTAGAGGAAGCCAAAAAACGTGACCACAGAAAATTAGGCAAAGAGTTAGAACTTTTTACTTTTTCTCAAAAAGTAGGTCAAGGCCTACCTTTATGGTTACCGAAAGGAGCTGCTTTACGTGAGCGCCTTGAAAATTTCTTAAAAAAAGCACAGAAAAAGGCTGGATATGAAATGGTAGTAACACCACATATAGGCCAAAAAGAACTCTATGTTACTTCTGGGCATTATGCAAAATACGGTGAAGATAGTTTTCAGCCCATACGTACACCTAAAGAGGACGAGGAGTTTTTATTAAAACCTATGAATTGTCCACATCACTGTGAAATTTACAATCACAAACCCTATTCATACAAAGAATTACCAAAACGCTTTGCCGAATTTGGTACCGTTTATAGATATGAACAAAGTGGCGAATTGCACGGGCTTACTCGTGTTCGAGGTTTTACACAAGACGATGCGCACATTTTTTGCACCCCAGATCAATTAGATACAGAGTTTAAAAATGTCATTGATTTAGTTTTGTATGTATTTGGTTCTTTAGGATTTGAAAATTTCTCTACACAAGTATCTGTTAGAGATCCAAAAAATCCAGATAAATACATCGGAGCGATTGAAAATTGGGAAAAAGCGGAGCAGGCCATCATTAATGCCGCAAAAGATAAAGGCTTAGATTATGTAATTGAAGAAGGTGAAGCTGCATTTTATGGCCCCAAATTAGACTTTATGGTGAATGATGCTTTGGGAAGAAAATGGCAGTTAGGAACCATTCAAGTAGATTATAATTTACCCGAGCGTTTCGACTTAAATTATAAAGGTTCAGACAACCAATTACACAGACCGGTGATGATTCACCGCGCGCCTTTTGGGTCAATGGAACGTTTTATCGCACTCTTATTAGAGCATTCTGGGGGGAATTTCCCACTTTGGTTAACGCCTGAGCAGGTTATTTTACTGCCAATCAGCGAGAAATATGAAAATTATACCAAAAAAGTTTTAAATTTGTTAGAAAATTCCGAAATTCGCGCCCTCGTTGATGATAGGAATGAAAAGACTGGTCGAAAGATTAGAGATGCAGAAGTAAGTAAAATACCTTATATGATTATCATTGGTGAGAAGGAAGAAAGTGAAGGAATGGTTTCCGTAAGAAAACACGGGGAAGGCGACTTAGGAACTTTCGCAATTAAAGATTTCGTATCTTTAATACACAAAGAAGTAGAAAATACATTACAACAATTTTAGTTTAACCACTATCATATGATAGTATAAAATTTATAGCCATAGCAATACGAAGAAAAGGAGGAAGAAAACCTTGGAGAATCATTAAAGAAGATGCACACCGAATTAATGACAAAATAATTCGAACTCCAGAAGTGCGATTAGTTGGAGACAACGTAGAAATAGGCGTTTACCCAATTGCAGAAGCAAAAAAACTTGCTGAAGATTTGGAGCTCGATCTTGTTGAAATATCTCCAAATGCCTCTCCGCCTGTTTGTAAAATAATTGACTATAAAAAGTTTGTTTATGAACAAAAAAAGCGTGAAAAAGCGTTAAAGTCAAAAACAACTAAAGTTGTCATAAAGGAAATTCGTTTTGGTCCTCAAACAGATGATCATGATTACGAATTTAAAAAGAAACATGCCATTAAGTTTTTAAGTGATGGAGCAAAGTTAAAAGCGTATGTTTTCTTTAAAGGTCGTTCAATAGTGTATAAAGATCAAGGGGAAATCTTATTGTTAAGATTGGCTCAAGAACTGGAAGACTATGGAAAAGTTGAGCAAATGCCTCGATTAGAAGGTAAGCGAATGACGATGTTTTTAGCTCCAAAAAAGAAATAAGAATAAGCAAGATTAAATATATAGGAAGATGCCTAAAATGAAGACAAAATCTAGTGCTAAGAAACGTTTTAAAATGACGGGTACTGGTAAAATTAAAAGAAAACATGCTTTCAAAAGTCACATTTTGACTAAAAAGTCAAAAAAGAGAAAGTTAAAACTAACTCATTCTGGTTTAGTACATAAAGCAGATGAGATGAATATTTTAAAACAATTAACATTAAAATAAGTTGACTCTTATTTTGGTAAATTATTAACCCTGTGTTAGTGCATAAAATGATTGAAACACATCTGCCTAACTCAAAAAAAATAAAACAATATGCCTAGATCGGTAAACTCAGTAGCTAAAAGAGCTCGTAGAAAAAAAATATTAAAACAAGCAAAAGGTTATTTTGGAAGACGTAAAAACGTTTATACAGTAGCTAAAAACGCGGTTGAAAAAGCAATGACTTATGCGTACCGCGATAGAAAAAACAACAAACGTAACTTTAGAGCTTTATGGATTCAACGTATTAATGCCGGAGCGCGTCAATACGGACTATCTTACTCACAATTTATGGGTAAAGTAAAAGCGAATAACATTGACTTAAACAGAAAGGTTCTTGCAGATTTAGCAATGAACAACCCAGAAGCGTTTAAAGCAATTGTAGAGAAAGTAAAATAAAAATTAATAACTTGCTTATTACAAAAAACCCGAACAAATTGTTCGGGTTTTTTTATATCAATTTTTTCCTAAGAAATAAGGTTATGCTCTGGGTAAAAACACCTCAGCCATCATACATCTAGCACTTCCTCCACCACAGGTCTCTATGGTTGTTATATCACTGCTTAAAATTTCACAGTGCTTTTCTATTTGAGCTATTTGCGCCTGCGTTAAACTACGATGCGCCGCTGCACTCATTACTAAATACAGCTTATTATTTTTTCCTTTTACCTGTAACATATTTCCAGCAAACTGATGCATTTGCTTTTCGGTAATTACAATAATTTCTTTCCTGTCTTCTTTCAAGTTTTTTAGCACATTCTTTCGTTCACTCTTTTCATCAATACTATCTAAACAAATAACTGCGAAAGTTTCTGCCAAACACATCATTACATTGGTGTGGTAAATGGCCAAACGGGCACCATCAACGGTTTGATTTGCTGTAAAAATTACCGGTGTATATTCAAAATCTTCACAAAATTCAATTACTAAATCCTCATCGGCTCTAGGAGACAAAGCACAATAGGCTTTACTATTTACTCTATCTAAAGCGAGACTACCGGTACCCTCTAAAAACACTTGCTCTTCTTCAGCAGATGTATAATCAACAATGCTATCAATTAAAAAGCCCTCCTCTTCTAAACGAGTAAACACTTCCTCTCTTCGCTCTTTACGCCTGTTTTCGGCAAACATAGGATACATAGTTACACTTCCATTTTCGTGAAAACTCACCCAATTATTTGGAAAAATAGAATCGGGCGTGTCCATTTTTACATCATCTTGTTCTACAATAACATTTACACCTGCAGCTCGTAATTTCTCAACAAAGTTGTCAAATTCTGCCTGAGCTTTTGCATTAATTTCAGTATTTTTAATATCAATATCTTCCTGAAAGTAATTATTTACTGCAGTTTGCTCATTCATCCTAAAACTGATTGGACGAATCATTAAAATAGTATTGGTAGTTTGTTCCATTAATCGTTATGAATATATCGTAAAATTAACCTTTTTCAAAATGGTATTTACTATGTATAACTTAAATATTGCTAATTATTTGATTAAATTTGAGTACTAAACACACTCCAATGAAAAAATACCTACTCCTCTTATTTGTCATCACTGCATGCACCGTAAAAACCACTAAAGTTAAGAGTGATTTTACAACTGTTTTCGAAAAAAGCAATGGAACCGAAACAGCGACCTATGACCAAACTATCTTGTATTATACTGACTTGTCAGAAAC
Organism: uncultured Aureibaculum sp.; assembly: GCA_963976855.1. Taxonomy (GTDB): domain Bacteria; phylum Bacteroidota; class Bacteroidia; order Flavobacteriales; family Flavobacteriaceae; genus Aureibaculum. The sequence goes on along the minus strand of CAXBMA010000004.1, from coordinate 363,806 downwards.
GTATCCGACTGTTACTATTCAAGCCATTGGAGAAACCGATTCGGGCAAACCTTTGCATATTGTTACGCTAAATCCAGACAAGGAATTTGATTTTGAAAAGATTCGAAAAAACAAAGAAATTTTACTCATTAACAATGGCATTCATCCTGGCGAATCTGATGGTATTGATGCTACAATGATGCTCTTTAGAGATCTTGCACAAGGTAAAATTGAAGCTCCAAAAAATACGGTTTTAGTTACCATACCTATTTATAATGTGGGTGGAAGTCTAAATAGGAATTCGGGCACACGAACGAATCAAAATGGCCCCAAAGAATACGGATTTAGAGGAAATGCGCGTAACTATGATCTCAATCGAGATTTTATTAAAAACGACACCAAAAATGCAAGAACGTTCGCACAATTGTTCCATTTAATAAAGCCCGCGGTTTTTATAGACAATCACGTTAGTAATGGTGCAGACTATCAATATACACTGACCCATCTTTTTACACAACACAATAAATTAGGTGGTGCCCATGGCGCGTATATTCATACCGAAATGATGCCAAAATTAGAACAAAAATTGACTGCTAAAGATTGGGCCATTACTCCCTACGTTAATGTGTTTAACCGTACGCCAGAAGACGGATTTTCTCAATTTATGGATTGGCCGAGATATTCTACAGGTTATACTACCCTATTCAATACACTGGGTATGATGGTAGAAACACATATGTTAAAACCCTACAAACAACGTGTAGAAGGGACCTATGAATTAATGAAAAGCATGTTGGAAATTATAGAAGTCGATTCTGAAATTATTCGGAAAAACAATGCAGAAATTACCATTCCAACTACCTACACTTTAGATTGGGAGATTGACACGACAAAAGTAACGACACTCCAGTTTAAAGGATATGAAGGAACTAGGGTTCCAAGTTCTTTTACCGGAGCGAAACGCTTAAAATATGATCGTGATAAGCCCTATACGAGATCAGTAAAATACCAAAACAATTTTAAACCAAAAACACAAATTACCGTTCCTAAAGCCTATATCATCCCGCAAAGTTGGTATCCGGTAATTGATTTGTTAAAACTGAATGAAGTGGCGCTGTCTACCTTTGAGAAAGACACAACCCTATCTGTAACATCCTATAAAATTGATCAGTATAAAACGAGAACCAGTGCCTATGAAGGGCATTATTCACATTACAATACAACGGTGATTTCAACCCCACAAAAGCTAGACGTTAGAAAAGGTGATTATATTGTTTATACCAATCAAAAAGCGGTGAGGTATTTATTAGAAACCTTAGAGCCACAAGCGCAAGATTCTTTTTTTAACTGGAATTTCTTTGATGCCATTTTACAACAAAAGGAAGGGTTTTCACCTTATGTTTGGGAAGATATCGCCGAAACTTTATTAGCTAAAAATGATCAAATACGAAGTGTATATGAAACCAAAAAAGAGCAGGATACAGACTTTGCTAACAACTGGTATGCACAACTTGATTGGCTACACAAGCAGAGCGAACATTATGAAAAAGCACATCTGCAGTATCCCATATATAGAATTGATTAAAAGGGTCTAATCTTATAGCTCTACTCGAATCCCTCCAAAGATATTAAATCCTGGAGCTGGCTCATAATAGCGACCTCCAAAGGCGTTAATTCTGACATTGTCATTGTATTGGGTATTAAACACATTATTAATTCCTAAAAATGGTGAAAATAATGCCTTCTTAGCAGCCAATTTATAGCCTAAATTTAGATTAAACACAGTATAGCCTTCAGTAGCAACCGAATTGCTATCATTGGCGTACAATACCCCTACATATTGCCCTTGGAATCCAACTGTAAATCCGTTTGCATGCTGATAGTTAAGCGTACTACTTGCTAAATGTTTTGGTATTCCGGGGAGTTCTTTGTTTTTAAAATCACCTGCAGTACTTTGGTATGCACCATATTTAAAATCAGAATAGGTATAACTGGAATTCAAGGTCATGTTTTTGCTAATTTTTTGATGATATGCTAGTTCTATACCTTTTCTTTTGGAGCTACCTGCATTTCTATAAAAAGTTCTATCGGGAAATTCCTCGAGTTCAAAAGGAACTAAATCATTTGTTGTTTCTATATAAAACAAAGACACTGCTACCTTGCTTTTTTTGCCTTCAAATTGATATCCAACTTCATAATTAGCCGCTTTTTGTGCTTTTAAATTTTTATTAAAGCCACCTTCTGCGGTAGGGTTTGTCGAAAGTTCACTTAAAGCCGGCGTTTCGAAACTTTTTGAAAAACTGGTATGAAGATTATGAGCTGCATTTAATCTGTAATTTACACTCAAACTTGGATTGACCGCATTTAATTGGAGGTTGCCAGAATCATCGCCATCAATAGTATAATCATCGTTGACTTTCATCGTATTCATATCATAACGAAGACCTGCTCGGACTAGAAATTTTCCAATAGTGAAGTGATCTAGTACAAAAAATCCGAGTGAGGTAAACGATTCTTTCTGATCAAAATTCATTTCACCCTGTGCCCCTTGTAAATTCCAAAACCGACGTCTATCATCATCTTGAGATGCAAAATCATACCCCACTTGTAGAACATTTTTACCTTTCTCTAATTTTTTTTCATGACTAATACTACTTCCGTTACCTAGGTAATTTCTATTTAAATCTACAATACCTCCAAATTGAAAAGGTAGGAGTCCGTAAAAATCTCTAAATGAATAAAACCCATATGAATTAAACGTAAGTGCTTTCCATTGATGATTGAAGTTCGCGCCTATTTTAAATTGACGAATTGCTTCTCCTGTTTTATAATCTACATTTTGTTGTCGTGCCTGCCTCCTATCGGCACGTAACTCATCAAACGTCAATCCTCCGGCATCATCTGCAAAGGGACTATCCGTATAATTTAGTTGAATATTTAATTTCGTATCCTCAGAAAATGCATGCAACATTCTCAAATTAAAATTATAGTTTTCAAAACCACTTTGCTCCCGATATCCTGTTGTGTTTGTAGAACTCCCTTGAAAGATGTACTGTGTTTGTTTTCGCTTAAGACCAATCAGTACCTGATATTTCTGCATAGTATAGCTACCAAAAGTAAGGCCTGCTTTTACAAGGTTATTATGAAGCATATCCATGGTGTTAATACTAATGACTCCACCAGAGGCGTTGCCATAGAGTGTAGACGACGGCCCTCGAATAATTTCAATATTTTTAATAATTCCCAAATTCAAATTATCGAGTTGTCCTTGTCCGTCGGGCGTGGTTTCTGGAATACCATCAACCAATATTTTGATACCTCGAATTCCAAAAGCGGCTCTTGCCCCAAAGCCGCGAATTGACACACGCAAGTCTTGAGAAAAATTATTCGCATTTAAGGTAAATAATCCTGGTACTCCCACTAAATATTCATTAAGAGATAATTGTTGGCGACTCGCTTGTGTGTTTTCTAAATCTAAATGCGAAATTGATAGTGGTAACTGACTTTCCGTAATACGAGCAACTTTTAAGGTTATGGGCTTTAATTGAACTGTTTGAACCGTGTCTTGCTGAGCCGCAATATTTAGCATACCTAAAAACAGTAAACATAGAAACATTAATTTTTTACTCATAGAAGTTTTGTTATACCACTTTTATAATGATGCAAGATAAAAAGAAAATACACCAATATGTTGGATTTGACTTTCAAAGAAAAAAAGACGAACTTCGTTTAGCAACAGCTAAAAGAAATTGAAAAACTGATAGTGATAAAATCTAAGAAAGTCCTTCCAATAATCGTAATCTCTCAGTTCTGTTGTACCTCACTATGGTTTGCAGGGAATGCCGTGATGCAAAACTTGGTGAGTGATTTTCACCTTGATCAGAGTGCTTTGGGGCACCTTACATCTTCCGTACAATTCGGATTTATTTCTGGCACCTTATTGTTTGCAATTTTGACTATAGCAGATCGGTTTTCTCCATCTAAAGTATTTTTATTAAGTGCGCTCTTTGGCGCGCTCTTTAATATAGGAATGATATGGGAAGAAAACCATTTAACCAGTTTACTAGTTTTTCGTTTTTTTACAGGATTCTTTCTTGCAGGTATTTATCCTATTGGAATGAAAATTGCGGCTGACTATTATGAAAAAGGTCTAGGGAAATCACTTGGTTTTTTAGTTGGTGCCTTAGCCTTAGGTACCGCATTTCCTCATTTACTTAAAGGATTAGTCATCGCAACATCTTGGAAATTTGTTTTGCTAAGCACTTCTGGTCTCGCCGTTATAGGAGGGGCATTGATGATGCTATTTGTTCCTAATGGCCCGTTTCGACACCCGAGTCAAAAACTGGACGTTTCTGCTTGCTTTCATGTATTCAAAAATAGTAAATTTAGATCTGCGGCCTTCGGGTATTTTGGCCATATGTGGGAATTGTATGCTTTTTGGGCATTCGTTCCAGTTATATTGTCAACTTATAACTCAATCTATCCCAAATCAGCCCTCAACGTACCCATATTGTCATTTTCGATCATTGGAATCGGGGGAATTGCTTGTGTCCTTGGAGGCTATCTTTCATTAAAGATAGGAACAAAAAAAACAGCTTCTATGGCCTTACTATTGTCCTGTTTATGCTGTTTCATTTCTCCAGTTATGTTCATGCTTGACTCTGCGAATATAATGGTAGGTTTTTTATTTTTTTGGGGCATGGTAGTTATTGCAGATTCTCCTTTATTTTCAACATTAGTTGCAAATAATGCGCCACCTAAATTAAAAGGAACCGCGCTTACCATAGTAAATTGTGTTGGTTTTTCAATAACGATACTAAGTATCCAAGTGCTCACCCTTTTAAGGGAGTTTATGAATCCAACTTATATGTATATGGTTTTGGCCTTAGGACCCCTTTTTGGTTTAGTGGCTTTGTATCAAAAGAAAGAAAAGAAACTACGACCAACAAAAGATTAACTGCATTGAAATGCTGCTTATATAAATACGTTAAGAAAAATTAATCCCGAATCAACGGCATGGTAGAGCAGCGTAACAAGCCTTCTTGTTTGGCGATTTCAGCATAGGGCACTTCTTCTACGGTAAATCCTTGCTTACGAAGCCAGGTATTTAAACGTGTAAAATTACGTTCAGAAATAATTACATTTTCAGAAATAGAAAAGATATTACTATTCATATGGTACATCTCCTCTTTTGTGATTTCAAATACATTTTCCTTTCCGAAAAGATTTATCAAATAGTCATACTCTTCTTCTAGTAGAAACCCGTTTTTATGAATAATGGCCTTGTTGGTGCCAATTGGCTGAAAACAACAGTCGAGATGCAACGCATTCTCTTTGGCTTCAGTATTCGATTTTCGCAATTCAAAAGACTTCACAATCTTGTGCGGAAATAACTGTTGAATGGCTTTTACCGCGGCTATATTGGTTCTAGCAGTTATAAAATCAGCGTAGTCATCACCTGTATAAGTACCCACAAAAATAAAATCATTCCATGGCATCACATCACCACCTTCTACATGTGCCTCTTCAGGCAATTTAATTACTTTAGTAGGATCAATTTGATCAATAATATATTGTATTGCCTCTATTTCACGCTCTCTATCCGGTAAAATATTTGATTTAATAAATTTATCTTCAATTACAAAAGCGATATCTCTAGCAAAAATTTGGTTGTAATTTTCAATTGGTATGGGCCTATAAACTTCAACCTCATATTTTTCAAAAACTGCTACTAAAGCTGCCATTTCTTGAGTCATGTCTGATACTTTAGGATAGGTACCCGCTAGTATGTGCTCTCTAGATTTAGGATCATAGGCTTCATTAAGTGTTGGTGCCGGACCATTACTTTTAGCAATACCAACAACAACGGCTCTTAACCGAGATGTTTCGTTTTGTATGTTGAGTTTTAACATGTACTTGAATCAAAAATGCCATTTTGTTCTGACAAATCAGCAACAGAATGGCATTTATTTTGTTGTTTAATACAATTACCTTTTATCGATTGTCTTAAATGGTCTATAATTTTCACCCACATAAACCTGACGTGGACGGCCAATTGGCTCTTTTTTCAATCGCATTTCTCTCCATTGAGCTATCCAACCTGGCAAACGACCTAATGCAAACATTACTGTAAACATATCAGTAGGAATACCCAATGCTCTATAGATAATACCTGAATAGAAATCAACATTTGGATATAACTTTCTTTCTACAAAATACGGATCTTCTAAAGCTTCTTTTTCCAACCCTTTGGCAATAGCCAATACTGGATCATCAACACCTAAATCAGCCAATACCTCATCAGCTGCTTTTTTAATTATTTTTGCTCTTGGATCGAAATTTTTATAGACTCTATGTCCGAAGCCCATCAATCTAAAAGGATCGTTCTTATCTTTCGCTTTCGCCATGTATTTTTTAGTATCGCCATCATCTTCTTTAATAGCTTCTAACATTTCAATTACCGCTTGGTTCGCACCACCATGTAGAGGGCCCCAAAGTGCAGAAATTCCAGCAGCCAAAGAAACAAATAAACCAGCATGAGAAGATCCTGTAATACGCACTGTACTTGTTGAACAATTTTGTTCATGATCTGCATGTAGAATCAATAATTTATCTAAGGCATCTAATACAATCGGACTTGTGATATAGTCTTCATTTGGTCTTTCAAACATCATCTTCATCAAGTTTTCAACATAGCCTAAACTATTGTCTCCGTAAACCAATGGTAATCCTTGTTTTTTACGCATCGTCCAAGAAACCAATACCGGGAACTTCCCTAAAATTCGTACAATTGCACCATACATTTCTTCTTCAGAATCTACGTTCACTGAAGTTGGGTTAAATGCAGTTAAAGCACTTGTCAATGATGCCAAAACACCCATTGGATGTGCTGACTTAGGAAAAGCATCTACAATTTTCTTAACCTCTTCATCAACTACAGATTGTTTTTTAATGTCATCATGAAACTTTTCTAGAGTTTCAGCATCTGGCAATTCACCAAAAATCAATAAATAAACCACTTCCAAAAAGTCTGCTTTCTCAGCCAAATCTTCAATGGCATAACCACGGTATCGCAAGATTCCTTTCTCACCATCTAAAAATGTAATTGCGCTTTCACATGACCCTGTATTCTTATATCCAGAATCTAATGTGATTACACCACCGGTAACATTTCTTAGTGTTGAAATATCAATGGCAACTTCCTTTTCAGTTCCAACCACCAATGGGAATTCATATTTCTTGTTATTAATTTCTATCGTAGCTTTATCTGACATGTTTAAATAATTTATTTGGATTGCTAAATTACAAAATATTCAACGATTTTTAAAAATTACCGTGAACGATTTCTTTGACGAAATAGAATTAAATTAATAACAAAAAAAAGTGACTATTACGTATAATAATCACTTCGTTTAAACCATTAAATTCTAAGGTCTATTTTATTTTAAATGCTTTTTCTTGCGGGTAGTATGCTACAGCATCTAATTCTTCTTCAATACGTAACAATTGGTTGTATTTTGCCATTCTATCGGAACGAGAAGCAGAACCTGTTTTTATTTGGCCTGTATTCAACGCCACGGCTAAATCTGCAATGGTATTGTCTTCTGTTTCACCCGATCGATGTGACATTACTGAAGTATAGCCAGCATTGTGTGCCATATTTACAGCGGCAATTGTTTCGGTAAGTGTTCCAATTTGATTTACTTTAATCAAAATTGAATTGGCAATGTTATTTTTAATTCCACGAGACAAACGTTCAACATTGGTCACAAATAAATCATCTCCTACCAATTGCACTTTGTCTCCTATTATTTCAGTTAAGTATTTCCAACCGTCCCAATCATTTTCATCCATCCCATCTTCAATAGAAATTATGGGGTATTTTGAGGCCAATTCGGCTAGATAATCTGCTTGTTCTTTACTAGTACGCACTTCACCTTTATCACCTTCAAATTTGGTGTAGTCGTATTTTCCATCAACATAAAATTCAGCAGCAGCACAATCTAAAGCGATCATAACATCGTCACCCAACTTATAACCTGCTTTTGTAACGGCTTTTGCTATGGTGTCTAAGGCATCTTCTGTACCGTCAAGTGTTGGGGCGAATCCGCCTTCATCACCAACAGCCGTACTTAAACCTCTATCGTGTAAAACCTTTTTTAGGTTGTGAAAAATTTCAGTACCCATTTGTAAAGCATGCGAAAAGTTTTTGGCTTTTACAGGCATTACCATAAACTCTTGAAAGGCTATTGGAGCATCAGAATGCGAGCCTCCATTAATAATATTCATCATTGGAACTGGCAGCGTATTTGCAGATACTCCACCAACATAACGGAATAATGACAATCCCAATTCATTTGCAGCAGCTTTTGCCGCAGCTAACGAAACACCTAAAATAGCGTTTGCTCCCAATTTAGATTTGTTTGGAGTACCATCAAGATCAATCATAATTTGATCTATTTGATTTTGTTCAAAAATAGAAACTCCAAGTAACTCATGAGCAATAATACTATTGACATTGTCGACCGCTTTCAACACGCCTTTCCCTAGATAGGCAACACCACCATCTCTTAACTCTACGGCCTCATGCTCTCCTGTAGAAGCACCTGAAGGTACCGCTGCTCTTCCTAAAAATCCACTATCTGTAATTACATCTACTTCAACGGTAGGATTTCCTCTTGAATCAAAAATTTGACGGGCGTGAATGTCGACAATTATACTCATTTTATACTGTATTTATATATTAGTTCTAAATGGTAAATTTAAGGAAATGGAATGGTAAAAAATTGGAAACTCAACTTTTATACGATAACGTTTTCGCTCAATTAGCATTTAATTTTTTATCATTTCAAAAAATTGGTCAAATAAATATTCTGCATCATGCGGGCCAGGGCTTGCCTCTGGATGGTACTGAACAGAAAAGCACTTCTTATCTTTTAAACGAATACCTGCAACTGTATTGTCATTTAGGTGAACATGCGTAATCTCAATAGCAGTATTGGCTTCTGTTTCTTCTCTGTTAATTGCAAAACCGTGATTTTGAGATGTAATTTCGCCTTTACCTGTAATTAAGTTCTTTACTGGATGGTTTATTCCGCGATGACCATGATGCATTTTATAGGTAGAAATTCCGTTGGCTAACGCAATTACTTGATGTCCGAGACAGATACCAAACAATGGTAAATTTCTTTTAATAATTTCTTTTGCTACCTGTTGAGCTTCTACCAAAGGTTGTGGATCACCAGGCCCGTTTGACAAAAAGTAACCACTTGGTTCCCATGCACTCATTTCATCAAAAGTGGCATTGTATGGAAATACTTTTATATAAGCATCGCGCTTTGCCAAATTTCTGAGTATGTTTTTCTTAATACCTATATCTAAAGCCGATATTTTGTATTTGGCATTTTTATCACCAACAAAATAGGGTTCTTTTGTAGATACTTTAGAAGCCAATTCTAAGCCATCCATATTTGGCACATCTGCTAATCTTTTTTGTAATTCTTCTATACTCTCAATTTCTGTAGAAATAATTGCATTCATGGCGCCATTATCTCTAATATAACTAACTAATGCACGTGTATCAACATCAGAAACGGCCACTAAATTATGTTTTTCAAACCATTCTTTTAATGAGCTATCTGAATTTGGACGCGAATCAACAAAACTAAAATTCCGACATATCAGTCCAGAAATTTTGATCCCGTCTGACTCTACTTCATCATTATTAACACCATAATTACCAATATGCGCATTGGTGGTTACCATTAGTTGACCAAAATAAGATGGGTCCGTAAAAATTTCTTGATAACCAGTCATCCCTGTGTTAAAACAAATTTCGCCGGTAGTGGTACCTTCTATTCCCACAGATTTTCCTTCAAATATTGTTCCATCTGCAAGTAGTACAATGGCCTTTTTACGTGTTTGGTATTTCATAAGTTATCTAGTTTAGATAGGTTTTTTAGTTATCAAAAGAATACTGGTTTGCAAAAATAATATAAAAAAAAAGGATAAACTAAAATTAAGTTTATCCTTTATATTTAAAATACAAATATCATAATGAATCGTAATATTTAACAATTCTTTTCAAATCCCTTTCTGATTTATAAGAGAGGTTATTTTTTGACACATACCCTTGAATTTCCTTTTTCTTGTTTGATAGTAATTTTAAAATGTGTTTTTTACTCAACTTAAATTCTTCAAGATTGCCATTTTTGTAAGTGAAAACGGTTTCTTTAATTACAATTCTATCTTTATTTAACTTTTTACCAGTCAACGGATTAATATCGGCCTCTATCGTGCTAAAAAAATAACCCTTTACAACAGAGAATGCATCAGTTTCAGCTAATATTGCATAATTGCGCTCATCAATTTGCGATTTAATTCTTTTAAATTTCAGATTGTTAATCGTAGTAGAATCTATCTCTGAATTTGAAAATTGGTATATTGAATCTTTAGTTAGCCAAACAACAAATTTATCCTCTTTGGCATTGTAATTTCCTTGACTAAAGGTAAAAACTTTGTTGTCTTTACTATATATAGTTAATACATTGTGCTTTTCACGACTCAATAATGGAGAGCCATCATAACTGTCATTATTTTGAGTAATTATCAATTCTCCTCTTGCATTCTTTCCACTGTATAACCCGTCAATCATATTTGATACCTGCAATCCTCGAATGGTAGACTGCGCTATCAAAGAAGTACTCATAAAAAATAGGGTGTAAAAAATAACTTTTTTCATAATTAAACTTTAAGCTACAAAAATAGTAAAATCGAAACCAAAAAAATTATAATGAATCATAAAATTTAAATATTTGCTGTAAATCTTCTTCGTCTTTTACGGACAGTTTATGCTCAGAAACATATTCTTTTATTTGAACACTTTTACTACCTAATACTTTTAAGACATTTTTCTTTTTCAGCGGTAATTCCTGAATACTTTCGTCATCAAAATTTAAATAATAATAATCTTCCTTTAGCACATAATAATCTGGTTCGCGTTGCATGGTTAAACGATTGGTGATTCCGGTTCGAATTGTCTTACGGCTTCTTTTCAATATCTCCCCTTTTTCACTGGTTGCAATAACTTCATAATAGTTAAACAATCCAGAGACTACGTCTAATTTTTTCTTAAAAGTTCTATTGTTTATAGTCACTTCTTTAAGATAATCAGGTCTGAATATAAACACTGAATCTGTTGAAATTTTAACTGCAAACATATCAGAACTTACGTTGTAATTTAAATCAGCAATTTGATATGTTTTTTTGTCCTCAGTTAAAATTTCAGAATTATTGTTCCAATTTTCGAACATATAGGGGGTTCCTCTAACTTTATCTACCGCTTTTGCGTTTGACATCTTACTAGCATACCTCCCTCTAATATCCATATCAGTAGGAGAATTCACCCCAGAACCAAATAAAAAATTACCCTGCGCATACACCTGACAAAAATTAATCGCAACTAATAGACATACTATTTTTTTCATGACTTTTTTTTTAAGCTATCAAAAATAATAATAATAAAAAAGATAAACTAACTTTTAACACACCCATTTATAGTGAATTATAAGATTTAAAGCGTATTATAGAATTGAAGTATTTTTAGAACATCTTCGGTGTTTGAATAGCTCTGCCTATTATTCTTAACATACTTACTAACTTCATTTTGATTCCGTTCATCAATGAGTGAAAGAATTGATTTTTTCTTAAGTTTTATTTTATTCAGGTTTTTGGTAGCCTTATGGAAGCTATAAAACCATACCTCAGGCACCAAACTGTCAGGGTTCATTTTAACTTTAGTTAATGAATTTACAGTGCCCTTTCTAATCTTAACGGTATGTTTCTTTAAGAGTTTATACCCTTTAAAATCGATCAGTTCCTCAAAATAAGAATCACGTCTCAATTCAGAATCATAGAAACGTTTAAAATGCAAATTGTTAATTTCTACTTTTTCTACATTGTTAGCATTAATGACAAAAACAGAATCTGCTGCAATTTTAGCCTCAAAACGATCCGCATACATATTGTAATTAAAAAATGTAAAATTATAAACTTTACCATTAAAAAATAGCTTTGATTCATTTGCCCATGATTCGTATAAGTATGGAGACCCCTCCACTTTATTAAGCGCATTTTTCTTAGCCATGCTTTGCACATCAATAGTACTCAAACCTACTATTTCTTGATAATCAGAGCTGGTATTTGATAGCTGCAAGGTTTGCCCACAAACCAACACAGTAAAAAATAGCATTCCCGATAAACTTAACCATCTCATAAAATAATTATTTAGAATTATAGTATAAAGTTATGAATAAAAAAAGCGAAACCGACAAGATGGTGCAACAAACAAAAAAAGGCAAACTTCTAAGAAGTTTGCCTTTTATATTTGTGACTATTTAAGTGTTCTATTCTTCTTCTTCAGAAGCTTTAGTTTCTACAACAGGTGCAACTGGTGCTGCCGTCGCTGCGGTATCAGTACTCTTTTTACCACCTCTTCTACGTGTAGATTTTTTCTTCTTACCGTTCGGATTGTATAGTTCATTAAAATCAACTAACTCTACCATTGCCATATCAGCATTATCACCTAATCTATTTCCTAGTTTGATAATTCTAACATAACCTCCTGGTCTATCAGCTACTTTGGTTGCTACTTCTCTAAACAACTCAGTAACAGCCTCTTTTTGTCTTAAATAACTAAATACAATTCTTCTATTGTGTGTTGTATCGCTTTTAGATTTTGTAATTAAAGGCTCAACAAATTGTCTTACAGCTTTCGCTTTTGCAACAGTAGTATTAATACGTTTATGTTCAATTAATGAACATGCCATATTCGCCAACATTGCTTTTCTATGAGCTGTTTTTCTTCCTAAATGATTAAATTTCTTTCCGTGTCTCATCTTATTCTAGATATTAGACTCTAGACAACTGATTCTAAGTTTAAAACTTAGTATCAATTATCTTTTATCTTTTTAAACTATTCTTTATCTAATTTGTACTTACCTAAATCCATTCCAAAAGTTAACCCTTTGTTATTCACTAACTCATCTAATTCAGTTAATGATTTTTTACCAAAGTTTCTAAACTTCATTAAGTCATTTTTATTGAATGATACCAAGTCTCCTAAAGTATCAACTTCTGCAGCTTTCAAACAGTTCAATGCTCTAACTGAAAGATCCATATCAATCAATCTAGTTTTCAACAACTGTCTCATGTGAAGTGATTCTTCGTCATAAGATTCTGTTTGAGCGATCTCATCAGCCTCTAATGTAATACGCTCATCAGAGAATAACATAAAGTGGTGAATCAATATTTTTGCTGCTTCTGTTAATGCATCTTTAGGGTTAATTGAACCATCAGTTACGATATCAAATATTAATTTTTCGTAATCTGTTTTTTGTTCAACACGATAATTTTCGATCGCATATTTTACATTCTTTATAGGAGTGTAAATAGCATCAGTATAGATTGTTCCTAAAGGAGCATTTGCTTTTTTATTGTCTTCTGCCAATACAAAACCTCTACCTTTCTCAATAGTAAGTTCCATATCAATCTTAACAGATTTTTCCATATTACAGATAACTAAATCTGGATTCAATACTTGAAAACCTGAAATGAAATTTTGAAAATCTCCAGCAGTCAGTTGTTCTTGACCATTGATAGAAATTACTACCGTTTCATTTTCTGAATCTTCAATTTGTTGTTTAAAACAAACTTGTTTCAAATTCAGAATAATTTCAGTAACATCTTCAACAACACCTTTGATTGTAGAAAATTCATGTTCCACTCCTTCTACTCTTAAAGACGTAATTGCATAACCTTCTAAAGAAGATAATAATACTCTACGTAAAGCATTACCAACTGTTAAACCATAACCTGGTTCAAGTGGTCTAAATTCAAATCTACCTTCGAAATCAGTAGATTCTACCATTATTACTTTATCTGGTTTTTGAAAATTTAATATTGCCATAAGTTTAACTAGTGTCTTTAATTATTTAGAGTACAACTCTACAATAAATTGTTCGTTAATATTTTCTGGTATTTGAATTCTTTCTGGTACGGCTACAAATGTTCCTTCCATTTTTTCTCCATTCCAGTTCAACCATTCATAAACGGTACTGTTATTCGCTAAAGCATCATCAATTGCTGTCAATGACTTTGATTTTTCTCTAACGGCAATAACGTCACCAGCTTTTAATTGGTAAGATGGTATATTTACTAATTCACCATTTACGGTTATATGACGGTGAGAAACTAATTGACGTGCACCTCTACGAGATTTAGATACTCCTAAACGGAATACTACATTATCTAAACGAGATTCACATAATTGTAATAAGATTTCACCAGTAATACCTTTACTACGTGAAGCTTTTTCAAATAAGTTTCTAAATTGACGCTCTAATATTCCATAAGAATATTTCGCTTTTTGCTTTTCCATTAACTGGACAGCATATTCAGATTTCTTTCCACGACGACGGGTATTACCGTGTTGTCCTGGAGGGTAATTACGTTTTTCGAAAGATTTATCGTCTCCGAAGATTGCCTCGCCAAATTTACGAGCAATTTTAGTTTTTGGTCCTGTATATCTTGCCATTTCTATTTTGTTTAGAGAAAGGGATTATGAATTAAGGCTATCCTTCGATAATCTAACTCCTTTCATTAAAAATTAATTAATTATTATACTCTTCTTCTTTTCGGAGGACGACATCCATTATGTGGCATTGGTGTAACATCAATAATTTCTGTTACTTCAATCCCTGCATTGTGAATCGTTCTGATAGCAGATTCTCTTCCGTTACCTGGTCCTTTAACATATACTTTTACTTTACGCAAACCAGCTTCATGTGCAACTGCTGCACAATCTTCTGCCGCTGTTTGCGCTGCATACGGTGTATTTTTCTTAGATCCTCTAAATCCTTGTTTTCCGGCTGATGACCAAGAAATTACATCTCCTTTTTTATTTGTTAAGGAGATAATAATGTTATTGAAAGAAGCAGTAATATGAGCTTCTCCAATTGCATCAACAACAACTTTACGTTTTTTTGAACTTGTTTTTGCCATAATATTTTTAGTATTTAGGTTTAGTAGTTAGTAGTTAGACAAAAATTATCTTTACTTTAGATGATTGTAATCTAATTACTAGATACTAATTACCAACAGCTAGTTATTATTATTTAGTTGCTTTCTTTTTGTTAGCAACAGTTTTTCTCTTCCCTTTTCTAGTTCTAGAATTATTCTTAGTACGTTGTCCTCTTAATGGAAGACCAACTCTATGGCGAATACCTCTGTAACAACCAATATCCATTAAACGCTTAATATTCAATTGCGTTTCTGAACGAAGTTCACCTTCAATAGTAAACGAACCTGCTTGTTCACGAATTCTACCGATTTCATCATCCGTCCAATCTTGAACTTTAGTGCTTTCGTCTACTTTTGCATTTGCTAAAATTTCTTTAGCTCTGCTGTTACCAATTCCAAAAATATAAGTTAATGCAATAACTCCTCTTTTATTTTTTGGGATGTCAATTCCTGCTATTCTTGCCATAATTATCCTTGTCTTTGTTTAAATCTAGGATTCTTTTTGTTGATTACATATAATCTGCCCTTTCTGCGAACTATTTTGCAGTCGGCACTTCTCTTTTTTATTGATGCTCTTACTTTCATCTTTTTAGTATCTGTAAGTTATACGAGCCTTCGTTAAATCGTAAGGACTCATTTCTAATTTTACTTTATCACCAGGTAACAACTTAATATAGTGCATGCGCATTTTACCTGATATATGCGCTGTTACGATATGCCCATTTTCTAATTCTACTCGAAACATAGCATTAGATAATGCTTCACTAATAGTACCGTCTTGCTCTATTGCTTGTTGTTTAGCCATAATTACGCTACTGATTTTCTTTTAGTTCCTGTTTTCATTAAACCATCATAATGACGGTTCAATAAATGTGAGTTGATTTGTTGTATTGTATCTATTGCAACACCTACCATAATCAATAAGGATGTACCTCCATAAAACATTGCCCAACTTGGCTGAACGCCTGCTTGAACTATAATGGCTGGTAAAATAGCTAATAAAGCTAAAAATACAGATCCTGGTAAAGTAATACGCGATAAGATAGTATCTAAATAATCGGCTGTTTCTTTACCTGGACGAATGCCTGGTAAAAATCCGCCACTTCTTTTCAAGTCATCGGCCATTTTATTGGTTGGTATTGTAATTGCCGTATAGAAATAACTAAAAATAATTATCAGTACTGCAAATAAAATATTATACCACAAACCGAACATATCTGCAAACGCATTTCCAATCCCTTGTAAAGTTTCATTTGCCGATTGAGCTAATAATCCTGGTGCAAACATTAATGCTTGTGCAAAAATTATTGGCATTACACCTGATGAATTTACTTTTAAAGGTATGTATTGTCTTGCTCCAGCAACGTCTTGTACGTTACCCGCAACTGTTCTTCTAGCATACTGTACAGAAATTCTTCGCACAGCGGTTACTAAAAACACACATGCTAAAATGACAACCAGCCAAACAATCACCTCAATAAACACCATCAATATTCCTCCGTTTGTTTGTTGAATTCTAGACGTTAACTCCTGCATAAATGTAGAAGGGAAGGTTGCAATAATACCAATCATAATCAATAATGAAATACCATTACCAATACCTTTATCAGTTATACGTTCACCCAACCACATCGCAAAAATAGTTCCTGCTGTTAATAATAGGATTGATGAAAACCAAAACATTGGGCCATTACCTAATAAAAACGCACTTGCCGGAATACCTAAACTTGGTAAGCTGATGATATATGTTGGTGCCTGTATTAATAAAATTGCTACTGTTAACCAACGTGTTATTTGATTTATCTTTTTACGACCGCTTTCACCTTCTTTTTGTAGTTTCTGTAAATAAGGAATTGCAATTCCCATTAACTGAACAACAATAGATGCCGAGATATAGGGCATAATACCTAGTGCCATAACAGATGCTTGCGCAAAGGCTCCTCCTGTAAAGGCATTTAACAGTCCTAATAAACTATTATTACTAGTAGTGTTTTGAAGGTTTGCTAATTGCGTTGGATCAATTCCTGGTAATGGTACTTGTGCCGCTAAACGATACACCACCATTAACCCCAAGGTCAATATGATCCTATTTCTAAGCTCTTCAATTCTCCAGATATCTTGTATGGTACTTATAAATTTTTTCATCTACTTATAAAAGTATTTACAAAGTAACAGCTTCACCACCTACTTTTTCAATAGCCGCTTTGGCCGTAGCAGTAAATTTATGTACTGTAATATTTAATTTTGCTTTCAGTTCTCCGCGTCCTAAAATTTTCACTAAATCATTTTTACGAGCCAATCTGCTTTCAACAAGCACTTGCATATTAACCGTATCTTTAATACGACCGTTATCTACAAATTCTTGTAACTTATCTAAGTTAATTCCAACAAATTCTTTTCGATTGATGTTCGTAAAACCAAATTTTGGCACACGACGTTGTAAAGGCATTTGACCACCTTCAAAACCAATCTTTTTAGAATATCCAGAACGAGATTTTGCTCCTTTATGACCACGTGTTGCAGTTCCACCTTTCCCAGAACCTTGACCTCTACCTATTCGCTTGCCTGATGATTTCGTTGAACCATCTGCAGGTTTTAAGTTATTTAATTCCATAACTTTATATTATTTAACTTCTTCAACAGAAATTAAGTGTTTAACTTTATTTACCATTCCTAATATAGTAGGTGTCGCATCGTGCTCCACTACTTGATCTAATTTACGTAAACCCAAAGCTTCTAACGTTCTCTTTTGATTCTGAGGACGTCTAATCTTACTACGTACTTGTTTTACTCTAATTTTTTTCATCGTGATTTCTTTTTAGCCGTTAAATACTTTTTCCAAAGAAATTCCTCTCTGTTTTGCAATTGTATGTGCATCACGTAACTGTAATAAAGCATCAAATGTTGCTTTTACTACGTTATGAGGGTTTGATGATCCTTGAGATTTTGATAATACATCATGTACTCCAACAGACTCTAATACCGCACGAACGGCTCCACCAGCAATCACCCCTGTACCATTAGATGCAGGCTTTAAAAATACCTTTGCACCACCGTATTTACCTTTTTGTTCGTGAGGTAAAGACTTATTGATAATTGGAATTCTAATTAAGTTCTTTTTAGCATCTTCGATTGCTTTTGCAATTGCAGAAGCAACGTCTTTAGATTTACCAAGACCATGACCTACTACGCCATTTTCATCACCAACAACAACAATTGCAGAAAAACCAAATGTTCTACCTCCTTTTGTTACTTTAGTAACCCTTTGTACTCCAACCAAATGATCTTTTAATTCTAAGCCGCTTGGTTTTACTCTTTCAACGTTTCCGTATTTTTGATACATAATCTCTTATTAAAATTTTAATCCTGCTTCTCTTGCACCATCTGCAAGTGCCTTAACTCTACCGTGATATAAATATCCGTTTCTGTCAAAAGCAACAGTTTCTATACCTGCTTTAGTAGCTTTTTCTGCTAAAGATTTGCCAACTAATGCAGCTACCTCTATTTTAGTTCCTTTAGAAGTTACCCCCTTATCTCTTGATGAAACAGAAACCAATGTTTTTCCTGTTATATCATCAATTAACTGAGCGTCAATTTCTTTATTACTTCTAAAAACAGACAGTCTCGGTTTTGTTTCATTTCCTGAAACAATTTTTCTAACTCTGTTTTTGATTCTTTTTCGTCTATCAAGCTTTGATAATGCCATAATACTTATTTATTATGCAGATTTACCTGCTTTTCTTCTTATTTGTTCTCCTACAAATCTAATTCCTTTTCCTTTGTATGGTTCTGGTGTACGGAAAGAACGAATCTTTGCCGCAATTTGACCTACTAATTGCTTGTCGTGAGAAGTTAATTTAATAACAGGGTTTTTCCCTTTTTCTGAAATTGTTTCTACTTTTACTTCTGTAGCTAAATCCAAAACAATGTTATGTGAAAAACCTAAGGCCAAATCTAATTTTTGTCCTTGATTACTTGCTCTGTAACCCACACCAACTAATTCCAACTCTTTTGTCCATCCTTTAGACACTCCCTCCACCATATTTTGCATCAATGATCTGTAAAGACCATGTTTTGCTTTATTTTCTTTACTATCTGATGGGCGTGTTACTAAAATAGTTGCGTCTTCAACTTTAATAGATACATTAGAAAATTCTTGAGTTAACTCACCTAATTTTCCTTTTACTGTAACTTCGTTGTCTTTAACATCAACTGTTACTCCTTCCGGAATCGCTACTGGATTATTTCCTATTCTTGACATCTCTTACTAATTTTAATAAACGTGACATAAAACTTCCCCACCAACATTCTCTTCACGAGCCTTCTTGTTAGTCATAACTCCTTTTGATGTTGACACAATCGCCACACCTAAACCGTTTAAAACTCTTGGTAATTCAGAAGAGTTCACATATTTACGTAAACCAGGTTTACTGATACGTTCAATTTTTCTTATTACAGGTTGCTTTGTTTCCTTATCGTACTTTAAAGCAATTTTTATAGAATCTTGAACTTTATCTTCTTCAAATTTGTAACTTAAGATATAACCTTGTTCAAATAGAATTTTAGTCATTTCTTTTTTCAAATTAGAAGCTGGTATTTCAACTACTCTATGTCCTGCACTTGCAGCATTTCTTATTCTTGTCAAATAATCTGCTATAGGATCTGTATACATATATATTTAATTTGCGGAAACGGTTTTCAATTTAAAAGAACTGAACCTGTAACCAATTTATAATTTTACCAACTAGCTTTTCTTACACCTGGTATCAAACCTTGATTAGCCATCTCACGAAATGTTACACGTGAAAGACCAAACTGACGCATATAACCTTTAGGCCTACCCGTTAGTTTACAACGGTTATGCATACGAACTGGCGATGCATTTTTTGGTAACTTTTGTAATGCTTCATAATCTCCAGCTTCTTTCAAAGCTTTTCTTTTTTTAGCATATTTAGCCACCGTTTTTGCTCTTTTTACCTCACGGGCTTTCATTGATTCTTTAGCCATCTCTTAATTCTTTTTAAAGGGTAACCCTAATTCGTTTAATAGTGATTTTGCTTCCTTGTCAGTATTGGCAGTAGTAACAAATGTGATATCCATCCCATTAATTTTATTTACTTTGTCAATATTGATTTCTGGAAAAATAATCTGCTCAGTAATACCTAAGTTATAGTTTCCTCTACCATCAAAACCAGTTGATTTTATACCTCTAAAATCTCTAACTCTAGGTAGTGAAGCTGTTACTAATCTATCTAAGAACTCGTACATTTTATTACCACGTAAAGTAACTTTTGCCCCAATAGGCATTCCTTTACGCAATTTAAAAGATGCAACATCTTTTTTAGATAGTGTTGATATTGCTTTTTGACCAGTGATCATTGCCAACTCTTCAACAGCATATTCAATTAATTTTTTATCAGCTACTGCTGCTCCAACTCCCTTACTAATTACGATTTTTTGTAATTTAGGAACTTGCATTACATTTTTATAACTGAACTCTTCAGTTAAAGCAGTTTTAATTCTACTATTGTAATCTTCTTTAAGTCTTGGTACGTATGCCATAACTAAATTGTTTCTTTAGATTTTTTAGAGAACCTAACTTTCTTATCTCCTTCAATTTTATAACCTACTCTTGTCGTTTCACCTTTCTCAACTAACATTAAGTTAGAAATATGAATAGGAGCTTCAAATTTTGAAATTCCACCTTGAGGGTTTTGAGCGCTAGGTTTAGTGTGTTTAGACACCATATTTACTCCTTCTACTATTGCCTTATTCTTGTCAACAAGAATTTTTACAATCTTTCCTTCTTGACCTTTATCGTCACCTGCGGTAACTCTAACTGTATCTCCTGATTTAATCTTAAACTTTGTCATAATTTCTTATAATTAAAGCACTTCAGGTGCTAATGACACAATTTTCATGAATTGCTTTTCACGAAGTTCTCTCGCAACTGGACCAAAAACACGAGTTCCACGCATTTCTTCTGTTGGATTTAACAACACACATGCGTTGTCATCAAATCTAATATATGAACCATCTTTACGACGTACTTCTTTCTTAGTACGTACTACAACAGCTCTAGAAACTTGTCCTTTTTTTACAGTTCCGTTAGGAGTAGCATCTTTTACAGAAACTACAATTTTATCACCTACAGAAGCGTAACGTCTTTTAGTTCCGCCAAGTACACGAATAACAAGAACTTCTTTTGCTCCAGTGTTATCAGCTACTTTTAATCTTGATTCTTGTTGTAACATATTATTTAGCTCTTTCTAAGATTTCTACTAATCTCCAACGTTTGGTTTTACTTAATGGACGTGTTTCCATTATTTTAACTGTATCACCAATATTGCAGTCGTTTTTTTCATCGTGCGCTACAAACTTTTTAGTTTTTAACACGAACTTTCCGTACATAGGATGTTTTACTCTTGTCACATCGTTAACAACAATAGACTTATCCATTTTGTTACTTGAAACAACTCCTACTCTTTCTTTTCTAAGATTTCTTTTTTCCATCTTGTGAATCGAATACAATTATTGTAATTCTCTTTTTGTTAATTCTGTTGCTACTCTAGCCACAGTTCTTCTTAATTCTCTTAATTGCAATGGCGTTTCTAACGGTGAAATTGCATGAGCCATCTTAAGATCTGTGTAATTTTTCTTTAACGCTCCAAATTTCTCTTGCAAATCTGCTACAGATAATTCTTTTACTTCTGATTGTTTCATCTTCTTAATTATTAAGCGTTATCAAAATCTCTTGCTACTACAAACTTTGTTTTTACTGGTAATTTCTGTGCTGCTAAACGCAATGCTTCTTTAGCTACTTCTATCGGCACACCACCAACTTCAAACATAATTCTTCCTGGCTTAACTACAGCCACAAAATATTCAGGAGCTCCTTTACCTTTACCCATACGAACCTCTAACGGTTTCTTAGTAATAGGTTTGTCTGGAAAAATTTTAATCCATAAACTCCCTTGTCTCTTCATAAAACGAGTTGCAGCAATACGTGCAGCTTCTATTTGACGAGATGTTAAAAGGTCTTGCTCTAAAGCTTTGATACCGAACATTCCGTTAGACAGCCTGTGGCCTCTTTGAGAATTTCCTGTCATGTTCCCTTTCGCCTTCTGAACCTTACGATATTTTACTCTCTTTGGTTGTAACATTTTCTAAATCTTTAAAAAATTTATTTTCTTCTTTGAGGTTTTCTTGCTCCACCTTTATTAGGACCAGCTCCACCACCTTTACCTTGTTTTTTAGACAAGCCAACTAATGGAGATAATTCTCTCTTTCCATAAACCTCACCTTTCATAATCCATACTTTCACACCTATTCTTCCATAAGTAGTATGCGATTCTACTAGTGCATAATCAATATCAGCTCTAAAAGTAGAAAGAGGAATTCTACCTTCTTTATATGATTCTGAACGTGCCATTTCAGCGCCATTTAAACGTCCTGAAATCTGAACTTTAATTCCTTCAGAATTCATTCTCATTGAAGCAGCGATTGCCATTTTGATAGCACGTCTATACGAAATTCTATTTTCAATTTGACGCGCAATACTAGAAGCCACTAAAAAGGCATCTAATTCTGGGCGTTTAATTTCAAAAATATTTATTTGAACTTCTTTTCCAGTAATTTTTTTAAGCTCTTCCTTTAATTTGTCTACCTCTTGTCCACCTTTCCCGATAATGATACCTGGTCTAGCTGTAGTGATAGTAACGGTTACAATTTTAAGGGTACGCTCAATAATTATTCTAGAAACACTAGCCTTTGTTAAACGAGCACGAATGTACTCTCTAATTTTAAAATCTTCAGCAATTTTATCGCCATAGTTCTTTCCTCCAAACCAGTTAGATTCCCATCCTCTGATAATTCCTAAACGATTTCCTATTGGATTTGTTTTTTGTCCCATACTACTTACGAATTGCTTTCTTTTACTTTAGTTCCCAAAACCATTGTTACGTGATTAGAACGCTTGCGAATTCTATGTGCACGACCTTGTGGTGCTGGTCTTAATCTTTTTAACATTGTTGCACTATCAACATAAATTTCTTTAACGAATAAACCTGCATCTTCAATGCTAGCATCTTCATTCTTAGCTTGCCAATTGGCAATTGCTGATAATGTTAACTTTTCTAAATTACGTGCTGCTTCTTTTGGGCTGAATTTTAAAATAGCTAATGCTTTTTCAACTTCAACACCTCTTACTAAATCTGCAACTAAACGCATTTTTCTTGGTGATGTAGGGCAGCCATTTAATTTCGCGAAGAATTTATTCTTACGCTCTTCTTTTAACTGCTCGGCTCTTAATCTTTTACGAACTCCCATGATTTCCTACTATTTTTTACCTTTATTTTTTGCACCTGAATGTCCTCTAAACGAACGTGTTGGTGAAAATTCTCCTAACTTATGACCTACCATGTTTTCAGTAACATAAACTGGTACAAATTGGCGTCCGTTGTGAACTCCGATAGTTTGTCCAACAAAATCTGGTGTAATCATAGAGGCTCTAGACCACGTTTTAATTACTGATTTCTTGTTAGACTCAACATTTGCCTGTACTTTCTTTTCCAATTTATGGAAAACATAAGGTCCTTTTTTTAATGAACGTGCCATAGTTTGTTATTTTTTTCTACGTTCTAAAATATATTTATTACTCGCTTTTGTCTTAGAACGTGTTTTGAATCCTTTTGCAGGAATACCGTTTCTAGAACGTGGATGTCCACCTGAAGATTTACCTTCACCACCACCCATTGGATGATCTACTGGATTCATCACTACTGCTCTTGTTCTTGGTCTTCTACCTAACCATCTTGTTCTACCTGCTTTACCAGATACCAATAATTGATGATCAGAATTTGAAATTGCTCCAATAGTAGCTTTACAAGTAACTAAAATCATTCTTGTTTCACCAGAAGGTAACTTAACCGTTGCATATTTACCTTCTCTTGCCATTAACTGAGCAAAAGATCCAGCACTACGAGCCATTACAGCTCCTTGACCTGGACGTAATTCTATACAAGAAACTACTGTACCTAAAGGTATATCACTTAAAGGCATTGTATTACCTACTTCTGGAGCAACTTTATCTCCAGACACTATTGTTTCACCAACCTTTAATCCGCTTTGCGCAATCACATAACGTTTTTCACCATCTGCATAATTTAACAATGCAATAAATGCGGTACGGTTTGGATCGTATTCAATTGTTTTAACAGTTGCGGGAACACCATCTTTATCTCTTTTAAAATCGATAATACGATATTGCTTTTTATGACCACCACCTACATAGCGCATCGTCATTTTTCCTCTGTTATTTCTCCCTCCAGATCTTTTCTTTGGAGCTAATAAGCTCTTTTCCGGCGTACTTTCTGTAACAACATCAAAGTCGTTTACTACTCTAAAGCGCTGGCCTGGGGTTACTGGTTTTAATTTTCTTAATGACATCTCTTTTCGTCTTAGATATTGCTATAAAAATCAATATTATCTCCTTCAGCTAACTCAACAATTGCTTTTTTATAAGCTCCTTTCACTCCAGTTACAACACCTTTTTTTGTAAACTTGGTATTGCGTTTTACTGGATAGTTCATTGTTCTAACTTTATTAACTGAAACACCATAAGTGCTTTCTATAGCTACTTTAATTTCAATCTTATTTGATCTAGGATCAACTACAAATTCATAGCGGTTAAATAACTCACTTTGATCAGTTGCTTTTTCTGTAATAATAGGTTTTATTAAAATACTCATAACTATTACTTGCTAAAATTAGATTCAATTTCTTCAACACTCGCTTCAGAAAGAACAACTTTGCTCGCATTCATAACACCGTAAGTGTTTATTTTTGAGGCAGTTATAACATTGGTTCCTTTTAAATTGCGCGATGACAAATATACATTTTTATTTGACGCTTCCAACACAAACAAAGCTTTTTTATTCTCAAGCTCTAAGGCCTTTAAAACATTTGTAAAATCTTTGGTCTTTGGAGCATCAAACGTAAAGTTCTCTACAACCACAATATTATCTTCTTGTGCTTTGATTGTAAGTGCTGATAAACGTGCTAAGCGTTTTAAATTTTTATTCAATTTAAAACTGTAGTTTCTTGGTCTCGGACCAAAAACTCTACCACCACCTCTAAAGACTGGCGACTTAATACTACCTGCACGTGCTGTACCAGTACCTTTCTGTTTTTTAATCTTTCGGGTACTTCCTTTTATTTCAGCTCTTTCTTTCGCTTTATGAGTACCTTGACGTTGATTCGCAAGAAATTGCTTAACGTCTAAATACAAAGCATGCTTATTTGGCTCTATTGCAAAAATAGCATCTGAAAGCTCAACTTTTCTTCCAGTATTTTTCCCGTTGATATCTACTACTGCTACTTTCATTATTTCTGAATGATTAGATAAGAATTTTTATGACCAGGAACAGCACCTTTTACAACTAAAAGATTCTTTTCTGGAACCACTTTTAAAACTCTTAAGTTTTGTACTTTCACTTTATCTCCACCCATTCTACCGGCCATTTTCATACCCTTGAATACTCTCGCAGGATACGATGCAGCACCAATAGAACCAGGAGCTCTTAAACGGTTGTGTTGACCGTGAGTTGCTTGACCGACACCGGCAAAACCGTGACGTTTTACAACACCTTGAAAACCTTTCCCTTTAGATGTACCAGAGACATCAACAAACTCACCTTCTTCAAAGTGCGCTACTGTGATGGCGTCTCCTATTTTATATTCTGCTTCATACCCTTGGAATTCAACGACTTTTTTCTTGGCAGATGTACCAGCTTTTTTAAAGTGACCATCTAAAGCTTTATTAGAGCTTTTTGCCTTTTTGTCATCGAAACCAAGTTGAAGCGCTTCATACCCGTCAACCGCTTTGGTTCTGACTTGGGTAACTACACATGGTCCAGCTTCGATTACAGTACATGGAATATTCTTTCCATTTTCATCGAAAATGCTGGTCATGCCAATCTTTTTTCCTATTAACCCAGACATATTTAATTATTATTAATTGTTTATTATTCTTTATTCAAAAAAACAGGGTCAAAAATACTTTCAACCCTGAATGTATTTTAACCGTTTTTCCCTCGTCAACCGCTTGGGACATGTCATCAAAAGTTTTCACTTCTGATGGTATTCATTATACCTTGATCTCTACTTCAACACCACTTGGTAACTCTAATTTCATCAAAGCATCAATTGTTTTTGATGAAGAGCTATAAATATCAAGTAATCTTTTGTAAGAACTCAATTGAAATTGTTCTCTTGATTTCTTGTTTACGTGTGGAGAACGCAATACAGTAAATATTTTTTTATGCGTTGGTAATGGAATTGGACCATTAATAACTGCACCTGTACTTTTTACTGTTTTTACAATTTTCTCAGCAGATTTATCTACTAAATTGTAATCGTAAGACTTTAATTTTATTCTAATTTTTTGACTCATCTTTATCTATTTAGTAAATTAACCTTGTGTCTTTTTAATTACCTCATCAGAAATACCTTTAGGAGTTTCTGCATAATGAGAAAATTCCATAGTTGAAGTTGCTCTACCTGAAGATAATGTTCTCAATGAAGTTACATACCCAAACATTTCAGATAATGGCACTTCTCCTTTCACCACTTTCGCACCAGCTCTATCAGACATACTACTCACTTGACCTCTTCTTCGGTTTAAATCTCCAACAATATCACCCATATTTTCTTCTGGAGTCAATACTTCCAATTTCATAATAGGTTCTAATATTACTGCACCTGCAGCTTTTGCTGCCACCTTATATCCAAGTTTAGCTGCCAATTCAAAAGAAAGTGCATCAGAATCTACCGCGTGAAAAGATCCATCTAACAATGTAATCTTCATACTATCCATTTCAAATCCTGCTAAAGGACCATTCACCATCGCTGCTTTAAATCCTTTTTCAATAGAAGGGATAAATTCTTTAGGAACATTACCACCTTTAATCTTATTCACAAACTCCAATCCTGACTTGCCATCTTCAGCAGGCTCCATCGTAAATACGATATCGGCAAACTTACCACGACCCCCAGATTGTTTTTTATACACTTCTCTATGGTCTGCAACTCTTGTAATTGCTTCCTTATATTCAACTTGCGGTTGCCCTTCATTAACCTCTACTTTAAACTCACGTTTTAGACGGTCAACAATAATATCTAAGTGAAGTTCACCCATACCAGAAATAATAGTCTGTCCTGAGGCTTCATCAGTTTTTACTTGAAATGTAGGATCTTCTTCAGCTAGTTTACCCAAAGCTACTCCTAATTTATCTACATCTGCCTTTGTTTTAGGCTCAATTGCTATACCAATTACCGGATCAGGGAAATCCATACTCTCTAATACGATAGGATGTTTTTCATCTGAAAGTGTATCTCCTGTTTTGATAGATTTAAATCCAACAGCAGCACCAATATCTCCAGCTTCTATAAAGTCAATTGCATTTTGTTTATTCGCATGCATTTGGTAAATACGAGAGATACGTTCTTTTTTGCCTGAACGATTGTTCAACACATAAGAACCAGCATCTAAACGACCAGAGTACGCTCTAAAGAATGCTAAACGACCTACAAAAGGATCTGTCGCAATTTTAAACGCTAAAGCAGCAAAAGGCTCCTTAACATCCGGCTTACGTTTTTCTTCTGCACCAGTATCTGGGTTTGTACCAATTACACTTTCTCTATCCATTGGAGAAGGTAAGTATCTACAAACAGCATCTAATAAAAACTGTACTCCCTTATTTTTAAATGAAGATCCACAAATCATAGGTATGATAGCCATATCCATAACCGCAGCTCTTAACGCAGCATGTACTTCATCTTCTGTAATAGAGTTTTCATCTTCCATGAATTTCTCTAATAAGTTTTCATCGTAACTTGCTACTTCTTCTATTAACAAAGCTCTGTATTCACGAACCTCATCCTTCATTTCTTCTGGTATCGCTACAACATCAAATGTAGAACCAAAATTATCATCATGCCATATAATCGCACGATTCTTAACCAAGTCAACTACACCTTTAAAATTATCTTCATCACCAATAGGCAAAACGATAGGCACTGCATTAGAGCCTAACATTTCTTTAACTTGTTTGTTAACTTCTAAAAAGTTTGATCCTTGACGGTCCATTTTATTTACAAATCCAATTCTTGGCACTTTGTAATTATCGGCCAGTCTCCAGTTAGTTTCAGATTGTGGCTCAACACCATCAACAGCACTAAACAAAAACACCAAACCATCTAACACGCGTAACGAACGATTTACTTCAACTGTAAAATCAACGTGACCCGGTGTGTCAATAATATTGAAATGATAATCTTTTGTATCAGGAAGTGGCTCTGCATTTTCCATCGGAAATTTCCAGTCACATGTAGTTGCTGCTGAAGTAATAGTAATACCTCTTTCAGCTTCTTGCTCCATCCAGTCCATTGTTGAAGCACCATCATGTACTTCTCCAATCTTATGAGATACTCCTGTATAAAAAAGAATACGCTCTGTAGTTGTAGTTTTACCAGCATCAATATGCGCAGCAATACCTATATTTCTTGTATATTTTAAATCTCTAGCCATTTCTAATTAAAATCTAAAGTGTGAGAATGCTTTGTTTGCCTCTGCCATTTTATGAACATCTGTTCTTTTCTTAACAGCGGCTCCCTCTTCTTTAGCAGCAGCTATTACTTCGCCTGCTAATCTCTGGGCCATTGATTTTTCATTACGTTTTCTTGCAAATAAAATCATCCATTTAATTGCCATTGACACTTTACGGTCTGGTCTAATTTGCATTGGAATTTGGAAGGTTGCTCCCCCAACTCTACGACTACGTACTTCTACGTGAGGCATAACGTTAGATAAGGCATCTTTCCATATATCTAATGATGATTTTTCTTCGTCTTGGTTTCTTTCTTCTACAATTTCAAGTGCATCATAGAATACTTTAAAAGCTACAGATTTCTTACCATCCTTCATCAAGTTATTTACAAAACGAGTAACTAACTGATCATTAAATTTTGGATCTGGTAAAAGAATCCTTTTTTTGGCGCTTCTTTTTCTCATGTCTCTTTACATTAAAGTGATTTAATTATTTCTTTGGGCGTTTCGTTCCATATTTAGAACGACGTTGTGTTCTACCCTCGACTCCTGCTGTATCTAAAGCACCACGAACAATGTGATATTTTACACCAGGTAAATCTTTTACTCTTCCACCTCTAACTAATACTATCGAGTGCTCTTGTAAATTATGTCCTTCACCAGGTATGTAAGCATTTACCTCATTTCCGTTCGTTAACCTTACCCTTGCTACTTTACGCATTGCAGAGTTAGGTTTCTTAGGAGTAGTAGTGTAAACACGCGTACAAACACCTCTTCGTTGTGGACACGAATTCAAAGCAGCCGATTTGTTCTTCTTAGTTATTTGGGTTCTTCCCTTACGTACTAATTGTTGTATAGTTGGCATACTAAATTAATTGTTATTTTTTATATTTTTCAAAATCTCTCTTTTAAGAGGGTGCAAATGTATAAATTTTTTCTGGTTATTCAAATAGCATTGAGCTAAATTTTATCTACAATTTAAAAATTGCGCTAAGAATCTCTTTTTTAAGGAGTTTTTAAACTATTTTTGAAATGTTTTGAAACGATTATTTACACCATATATATATCTATTCTTTTTTCTCTGGAATTTTTCAACACTTTCTTCTCAAAATTTAACCCTTAAAGTTTTCGTAAAAGACAGTGCGAATATTCCCGTAGCAAAAAGCTTAATGCACAAAGTAAAACATGTGTCCAAAACATCCATTTTAAACGAATTAGATTCGCTAAAAACCCATTTTGAAAGAATGGGTTATTTTAATCACAAATTGGACACACTAAAAATTCAAGACACCCTGTTTACGGCCTACTTTGACCTTGGGAAGTCCTATGAGTCGATTCGGATATTTTACAACAAAAAGATAATTCCTAAAAAAATACTCTATCAAATAACTTCAAAAGTAACCGACTCCTATTTTGAAATTGAAATTATGCAGGTACCTACCGTACTTCATTTCCTAGCGAATCATTTTGAAAAAGAAGGCAATTCATTTACAACGGTTCAACTTGATGAAATTACTTTTCAAAAAAATAGCCTCCACTCAAAACTTATAATTAATACATCAACCACAAGAACCATTGACAAGCTAATAATCGAAGGGTTCGAAAACTTTCCAAAAACATTTGTTAAACATTACTTTAACATCAAACACAAAACCATTTTTAGCAATCAACGATTGCAACAACTTTCAAATCAAGTAAACACCTTAGCTTTTGTGGCAGAAAACAAATCACCAGCTGTCTTATTTACTCCCGATTCCACATTTGTTTATTTATATTTAAAGAAACGTAAAGCAAACAAGTTTGACGGTCTTATTGGCTTTACTTCTGACGCGATCGAAAACAAGCTTCAGTTTAATGGATATCTCGACTTATCACTCACAAATATTTTCAATGCTGGGGAACGCATCTCTATTTATTGGAAAAATAACGGAGACAATAAACAATTTTTTGACTTAAATGTTGAGGTGCCCTTTATTTTCAATACAGCATTAACTCCAGAATTAGGCTTATATATTTACAAACAGGATTCTACATTTATAACGACCAAAACCAACATCGCTTTAAGTCACAACATCGATTATCAAAATAAGCTTAGTCTTGGTTTCATTTCAGAAACATCATCTAATTTGCTCGATATTTCTACCGCTAACATTATTAATTACAACAGTTCTTTTTATGGTGCGAGCTATCATTATAGGGTATTGAACAATTCTTCCCTTTTTCCAATTAAACTCAACTTTAAATTGGAAGCTTATTTAGGAAGCAGAAATACAACAGACTCGAAGACTAGGCAAACGCGAGTAAACGTAGCAGCCAACTATTTATGGGGATTGAATTTTAGAAATTCAATCTTCCTACAAAATAACAGTAGTATTTTGATATCTGACAATGTACTCACAAATGAACTATATAGAGTTGGAGGTGTCAATAGTATTAGAGGTTTTAATGAGGAGAGTATCTTTGCTTCGCAATTGAGTATTTTAAATGTAGAATATCGATACACTACCAACAACCGCTCCTACCTATATTCAATCTCAGATGCTGGCTATATTAAAAATCAGTTTTCTGATCAATCGCAGCAAATTTTCAGTTTAGGTTTGGGCTATGCTTTTACCACCAATTTTGGCCTGTTAAATTTAAGTTATGCCGTTGGCAAATTAAACAACCTGTCATTTGATTTTAGCAATTCTAAATTTCATATAAAAATTACTTCATTTTTTTAATTTCCATTTGTTAAAAACCTTACAAAATTTAACGTTTTTGTGTTTAATTTAACGTTTAATTAACGAACGTTAACAGATTTTAGTTAAAAAAGTTGTTTTTTTAACATATTATTAAGACTTTTGAGCCAATTAATTCAAATAATTATACAAAATGAAAACAAAGTTCAATGGAATTTTAACGCTACTACTAGCGTTTATTGTGCAGATTACATTTGCACAAGAGAAAACTATTTCAGGTACGGTCTCGGACGAAACAGGTCCTTTACCTGGAGTTAGTGTAGTAATAAAAGGTACTGCAACGGGTACAGAAACTGATTTTGATGGTAAATATTCAATTAGCGTCAATGTTGGGGAGGTCTTAAGATTCAGTTTTATTGGTATGACAACCCAAGAAGTTACTGTCGGTGTATCTAACTCTATAAATGTAGTGTTAGTGGCTGATAACGTTCTTGACGAAGTTGTTGTAACTGCTGTTGGGATCTCAAGAAATGAAAAAGAGTTAGGATACAATGTGCAAAGTGTTAGTGCTGAGTCAATCAGTGTGAAACCCAATGCAGATATTGTGAACTCTTTAGCTGGTGCAACTTCAGGGGTACAAATTGTAAGTTCTGCTGGTGATGCTGGTGCTTCTACCTTTATCACAATTAGAGGTTCTGCATCGATCACAGGAAATAACCAACCGTTGTTTGTAGTAAATGGTATGCCAATTATTACAGGTGGTGGTAGTAGTGGAACTGGAGGTGTGAATACTTCTAACAGATCTATTGATATAAACCCAGATGATATTGCATCGCTTTCTGTACTTAAAGGAGGAGCTGCAACGGCATTATATGGTGTGCGTGCGGCAAACGGTGCGATCATTATTACTACTAAAAGTGGTAAAAACTTAACAAGTAGAAAAATAGAATTTCATAGTTCTTATGGAATTGATATGATTTCTCAAACACCAGCTAGACAAGATAAATACTCTCAAGGTATTAATGGCGTATGGTCAGGTGGACAAGCGAATTCATGGGGAGCCCCAATTTCTAGTTTAGAATATGACGGTGATACAAGTTACCGATGGGATCCGAATGGGCGTCTAGTTCCTACTGGAACTGGTAATGGTCTTGCTGCGAAAGCATATGATGTGTATGACTTCTTTCAACATGGAGCTACATCAAACAATCGTTTCAGTATCAGTAATGGTAGTGAGCAAGGAAATTACTTCTTTTCTATATCAAATCTAGAGCAAGAAGGTATAATCCCTAACAACGAATACGGAAGAACAACATTGCGTTTGAATGCTTCAACAAAAATATCTGAAAATGCCACTTTCGGTGCAGATATGTCTTATACAAACTCTAGGGCGATACAAATCCAAAAAGGATCGAACGTTTCTGGTATTATGTTAGGTTTATTAAGAACTGCAACTACCTTTGACAATAGTGCTGGTTATGAATTTGCAGATGGTACACAACGTAACTACCGTAATGGTGGTGGTTATGACAACCCATATTGGACAGCCAATAATATTAAATTTGATGAAGACGTAAATAGATTTACGGGAGGTATCAACTTCAATATAAAGTTTAATGACTTCTTTAGTATTAACTACAATGGTGGTCTAGACTGGTATAACAGACGTTATAAAGATCAATTTAAAATTGGATCAAGAGGAGCTCCAACAGGATATGTTGGTGAATATCAAAGTTTCTCAAGTGTAGTGAACTCTGACCTTTTATTGAATTTTCAAAAGGACATCTCAGATGATTTAAATGTGAAACTGACATTGGGTAATAACTTTTACTCTTCATATAGCAAAAGTTTATTTGGAGATGCTACTGGTTTAGAAATTCCTGATTTTTACCAATTAAACAATTCAAGTAATAATACTACTTCTAGTGGTATTGGTAGGTTTAAAACAATGGCTGTTTTTGCAGATCTTCAATTTTCTTATAAAGACATGTTATTCTTAGGTGTAACAGGAAGAAATGACTGGGCGACTACAATGCCTGAACAAAATGACTCGGCTTTTTATCCTTCAGCAAGTTTAGGATTTATTTTTACAGAAATAGATGGTCTTAAAGGTGATGTTTTATCATTTGGTAAGTTAAGAGTCTCAGCAGCAAGAACAGCGAATATCGCTCCTGCTTTTAATACTTCAAATTATTTCTTTGCAGCAGGTACAGCAGATGGTTGGACAAATGGTGTTAATTTTCCATATCTAGATCAAACAGGTTTTGCTGTTGGAAATGGATTAGGAAATCCTGATTTAAAACACGAAACTCAAGATTCTTGGGAAGTAGGTGCAGATTTGCGTTTTTTCAAAAGTAGATTAGGAGTTGACTTTACCTATTTCAACAATAAAAATACAGATTTATTAATGTCAGTACCGGTAGCTCCATCTTCAGGGTTTACTTCAGTGTTTTTAAATGCTGCCTCAATGGAATCTAAAGGGATTGAAATTAGCTTAAATGCTACACCAATCAAAACAGAAGATTTTAAATGGGATTTTGTAGCAAACTTTACGAAGTTTACGAACATTGTAACAGCCTTAGCAGACGGAGTTGATAATATCTTCTTAGGAGGATTTACAACACCTCAAGTTAGAGCAGTTGTTGGAGAAGAGTACAGAAGTATTTTTGGTGAAGACTGGGTTAGAGATTCAAGTGGTAACATTTTAATTAATGACGATCCTACGGATAACGTTAGAGATGGGTATCCTTGGACAAATACAACACAAGGTCTAGTTCCAATTGGTAATTTCAATCCAGATTGGACTGCTAACATCACCAATAACATTACTTATAAAAATGTATCCTTATCATTTTTAATTGATATAAAATCTGGTGGAGTTATGTACAATGGTACTGCCTTTGCAATGAACAGTTTTGGTGTAACTCAACGTACAGAAAACAGAGAAGTATACTACAATAGTGATGGTAGTATTGATTTTAATGCTACACCAGCAGAAAATTTAGTAGTTATGAATGGTGTTTATGGACATCTTGATGCAAACGGAGATGTTGTTTCTAGTGGTGTAGAAAATGTAACCCCTGTTGTACTAGACCAAGCATGGTTTCAAGGGAACGGTAGTAACTTTGGTGGTGGTCCATCATCAGCTGCTATGGAGCCTGCAGACTGGGTAAGATTAAGAGATGTTACTTTAGCATACAATTTACCAGAAATTGGAAAATTCATTAAAGATGGACAAGTGTACTTTACTGGTAGAAATTTATGGATTAGTACTCCTTATACAGGTATCGACCCTGAAACAAACTTAGGGGGTGCCACAAATGCACAAGGTATGGATTACTTCAACAGCCCAGGAACAAAGACTGTTTTAATGGGGATTAAATTGACATTCTAAATAGAAAAAATTAAATCATGAAAAATATTAAAAAATTAAATATAATAAGCTTAGCAGTAGTACTTCTACTATCGCTATCTCTAACATCTTGCGATGGATGGATAGATCACGATTTAAATACCGATCCTGATTCACCCGCTGATGTGCCGATGAACTTATTATTACCTGCCATTCAACAAGATATGGGCTATAACTTATTAGGTAATAATTCGGTAAGAACCAATAACATTTGGATGCAATTATTTGACGGAACAAGTCGTCAGTCATATACTGAAGCGCGTTATCAATTGACACCTGCTGATATAAATAACCTTTGGGGATCTATTTACTCTGGAATGTTAATTAACAGTACTATTATAGTAGATAAAGCACAAACAGAAGGATTTGAATCTCCAAATTTTGCTGGAGTTGCTCAAGTTTTAATGGCAACCACTTTAGGAATAACAACTGATTTGTTTGGGAGTATTCCTTACACCGAAGCGTTTAAAGGATCTGAAAATGTATTAAAACCTGTGTATGATTCGCAAGAATCTGTATATAGTAATATTTTCGGTTTGTTAAGTCAAGCGGTTACCAACTTAGACAATCCAACAAATGCTTTTGATGTAGATGGTGATGTAACGTATGGTGGAAATATAGGTAAATGGAAAAAAGCTGCTTACTCAATCAGAGCACGACACTTATTGCAATTGTCAGTACGTAACGGAAACGCTGCGTATACAGATGCACTTGCTGCAGTGGCAAACGGATTCACATCAAATGCCGATGACTTTTTAGTTCCTTTTGATGCTAGTGATAGAAATCCGATTTTCCAATTTATGGAGCAAAGAACAGATATTAGGATGGGTTCTACTTTAGTGAATATGTTAACCAGTAATGATGACCCAAGACTGCCATTTTATGTAGCACAAGATGGTGATGGTAATTATACGGGTAGTGATCCTGGAAGTCAAAACGAAGCAGCATCTTGGCCTGGCCCAGACGTTGCAGCAGACGATGCTTCTGTTAAATTAATGACCTATTCTGAGTTAAAATTTATCGAAGCTGAAGCTTTGTTTATGTTAGGACAGGCAGGAGCGCAAGAAGCTTACGAAGCCGCCGTTGCAGCTTCAGTATTGAGAGTAACAGGAGATGCAAATACTGCATGGCTTGATGACAATATCAATGGAGTACCAGTATCACAGGAACTTATCCTAACTCAAAAATACATTGACGGTTTTGGTACAAATCAACCATATGCAGACTGGAGAAGAACAGGTATTCCAACATTGGCTCCTGTTCCAGGTTCAGTGATTCCAAACACACCAACAAGATTTCCGTATGCTCAATCAGAGTTAGACTACAATACAGCAAATGTACCTGCAGTAGTTATTTCTGATAAGCTTTGGTGGGATCAATAAAAAATAATCTATAAAATGAAAAAAATGAAAAATATATTAAAACATTTTACACTAATCTTTGCCGCTTGTTTGGTTACCATTTCATGCGACTATGATGAGGATAACTTTGCACTGTTATCTGACCCAGTGGATCCTAATGCAACTTATTACATTCAATTTAAAGATGCTTCTAAAAGTTTGCAAACAGCTGTTGATCCAAGCGACGGTAGTAATATAGACATCTCAACTACAGTAACTGTTGGTTTATTAGGGATGCCACGTTCACAAGATATTCAAGTAAACGTAGCTGTTGATCCTTCTTCAACTATTGAACCAAGTATGTATACATTATCTTCAACTTCTATTACAATTCCTGCAGGAAGTACTTCCGGATCGGTTGATTTAGTAACCAATTCAGATTTGATGCCAGAAGGAGAAGTTTTAGAATTAGTTTTAAATGTAGATGCAGGAGCTAATACTGCAACTGCTGGTACTAAACTTGTTTATGAATTAGAAAGGATTAAATTTTGTCTAATGACACTTGAAGACTATGTGGGAACTTGGACAGGAACTGATTCTTGGGGATATTCAACACAAGTAGAAACAACCTTAGTAGGTGGTGAATTATACATGAACGGTATCGGTTTTGGATGGTTTCAAGATTGGTGGGGTGAAGTAATAATAACCAATACTCCTGTTAAAGTTAATTTGAATTTGTATGGAGCATTTGAAATTGATCAATCAGATCAAATTGCACCTTACTTAACATCAACATACCTTGGTGCTCCTCAAACTCCATATTATATATTTGGTTCAGGAAAAATTACAAATACTTGCGATCAAGTACTTGAATTTGAATATTCCTATGATCAAGGAGGTAGTATTTATAGTGGTACTGCTTGGGGTCCACAATTTAAAGAAACATTAACTAAGTCTTAAGAAGAAAATAATTTTTTACAATAAAAAAGCCACCTCAATTTGAGGTGGCTTTTTTATTAAACCCCTAAAGCAAAACTTCCTTTTCTTTTAAATTTTCACTTCTTCATTCATTTTTCAGGCTATCATCTCTCTGTTTAATATTCATTGACCTAAAATTAACAAAGCTCCAAACAATTTTAAGAGTTTTTAACATTTTCACTTTTTTGAATTCTTAAAAATTAATTAATTTATCAATCAAATTTTTTCTAAGCATCAATCAAGGTATTCTGATAAATGTTAAATTAATGGTCCTAAAAAGACATTAAACACCCAAAGAACTATTTAAAATTTACCCCTCATTTAAGGCTAATTCACATCTTAATATCCCAATTAAAATAAAAAAAATTGCAAAGCCAACGCAACCTTTAAACAAAATCACATCTCCCTTACGACACCCCATTAGGTTAAAAATTAGTTAAAATGCCTTATTTAAAATTTTATGTTAAAAAGTTGTTTTATTAACTATTTATTAAGACTTTTGGCGACAATTAATTCAAATAATTATATAATGAAAACAAAGTTTAGTGGAATTTTAACGCTATTACTGGCGTTCTTAGTGCAATTTTCATTTGCACAAGAAAAAATTATATCTGGTACTGTTACCGATGAAACAGGACCTTTACCAGGTGTTAGTATATTAATAAAAGGTACCTCTACAGGTACTGAAACAGATTTTGACGGAAAATATTCAATCAATGCAAATGTAGGAGATGTTCTTGTATTTAGCTTTATTGGTATGACTTCTCAACAAAAAACTGTTGGTGCTACAAACACTATTAATGTGGTTTTAGCTGCAGATAATATACTTGATGAAGTAGTTGTAATTGGTTATGGTCAAGTGAGTCAACGTGACTTAACTACCAACGTTTCCAATGTAAAAGCCTCTGAAGTTCAACGTATTAGTACAGCTAACTTAGCGGGTGCTTTACAAGGAACAGCTTCTGGAGTTCAAGTTTCTCAGTCTTCTGGAGCACCAGGAGGGGAAGTTAGAATTCGTGTAAGAGGGTCTTCATCTATTAATGGTTCGAATGATCCTTTATATGTAATTGATGGAGTACCAATGTTTTCAGGAGCTACTATTAGTAGTAGTTTTGGTGGACAACAAAATAGTGCTTTATCTAACTTAAATCCAGATGATATTGAATCAGTTGATATCTTAAAAGATGCGGCATCTGCTGCAATCTATGGTGATAGAGGTTCAAACGGGGTAGTAATTATTACTACTAGAAAAGGTAAATCTGGTAGAGCTAAATTTAACTTTAGTTCTTATGTAGGTTTTCAAAATGCTCAAGACAGATACGAAACCATGAATTATGGTGAATTTTTGGCTTTTGGAGATGCTTCACATACGTTGTCTAATGGACTCGGATGGTGGTCTACAGTTTGGGATGGAAGACAAAACCTTATAGGTGCAACTCAAACAGAATTAAATGCCTTTTATGATTTAGTGAGAAATGAAGGTGACAACTATATTGATGAAATCTATGTTGATGATGCTCCCGTAATCAACACCAACTTTAATGTTTCTGGTGGTGATGAAGACACTCAATACTACTTAGGTGTTTCACAATTCACACAAGATGGAGTTCTTTTAGCTCAAGACTTTAATAGAAATACAGTTCGTTTAAATTTAACACAAAAGTTAACTGATAAATTGAGCTTTACTGGTGGTATCTCTTTAACTGATGAGAATCTAAGAATGATTACGAATGATAATAACATCTACGGTGTACTTTCTACAGCAATTCTTGAAGCTCCAGGTTATGACATCTACAATGCTGATGGTTCTTTTAACGTTAATGATTTTGGGTTTTCTAATCCAGTTCAAAATGCTCTAGAAGATAGTGGTAGAGGTTATACTTTCAGACTTTTAGGAAATGCAGATTTACAGTATAAAGTAACTGATAACTTAACGTTAAATACAAGTTATGGTTTAGATCAATTGAACTTTAGACAACGTATTTACAATCCTCCTACAAGTTCTCAAGGATCACCAAGTGGTTTTTCAAGTGAAGCTAAAAATGAGTTTAGAAGAATCAAAGTTTTACAATCTGTAAACTATACACCAAAAATTACAGACGACATCAGATTACGTGTTTTCTTAGCAGGTGAGTATGAGAGAAACACTTCTAATTTTTTAAGTGCGAATGTAACTGGTTTTACTAGTTCTCAATTAAGATTTTTATCACAAGGTTCAACACCAGGCGCTCCTTCATCTTCATTTTCTGAAGAAAAAAGAGTTTCTGTAATTTCAAGAGTAGGTGCTACTTTTTTCAATAAATTAATTGTTGAATTATCATTACGTGCAGATGCTTCTTCTAAATTTAATAACGATGATCGTTGGGGTTATTTCCCAGCTGCTTCTGTAGGATATATTCTTTCTGAAGAAGACTGGTTCCAAAACGACTTTATCAATTATTTCAAAGTAAGAGGTTCTTGGGGGGTAACAGGTAATACTTCCGCTGTTGGTAGATATGATAGTCAATCAGGTGTGGCAAGTGGTACTTATGGTACAACAGGTACGAGTGCACTTACTTTATCTAACCCTTTTATAACATGGGAAGAAACTTCACAATATGATGCTGGTTTTGAGGCAAAATTCTTAGACAATAGAATCTCTTTAGGCTATGCGTATTACAACAAAAGTACAAACAACAATTCGTTGATCTTATCAGCTCCTATTCCAAACCATGAAAGTGGAGGAAGTATTCCTGCAAATATTGGAGAAATTGAAAATTCAGGTCACGAGATTGATTTAAGTATTGATGTTTTTAGAGGTGAAAACTTTAATTGGACAACCAATTTTGGATTTAGTTCATTAGACAATAAAGTACTAAGTTTAGGCGGAACTGCTCCATTTGGAACTGGTTTTGTGAGTCGTGTTGAAGAAGGTGCTCCATTAGGTGCCTTTAGACTTTATGAGACTGATGGTTTATACCAATCAGACGCTGAAGTACCAACTTGGTTAGCTGTTGATGGCGTAGGTGCTGGAGATGTAAAATATGTAGATCAAAATAATGATCAAATTCTTAATGATGATGATTTTATTATCGCAGGGAAACCTTATGCTGATTATACAATCAACTGGTCAAATGATATGTCTTATAAAAACTTTGATTTAAGTTTCTTATGGGCGCTTTCTGAAGGAAACGATGTATTTAATAACAACTTGCAGTTTGCGGGTGTATCTGGAGGTAGAACTTTTGGTAAATTCAAATCTCAATTAAACTATTGGACACCAACTAACACTGGTACTGATATTCCAAGAGCGAACTTCTTGACTGCATCTTATAACAATAGAGATGGTACAAGACTTCTTGAAGACGGTTCATATATTAAATTAAGAAATGTAACTTTAGGTTATACATTACCTAAAATAGAAGGTTTCGATAAGATACGTGTTTATGTTTCTGGAGATAACTTAGTACTAATTACAGATTATTCGGGTATTGACCCTGAAGTAAACTTTAATGGTGCACCTGGTGTAACAGGTGGTACAGATTTCTTAACTCAAGGAGCCAATAAGGTTTGGAAGTTCGGAATTAATGTTTCTTTCTAATTATTATAAATAAAAACAAGATGAAAAAATATTTTTTATTATCAATTTTAACCATGACAACGTTGTTTTTTACAAGTTGTGATGAAGAACTAGAGGTTAAAGACCTTAGTCAGATACCCGTTGATCAATTTATTATTGATGACGCCAGTGCTGAAACAGCGTTGTTACAAGGATATAACAACATGCAAAGCACAAATATAGCAGGACCAGTTCAAAAAATGTTCTCTGGTATCTATTCAGATAACTTTGATCACACAGGTTCATTTCCTACTTATTTAGAGGCGCGTTTGAATAATATTCAACCAGATAATGTTACTACTTCAGGTTACTTTACCTCAAATTTTGCTGTAATCAATACTGCAACGGCCATCATCCGTGTAATAGAAGGTTTGGATGCTGATGTATTGTCAAGTGGTGTTAGAAGTAATACACTTGCTGAAGCCCATGCTTTACGTGCTTTCGCCTATTTTCAATTAGTGAAAATCTGGGGAGGTGTACCTATCGATGAAGAAACAGTATCTTTAGATGGTATTGGGGCTAGTCATACACCTAGAGCAACTGAAGCTGCAGTATATACTTATATTGAAAGCGAAATTGCGGCGGCTGAAGGTAATATTACCAATACAAGTAAATTACGCTTTACAGCGGATGCTTTACAAGTATTGAAAGCCAAAGTGTTGTTATACCAAGGTAAATATCCGCAAGCTGAAAGCACGCTACAACCTTTAATTGGTAAATACTCTTTAGCACCTAATTATGAAGATCTATATGTTGTAGGTG
Organism: uncultured Aureibaculum sp.; assembly: GCA_963976855.1. Taxonomy (GTDB): domain Bacteria; phylum Bacteroidota; class Bacteroidia; order Flavobacteriales; family Flavobacteriaceae; genus Aureibaculum. Next base: position 322,372 of record CAXBMA010000004.1, on the reverse strand, counting down.
GTGATACTCCTGAAAGTATATTCAGAATTGATTATAGCCCTTCTGATAGTAATAGCTTAGCGTTTTTCTTCTATCCGTCTCCAAACGGAAGACGTGAAGTTGCTCCATCTGCTGCTTTCTTAGCTGCATTTGATGCTGCCGATGAGCGTATCAACATGATTGAAAACAATACTGATTTCTCAACGGCATATTTAAATAAGTATAGTGATAATGCAAACGGGGCAGATATTCCTTATATCTATCGTTATGCTGATGTATTATTAATGTATGCTGAAGTTTTAGCTAGAAGAGATGCACCAGAGGCTTCTGATTATATCAATGAGGTTAGAGCAAGAGCTGGAGCTGGATTAGCACCTGTTACACTTAACAGTGGTAATGTTGTTACTCTTATTGCAAACGAAAGACGTTTTGAATTCTATGGTGAAGGTGACCGTTGGGATGATGTAAAACGCCTTGGTCTTGCACAACAAGTGATTGAGAGTAAAGGAATAACTTATAATGCCAATAGAGTATTGTGGCCAATTCCTCAATCTGAAATAGATGCCAATAACGAACTTAGTCAAGCAGATCAGAATCCTGGTTACTAATAAGTACTTCGTATTTATATAAATACAATTAATAATAACCATCGCTTTCTAAGTTTTGAAAGCGATGGTTTTTTTATGACATAAAGTTCTATATTTGCCCCATGACAAACAGTACACATATCTTCGGGATACGCGCAGTAATTGAAGCCATCAACGCTGAGCAGACATTAGAAAAAGTATACATTCAAAAAGGACTGAGTGGACAATTATTTTCTACACTGAGCTCCCTACTTAAAGAACAACACATTTCTTCCAGTTATGTGCCTGTAGAAAAATTAAATACCCTTTCAAAAAATCAAAATCATCAAGGGGTTATTGCAAAAATATCAGCGATTACTTTTCATAGCCTAGACAGTATTCTTGCTTCAAATACTGCTGAAAAGCCAATGTATTTACTCTTAGATCAAATTACGGATATTCGCAATTTTGGTGCCATTTTACGAACCGCAGAATGTACAGGTGTCAATGCTGTAATTATACCAAATCAAGGAAGTGCTCCTATCAACGCAGATGCCATAAAAACATCGGCGGGTGCTGCATTTAACATTCCTATTTGTAAAACCAATCACCTACTCGATGCTATCTATCAATTGCAAGCTGAAGGTATTCAAATTGTTTCAGTCACTGAAAAAACAACAGACAGTATTTATTCTATTGACTTTAACAAACCAACAGCCTTAATCATGGGTTCAGAGCACAAGGGTATCACTCCTTCCATTTTAAAAATTTCTGATGCAAAGGGTAAACTACCTCTTTTAGGAGAAATTGAATCATTAAATGTATCGGTGGCGTGTGGCGTTGCGTTATATGAAATTGTAAGACAACGACTCTAACTTTACTCTTCTTCCTCTGCCTGTAGGTCGATAAAATTTCCATTCTCATCTAACATGATTGACTCTTCGTCAACATAACCTGCTTCTTCCCAATGAAACCTTGTTTTTTGCGGACCATAATTTCGGTATACCAGTGCAAAAACAATTCCGACCAAGAAGCCTGATAAATGGCCTTCCCAAGAAATTTCTTCCTTTACGGGAAAAATAAACCAAATCATACTTCCATATAAAAACACGACCATTAGCGATACGGCAATTAACCGAATATACCTTCTAATAATACCACTAAAAAGGATAAAACTAAATAGTAAATAAACAATACCGCTAGCCCCAATGTGATAGGCATCTCTTGCAATTATCCACGTCAAAAAACCGCTTAATAAAAGTCCGTAAAACAATATTTTAAAAGCAATGTCTTTGTAGAAATAAAACAAACTAATCAACAACACAAATAGTGGTACAGAATTGTTAAACAAATGTTTTATACCACTGTGAATAAACGGGGAAAAAAGAATCCCTCTTAAGCCACTAAAGGTTCTAGGATAGATTCCATATTTTGTAAAATTGTATCCAAAAGTAACTTCAAACCAATATACCATCCATAATAGTAAAACCGTATAAAGGGGTAAAGCCAAGGTAAATGGCGTAAATTTAAACTGTTTGTATTCCTCGTACATATTCATACTGGCCAAAATACAAAAATAGACCCAGTATTTTAAAGTTGTACAAATTGTCATCATTTTCTAAAAACGATACCAAAAACGTCATGTTTTCGCTATTTTTGTTCTATGAATACACCTTTAGCAGAGCGTATACGCCCAAAAACATTAGATGATTATATTAGTCAGCAACATTTAGTTGGTAAAAACGGTGCGTTAACCCAACACATAAAACAAGGTGTTATCCCTTCTTTAATTCTTTGGGGGCCTCCTGGTATTGGTAAAACCACGTTGGCGAACATAATTGCCAATGAATCTAAACGTCCGTTTTATACCTTAAGCGCCATTAGCTCTGGAGTTAAAGACGTACGAGAGGTTATTGAAAAAGCCAAACAAAGTGGTGGTTTGTTTACAACCAAAAATCCTATTTTATTTATAGATGAAATTCATCGATTCAGTAAATCGCAACAAGACTCCTTGTTGGGAGCAGTTGAGAAAGGCTGGGTTACATTGATTGGTGCCACAACAGAGAATCCTAGTTTTGAAGTGATTCCTGCCTTACTTTCACGTTGTCAGGTATACATACTAAATTCATTTGATAAAAATGATCTTATAGCCCTATTGGAGCGCGCCATAAAAGAGGATGAATTTATTTCTAAAAAAGACATAAAACTACTAGAAACAGATGCCTTATTACAACTTTCGGGAGGTGATGCAAGGAAGCTACTTAATATTTTTGAATTGATTGTAAATTCAGAAATTGAACCCATAGAAATTACAAATGACTTAGTACTTTCAAAAGTTCAAAAAAACACAGTTCGTTATGACAAAACGGGCGAACAGCATTATGATATTATTTCGGCATTTATTAAATCTATTAGAGGAAGTGACCCGAATGGGGCTGTTTATTGGTTAGCCCGTATGATAGAGGGCGGTGAAGATGTGAAATTTATTGCTAGACGCATGCTCATTGCTGCTTCTGAAGATATCGGAAATGCCAATCCTACAGCACTTATTTTAGCAAATAATACCTTTCAGGCAGTCGCTGTTATTGGCAATCCTGAATCGCGAATTATTCTCAGTCAATGCGCTGTTTATTTAGCCAATTCAGCAAAAAGTAACGCTTCATATTCAGCCATAGGGAAAGCACAGCAACTAGTAAGAGAAACAGGTGACCTTTCTGTACCCCTTCACTTGCGAAATGCACCAACAAAACTGATGAAAGATTTAGATTATGGCAAAGACTATCAATATGCACACAACTACAGCTCTAATTTTATAGACCAAGAATTTTTGCCCGATGAAATAAAAGGAGTCAAATTGTATGACCCGGGAAACAATACGCGAGAAAATAGCTTTAGAGAAATTCTAAAAAAACGCTGGAACGAAAAGTATGATTACTAGAACTTAATATGTAATTCTTGTTTCACTAATTTATCATTAGTATAAAATTCGGCATACCATTTCTCGTTTACTTTGTACACTACGCCATTTTTATTTTTTAAAAAATACAAATTGGTATTCGTAGACTTTAGCAAAATAAACACAACACTTGGCGTACTATCAACCAACTGATAACCAAGCTTATTTGCTTGAGCATACAATAAGTTCGTATCTTCTGTTGACGCTTCTACCACATCTATAACTGGTGGAATTACTTCTTCCTTAATTTCTAGCAGTGTTTCCTCCTTCGCTTCGTTAGACACCTCTTTTACTATCACGGGTGCTACAACCTCAGTTATTTCAATGGGTTTTTCTTCCTTTTCAACCACCACATTAGGAGAAACTGACTTCGACGGATTGTAACTATAATCTAATGCAACTACAGATTGAAAAGCGTTGCGAATAGCTTCTTGATACCCTCTTTTATACTCTTTTATTTTACTTTTCCCTTCTTCACTAGTAAATACAACTTCATTATGACAATTGAGCAACTCTAGTACCACTTTAGTAGTAAACATGTTCGAATTATTTTTCACCATAGCAGTAAGTGCTAAACAAGGATTTACTGCCAAGTCTTGTGCCTTCGCTTCTGTACTGAACACCGTTTGAAAGCCCTCTTTGTCAAATAAAAATTTAACCAATGCATTTAACTGATATTGATCTTGTGATTTTTGAAAATTATACTGTTTTGGAACAATAACATATTTATACCCATCTATACTATTCTGTGCATAAAACAATGTGGTACATAAACAAAAGATGGCTGCTAAAATTAAACTTCTTGACTTCATTTTTTATATTTTTTTAGGGTGCTGAAAATTTACAAATATCGTTTCAGCTCAGATAGGTTATGAATACTTAAAATATTTTCGCCGATTGATTGTTTGTCAAAATTACAAAAAATTGCCTGCATATTCATATTTAAAGCGCCTTGTATATCTGCTTCGTAATTATCGCCAATCATAATACTTTGTGCTGCAGTAGTATTAGCTGATTGCAGCGCATACTCAAATATTTTAGGATTTGGCTTTTTAACTCCTACACTTTCTGAAGTAATAATTTTATCAAAATACTTTAATATTTTAGAATTCTCCAATTTCAAGCGTTGTACTTCATCAAAACCATTGGTAATAATGTGCATTTCATATTTCGGCAGTAAATAATCTAATACCTCTATGGTTCCTTCGAAAAGGGTATTGAAGTTTGATAAATTATCAATATAGACCTGTGCTAAATTATTTATTTCAGCATCTGAAATGGCGTAATTTAATGCGTCAAAAGTTTCCTTCAATCGGTTGTACCGCAAGGAAATTTTACTCACCTTTTCTTCTCTGTACAACTTCCAGTACTTGTGATTTACAGGTATGTATTTATATAAAAAAGAGTCCAAATTCACATGAATATTATGTTCTTTAAAAATAAATTCAAAGGTCTTTGCTGAATTTGTTTCAAAATCCCAAAGTGTATGATCTAAATCGAAGAATATATGTTTTATCTGCATTCGGTAAATTTAAAAGAATTTTGATAACATGTTGCAACTGTATAATTTTTATCTTTGATGAAATTTAACTTTTGAATAAAAAATTGCACATTCTATTTTTAAACAGCTGGTATCCTTCACGTGTTTTACCCCTAAATGGCGACTTTATTCAAAGACATGCCGAAGCTGTTGCATCAGGTCATAAAGTAACCTCGGTACATGTAATTTCTGACCAAAAGACTATTCGAAAAATAGAAATTCACTGTACTGATATAAATAATGTCTACACGGTTATTGGATACATAAAATATACTAGTAATCCCTTTTCAAAATTAATACGATTTATAAAATCCTTTCAACTTATTTTTAAGGAGCTTGCCTATTTTGACCTAGTACATGTAAACAGGCTCTATCCGTTTGGCATGATTGCTTTATATTTAAAATGGTTCAAAAAGAAACCTTATATAATTTCTGAACATTGGACGGGCTATCAAAAAAACAAAAAATCAATTGGTTTTGTAGAACAGTATATTTCAAAAATTATCACTAAAAACGCCGCTTTCGTTTGCCCTGTTAGTACAAATTTGGCCACTGCCATGAAAGAATTGGGTTTAAAAGGCAATTATGTTCCTATCCCTAATGTGGTTGACACGTCTATTTTTGTTCCGGCAGAAAAGCCATCAACTTCTTTTACGTTTCTTCATGTATCAAACATGGTTGATGAGCACAAAAACATAAGCACTCTACTTAAAACCTTAGTAAGCTTTAAAGAAGCCACTCCTGCGTTTAAACTTCTACTTATTGGGGGTGGTTCCAATAAATTTGCATCTCTTATTGAGAGCCTAAAATTATCGTCACACGTAGAAGCGATAGAACAGGTTGAACATTCAAAAATTGCCCATTATATGCAAGAAGCCAATGTTTTTGTTTTATTTAGTAATTATGAAAATTTACCCTGTGTTATTTTAGAATCTTTTGCTTGTGGCTTACCTGTTATTTCTACAAATGTTGGCGGCATTTCAGAATATTTCCCCTCAGAATTTGGAACGTTGATTACCAAAAATGATTCGCAAGAATTATTACATGCTTTTCAAAATCACTATAATGAAAAAGCTACGTATTCTAAGAAAAAGATGCATGAATATGCTACTGAAAATTTTAGTCCGACAGTTATTTGCAGTAAATTCACACAACTCTATTTAAGAGCTTTAAGTAAATAAATTCATGATTAAAGGTGTAAAAGAACTGTTTAATGGCTTTAAAGAACGAAATGGTCTTTCTATATTATCAGCTACTGTAATTGGCAGAGTTTTGTCTTTTTTTGCTTCTTGGATTGCTTTGCAACTAATTGATCATTCAAAATTAGGTGTTGTTATTTATGCTTTTACCATTGTTTCTTTTATAATACCCATTGCTGGTTTGGGGTTGCACCAAAGTTTAATTCGATATGGCGCCTTGCTTAAAACTGAAAACGAAAAAAAAAGCCTGTTTGTTTATGTTTTAAAAAAGGGGATGTTCTGGTCATTTATATTGGTATTCATAACAATTCTGTTAAGTTATATTTTCAATGATTTTTTGCCTGAATCACAGTTTTATATTATCATTTTATCATTTGTCATACCGACAACATTTTTACTGGAAATAATAAAGATTCAATTTAGGCTTTACCATAAAAACAACCTCTTTGCCTCAGCTGATATCACCTATAATGTATTACTAGTTATAGCAGTTTCTGTTTTGAGTTATCGCTATAAAGAAATTGGCTACGCCATTGCTTTGGTTGCAACACCACTACTCGTCTCCTTATTTTTTCTAAAAACCTTACGCATCAATTTTAGCAAAAAAATTGAATTAACCATACTTGATTTTACCTTTTGGAAATATGGTTTTTTTGCAAGCTTATCAAACGTTGCAACACAACTATTATCTGCCATCGATATTTTATTAATTGGCTATTTAATAACTGAAACTTCAATGGTTACAATTTATAAATACGTAGCCTTAGTACCTTTGAGTTTACTCTTTTTACCCCGCGTATTTTTAACTACAGATTTTGTGGCGATTACCGAACGTATCTATGACAAAAATTACATTAAAAATTATATTAAAAATTACCTGCTTATTTTTATCCCAATAAGTGTATTCATTGGCCTGTTATCACTGGCTTTTGCCAAAAACATCCTCTTGTTTTTTGGTTCCGATTTCAGTTCGTATTCAAGTTCATTTACGGTACTAATTATCGGTATTTTAGGAATATTGATTTTGCGAGGACTTTTTGGAAACTTACTTTCGGCCATTGGTAAAGCCTATATAAACTATTGGATTGCCTTTAGTGCAATTTTATTAAATGTTGTATCTAACTACTACTTAATTCCGAAATATGGAATCTTTGGAGCCGCCTTAACCTCAGCAATGTTAATGTGGCTTACCGGTATTGTTTCTTGCCTATTATTTTTTTGGATGTATCAAAATCTTAAAAAAGCCGCTTGATATTATAATGGTAATATGTTTCTTTAACAGCGCCAAAACTTTTAAAAAATGAAGCAATTTCAGGAATCATCGAACCTTCAAAATCGAAGATAAGCCCAGAATTGGCGCTACGTTCAATCATGTGATTTATTAGGAAGGACATCGCTTGTTGCTCTCTTCCCGTTTGATTAATAGCTGAGAACAAATAAGTGATTCTTTTGTTGTCTTTTAAGAAAAAGGCCCCTGCTATCAATTCATTATTTTTTGACACTACACTTAAACATTCCACAAAATTGCGTGGCACAGCATAACTCATTAACTCACTTAAAATGACATAATTACCATTTTTAGCATTTAATTCGGCGCCTTTATTGTCTTTAAAAAGTTGTATTATTTCATTGTGATTAAAACCTCCTACCACCTTTAACCCATAATTTTGCCCTTGTTTTACACTGCTCTTTCTTCCTTTTCTATACGCTTTAAATAGGGTTTCAAACGGCTTGTTTAGTTGTAAAATATAATTTGCTCTTGTCCTAATTTTTTTTGTAGCCAACTTGTTTTCTGAATTTAAAAAAGTATCAACCATTTTAAATTTATTGGGGATTGCGTTCAGAAAATGTTCAACACTATTTTTATCAATCGCAACTGAGGAAAATACACCTAACTGCTGAATCCAAGACGGTTGAAAAATATACGATATAAAATACTTGCTACGTTGAGGCAAAGGCATTACGGCTTCGTATTTATTTAAGACCAATGCCCCCCAGCTTTCGTTGGTTACAATATCTAAATACCAACTATAGGCATAAATCCGTGTATTTAGTGAATTTAAAATACACTGATTGTACTTATCGATGTCAAGCTGTTTTCTAGTTAGGTATTTAATCATTTACTTAAAAGTGGTCATTAACTTTAGCACATCTACATACAGTTTTTCCCAACGCACCCAACGTCCTCGATTGCTTATCGTTTCATTGTGAAAAAGGGTAATGAACGTACCTCCTACTTGATGCACTTCTTTGGCTAAATTCACAATAACCTCATAGGCTTTCTTATTGGTCAACCCTAAATAGTCTTTTAGAGTTCCATCCATTACAGCAAACGGAAATACTTTTAATGGTGTTTGAATTTCATAATCTAAATCATAAAAATAAAAAGGAGTACAGGTACTCGCTCTAAAACCATAATGCTGTGCATAGCCCATTGAATACTCTTCCGTTACTTCTAAACCAATTAAATTTTGATAGGTATCTGGCATTGCTATGCGTAAATAATGCTGACGTGAGCGCTTAATAGGTATATTGGTAATTTCTTCTAAGCGCTTTTTTTCTTTTTTTAATTTAACATCATTCTTCATAGTAAAATAAGAAGGATGTAGCCCCACTTTACAATAGTCAGCAACCGATTTTATAAGAGATCTGTATTTTGTGTTTCTAGAAGAAGTATTCTTATCAAAAGTAGTGTACTCACTCACAGAAAAGAAAAAAATAGTTTTAATTCCGTATTGTTTTTGCAATTCTATAAAGCGATCAAAAGTATCAAATGGATCCTTTTTTAAACCAAAAATAACAAGCGTTCGCAACCATAAATTCGCAATTTTAAATCCGGCTAAATCTTTAGCATATCCTCCCAGGGTTCTTACCACCCCTTTATGTTTAAAACAATAAGCAACGTCTACGTCAACCGTAGAGATATATTCAAAATTTCGTTTTTCAAATTTAAAATCCTCATATTTTTCTTGCAAAAGGTCTTTAAATTTATACGCCCAAATATCAATAAGTGGTTTCTCTAAAAAACGGTGTTTAAAAGCCAAACTCTCTTTTGCAGAAAAGCGTTCAAAGTTATCTTTTACATGTGGTAAATACTCTTCGTATCTACTCAATAAATAAAAGGAGGCAGCAAAAATATCAAAAGGGATACTGGCCTCTTGTCTATTGTTAAAAAAGCAAGGAACATTATCCCATTTACCCATTTTTATTTCAACATTATTGATGCCTTGCTCAAAGAGTAAATCTGAACTTTTAATAAAAAACTCATTGCCCAATGCTTGTTTAGAATAGGTCAATTTCAATCCGTTATGAGCTACAAATTTTTCAATTTTAGTTGTAAATTGTACTTGAATTTGTAAAATTCTAGTGAAAAAATGTTTGAAAGTATAGGTTAACCTGGGTGTAACTTTATGTGTATAAACTAGTAGCATTAAGGTGTCAAATTACAAATTCGAAAAAAGCAAATCCTATTTAAGTACTATAAACGGAAATAATTTTTTATTGGTTCAGGTTTAAATTAAAGCAGTTGACTATCCGCAAAGCTAAAGTAATCTTTTTCGGTTATAATTAGATGATCCAAAACTTTAATATCTAGCGTTTCTCCTGCTTGTTTTATTTTAAGGGTTAAATTTTTATCGGATACACTTGGTTTTAAACTGCCTGATGGGTGGTTGTGACATAAAATAATACCTGTTGCCAATAATTCTACCGCTTTATTAAAAATCAATCTAGAATCCACTAGCGTTCCTGTAATACCGCCTTTACTCAACTGTTGCTTGTAAATAATTTTGTTTGAATTATTTAAATAAATAACCCAAAACTCTTCATGCATCAATTCGCCGATTATAGGTTGCATGATTTCAAACACTGCTTTACTACTTGTGATTTTAACTTGCTTAAGTGCTTCTTCAAGTCTACAACGTCTTGCCAGTTCCAACGCCGTTAGAATGGTAATTCCTTTAGCCTCTCCAATTCCCTTGAATTGCATTAATTCTTCTAAAGTTAACTTACTAAATGCGTTTAAGTTATTCTTGACAGAGGCCAACATCCTTTTAGAAAGATCAACAGCACTTTCTTTTTTACTTCCCGACGCAATTAAAATTGCAATCAATTCGGCATCAGATAATGCTTCCTTTCCTTTTGTAATTAATTTCTCTCGTGGTCTATCATCTAGGTTCCATTGCTTAATAGAAAAAGGTTTTGAGTTCGCTTCCATAAACTACGTATAATGCTAATTAATAAAATACCACTAACCGATTTCAAGATTGCTTTAAAACTGATATTTCATCAAATAAAATTCATTTAAAGATATAAAAGAAAAAAGTAATACTTTTGTAATCACTTACTTCATTAAAATTAAACATAAATGAAAATAGTAATTGCAGGTGCCGGTGAAGTTGGTTTTCATTTGGCTAAATTACTTTCTTACGAATCGCATGACATTACCCTTATAGATCTTGATACAGAGCGTCTAACTTATGCTGATAATAAGCTAGATATTCGTGTGTTGAGAGGCAATGCCACTTCAATAGCTATTCTAAAAGAAGCCAATATTAAAATTACTGATTTAATTATTGCAGTTACTTCTAATGAAACGATAAACATTACCATTAGTGTTTTAGCAAAAAGATTAGGGGCAAAAAGAACCATTGCTAGAATTAACAATTCTGAATTTATCGACAATAAAGCAGAAATTAATTTTGCTGAATTTGGAATCGACGAATTGATTTCAACGGAAGAATTGGCTACCAAAGAAATAAAAATGATGCTCAATCAAGCAGCATTTAATCATATGCATGAATTTGACAATGGTGAATTGAGCCTGTTAGGTATTATTTTGTCAAAATCAGCTCCTTTTGTTGGAATGTCTGTAAAAGAAGCTGCTGCTACTTTTCCAGAAGTGCACTTTATGCCTATTGCCATACAAAGCGAACACTCTGATAAAATTATGATTCCCCGTGGTGATACCGTTTTTAAAAGTGGTGATTTGGCCTATTTTATAACAATTAAAAAAGGGGTCAATGAGTTGTATAAACTAACGGGTAAAATTAAAAAGCGTGTAAAAAACGTCATGATTTTAGGAGGAAGTTCTATCGGTAGAAGGACTGCAAAAGAATTATGTGATAAAAGGATAAATATTAAAATTTTAGAGAATAATAGAGAGACTGCTTTGGAGCTTGCTGATGAATTACCAAATGCCCTAGTAGTTTATGGTGATGGGAGAGATGTTGAGCTATTAAAAGAAGAAAATATTGAAGAAATGGATGTTTTTATAGCAGCAACGGAAAGCTCTGAAACAAACGTCATGGCTTGTTTAATTGCAAAATCTAAAAATGTTAAGAAAACCATTGCACTTGCTGAAAACATCGATTACTCCAAATTATCACACTCCATAGGAATTGATACTATTATTAATAAAAAATTACTTGCCGCCAATAGTATTTTTAAACACATTCGAAAAGGAGATGTACTGGAAATTGCTACTTTAAATAATTTAAATATCGACTTACTAGAATTTAAAGTTAGAGAGGGTTCTAAAATAACCCAAAAAGTAATTAGAGAATTGAATTTGCCTGAACAAGCAACTATTGGAGGTGTCATCCGAAATGGACACGGCACCATAGCACTTGGTAATTTTCAAATTCAAGCTGGTGATAAAGTAGTAGTAAGCTGCAAATCTGAAGCTTTAAATGAGATTGAAAAGTTTTTCCATTAATGGGCTCATTGGTAAAAAAATTAAATATAAAAATCATTTTCCAAATGATGGGCTTTTTGCTCATTTTTAATGGTTCTTTTATGCTCATTTCCGCCGCGATTAGCTTGTTTTACAAAGACGGTGCAACCAAAGGAATTTTATTTGCCGGTATTGTCACAATTCTTGTTGGACTGCTCATGCGATTTACTTCAAAGGGATTTAAAAAGGAAGTTAAAAAGCGTGAAGGCTATATTGTTGTTACTTTAGGTTGGGTATTAATGTCGCTTTCAGGCTCTTTACCGTATCTATTTACAGAGACCATCCCCGTATTTACAAATGCTTTTTTTGAAACCATCTCTGGTTATACCACTACTGGAGCTTCCATTTTAAATGATATTGAAAGTATGCCCCAAGGTATTTTATTTTGGAGGAGTACAACACACTGGATTGGTGGTATGGGAATTATCGTATTAACCATTGCCGTTTTACCATTATTGGGTATTGGAGGCATGCAACTTTTCGCTGCGGAAGCACCAGGGCCTTCGGCTGACAAGCTGCATCCTAGAATTACAGATACCGCCAAAAGGTTGTGGTATATCTATTTCGGATTGACCGTTACAGAAGCGCTTCTATTAAAATTTGCTGGCATGGGTATGTTTGATGCTGTGAACCACGCTATGAGTACCTTATCTACTGGTGGTTTTTCTACAAAAAACGACAGTGTTGCCCACTGGAATGACCAACCGATGATTCAGTATATTATCGCCCTTTTTATGTTTTTGGCAGGAACAAACTTTGTATTAAGCTATTTTGCTTTTAAAGGAAAGTTCAAAAAAGTATTGAATGACGAAGAATTTATGACCTATTTTCTGAACATAATAGGAGTTACCATTATTGTTTCTTTGGCTGTTTATTTTAATGCAAATGTTTCGAATGTACCTACAGAAACACAATTAATCGCACATCCTATGGTCTATGGTGAGTTGGAGAGTGCTTTTAGGCATGGTTTGTTTCAGGTGTTAGCCATCATTACAACTACGGGCTTTGTAAGTGCCGATTTTACCATTTGGACACCCTTTTTAACTGTTTTCTTTTTTCTACTTATGTTTTTTGGGGCTTCCGCCGGATCCACTTCTGGAGGTATTAAATTTGTACGGCATATCATTATGATAAAAAATGGGTATTTAGAATTTAAACGTTCGTTACACCCAAATGCAATCATACCCGTTCGATTTAATAAAAAATCCATTTCTAAAGACATTGTTTTCAATATTATCGCATTTGTAATACTCTATCTTATCCTGTTTGCTGTAGGAGCACTTGGCTTTGGGTTTCTTGGTTTAGATTATATTACTTCTGTAGGAACATCGGCATCTTCATTGGGTAATGTGGGTCCTGCTTTCGGGCAACTTAGTCCGGTTTACAACTATGATAGCTTACCTATGTTAGGAAAATGGTGGTCCGCTTTTTTAATGCTTTTAGGGAGATTAGAATTGTTTACGGTACTTATTTTATTCACGCCTTACTTCTGGAAAAGCTATTAGTTTGAAAATAAAAGATCAATTACATAATGAATTGATTTTAGCAAACGTTCCAATGCGTATTATCTCTTTAGTGCCGAGTCAAACAGAATTATTGGTAGATCTAGGTTTAGAAAATTACCTAGTTGGTATTACTAAATTTTGTATTCATCCAGCGCATTTAAAACAACATAAAACCATCGTTGGTGGTACTAAAAATGTTGATTTCAAAAAAATAGCAACGCTCAATCCCGATATTATCATTTGCAATAAGGAGGAAAACACCAAAGAACTCGTTGAAAAATTAAGAACAATTGCGCCTGTTTACATTTCAGATATTTACACCATCAATGACACACTAGATATGATTGTTTCTTTTGGTGTCATTTTTAAGGTCGAACGTGTAGCTCAAAAATTAATGGAACAGATCAAATTAAAGCACTCCGATTTTCAAGATTTTATAAAACACTATCCCAGTAGAAAAGTTGCGTATTTTATCTGGTCAAAACCATGGATGGTAGCAGGTGCGTCCAACTTTATAAATTCCCTTTTAAAACTCAACAAATTTGAAAATTGCTACGTAAACAACGACAGATATCCTGAAATAACATTAACATCTCTTAAAGACGCAGCACCAGATTTGGTGTTGCTATCTTCAGAACCATTTCCTTTTAAAGAAACGCATGCTCTTCAAATAAAAGAACATACCAATGCGAAAATTATCTTTGTTGACGGCGAGTTGTTTAGTTGGTATGGTTCAAGACTACTCGCCTCTTTTGACTATTTTAAAAAACTACACTCTTCGCTAAACAACTGAGAGTAGCTCGCGTTTTGAAATCTTTTTAGAAATACCTAGAAACATACGGTTAAATAAATATTTATTAAATTAGCCCTTGTAAAATGACAAGTGTCTTCTATTTTTAGACACGATATCTTGCTATGATATTATTTTCAAAATTTCTAATACCAAAAAATTATACGGGATTAGCGATCTACCCTTTTATCTTTCTAAAGAGTAGAGCGTTATCAACGAATGAAACGTTGATTAATCATGAACGCATCCATTTAAAACAGCAATTGGAGTTGTGTTGGATCTTCTTTTTCGTCTGGTATATTACTGAGTTTACCATCCGTTTAATCTGTTATTTAAACTGGAAAAAGGCCTATCGAAATATTAGTTTTGAACGCGAAGCCTATAAAAATGAATCAGACTTGGATTATCTAAAATATCGAAAATTCTGGAATTTCCTTAAATACATTAAGTAAACTTTAATCGATAATAAATTGTAAATTGCAGCATTAATATTCTGACAATTTACATGGAGAAAATACACCCTTACAAACCTAAAAACAACATACGAATTGTAACTGCCGCATCGCTATTTGATGGTCATGACGCTGCTATCAATATCATGCGTAGAATCATTCAATCTACTGGTGTTGAAGTCATTCATTTGGGCCACGACAGAAGTGTTGAAGAAGTGGTTAATACAGCCATACAAGAAGATGCAAATGCCATAGCAATGACCTCATATCAAGGCGGGCATAATGAGTATTTTAAGTATATGTACGATTTGTTACAAGAAAAAGGAGCTCCACAAATAAAAATCTTCGGTGGTGGTGGTGGTGTTATTTTACCTGAAGAAATCAAGGATTTGATGGATTATGGTATTACGCGTATTTACGCACCAGATGACGGTCGTACAATGGGCTTACAAGGCATGATTAACGACATGGTTGAACTATGTGATTTCCCTACCGGTGAAACCATTGATTTTAAGGTTGATGTATTAAAAAATAAAAACTCTAAACACATCGCGCAGGCCATTTCTGCAGCCGAAAACTTTGCTGATAAGCACAGTGATTTCATTAAAGAAATTAGAAAAAAGTCGAGCGAATCAAAAATTCCTGTATTGGGAATCACCGGTACTGGTGGCTCCGGAAAATCATCTTCGGTAGACGAATTGGTAAGACGTTATTTAATTGATTTTCCAGAAAAAACAATCGCCATAGTATCTGTAGATCCCTCTAAAAGAAAAACCGGTGGTGCCTTATTGGGCGATCGAATTAGAATGAATGCCATAAAAAATGACCGTGTTTATATGCGTTCGTTGGCAACGAGACAATCCAACTTAGCCCTTTCAAAACATGTTAGTGATGCTATTGATGTATTGAAAGTGGCCAATTTTGACTTGGTTATTTTAGAAACTTCAGGTATTGGACAGTCTGATACTGAAATTTTAGACCATTCTGATGTTTCTTTATACGTAATGACTCCTGAATACGGTGCAGCAACGCAGCTTGAAAAAATTGACATGATCGATTTTGCCGATGTTATTGCGCTCAATAAATTCGACAAACGCGGCGCTTTAGATGCGTTACGCGATGTAAAAAAACAATACATGCGCAATCATCAGTTATGGGATACTCCCATGGATGATATGCCGGTATATGGTACCATTGCTTCACAGTTCAATGATCCAGGAACCAACAACTTATACAGTGTACTCATTCAAAAAATCAACGAAAAAACCAGTGCCAACTTTAAAAGCTCTTTCAGTATTGACAAAGGCATTAGTGAAAAGCTATTTATCATTCCGCCGAATAGAACACGGTATTTATCTGAGATTACCGAAAACAATCGCGCCTATAACAAATGGTGTGTTGCGCAACAGCAAATTGCCCAAAAACTATACGCTATTTATAAAACCATTGAAACGGTTTCTGATGTCGAACTAAATGACATTAATCAGTTTAATTCTGTTGTTGACACCATCCTTAAAGAGGTTCAGAATGAAAAGGCAACGACCATCAACTTACTAAAAGCTGAGTTTGATAGCATAAAAATGGATTTAAATCCACACAATTGGGAATTAATTGTTAATTGGGAGACAAAAAAACAAACGTATAAAGACCCTATTTATTCATTCAAGGTACGTAACAAAGAGATTAAAATCGAAACCCATACGGAGTCGTTATCTCATTTACAAATCCCAAAAATTTCCTTGCCTAAATATGAAGCTTGGGGTGACGTATTATTATGGAGTTTACAAGAAAATGTTCCTGGTGAATTTCCATATACCGCTGGTATTTATCCTTTCAAAAGAACAGGTGAAGATCCAGCGAGAATGTTTGCAGGCGAAGGTGGACCAGAACGTACCAACCGACGCTTTCACTATGTGAGTTTTGGTTTGGATGCCAAACGTTTATCAACCGCTTTTGACTCGGTTACCCTTTACGGGAATGACCCACATATACGCCCAGACATCTATGGAAAAATTGGGAATGCTGGCGTTTCTATTTGTTGTTTAGACGATGCCAAAAAACTGTATTCTGGTTTTGATCTAACCAACCCAATGACTTCCGTTTCTATGACTATCAACGGCCCCGCCCCAATGTTATTAGGGTTTTTTATGAATACTGCCATTGATCAAGAATGTGAAAAATACATCCGCAAAAACGGTCTCGAAAAAGAAGTTGAGCAAAAAATTTCTGCTATCTACAAGAATAAAGGCGTTGCAAGGCCTCAATATCAAGGCGATTTACCTGAAGGAAATAACGGATTGGGTTTACTGCTTTTAGGAGTTACTGGTGATGAAGTACTGCCTAACGCTATTTATCAAGAAATTAAAACAACGACCATTGCTAAAGTAAGAGGTACGGTACAAGCCGATATTTTAAAGGAAGATCAGGCACAAAATACCTGTATTTTTTCTACTGAATTTGCACTTCGATTAATGGGCGATGTACAAGAGTATTTTATTGACAATGGCATTCGTAATTTCTATTCGGTTTCCATTTCTGGTTATCATATTGCAGAAGCTGGTGCGAATCCTATTTCACAATTGGCATTTACCTTGGCAAATGGGTTCACTTTCGTGGAATATTATTTATCACGCGGAATGGACATCAATAAATTTGGACCCAATTTATCATTTTTCTTCTCAAACGGAATTGACCCAGAATATGCGGTCATTGGTAGAGTTGCTCGAAAAATATGGTCAAAAGCCATGAAGCAAAAGTACGGTGCCAATGCACGTGCACAAATGTTAAAATATCATATTCAAACTTCCGGGCGTTCATTACACGCACAAGAAATTGATTTTAATGATATTCGAACCACCTTACAAGCCTTATATGCCATCTATGACAATTGCAATTCGTTACATACGAATGCCTATGATGAGGCGATTACCACACCTACAGAAGAATCTGTACGTAGAGCAATGGCCATTCAATTAATTATCAATAAAGAATTGGGATTGGCAAAAAATGAAAACCCAATTCAAGGTGCGTTTATCATTGAAGAGTTAACCGATTTAGTTGAAGAAGCTATCTATGCTGAATTTGATAGAATTACGGAGCGCGGTGGTGTATTAGGTGCTATGGAGACGATGTACCAACGATCTAAAATCCAAGAGGAAAGCCTGTATTATGAAACGTTGAAACACAACGGAGATTTCCCAATTATTGGTGTGAATACGTTTTTGAGCAGCAAAGGTTCTCCTACAATAATCCCTAGAGAAGTGATACGTGCTACAGAAAAAGAAAAACAATATCAAATAGAAGTTGTTGAAAACTTGAATAAAGGCAATGCCAAAAATGTAGAAGAACAGCTAAAATTATTACAAGAAAAATCAATTCAAAACGAGAATGTTTTTGAGCAATTAATGGAAGCTACTAAAGTGTGTTCTTTAGGACAAATTACCAATGCATTGTTTGAAGTAGGCGGACAATATAGAAGAAACATGTAACGAGGTCGCATTTGTTTTATCAAAAACCCGTTCAAATTTGACTAACTATTTTAGTGAAAAGAATTTCCAGAAAAATACCACTCAAAAATGTTGCTGCTTTTAAATCGCAATTGTTACTGTGGGCGCAACAGTTTGATGAAATAACTTGGTTAGACAGCAATAATTACGAACAGAAATACACGAGTTATGATGCTGTTTTAGCGGTTGATGCCCAGACCTCATTAAAAACAACCGTTGGCAATGCCTTCACTGAATTAGAACACTACAGAAACAGCTGTGATGATTATCTGTTTGGTTATTTAAGTTATGACTTAAAGAATGAGCTCGAAAATTTAACTTCTACCAATACCGATGGTTTGAAATTTGATGATTTGTATTTCTTTCAACCTAAAAGACTTTTTTTTATCAAAAATGATAGCGTAGAAGTACGTTATTTAGAACCGTATCAAAATGAAATTGACCGTGATTTAGATGAAATTTTCAATCAAGAGGAACCAGGTTTACAGGTCAAACCTAATGTGAAAATAAAAAAGCGCATTACAAAAAAAGAATACCTCGCAAAATTAGATACCATCTTAGCACACATTCACAGAGGCGATATCTATGAAATGAACTTCTGTCAGGAGTTTTATGCTGAAAATGCAACAATCAATCCATTTGAAGTCTATCAAAGGCTCAATAAAATTTCAAAACCTCCGTTTGCCACTTTTTTAAAAATCAATCACCATTATTTGTTGTCTGCTTCGCCAGAGCGTTTTGTAAAAAAGCAAGGAACGACTATCATCTCTCAACCTATTAAAGGAACTGCTAAGCGATTGGCCAATAAAAAGTTAGACCAACAGCTAGCACTACGATTAGAGCGCGATGAAAAAGAGCGATCAGAAAATATTATGATTGTTGATTTGGTTCGTAACGACCTTTCTAAAACAGCCCTAAAAGGCACTGTAAATGTAGAAGAACTATGCCAACTGTATTCATTTAAACAAGTACACCAGTTAATTTCTACCGTACGTTCTGAAGTAGCCAAAGAAACATCCGTTATTGAGATTCTTAAAAGTTTATTCCCTATGGGAAGCATGACGGGTGCTCCAAAAATTGCAGCGATGCAAATTATCGAAGCACAAGAAGTTAGCAAACGCGGGTTGTATTCGGGTGCTGTGGGTTATATAAGCCCAGAAGGTGATTTTGATTTTAGCGTTGTGATCAGAAGTATTTTATACAATAAAAACAATCGTTACCTATCCTACTCTGTTGGAGGTGCCATTACTTCAAAATCGAATCCTGAACAAGAATATCAAGAGTGCTTGTTGAAGGCAATTGCCATGAAAAGAGCACTAAAAACTCAAAACTCATAATTGTTAGGTAATTTCTGCTATAAAAACTAAATTTGCCGAAAATTAAGCAAAGCGTTTGAAGATGGATATAAATATGTTAAAATGTAAAATTCACAATGCAACGGTTACCGAGGCCAATCTGAATTATGTGGGTAGTATCACTATTGACAGTGATTTACTTGATAAAAGCGGTCTATTAGAGTATGAAAAAGTACAGGTTGTAAATAACAACAATGGTGCTCGTATTGAAACCTATACGTTTAGAGGAGAACCTGGAAGTGGAATTATTTGTTTAAACGGTGCTGCTGCGCGTCATTTTGAAATTGGTGATAAAGTAATTATTATGGCCTATGCACAAATGCCTACTGAAGAAGCTAAAAAACACAAACCAACCGTAGTTTTGGTAGCTCCTGACAATAAAATTACCAAAGTGGGTAATTACGAAGAAAACGGTATTATACAGTAAGGCACAACAAATCAGTCACACGAAAATCTTTTTCTTAGCAGTTCTTAACATTATTGCAATGCAACTAATCCCTTTTAATAGTTTTGAATAAATGTTAATGGATGGAACCTACCGAGTTTGACTTCAACTTTTGCAATACTGAATTTTACGGTCAGTACTTCAAACCTGATATCGTAAAAGCAGTAGTCATTCTAGTGCATGGTATGGGTGAACATTCTGGTAGATATACCGATTTTGTGATTCCACAACTCTTAGCACAAAATATAGGAGTGATTACTTATGATCAATTTGGTCATGGTAAAACAGCCGGTAAAAAAGGCCACAATCCTAATTTTGATGCGGTATTAACTACTGTTACGCTAATCACGAACAAAGCAACCGAAATTTTTGGTGACCTTCCACTCTTTTTATACGGGCACAGTATGGGAGGCAATGTGGTCATTAATTACGCACTTAGCAAAACACATTCTTTTACGGGCGTTATTGCTACCAGTCCGTTATTGCGTCTGGCTTTTAAACCACCAACTTGGAAGCTTTCAGTAGGTAAAATCATTCAAAAAATAGCACCCTCTATCACCATGCCAAGTGAATTAGATGTGAATGCTATATCGAGAGATCCGATGGAAGTACAAAAATATCGTGATGATCCGTTGGTGCACGACAAAATAAGTCCGAATTATTCCTTGACATTTTTCGAGAAGGGCCAATGGGCCCTAGAGCATGCGCAACAGCTCAAAACACCGATGCTTCTAGTTCACGGCACTGGTGATAAAATTACCGACCATACCGCTTCTATTGAATTTGCAAAAAATAGCAACGGCATGGCCACTATTCAACTTTTTGAAAATGGCTATCACGAACTACACAATGATCTTGAAAAAGAACAATTCATGAAAGTACTCACAAACTGGATACAAACACGTATCGGTTAGCATAAAGCAAACTATTAGAAAATGGAATAAAATTTGTGGTTAAGAATCTAAACCAGATGCTAATCCTAAAATTTTAACATACTATTAAAAATGTTTAATTAAAGATTGCGTTATTAGTTCCAATTCAACCAATTATAGTAAAACAATAGTATCTAAATAAATTTATATATTTTTGCGTGCAAACAACCTTAGTTTTTAATCTGTTAAAAAATAAAATGAATACGATGAAACCCCTTTTAGTCTGTTTATTATTTTCGGTAAGTCTATTTTCACAGGTAGAAGACACCCGTGTTGTAGCCAATAAAGATATTCCCAATCCAAAAAAAGTTGAATTAGCAGCTGATGATTTCAAAAAAGATTCACTGCAGTTGATCAATCATAAAGAAGCAACTTTAATTGATAGTTTGTGGTTAAACTCAATGTACAATTCACCATTATTTGACAGTGATTTATTTGTCATTGATGAAGATCAAATAGTAGATGAACCAACCATCGATTTACCTACCGACTTATTAAAAGAGCGGTTGAACCATTTAAATAGCAAGACACCTTTCAATGTAGAATACAATCCGTCTTTAGAACGGATTATAAAATCGTATTTAAAAAACAGGAGAAACTCATTAGCAGAATTAATGAACAGAGCTCAGTATTATTTTCCAATGTTCGAAGAGCATCTAGACAAATACGATCTTCCTTTAGAAATTAAATACTTGGCCATTGTAGAATCGGCATTAAAACCACGTGCGCGTTCGCGTGTTGGAGCCTCTGGCTTATGGCAATTTATGTATTATACTGGTAAGCAATTCAAATTAGATGTTAGCTCTTACGTTGATGAACGTCACGATCCATTACGTGCTACGGAGGCTGCCTGTCAATATTTAACCAATTTATACGGTATTTTTGGCGACTGGGATTTAGCTTTAGCAGCGTACAATTCTGGGCCTGGTAATGTTTCTAAAGCGATCCGAAGATCTGGAGGTAGTAGAAATTATTGGAATATTAGACATTTCTTACCGCGTGAAACTGCTGGATACTTACCTGCTTTTTATGCTACCTATTATATTTTAGAATATGCTAAAGAGCATGAAATTCCTACAAAAAGTACGTATATCAATAAGTTTGAAACCGACACTGTTGTTGTGAAAAGACAGTTGACTTTTGAGCAAATTAATAAGGTATTAAAAACGGACAATGAATTATTAGAATTCTTAAATCCACAATATAGATTGAACATTATTCCATTTGTAAAAGATAAAAATTACGCTTTACGACTTCCAAAAAACCTCATAGGGACTTTTGTTTCTAATGAAGAACAAATCTATGCCTTTGCCAAAGAGGATGATGCAAAACGCGAAAAGCAATTACCGAAATATTTTGAATCAAATGAAAAAATACGATATCGTGTTAGAAGCGGCGATTATTTAGGGAAAATTGCTGAACGTTATGGTGTGGGTGTTTCTCAAATTAAACGATGGAATGGTTTGCGTAGTAGTAGTCTTAAAATTGGACAATACCTAACTATTTACCCAAGAAACCTGGCTTCTACACAAAATAATACCGAGAAAGCTACTCCCAAAAAAACGGTTGCTAAAACAACGCCAACAGGCAAGTATACTACCTATGTAGTACAAAAAGGAGACTCATTGTGGTTGATCTCTAAAAAATTTCCTAAAGTTTCTGTCAATGAAATTAAAGAATGGAACAATATTTGGAGTGTAAAAAGTTTAAAACCTGGAACTAAACTAAAAATCTTTAAAAGTTAACAGTTGTAACCTTTTGATCTCTAAACCTAAAACAATGAAAAAATTACTCCTTTTTGCACTTTGTGTTGCAACGTTTGCCGCCTGCGATACCAATGGAAAAATAGCCTTAAAAGAATCGACTGGAAGAATTAATAGTCTGGTTATCGTTATTGACAATAGTCAATGGCAAGGTAATGCTGGTGACAAACTACGTGATATCATTGCCAATCCTGTATTGGGTTTGCCAAGAGAAGAAACACAGTTTTCTGTGACACAAGCACCTGTAAACGCGTTTAAAGGTATTTTTAAAGCTAGTAGAAATGTACTGTTGGTTGGATACGATACAAAAAGCAGTTATACAGTTAAAACTGATTTATATGCGTCGCCACAAGTTGTAATGACAATCTTAGGAAAAGATGAAGCTTCGTTAATAGCCATGCTAGAGAAACACAAAGAAGATATTATTACAGTCTTTAAGGAAGCAGATCTAACGTTATATCAGCAAAAACTTGCAAAAGGATCGTGGAAAGTAGATAGTTTAAAAACACTTAAAAAATTAAATGTACAATTAAGTATTCCTGGAAAATATAGATTGGTTGACGATACAGGAGATTTTTTATGGTTCAGAAATCATATTGACAAAGGCAGCACCAATATAATTGCTTATGAGTTACCACTACAAAATGATTCTACCGTAGTTAATTCAATAGTAGCTACGCGAGATACCATTGGAAAAAGGCACATTCCTGGTAGTACAGAAGGCATGTATATGATTACCGAGGCGGCCTATTCTCCTCATATTATAAAAACGGAGCTTGCAGGTAAACCGGCATACGAAACTCGCGGAAAGTGGGAAGTGAAAAATGATTTTATGGCCGGCCCATTTTTAAACTATACCATTATAGATAAAGCCAACAATCGCCTACTTGTTTTTGAAGGTTTCACCTATGCTCCTTCTGTCAAACAACGCGATTATATGTTTGAATTAGAGGCCATTATAAAAACCTTAAAAATTTAAAAGTTTTTGGTCGTATGGGTTTTTAACGTACCCGCAGCATCGCTATAAATTAAAAATCCTTTTAGTTCTTGATGGTCATTCAAAAATTGTATTGCCTTTTCTAATGGCATTGCCATTAGAGCCGTAGCATAACCATCTACATCGGCACAATCTAGGTTTGCAATGACAGACACGCTCAAGAGTTTACTTTGTGTAGGATACCCTGTTTTAGGATTTAAAATATGTACATACTTTTCACCCGAAATAGAATCTACTTTAAACTTTCGATAACTACCAGAAGTAGCCATGGCTTCATTCTTTAATTCGATAATTTTTTTTATTGAACGCGTACCGTCAAAATGAGGATCTTCAATCCCGGCCTTCCAAGGTTCGCCATTTGGTTTTTCACCACTCGTTCTTATTTCGCCACCAATCTCTACTAAGTAATTGGGTATCTTCTGAGCTTCTAAAAACCGACCCGCCACATCCACAGCATACCCCTTGGCAATGGCATTAAAGTCAAAATATATGTCATCGTTTTCTTTGACTATTTTGTGATCTATTAATTGCACTTTATCAAAACCCACAAGATTTAATAACTCGCCTACTTTTAATGAATCGGGTGTCTCTTTAATACCGACAGGACCAAACCCCCAAGCGTTTACTAGAATTCCGATTGTAGGATCGAAAACACCGGCTGTTTCTTGATATATTTTTAATGATTTATTATATACTTCGGTAAAATAGGCATCCACTACCACACTTGAATCTCCAGAATTGATTCTTGAAATATCAGAAGTTGGTATATAGGTAGACAGTGAATTGTTTATTAAATTAAACAAACTATCTATTTCACTAGTAAAATCTTGATTGCTGTAATAACTGATATGAAAAGCAGTTCCAAAAGCGCGACCTTCTAGTTTTGTGACTTCATTTTCTTCCTTTTTTTCACACGAAATACCAGTCAAAAAGAGTATTAATAAAACAGCTCCAAATTTCTTCATAATGTCTTTAGATTCATATCGTAAAATTACTAAAGATAAAACATTTAAATAGTGTTAAAATACTATTAAATATATATACCACTCAATATAATTTTAATATCTTAGTGGTCTAATTAAAAACTCTAATTATGAAGAAAATTTTTATTCTTGCAATTACTTCAACGTTACTACTTTCATCGTGTGTATCGCAAAAGAAATTTACAGATTTACAATCAGAATTTGATGCAACCAAAGAACAATTGACAGCAGCAAATTCTAAAGTTTTAGAATGTCAAGTAGAAAAAGATAAATATGCAAATAAGCTAGCCGCAGTAGAAAGCCAAAATAAATTTTTAACGGAAAACAACGCTAGTAATATCCGTCAAATCGAAAATTTAACAACCTTATCACAATCTGCTAGCAGCAATATTAAAGATGTGATTTCACAATTAAGTGAAAAAGACAAATATATAAATGGTATTCGTGGTGCTATGTCACGTAAAGATTCGATTAACTTAACCTTAGCGGTACATTTAAAAAGTGCTTTATCTGCTGGGATTCAAGATGAAGACATTATTGTTAATGTGGAGAAAACAGTGGTTTACGTTGAGATTAACGACAAATTATTATTCAAAAGCGGTAGCTCAGTAATTTCTGATAGAGCAAAAGAAATATTAGACAAGGTAGCAACTGTTATTTCTTCAAGACCAGAAATGGAAGTAATGGTAGAAGGATACACTGATAGCCAACCAATTAATACAGCACGAACTAAAGATAACTGGGACCTAAGTACACAACGTGCTACGGCAGTTGTGAGAGTCTTACAAGACGATTTCAAAATAGACCCTAAGCGCTTAATTGCTGCTGGTAGAAGTGAATATTTACCACTAGCAACCAATAATACGGCTGAAGGAAGATCAAGAAATAGAAGAACACGAATTGTGATTTTACCTAAATTAGATCAATTCTTTGATGTTTTAGAGCAAAAGCCTGATGGCAGTGCTGTTGAAAAATAAGTCTATTATTTAGAATAAAAAAAACCGCCACTTGGCGGTTTTTTTTATTCTAAAATGGCCTTCATTGTTGCTTTGTAAATTTCGAAGGTTGTTAAATTGTGATGCGTTCCGTTTTTGATAGTCACAAATGTCGTCCATTCTTTATTGGATACTTCGAATAGTTTTTTACCAGAATCAATTGCTATTAATCTGTCTTTATCTCCGTGAAAGATGACCGTTGGTGAAGTCACTTTTGGCAATAACGCGTAGGTTTTAAAAGGATATTTCAATAAGAGTTGATACGGAAACAATGGGAACTTACTCTTAATAACTCCTATCAAGCTATTAAATGGAGCTTCTAAAATTAAGTGTCGCGGTTTGTTTTTCGAAGCTACATAGCTTGCAAAAGTACAGCCTAAAGAACGTCCGTAGACCACAATCTCACTTTCGGCATATCCTAATTGGGTATTTAGATATTTATAAGCTTCTTCAGCATCATTATATAGTGCCTGCTCACTTCTTTTACCCGTGCTCTTACCATATCCTCTATAATCAATTACAAAAACATCATAATTGTACTGCGTGTATGGAGAAACCATCGTACCCCAACGCTGTAAATTTCCTTTGTTTCCATGAAAATACAGTAAGACTCCTTTTGGATTGTCAACCTTAAAATGCAAGGCGCTGATAACGGCCTTATCGGAAGTTGTAAATTGTACTTCTTCGAATTTTTTCGCAAATGTATAGGTAAAGTTAGTATCTAATTTTTTTGATTGGAAGATGATCCTTTCCTGTACCAAATAAAAAATTACCATCAATACGATATATATACCAAGAAATAAGGCAATTATTTTTTTAATCATTGGCCTCTCGTTGAGTTCTTTTCTTTCTCACAAAATCTATACTTGTACGTTCTCTATCAACGTCTTCTTGGGGCTTGGCATACAAAATTTCTTTTAAGGCTCTGTGATACCCCTCAAAGTTGTGCAAATTTTTATGGCCCCCTCCAATAATAGGATACAATCGCGTTAATGAAGGGTTGATCTTTGAAAGTCGCACACTCGATTTCATTGGGATTACGCGATCATTTGTACCATGTATGATATACGTAGCACATTTTACATATTTCATCCATTTGTGTGTAGGTAATGAAAATCGCAACACCAAGCCTAAAGGAATGAATGGTAAATATCGTTTTATGTTGTTTGACATGCTAAAATAAGGACATGCTAAAATCAACAATCTGGGTTTGTTGACAGATGCTATTTTTGTAGCTAGACCAGTTCCTAGTGAACGTCCATAGACAATAATGTATTTCTCATCTACTTTAGCCTTTATTTTATCATATATAGCCTGTACGTCATCTTTCATACTTTGCTGTGTTCGTATCCCCGTACTTTTCCCAAAGCCTCTGTAATCAATCATAATCACATCCCAGCCATGGATGGTAAAATCTACGGCAAATTTCCCCCAGCCTTTAATGCTCTTGGAGTTTCCTTTTAGATAAAATACTACACCTTTTGGATTTTTTACTTTAAAATGGAGTCCGTTAATGAGTACGCCTGGTTTTAACTCCATATTATACTCATCGACTTGTTGATTTTCATATTGAAATACAAAGTCTTTTGGTAATTTCTCAGGGTGAAATAAAAAGCGTTCTTGAAAAAAATATAAAAAAATACTAATTACGGCAATACCCGCAAAGACAATTAATATGATTAGTGGCCAGTTCATAAAGTACAACCAATATACAAAAGTTCTGTACTAATCAAGCACTTTTACAAAATCATCAAAAGCAACATAATAAGGTTGATCCTTAAAAACAGGCATTTCTACACTTTGCGCATTTGCCAAGCCTACACCAGCAAACCAAACACGAGCTTCTTGTTTTTTGGCGTGCTCTTTAAATGTTTCCATCCAAACAGTGTCAAAGGCTTGATTGTCTTGTATATTCGGGGTGGCTTTTACCAATACAAAAATGGTAGTTTCTCCTTTTTTAAACAACACAAATTGTGGGTGCTTTTTTAGCTGACTGTTAACAGCAACAAATTCATACCCCATTTCTTGTAGTTTTTTACCTACAATGTTCATGGCTAAGTTGTGCAATTCTTGTTCTGTAAGTGGCGTCATTTTCTATTGATTATTTAAAAGCTGCCTCAAAAATAAGTAATCTTAGCTAAAAAATGTTTGTTCACTTTCTGCAATGCATTTTTAATATTGGTACATCACTTTTTATACTGTCTTAAAAAAGAATTATATTTATTGGAGTAAAACCAATTTAGACGAAGCCTAGCGTAATCGTTGCAAGAAATTTATGATTCAAGAAGTTGACAACTATCTTAACAACCTTAAAAAATGGCAGAGTGAATTAACAAAACTGCGTACACTCATTCTCAGTTGCGGTTTGACGGAAGAGTTTAAATGGATGCATCCTTGTTATACCCATACCAATAAGAACATTGTTCTAATTCATGGGTTCAAAGACTATTGTGCGCTTCTATTTTATAAAGGAGCACTATTAAAAGATCCTGAAA
The DNA here is from genome assembly GCA_963976855.1 of uncultured Aureibaculum sp. Taxonomy (GTDB): domain Bacteria; phylum Bacteroidota; class Bacteroidia; order Flavobacteriales; family Flavobacteriaceae; genus Aureibaculum. Next base: position 294,180 of record CAXBMA010000004.1, on the reverse strand, counting down.
ACATATTGATTCAGCAGACAAAAAATGTACAGGCTGCTCGACAAATTCGATTTACATCTGTTTCAGAAATTGAAGCTTTTGAATCGACCATAAAAAACTATATTTCCGAAGCCATTGAAATAGAAAAGAAGGGACTTAAAATAGTAAAGAAAAAAACTTCTGATTATAAAGTTCCCAATGAATTAACTCAAAAATTCGAAGAAGATCCCGCTTTCGAAAAAGCATTTAAAAAGCTCACTCCGGGAAGACAAAGAGGCTATCTTTTACACTTTGATAAACCGAAACAAGCGAAGTCGAGATTCTCGAGAATTGAAAAAAATACAGCGCGAATTCTAGATGGAAAAGGGTTGAATGATTGTGTTTGTGGACGTTCAAAACGAATGCCGAATTGTGACGGCTCTCACAACGAATTAAAAGCACCACAATAAAAAAATAGAAACAAAAAAACCAACACGTTTGTGTTGGTTTTTTTTATTATTTGCTTAGAAGATTATCCTCCAAAGTCATCAAATCTGATATTTTCATCTGCTATACCAAAATCTTCACCCATTTTTTGAACTGCTTTGTTCATCAAAGGTGGTCCACAGAAATACAATTCGATATCTTCTGGTGTTTCGTGATGATTTAAGTAATTATCTATTACACAATTGTGAATAAACCCTACAAACCCGTCACCCGGAGCATCAATATTTTCTTTTACTTTCCAGTTATCTTCTTCTAAAGGTTCTGATAAGGCCAAATAAAATTTAAAGTTAGGAAACTCTCTTTCTAATTCATAAAAATGTTCTAAATAGAATAATTCACGTTTAGAACGTCCTCCATACCAATAAGTTACTTTACGACCTGTTCTCAATGTTTTGAATAGGTGATATAAGTGTGAACGCATCGGGGCCATACCTGCTCCACCACCAACATATAACATTTCTGACTCAGACTCATTGATAAAAAATTCGCCATAAGGTCCAGAAATAATCACTTTATCTCCTGGCTTTTGATTGAAAATATACGAAGAGGCGATTCCTGGATTTACATCCATCCATCCATTTTTATTACGATCCCATGGTGGTGTTGCAATACGTACATTTAACATAATTTCGCGTCCTTCAGCAGGGTAAGAAGCCATAGAGTAAGCACGTTCAACGACTTCCGTATTTTTCATTACCAACGGCCACAAGCCAAACTTATCCCATTCTGCTTGGAATTTATCAGGTGTTTCGTGTTCTTCTGGATGCGCTGTAATATCAATATCTTTGTAATTAATGGTACACTCAGGAATTTCAATTTGAATATAACCACCCGCTTTATATCCCATATCTTCTGGAATCTCCACTACAAATTCTTTAATAAATGAGGCGACATTGTAATTTCTAACAACAGTTGCTTCCCACTTTTTAATACCAAAAACTTCTTCAGGAATGGTAATCTCCATATCCTGTTTTACCTTTACTTGACACGACAAACGTGCTCCGTGCTTTAATTCTTTACGTGTAAAATGTGGTGTTTCTGTAGGTAAGGCTTCGCCTCCTCCAGATAATACGTGACATTCACATTGAATACAGGTACCTCCACCTCCACAAGCAGACGGCAAAAATATTTTTTGCGCACTCAAGGTTGACAATAGGCTGTCTCCAGACCCTACTTCAATTTCTCGTTCACCATTGATTAAAATCTTTACAGGACCTGATGGTGAAAGTTTTTGTTTTACAAATAATAACAAGCCCACTAATACAAGTGTGATTATTAAAAAAGCGATTACCGTGGTTATTATTGTTCCTGTTATACTTACTGCTAATACCATGTTATTGAGTTAAAGCGGTTGTGTTTTTTTCTAATTCTTTTTCTTTAGCTTTTTCAATTTGATCTTTTTCCAATTGTACAGCTTGTTCAACTTTTTCTTTTTGATTGCCTTCATCACCTCCTGTTAACATACCTCCAAAACTTAAAAAACCAATCCCCATTAAGCCAGTTATTATAAACGTGATTCCTAAACCTCTTAAGGGTGCAGGCACAGAAGAATATCTAATTTTTTCGCGAATCGCTGCAATGGCTAGTATTGCTAAAAACCATCCTATTCCCGAACTTATTCCATAATTAAAGGCCATACCTAAGTTAGGAATTTCACGAGCTTGCATGAATAAAGAACCTCCTAAAATAGCACAGTTAACTGCAATTAACGGCAAGAAGATACCCAATGAGTTATAAAGTGCTGGTGAAAATTTCTCTACTACAATTTCTACTAATTGTACCATGGTTGCAATGGTTGCAATAAACATGATAAATGATAAGAAACTTAAGTCGTATTCAGCATATTCTGGACCCAATGTTTTAGCCAAAGCACCTGGTTGTAAAATGTATTGATCTAACAGCCAGTTTAGAGGCACTGTTACTGCTAACACAAAAATTACAGCAGCTCCTAGACCAACAGCCGTGGCAACTTTTTTTGATACGGCTAAGTATGAGCACATTCCTAAGAATGTAGCAAACACCATATTATCTATAAAGACTGATTTAAAAAATAACTCTAAATGTTCCATTTTCTAATGTTCTTCAATTAATGATTCGTTTTTACTGCGTTGTACCCAAATAATGAGACCAACTACTATCAATGCCATAGGCGGAAATAACATAAAACCATTATTCTCATATCCCAATGCATAAAGTCCGGTTTTCTCAACAGGATCTCCTAAAACAGGAAAACCCAATAAAGTACCTGAACCTAATAACTCTCTAAAAAATCCAACTATAATCAATATAATTCCATAACCTGCAGCATTTCCTATTCCGTCAAGAAAAGATTTCCAAGGGCCATTACCTAAAGCAAATGCTTCAAAACGTCCCATAATAATACAGTTGGTAATTATCAACCCAATAAATACGGATAGTTCTTTACTCAAACTATAAGCAAACGCTTTTAGTACTAAATCAACAATAATTACCAAGGTTGCCACAACAATAAGTTGTACAATAATTCTAATTTTTGATGGAATAATATTACGCATCAAGGAAATAACAACGTTACCTACACCCAACACAAACAACACTGCAATAGACATCACAATTGATGCTTTCAATTGCGCCGTAATTGCAAGTGCAGAACAGATTCCTAACACTTGAATGGTAATAGGGTTATTATCTGTTAACGGATCAGTAATTAGTTTTCTATTTTTTTTAGAAAATAAAGGCTCACTAGGTGCCTTTTTTATCTTTTCTTGTTCTACTACTTCTGCCATCTAGTTTTGTTTTAACGTGTTTAAATAAGGTAAATACAGTGCCAAATCTTTTTTGATCATAACCGTTACTCCATCACCTGTAATGGTTGCTCCAGCAATAGCATCTACTTCATTATCTGTTTTATCAATGTTTTTTGGATCAGCATTTCCTTTAGCTACGGTTATTCCTTTAAATTGATTGTCGTGGTATAGTTTTTCACCCGCAAAATCTTCATAAAAGTAAGGTTCTTTAATATTAGCTCCTAAACCAGGAGTCTCTCCTTTATGGTCAAAAAACACACCTTCTACCGTATCAAAATCATCTTGCAAAGCTATAAAGCCCCAAATCGCATCCCATAAACCAATACCTCTAACTGGTATGATATAAAACTTCTTTCCATCTTTTTCACCGATAAATAATGGTAGTTTTCTCTTATAATTAGCATCGGCTTTGGCCTTATCACTTTCTTTTTTAATATCTATTAAATACGCTTGATCGTTTTCAGTTGCAGCATCGCCTTCTATGACAAATTGTTTGGTGATGTATTTATCAAATTCTGCAATTACCTTATCTGTTGAAACAAAACTCCTAGAATCATCAGCATTTTCGCTAAGGGTACTTTCATTGACACCCATAGCAAATAATATATTTTGCTGCTTTTCTAATTTTTTATTTAAGGTAATTGTAGGATTAAAATAGGTTGCTGTAAATGCTAATAATGAGCCTACAACCAGTACCATACCTATGGCAAATAAAATGGTGTATAAATTACTATCTGTATTTTTAGCCATAACTTAAGCTGTTTTTGCTTTTAAACGTTTCATTCTTCTTTTTACATTACCTTGAACCACATAATGGTCAATTGTTGGAGCAAACACATTCATCAATAAAATGGCTAACATGACTCCTTCTGGGTACGCAGGATTAAACACACGAATGGCAATTGAGATAAAACCAATTAAAAATCCGTAAATCCATTTCCCTCTATTCGTTTGTGATCCAGTTACCGGATCAGTGGCCATAAATACAACACCAAATGCAAAACCACCTAATATTAAGTGATGCCAAAAGGTAGTACTCATTAGACCATAAAACTTACTTCCGCTGGTAATTATGCCAGCATCAACTACACTGTTAAATATCAAGCCCATTGCTAACGCACCCAGCACAGCACTCGCCATTATTCTCCAGCTACCTATTTTAGTAAATATTAAAAATAATGCACCCAATAAGATTAATAAGGTAGATGTTTCACCTACAGAACCAGGTATAAATCCAAAAAAGGCATTCATAATATCAGTTCCTTGACTAAGTACATCTTGGTTTTTAGCCAAACCACCTAATAGTGTTTCACCAGAAATAGCGTCTAATTGTTGACCAGCTGCTATCAATTGATCTCTTTCTACAGCACCGTGCACCCATACTTTATCTCCACTCATCCATGTAGGATAGGCAAAGAATAAAAATGCGCGAATGGTCAATGCAGGATTGAGGATATTCATACCGGTACCACCAAATACTTCTTTACCGATGACTACTCCAAAAATAACAGCCACTGATAACATCCACAACGGTGTATCAATAGGTACTATTAACGGAACTAACATACCTGTTACGAGATAGCCTTCTTCTACTTCGTGACCCTTGATAACGGCAAAAACAAATTCTACTGCTAATCCAACACCATAAGAAACCAATACCAATGGCAAAATTTTCCAAAAACCAACTGTAAAGTTACTTAATGTCCAAAATTCACTACTGAAAAAACCTCCTGATACTGCGTGAATTTCTTCTAAAGCTAAATGATGTTGATACCCCGCATTGAACATACCAAAAAGTAAACATGGCACTAATGACATAATTACGATATTCATGGTACGCTTTAAATCATCTGCGGCTTTAATATGTGTACCGTTATGCGTTATTTCGTTTGGCAAATACAGAAAGGTGTGGATTGCGTTAAACGCAGGTGCCATTTTAGTCCCTTTGTACTTTTCTTTTAAATTATGTAAGTTTTGTTTTAAACCCATTTTGTTTTTTTTATCCCTTCAACTGTGATCAGGGTGACCTTGAATCTAACTCTTATTTATTAACCTATTTCTTCTAACATTAAATCTAAACCTTCTCTAATTATCTGTTGATGTGGTTGTTTAGATACACAAATAAATTCTGTTAAAGCAAAATCTTCTGGTGCCACTTCATACATTCCCAACGCTTCCATTTCATCTAAATCTTGATACAAACACGCTTTTAAGATTTGCATCGGATAAATATCTAGTGGAAAGACTTCTTCATAGGCTCCTGTTAATACAAAAGCTCTATGCTCACCGTTGGTATTGGTATTTAGATCGTATTTTTTATTAGGTGTTAACCACGAAAAAGTAAGTGCTCTAGAATTTGAAATTTTATTGAAAATTGGCTTATTCCATCCAAATAGTTCATAGTCATCTCCTTCTGGAATTGCTGTAACTTGATTGTCATAATACCCTAAATATCCATCGCTAGAAACTTGTGTACCTGACAATACATTACCACTGATAATTCGAGTGTTTTCAGCATCGAGATTATTCGCCGTAATATCAGCTATTGTTGCGCCTATCGTTACTTCTACATATGCTGGTTTCGCAAATTTAGATCCTGTTAAAGCAACCGTTCTTTTTGCATTAAATTTACCAGTTAATAATAATTCACCAATGATCGCTAAATCTTGTGGCGTTACTACCCAAACAACTTCTCCTTTATTTATCGGATCAATTTTAGCAATTTGCGTGCTCACATTTCCACTAGGGTGTGGCCCTGACACTTTATGTAGGCTAATTCCACTAAGATTGGCCAATGCAGAATTGGTGTTTTTACCAACACTAACATGTACTTTACCTTCTGTTAACTTACCTAAAGCCGATACAGCGACTTGTAATTCTGCTTCCTTTCCTTTTAAGGTATAATCTAAATCGGCTGCCAAAGGTGCACTTGCATATGCTGAGATAAAAATGGCTTTGGGTTGTTTGTTTGGATCTGCAACCACGTCATAAGGACGTTGTTTAACAAACGGCCAACAACCAGCTGCCAACAAATGTGCTTTTACTTCTTCACCAGATAATGAAGCTATGTCTTTTTTACCATTATCATGAAACCGTTGTTCCTTATCAGCTAAAATTTTAATTTCTAAAACTTTGCGCTTTGCTCCACGTACTATTTCAACGATTTCACCACTTACGGGCGAAGGGAACAGCAACTGTTCATTCGTTTTAGAATGAAAAAGCGCCTCACCGGCTTTTACTTCTTCACCTGCTTTTACTAATAGTTTAGGTACAATTTTATGAAAATCGTCGGGTTTGATAGCGTAGATACTACTTAAAGGAATTGTAGTAGTTGTCTTCTCAGCCTCACCCACAAGCTTAACATTTAAGCCCTTTTTGATACGAATGTCTTGTGACATATTATATATTTGGATTTATTGTCTCTTTAAAACGGTGCAAATTTAAAAATTTTGTATGTGTTTTTGATGCATTTACGGGCATTTATAACCTTTAATTTGTTATTTATATCAATTCTAAATAAACTTCAAAATTAGAATAATTTTCTTTTAGTACTTTTACCAACCAACTTCGGTATAACCTTTGATTTGTTCTACTAAAAAACAGCCAATGGCATTCTTTAAAAAAGCATTTTATTTTGTACTCGCACTTCCATTTGTAATACAAACACTTGTTGCGCAACAAAAAGTCACTATCAATCCACCAGCCCACATTCAATCGATTGTGCTAAAGCCGTTGAAAGTGAATACCTATGCGCCTATCATTCGGCTAGGAGATTCCTTTATTTTGGAGTTTGACGACTTAGAAAGTGATCAAAAAAGATACAGCTATAAAATTGAACATTACGATTTCAATTGGGAAAATTCCAATTTAAATGCCACTGAATTTTTAAATGGCTTTAACAGCGACCTCATCAGGGATTACGAAAACTCATTTAACACCTTACAAGACTATACACATTATAAAGTACAATTACCCAATGACAATATACAGTTAAAAATCAGTGGCAACTACCTTATCTCTGTTTTAGATGAAAGTGATGTAGTGATTTTTACTAGACCATTTATAGTCTATCAACCTTCAGTAACTGTAGGCGTAACTACACATAGAAGTAGAGATATTGCTTCTCTCAACACCAAGCAAAACATTCAGTTTACAATTAATCATCCAAACGTGCTAATCAACAACCCTAGTTTGGAAATTAAAACGGCCATTTACCAAAATAACGATTGGAACACAGTTATAAAAAACACCAAACCCCAATTTATTCAGGGCTCACAATTGTTGTACAAATACAATGCAAAACTATTTTTTGAGGCTGGCAATGAATATTTATATTTTGACACCAAAGAAATACGAAATGCCACCAACAATATTGCACGTACTGAGCTGAAGGATATTTTTAATACCTATTTATATACTGATGAAGAGCGCTTACATCGGGGCTATAGCTACAACCCAGATGTGAATGGAAATTTTGTGTTGAGAACCATTGACACCGATGACATTAATACTGAAGGTGATTATTCATGGGTGCATTTTAGCCTAGAATCATTTGAAGATATTGGCACCAAGCCCATTTATATTTATGGTGATTTTAATGGTTGGCAGCTTACCGAAGCTAACCAGATGCGCTACGACTCAAGCACCAAGTTATATCATGGTAAGTTATTATTGAAACAAGGCTTTTACAACTATACGTATGTTATACAAAATGAGGACGGAACTATAAATAAGAGTGCTATAGAGGGGTCTTTTTACCAAACAGAAAATCAATATACGGTTCTTGTTTATTACAGGCCGTATGGCACTCGTTTTGATCAGGTAATCGGCGTTGGAAATGCAAATTCAGAAAATTTACGCAACTAATTCAGAAAATTTACGTCTAGCTTTTAGATAAGATTGTTCTTTGCAAAACAATTCTTATATTTGTCAATCTATTTTTTATAGTATATAACTATGGTTCAGCAAGTAACAAATGGAATTAAGATTTCTGTAAAAACAAAGTTTGAGGGTTCAAACTATTATAAATACAGAATGTATTTTTCGTTTAGCTATAGTATTACTATTGAAAATCAAAGCAATGACTCTGTTCAGTTAATCAGTCGTTACTGGGAGATTTTTGATTCTCTAAAAAATATTGAAATTGTTGAAGGAGAAGGTGTTATTGGCGAAAAACCCATTTTAAAGCCTAAAAAAAGCTATACCTACAGCTCTTATTCTAATATAACATCTCCCGTTGGTTCTATGCGCGGTTTTTTTAATATGATAAACTTTACAACTACAAAAAAGTTTAGAGTAAAAATCCCTTCATTTCAATTAAATGTACCTGCGGTACTGAATTAAACAACTTTTCTTTCTGCTGTTTTTCTAAAAAAAACTATTTTTAACCAATGCTACAGTTGTTTAAAAAGAAAACTAAGGAAGTACTCCCTGCCAGAGAACGTGGTAATTCATGTTTGAATTGCAATACGCTTCTAAATGGTGAAGAAAATTTTTGCCCAGAATGTGGCCAACGCAACAATATCAAACAACTCAGTTTTAGATTATTTTTAGACGAATTTTTTGGCGATTTATTCACCTATGATTCACGCGTATGGAGAACCGTTATTCCTTTAATTCTAAAACCTGGAAAAGTAGCTTATGAATTTATTTCCGGTAAACGCAAAGTTTACGTCAATCCGTTTCGCACCTATTTAACCGTTTCATTAATATTCTTTATCACTTTAGGTTTTAAAAACTCCATCGATCGGTTAAATAGCGATGGAACTATTAATAAGAAAAGTTCAATCATCAATTTTGGAACTAATAATGGTAAAGAACTTACAAGCAAGGAACGCGACTCTATTTTAGATCTTGCACTAGGCAACACCAAAAAAGAGATTCCGATTTCCGTTGACTCTACCTTAAAGGCGAACAACATAGACTTAGATAGTTTAAAAAACAAACAAGCCATCAATGATTCTATAAAAAATGAGGGCTTTGATGGCAATGGTTTTTTTAATAAAATGAAGACCTATTTCACCTATTATAAAAACAACAAAGAAGTCTCAACAGTGCAGGCCCTAGATAGCCTAGGTCATGAAAATACTTTTTGGAATCGTTTTTACTATACTAAAGCAAAGAACAGTTATGACATGATGAAGGACGAAGGTGGTTTTAATGATAAACTCTTTTCCAGTCTTTCCATAGCGATCTTTCTATTTTTACCCATTTTTGCCTTGTTTTTAAAACTCATTTATGTGCGGCGAAAATACAGCTATATGGAACATATGGTATTTGTATTTTATACACAGACCGTATTCTTTTTATTGATGTTGCTATTTTTAGGGATTAGTTATTTTTCCGAAAATAATTCTGAATTAATGATCACTATTTTCATGATCTTATTTGCTGTTTATCTGTTGTTAGCTATGAAAAGCTTTTACAAACAAGGATGGATAAAAACAATCATTAAATTCTTCTTAACTAATTTTTCTTTTTTGATTATGGCTGCCTTTGGATTTAGTATATTAACGTTAGTTGTCTTTTTAATTTACTAATTAGGTGCTATAAGCTGCCCTAAACTATTTCTATTTTTATTCTTAGCAGTTACTTTTAGCCTCAAATTATTTTCTTCAGACAGCTGTATCGAAACTGATTGTAGTTGTTTTAACAGCTTATTTTCTGCTGGAAGCTGAAAGAATTCAAGTTGATTTTTTAAGTATTTCTCAACATCAAAAAAAGCAGTTAGTTTAGATTTAATCCCTTCTTTCGACTGTAAACCTTCATTTTTATTTGATGAAATGTAGAGGCTATTGCCAATAGACTGCGCATATAACCTATACAAAGGCATACTCACAAATAAGGTATCTTCTTCAACCATCTGAACTGCGCGCTCTTCTAATAAATAGTCAAAGAGTGCGTTTCTATTTTCAGATTTCATCAGCAATGAAAAATTTGGCTGTACTACTTTCTGGGTGCTCACTTTTTCAACTTTGTTAAAATCATCATCATAGTCATAGCTAACAATCGTATCCAGTTTTGTGTTAATTGATGTCAATTCAAAATTCACAGCTCCGCTCCATTTATTGAAGATTGAATCAACCGACAAATGCGTAATTTCATTAAACTTGGTGTTGTTTACAAACTGTTTAATCCTGCTAAAACCCGTGCCCTTTTTATTCAACACAAAAGACATGCTCGCAACGGAAGTAGCTACCGATTCTGCCTGCACTTCAGATTTAAATAGATCAGAGGCTAGCACGCCGTGTATTTCAAAAAACCTCTTTTTAAAATCGGCCTCTAGAAAATTACTTGACCCGCTTGCATAGTACATAACGCTCTTGGTATTTGAAAGTGCGGCTAATAGCGGTGCTGTTTTAGGTAAAAAATTAGTCTCATTGAAAATTGAAGTTGCAGCTCTCAGCACATCGGCCTGTTTATTGTACTTAAAAATGAGTATTAGACGTTTTCCTTTTAGTGCTACAAATAGATTTTTCTTACTAAAAACAGTTAGATCAGCATGCGCTGTTTTTGTAAAGTTTTCACCCTCTAAATACGAAGAAAAAGAAGTGCTGTCTTTTACATTGACAACGTTACTATACCAAGCACCTTTGAAGTTGGAATGATTTTTATAAAACAATACATTTTTCGGAAGGTCTATCTCCTTTAGAAACGACCTTTTACGCTTCTTTTTAGCTGTTTTTAATCGAATGTAGGCAAACGGATGTGTTACAAAATCAGTCAACAATTGTTGCTCGAACTTCCGTAGATTAACATGAATAAGTTCGGTTGCCGTACTCGGAACTTTCTCACTAAAATTTAAGCCTAATTTATACCTCAACACATAGCCTGCAACAAATAGCAAAACGATGATTAGAACTATAGAAACAAGCCTCTTTTTCATTCTTATTTGGCAAAAGTTTCAATAAAATGAAATAAGAACGCTAGCGCATTGTCGTAATTTTGTGGTGTATTCACAATCATTTCAGAAACAATCTGGTTCTTTTTAATTTTGGCGGTTTTAAAATAGGCTTCAGAAAAATTTTCATTCACAAAGTCAAAATACCCTTTCTCATTACTACTCAATTCGTCTTGAGGCACTTTACGCAACAACTCTTTCCCATTAACATACATTACAGAAACACTCCCTTTTATCAACTTCTCATGTTTCCCTGAGTCTGCTTTCAAACCTCCTCTAACAATACTTGCGATTTTATCTTCAGAAGTTGTTAAAAATAAAATATCATCTTTTATCGCCATAAAAAGATCAAAAGGAACTTCTTTTTTAGGAGCCAATATTTTATAATAACCCGACTTGCTTTCAATCACCTTATGCTTTACCCCTAAAAGTACAGATCTAGAAAGTAACTTTCCTTTTTCAGAACCTATCATTAAGGTGAAATCTGGAAGCACTTCATTTTTGGTTTCTAAGGTTTCCGTTCTATTAAAATTCTCATCATATTCATAAGAGGTATATTCAATTTCCTTTTCTCCGATATCATTCAATACAAACAGCACATCTCCAGTAACCAATTCGCCAATAGCTTCCTCATCTAAAAAAAGCGAAAGATAATCACCACTCAACTTAATTTCTTCTTTGAAATCGGGTAGCATCCCACCGTACATGCTGGTCATTAAATTAGGATATTCTTCAAAAATAGCCTGTGTATTCATGGAAAGACTGAGATACGCTAAGGCCTCATTTTTATTAAAATAGTTAAAAAAGGCATTGTCCATTTTTGAGTTATACATTTTTTTTAATGCTTTACTCAATTCAGCACTAACTTCCATATCTGTTGTTAGTTTTATTTGATCGGCATCAAAAAACAAATGAGCTGATACACTTTCAAAGCCAGTCATTCCAGCCTGTGGATTCAGCCCCGTATTAACCATTGGCGAACCATAAATAGTAGACATTGCTGTAGTCATCAATTCACCATAATTATTGACCCATACCGACATTGCCGCCTTTTTGTTTTTGTGTTTTACATACTCTTTATTGGTAAGAATAGAGGTATTGTTCATGTTACCAAACAAGTCATTGGTATGCTTTTTAATCCATTTCTTAATCACTCTAGATTTTATACTGTAAATCTCTTCATCTTCAAATTCTGAATATACCTGAAAGCGTTCTTCGTGCTCGGTAAAGTAGGCAGTCGAACTTTCACTAGTAGAAAACAACAACATCGAATCATTCCACATGGTTACAGTACTATACTCTACCAAAGTAGAAACCCCATCAACGCTCCCTATTCTTTTCTTATCGTACTCAGATAATAAATTTTCAAAGCTATTTTTATCTGATAGTTTAATTAAAAAGTTATGGTATTGAATACTGTCTGACGACTGATAAAAATAATAGGCTTTAGAGTCAATATTAAAACCTAAATCTTTCAAGCTCTTAATAACAGTCGTACTGTCTTTGCTATCAATATCTTTAAGTATTTTTTTTACAAATGAATAATTTTCTAAGGCTGTCAAACTTACCAATTCTAATAAACGATCTCCGTTTATAGAAGCTACGGCTTGTACGTTACTTGGAATGTGATTTTCTAGGTTCTGAGAAAAACTGAATTGAAATAAACAAAGGGTAACGATTAGGATAACTTTTTTCATACTATTTAATGCTGCAATGTGATTTGATTCTTAATTGATTTTTGATTGGTAATAATATCTTTAACATTCACTTTTAACATCACCGCTTTTTTACTACTTGCAATTTTAGCCGCTTGATTGTTTGATGAAATGATGGGTTTTTTAAAACGATAAATGGTAGTGTATGTTGCAGATTCAATCACCTTTCTATCTTCTAGTTGTGTTTTTTTGAACTCAGTCGCCAAGTCGTAATGATAATTGCGTGTAAACACATCTTTAGATTGATCATAACTAAAGTGTTTGTTTTGTTGAATTAAAGCCGCTTCATTTTTAGAACTGAAATTAGAAATAACGGTATTTAAAGCTTCAACATCTTTAAAATCACACGAAATAGTAAATATATAGTCGTCAAAATTTACAGTATGCTGTACGTTGCTAATTCCATTGGTATTTTTAATAGTTGTTGCAATCTTATTAAAATGATCTCTAATTTCTATTTTAGAAGGTACCTTATACTTGTTTACACTATCTAACAGCATGAACGAATTTAACTTTGTTCTGCTTTGACTTAAGTTCAAAGTAAGCATAACATTTCCTGAGCCATCTTCATTAAAGCTCACTTCTTCAATAATTTCAAAACAACTTGTTAAGAGGATGAATACTCCTAGTAGAATAAATTTAATACCCTTTCTATGCATAGCGATTTATAGACCGTAAATTTAATTAAAATAGTCTTAACTACACAGTGACTTCACCAATAAGTTCAGATTTTTGATGGGTAGAAACATCTTCGTATTTCATGTTTAGCTGCCCTTTCTCTTTCTTTACGGAAGTAATACTCACGGTACCACCTTGTCCTCTATTCATGAGTACATCAATACACTGATCGCCAATGCCTGCGGTATGATGAAAATCTAAAATGGCGTCTTGCGTTGGCTCATTTTTTTCTTGCCACTCGGCAAACCAGTCTTTCCGCAATTGCTTAACACCAGCATCATATAAAGTTGACGAAGACCAAATTGCTGGTTGTTGAGGCATTTTTTTAGTATGTTTCTCAACACCATCCCAAACAAATTCTAGCAGCTCTAAGCCATCGTTCCAATCAACAATAGTGAGTGTAAACTGCTCCACACCATTCAAATCAACACGTTCCAATCCTTTACGGATATCAGCACAACGCAATAATTCTTTTACAATCAGCCCCCTACTCTTTTCATAGTTTTCACGCGACGTATGATACACAAAGCCCCCATTCAATAGGCAAATCAAACGCTTGTTTTCACTGAGTCCTATCCAGGTACCTCCGGCCTTTCCGTCTTTGGGATACCACAGTTCAATACCGTCTTCGACATATTTTTTGGGGTGTGTTGCACTTTCCCGTGCAAACGGAATATCTCTACTTGAAGTTAATATAAAATTAGCATTCCCTAAAGGAAGATACGTTACTGTACACATGTATTGAATTATGAGTTTTTAATTATCAGTGCAAAGTTGACAGGTTTCTAATTGACGCATTAATTATTTTTGCTTTCCACGGTACTGAGCCCAGTCAAAATATCAAAAACTGAATCAAAAAATTTTCATTTAAAAGCTGTAACTTTGCACTCCAAATTTAGTCGAATTACCTAAAACAACATAACAAAATGGCAACAGGATTTTATAATGTACCAAAAGCAATAAACGAACCCGTTAAATCATACAAACCAAATAGCCCAGAACGCAATGAATTATTGGCTATGTATAAAAAAATGTATAACGAGCAGGTTGACATTCCTTTTTATATCGGTGGTAAAGAAATAAGAACCGGCAATACCGTTTCTATTCATCCTCCACATGAGCACAAGCATACGGTAGGTCAATACCACAAAGCAGAAAAGAAACATGTAGATGAAGCCATTGCCAATGCCTTAGAAGCACGTACCGAATGGTCAAAAACCTCATGGGAACACCGTGCTGCTATCTTTTTAAAGGCTGCTGAATTATTAGCAGGTCCTTACAGAGCACGTATGAATGCTGCTACTATGATAGCACAATCTAAAAATGTATTTCAAGCAGAAATAGATGCGGCATGTGAAATGATCGATTTCTTTCGATTCAATGTAGAATTTATGACCGAAATTTATGCCAATCAACCAGAATCTGCTCCTGGTATTTGGAATAGAATGGAATACCGCGCCTTAGAAGGCTTTACCTATGCCATTACCCCTTTTAACTTTACGTCTATTGCCGCCAATTTATGTGCAGCACCAATTATGATGGGTAATGTATGTGTTTGGAAACCTTCAGACAGTCAGGTATATTCGGCACAAGTTATTGTTGACCTATTTAAGGAAGCAGGTGTACCCGATGGTGTACTTAATGTAGTGTATGGCGACCCGGTTATGATTAGTGATACGGTTTTAAATCACGCTGATTTTGCAGGATTGCACTTTACTGGATCTACCCATATTTTCAAATTATTATGGAAACAAATAGGCCAAAACATCGATAAATACAAAACCTATCCGCGTATTGTTGGTGAAACTGGTGGAAAAGATTTTATTTGGGCACATGCTTCTGCAGGAGCAAAACAAGTAGCAACAGGTATTGTTCGTGGTGCTTTTGAGTATCAAGGACAAAAATGTTCTGCTGCTTCTAGAGCTTATATCCCAAAAAGTTTATGGGCAGACGTTAAAAAAACAGTTGTTGAGCAGGTAAAATCCATTAAAATGGGAAGCCCTGACGACACGTCGAATTTCGTAAATGCGGTGATTCACGAAGCGTCTTTTGATAAAATTTCAAGTTATATAGACCAAGCAAAAGCCGATTCAAATGCGGAGATTCTAGTAGGTGGAAATCACGACAAAACAAAAGGTTATTTTATTGAGCCTACGGTAATTGTTACAAGCGACCCAAAATATACTACCATGTGTACGGAGTTATTCGGCCCGGTAATTACTATTTATGTGTATGATGATGCGAAATGGAAAGAATCATTACAGGCTGTAGATCAAACATCAGAATATGCCTTAACAGGTGGTATTTTTAGTGGCGACCGTTATGTTATTGATTATGCTACCAATGCGTTAGAAAATGCGGCTGGTAACTTTTATATCAATGACAAACCAACAGGTGCGGTAGTAGGCCAACAACCTTTTGGTGGGGCTAGAGGTTCTGGTACCAATGACAAAGCAGGTTCAGTTTGGAACCTGTTACGTTGGACCTCAAATCGTACTATTAAAGAAACATTTGTTCCTCCAACAGATTATAAATATCCGTTCTTAGAACAATAAAATATCATTCTGAGTACAACGAAGAAGCTAAAAGCCTTATCAAATTTGATAAGGCTTTTTTTCTATTGTCTAAGTAAAACAAAATTGAAATTGAAATAGGAATTACAAAAAATGTCCGTAAATTTGTCCGTGTACGTAAAAACGTCCGTGAATAATTATGGCAACAATAAATTTTTATTTGGACAAACCTGACAAAAAAGGGTTTGCACCAATTCATCTTAGAATAAACTGCAACGGGAGTCAAGTTAAGGTTTCGACAGGTCAAAAAATAGAATCAAATAATTTCGACAAAACAAAGCAAAAAGCAACGGGATTGAGCATCGAGTCTCACGAAATTAATCATTATTTAGATTTTTTGAGAGAAAGAGCAGATGAACTTTTACACCATTCAAATAAAAAAACATTTAATCAAGATGAAGTTAAAACATTTTTAAACGAACACATTGAGAACTACAAAGAAAATAGCAACGTAAATATTGTAAAAGAGCAAGTTTCCCTCTACGGTAAACCTTTCACGTTTGTAGATTTATTTGCCGGAGCAGGTGGTTTTAGCGAGGGATTTCTTCAAGCCGAATCAAATAATAAATACTTCGATTTCATTGCTGCCAACGATATAAATGAAAATTGTGAATTAACTCACGTAGTTCGCTATAATCACCAATTAGGGCTAGATGCAGAGTTTTTAAAACAAGACATAACTGAACCAGATTTTCTAGACAATTTATTAGAAAAAATTGATGGTAAAAAAATTGATGTTGTCTGTGGTGGGCCACCTTGTCAAAGCTTTAGCCTAGCCGGAAAACGTAAAAAATTCGACAAAAAAGATGATCTATTTTCACATTACCTCGAAGTAATCAAGGTTTTACAACCTAAATATTTCGTTATGGAAAATGTGAAAGGGATTCTGACTAAAGAAGGCGGGAAAATAAAAGAGTTAATCCTCAAAGAAATCAACTCAATTGTTGACACTAAAGAAATACCATTATTAAATTCATTTATCAAAAAAGTTCGAAATGAATCGAATTCATTTCTTTTTGATAGTATAGTAAAAAGAGTAGAGCTCGAAAAATTACTCGAAAAAGATAAAGAATCCGGGAGAGAGGATTTCATAAGGTTTGTGGAAAACAGATTTAAAAAGTTAACACCAAAAATTGTAGACTACAAAACCAGTAAGACGGATGAAAATATTAATACCATCCGACACGGTTTTAATCTTTTAGCACGAACAAAAGAATGGGACAAATTAAAACGTGACATTATAAAAGAGAAAGATTTTTGCAATATCGATAGTGATGATTTCGCAACTGCTTTTACTGATTTCCTAACAGTGATAAGTTCTGAAAATGTTATTTCAAAAATAGAGAATTCTTTTAAAGCCTTAAAAGTTCCATCTAAATACAAAAAAGATTGTGAGGATATAATAACTTCCTTAAAAATCTACACAATTTCTTTTGATGAATCTATCGAAATATTAAAATCTCATTGTAATAAATCGCAGAAAAAGGAATTAGCAACTATTCTTGAAAGCATTAGACTTTATAAAATAGAACAACCATTTGTTGCTAACGCTTCAAATTATGGAGTTCCTCAAAACAGAGAAAGAGTGCTTTTTATTGGCTGCCGTAAAGACCAAAAGTATATTTCTGAAATACCCGCAACAGTTTCCGAAGAAGAAAAAGTAACCATTTTTGAAGCTTTGTATGATTTGGACTTTATTGGTAATAATCAGGAAGCGCATAGATATGAAGAAATTGATATTTCTGACCAATATAACGGAACAGCAAAAAAAATGGCTAAACTTCTCAAAAAAAGAAAAATTGATGGAAAGCCTATTTCTAAAGGCGGAAAATCATTTGCAGAATGGTCAAAAAAAGGCAGATTAATAGAACGTTTTAAACCTCAAACAAAACCGTTTTATGTAAGGAATACAGAAGGCTTGGAGAGTGGAGAAAAATATTTCGACATACTCAACAATCACAAAACAAGTAATCAAAACGAAACCGTTATTGAAAGACTTGGTGTGATTTTAAAAAATGGTAATTATAAAAAAGCACAACCAGAACTTGAGAAATTAAATCTTTCTACAAACAAGAGAAATTACAATGTTTTAAAACCAGACGAACAAAGTTCTACAATAATGACTATTGCAGATGATTACATTCATTATAATTCGCCAAGGTCCTTAACAGTTAGAGAAATGGCGCGTTTACAATCATTTGACGACTCTTTTGTGTTTCAAGGAAAACGTTCAACTGGTGGGAATAATAGAAAAACTGAAGTGCCACAATACACATTAGTAGGAAATGCTGTACCTCCTTTATTAGCAAGGGCAGTCGCAAGTGAAATTTTAAAGAATATAAAGTGAGAAAACTTACAGACGGAGAGCAGGACAAAATTAAACTCCTAACGAAAAACCAAGTTTCTCTTTCTTTAATTGAACCAACCGAAACTGGATTAAAAAAATCCATTATGGATGCTACCGGTTCCGTACGGAATTTTTTAAAAAGTGAAAATATCCACGATTACGAATTACAAAAACAAGGTCCTGATTATAAGGTATTAATTCCAACAGTTATTCATACAGGTTTTAAGACTGTAAAATCAAAAGCATCATTATATCGTCCATTAACTAAAAATGGAGACCCAAGAATCTGGTTTTACAGTTTAACTAAAATTGCAGACCCAAACGATATTATTGCAATCACATATTATAATGATAGTTTTCAAGTATTTAACTTGACCAAATTAGATGTTGTAGCATTAATTAATTCAGCAATAATTAATCCTTTTCATGAGTTAATTTCATCTATTAATTTTAACGAAAGCAAAATTGCAATTGAATTGCTTAATAAACTTAAACTGATATCTAATAAAGGTTTTGTCAAATCTGAGGTCAATTCAGATACTGGAATCGGAAGAACTATAGAATCCTTACTTGGAATTGAAATGAATTCTTCTAAAGCACCAGATTATAAGGGAATCGAACTTAAATCTTTTAGAGACGCTAGGAATAACAGAAAAGGATTGTTTGGTAAAACACCGAATTGGAAATTAAGCAAATTCAAATCAAGAGTTGAAATTTTGGATGCCTTCGGATATTGGGAAAAAGGTATTTTCCGTTTGTATAACACAATGCGAGGAACGGGCCGAAATGCGCAAGGTTTAATATTAAGAATTGAGGATAAAAAAGACTGGCTTGTTGAGAATTCCGATAAACCAGAAATTGGCGATTTTCTAGTTTGGGAACTAGAAACTTTGCGAAAAGCATTATTAAAAAAACATAAAGAAACTTTTTGGATTAAAGCTGAAAGTAAGATTGAAGATAATAACGAGTATTTCCATTTCATTGAGGTAGAGCACACAAGAAATCCAATGGTTGATAAATTTGAAATCCTAGTAGAAACTGGTGCAATAACAATGGATTATCCAATTAAGAGAATGCCTAGTGGCAAGGTGATAGACAAAGGATGTAATTTCAAACTCAATGCAAATTGTCTAGATTTATTATTTCCGCCAAGCGAGAATTACAATTTAATGACATAACTTAATTACCAACACCTAAAGTCATACCCTTTCACAATCCTTTAAAAAAATCTAAAAGCTAAGTTAAATTACCTAAACAAAAAAACTGTCTTAACCCCTCCATGAATTTCAACCTCCACCAAATAACCCCAACCGATTTCAACAACGTACTGGAGCTCTTTAAAGCGGCGGCTGAAAAAATTGCGAAACAGCAAATTGATCATTGGCAGTATTGGAAAAACCCACCCATTGAAAAAGTAAACTGGGTAAAAGAAGGTATTGCCAACAACGAATTTTTCTTTATTAAAAATACCCATGAAGATTTGATAGGTATGGTACGAATTTTAACCAATGATGTACTGTACTGGGGCGAGACGAATGACAAAGCCTACTATGTCCATTCATTGGTAGTCATAGAAAAATATGAAGGTCAGGGAATTGGAAGCACCGTACTTCAAAAAATAGCAAGGGAAGCTAAGGCCAAAAACTTTACCTATTTACGACTCGATTGTGACGCTAAAAACCCCAAACTCTGTGCCTATTATGAAAAGCAGGGTTTTGTAAAAGTGGGAGAAAAAATACTGCCGCTGTCTACCTACAACCTCTATCAAAAAGAGTTGTGAACCACACTAGCCAAGGCATTAAAAAAGGGCGATTCTAAAACGAACCGCCCTTTTTATTTTGCTAGTTGTTATGACCAACCGAACTAGGCCAAATCAAAACGATCTAGGTTCATTACTTTCGTCCAAGCGGCAGCAAAGTCTTTTACAAACTTGTCTTTCGCATCTTCAGAACCATATACTTCTGCCAGTGCACGCAACTCAGAGTTGGAACCAAAAATAAGATCTACGCGTGATCCTGTCCATTTTACTTCACCTGACTTACGGTCACTTCCCATAAAAATAGTTTCAGTCTCGGTAGTTGCTTTCCATGTGGTATCTAAATCGAGTAGATTCACAAAGAAATCATTGGTCAACGCCTCTTTATTAGTGGTGAACACTCCGTGATTGGAGTGATCAAAATTGGTATCCAATACACGCAATCCACCAACCAACACCGTCATTTCTGGTGCTGTAAGCGTTAATAATTGTGCTCTATCTACCAACATTTCTTCCGCCGAAGCAGTATTTTTAGCACCGTAATAATTTCGGAATCCATCAGCAAGTGGTCGCAATGCATCAAAACTTTCTACATCCGTTTGCGCATCAGAAGCATCGGTACGCCCAGCAGTAAATGGAACCGTTAATGCATGACCTGCTTTTTTAGCAGCCTGTTCAACTCCTACAGAACCTCCTAATACAATTAAATCGGCCATAGAAACTTTTCTACTCCCTGGTATTGCATTGAATTCTTTTTGGATGTTCTCAAGGGCACTCAATACCGTTGCTAATTGCTTTGGGTTGTTTACTTCCCAGTTTTTTTGTGGTTCGAGTCTAATTCGTCCTCCATTGGCACCTCCCCGCATATCAGAACCTCTAAAAGTAGAAGCTGAAGCCCATGCGGTACTTACCAATTGTGAGATAGACAAACCAGCGCCTGCAATACTTGCTTTTAAATCGGCAATGTCTTGGTCATTTATCAATTCATAAGCTGCTGTAGGAATAGGGTCTTGCCAAATCAATTCTTCTTTAGGCACTTCTGGTCCTAAATAGCGCGATTTTGGCCCCATATCACGGTGAACTAGTTTAAACCAAGCTTTTGAATAGGCGTCTGCAAATTCATCAGGATTTTCATAAAAATGTCGTGAAATTTTCTCGTATGCCGGATCCATCCGTAAAGAAAGATCGGTCGTTAGCATAAACGGATCGCGTTTTATGTTTGGGTCATGTGCGTCTGGAACGGTACCTGCACCCGCATTGTTTTTTGGTTTCCATTGATGGGCACCGGCTGGACTCTTGGTTAATTCCCATTCAAATCCAAAAAGTGTTTCAAAAAAGTTATTGTCCCATTGGGTAGGTGTATTGGTCCAAGCACCTTCTAAGCCACTGGTAATGGTGTCAACACCGCTACCCGTACCATAACTATTTTTCCAACCCAATCCTTGATCGGCTATTCCTGCAGCAGCAGGCTCTACACCAACGTAGTCATCAGGGCTTGCAGCACCGTGTGTTTTACCAAAAGTATGACCACCGGCTATCAATGCTACTGTTTCATAATCGTTCATCGCCATACGTCCAAACGTATCACGTATATAATGTGCAGCCTCTACAGGATCCGGATTTCCATTGTGTCCTTCAGGGTTTACATAAATCAATCCCATATGTGCCGCCCCGAGTGGATTTTCCAATTCATCATCGACATAACGTTCCTTATTTCCTAACCATTCTGTTTCAGCCCCCCAATAAATATCTTCTTCTGGTTGCCATATATCTTCTCTACCTCCTGCAAAGCCAACCATTTTTAGGCCCATCGATTCATGTGCACAGTTACCGGCAAGAATTAATAAATCAGCCCACGATAATTTTTTACCGTATTTCTTTTTAATAGGCCACAATAATAAACGTGCCTTGTCTAAGTTGGCATTATCTGGCCAACTATTTAATGGTGCAAAACGTTGTGAGCCAGAACCGGCACCACCACGACCATCTTGAATACGATACGTACCTGCGCTATGCCAAGCCATACGAATAAATAGCGGACCGTAATGACCATAATCAGCAGGCCACCAATCTTGGCTATCCGTCATTAAATCATACAAATCTTGTTTGACAGCTTTTAAGTCTAATGATTTAAACGCTTCCGCATAGTTAAAATCGGCATCCATAGGATTCACACCTGAAGAATTTTGACGAAGAATATTTAACTTTAATTGATTTGGCCACCAATCATTTACTGAAGACCCTCCTCCTGCACTTTGCTTTAATGCGCCCCCATGAAATGGGCATTTGCTAACATCACCTAAACTACTATCCATATTTACAAAATTTTAAAAGTTATTTATACTCCCAAATTTACCGAATTATTCAGCCATTTCCATAGATTTATCATCTATTTAATTGAATATACTATCAATTATATCTATGAGTTTAACAGAAGCTCTATTGGGGTTAAAACAAAATTTCATTAAGATTTACAAAAGATTTTTTTTGCTTAGAGCGAAATCATAACTTCGTTGTCTAAAATCAGTTATCATGAAAAGATTAGTCAGCTACCTGTTACAAGGTTTATTATACATCGCTCCTATTGGTATTACCACCTATATAATTTATGCCGTTTTTATGTTTATGGATGGCCTTTTACAGGAGTTATTAGTAAAGTTTTTTGATATAAAAATTCCGGGATTGGGCTTTTTAACCTTATTGTTATTTTTAATATTGATTGGTTTTATTGGTAGAACCTTTATTGCCGAACCTATCAAAGCTTTATTTAAAAACTTAATCGCTCGTGTGCCTTTATTGAATTTTATTTATTCTGCTTTTAACGATTTGTTTTCTGCCTTTGTGGGGAAAGAGAAGAAATTTAGCAAACCGGTATTGGTAAAAGTGAATTTAAATTCTGATTTAGAAAAACTGGGCTTTATCACCGAAGAAAATTTAGACTTACTTCATCTAAAAGAAAAAGTAGCGGTTTATTTTCCACACTCCTATAATTTCTCTGGCGAATTATTTATTGTGCCAAAAGCCAATATTACGCCTGTAGATATCAACTCAAGTGATGTAATGAAATTTGTAGTTTCTGCGGGATTGACAGGGTGGAATAAAGAAGATGTTGTGAAGAGTACGGAGCCTTAAGACACTGTTAATTTGACTTTTACAATAAAAATTGCGATCTTCGTTTTATCGTTACTAAAGTGAATTTATTCCATATTTAGAAATAAGTAACTATTAAAAATTCATAAAATGAAAATCAACAAAAATGACATTCCAGTTACACTACAAGCACCAGGTACAATAATGCGTACAATTTCTGGATTCGGTGGAATGGATGTAAACTTCCATGAACTCCCAAAAGGAACAGATTTCACCCCATTGCTTAAAGGGCTCGCTAATGACAGCTGTCATTGCCCACATTACGGGTATATTCTTGAGGGAAAATTTAAAATAATTTATGATGATGGTAAAGAAGAAGTACTAGAAAAAGGAGATATATTTTATTTGCCTTCAGGTCATACGGCAATTGTTGAAATGGATCTTAAAATGATAGACTTTAGTCCTTCAAAAGAGCATACAGAAGTTTTATCTCATGTAGGTGAAATGATGTCAAAAATGGGTTAGACCGTTTACTCACGCATCACTTTTAGATAAAAAATAGAAAGTTCGCTAATAACCTGCTAAAGTTAAAATCCAACTAAGGCCGATACTTTAACGGGATATGGACTACTTTTTTTGTTTCAAAAAACTCTTCCGTGAAATAGTCTGTTAAATCGAATAACTTCGCTTTTGGGAAATTAGTTAACTCTTCAGTAAGGTCGCCTCCTTTTAAATATAAAATACCATTGTGCAATTCATGACGTTGTTTTTTGGCCACTTTTTTACGGGTCCAACTCACAAAATCATCCATATTGGTAACGGCTCTACTCACCACAAAATCAAATTCTCCTTTTACTATTTCGGCTCTACCGTGCTCTGCACGTACATTTTTTAATCCCAAGGCATTGGCAACCTCTTTCACTACTTTTATCTTTTTACCAATGGAGTCAACCAAATAAAACTTGGTTTCCGGAAATAAAATAGCCAAGGGTATTCCAGGAAAACCACCGCCCGTGCCCACATCTAAAATGCGCGCTTTTGGATGAAAAGCCTGCACCTTAGCAATACCCAGTGAATGGAGTACATGACGCAGGTATAATTCGTCTATATCTTTACGAGATATGACATTGATTTGAGCATTCCAAGTTTTATATAATGCTTCCAGTTGCTCAAATTGATGCAATTTAGCTTCTGATAATTCGTTAAAATAAGTAGTAATTTGTTTCATATATCTATACTGCAAAATTAAACTTTATTGTTAAAAAATGTATAAATTGACCATAAAACCCTAATTTAAGCTTAAAATGATGTAATTTTGCACTCATAAACAAGATCACAACTCATATGTCAAATATATCTATCAAGTTTTCTAGAGTAGACTCTGCTAAATTTTTCAGAACGTTAAATAAGCGAATTAACACCTATTTTAAAGAAAACAACGTTAAAAAAACAGGCAACTGGAAATTGTATTTCAAAACAATTATCATGTTCGCTTTGCTATTTACACCCTTAATTTTATTGCTTACCTTAAATCTACCAGCATGGACACAAATATTGTTTATGATAATCACTGGAGTAGGAATAGCAGGTGTTGGTATGAACGTTATGCACGATGCCAATCACGAATCTTTTTCTAGTAAAAAGTGGATCAATAAATTAATGGGAAGTAGTATCCATATCCTTGCCGGAAATGATTACAATTGGAAAGTACAGCACAATGTATTGCACCATACGTATACCAACATTGAAGGACATGATGAAGATATTGATGCCGGTAGAGTGATTCGATTTTCGAAAAATTCAGATTGGCTTAAAATGCATAAATATCAACAGTACTATTCAATTTTTCTGTACGGATTGTTAACGATAAATTGGGCGATTACAACCGATTTCAAACAAACCTATTTATATTTAAAACGCAAATTATCGTACGGTAAAATGCCACATCCAGCTACGCAATGGACCAAATTAATCATTGGTAAAATTATTTACTACTCACTTTGGGTGGTATTACCTTTAGTTGTTGGTTATACGTGGTGGCAAGTGCTTATTGGCTTTTTTATCATGCATTATACCGCTGGTATTATTTTAAGTCTTGTTTTTCAATTAGCACATGTGATGCCAAGTACAGACATGCCAGTTCCTGATTCAGAAGGGAATATGAAAAACACTTGGGCCATTCACCAGTTATTTACAACCGCTAATTTTGCTCCAAAAAACAAAATAGTAGGTTGGTTTACCGGTGGCTTAAACAGACAAATTGAGCACCACTTGTTTTCACACATCAGCCATGTACATTATAAAGATTTGGCTAAAATTGTAAAGAAAACAGCGCAAGAGTTTAACTTGCCGTATAATGAATATCAAACTACACGAGCGGCCATTATTTCTCACTTTCAACAACTAAAAGAATTGGGTAAGAAACCTGCAATGGCATAATTCACCTAGCAGTTTTATTTATTGATTTTACTTTTCATCAAAATTAGTTTGAAATTTAACTTTGTTGATTTATTGTTGTTTTGTTGCCAATTTATTGCTGATTAATCTATATTTTTGAGACTTAATTTTTTAGGTCCATAGAACATGCAACAACTTTCTGATAGAATAAATAATTTACCTGTTTCACAAACATTAGCAATGGCTGCAAAAGCCAGAGAATTAAAAGATCAAGGCATAGACATTATAAGTTTAAGTTTGGGTGAGCCCGATTTTAATACGCCTGATTTTATTAAAGAAGCTGCGAAACAAGCCATTGATGACAATTACAATTCATATACTCCCGTTAACGGTTATTTAGAATTGCGCGAAGCGGTTTGTAGAAAATTTAAGCGAGATAATAATTTAACTTATACCGAAGATCAAGTTGTTGTATCAACGGGTGCAAAGCAATCGATTGCAAACGTAGCACAGGTATTATTAAATCCTGGTGATGAAGTATTATTACCAGCACCGTATTGGGTGAGTTATTCGGCAATAGCCATGTTGTCTGAAGCTACTTATGTAGAGATTCCTTCTACTATTGAAAATAACTTTAAAATTTCACCGGAACAATTAGAAGCGGCGATTACCCCTAAAACAAAAATGATTTTCTTTAACTCGCCTAACAATCCGAGTGGTAATTCATATACCGAAGCAGAATACAGAGCATTGGCGAAGGTGTTGGAAAAACATCCAAACATCTATATCCTCTCTGATGAAATTTATGAACATATAAATTATGGGCAACCGAGCTTTAGTTTTGCTGCCATAGAAAGTATGTACGACAGAACCATTACCGTAAACGGTGTAGCGAAAGCGTTTGCTATGACGGGATGGCGTATTGGATATATCGGAGCACCAGCATGGATCGCCAAAGCATGTACAAAAATGCAAGGGCAAATCACCTCAGGAGCCAATTGTATTGCACAACGCGCTACCATTACCGCATTAGATGCACCCGTTTCAAAGATTCAATACATGGTTGATGAGTTTAAAAAAAGAAGAGATTTGGTGTTGGATATGATTCGCGATATTAAAGGGCTTACGGTAAACACGCCAACAGGTGCCTTTTATGTGTTTCCGGATGTAACATCGTTTTTTGGAAAAACAATTGATGGATTTAAAATAAACAATGCCTCAGATTTTTCGTTGTTTCTATTAGATAAAGCCAATGTAGCAACCGTTACGGGCGATGCCTTTGGAGCACCAAACAATATTAGAATATCTTATGCCGCTTCAACGGAAGAGCTAAAAGAAGCCTTTAAACGCATTGCAAAAGTCTTAAACTAATTCATGGTTTATCAGATTACTTTTCGAACGAAATGGGCCGATTTTGACGCTAATAAACACATGCGTCATACTGCTTATAATGATTATGCCGCCGAGTGTAGAGTTAGCTTTTTTAATGAAAATGGATTGCCATTAGAACAATTTGAAATTCACAATTTCGGACCCATACTTTTTAAAGAAGAAACTACTTTCTATAGAGAAATTAAATTGGGTGAACAACTCACGGTAGATTTGGTTTTGCAAGGCTGTTCTAAACAAGGCGAACGTTTTAAAATGTTGCATCATATTTACAAAGCCGACGGAGTGCTTGCGGCCGAAATCAAGATTTATGCCGCGTGGATTGATTTAAGCAAACGAAAATTAACCACTCCTCCTATTTCGGTTGTTGATATGTTTAACACCTTAGATAAAACAGCCGACTTTGAAGAAATTCAGCTAAAAAAATCCTAATTGAAAAACAGAAAAGTAATTTACGGACTGCTTACTATTATTGCTGCACTGGGGCTCTATATTTATCAGCTATACACCCCAAACGCGCCAAAAGTAGAAAGCACTTTTTTAATGAATGGTGTTGACCTTTTACCAAGCTCTACAACCGATCAAATTGCGCGTCATAGCAATTTCACTTTATCATACAACGAAGCTTTTGAACAAGCAGAATGGGTGGCCTATGAATTAAATGCTACTCAAATAACTCGAACCAATAGAAAACGACCTTATTTTATTTACGACAGTAAAATATCCAGTAAATCGGCCAACTACAAAAATTATAAAAATTCTGGTTATGACAAGGGACATCTCTGTCCGGCTGGCGACCGAAAGTTTTCCAAAGAAGCGTATGATGAGACTTTTTTAACCTCTAATATTACACCCCAACGCCATGATTTTAATTCAGGGATTTGGAACCGACTGGAACAAAAAACACGCTATTGGGCTACGAAAGACAAAAGCTTATATGTGGTTACCGGAGGTGTTTTAAAACAAGGTTTAAAAACGATCGGACACGAAAAAGTAGCCGTTCCTGATGCTTTTTATAAAATATTGTTAGACTTTTCTGAGCCTGAAATTAAAGCCATTGCTTTTTTAATTCCGCATAAAGACTCAAACCTCCCCTTGTATACATTTGTTGTTTCTATTGATGAAATAGAACGTTTAACGGGAATTGATTTCTTCCCTAATTTACCAGATGATTTGGAAACGACCTTAGAGCGTTCTTCTAGCTATAAAGCGTGGAGTTTTTAATAATTTATAATTACTATCCCCACTTTTAGACAAAAAAAAGGCTTCTCAGTTGAGAAACCCTTTTTACCTAAAACTAACTCAAATTTTTATTGACACTGTCCTAAATAATCTTCACTATGATGTGCAAGATGGCCCCAAATGGCATTGATACTCACACATATTGTTTTACCTTTATGACAGATATATACTTTTTTATTATTATCACTACAGAAATCGTATTTATCATCGTCTGAACCATCACTTAGTCCATCATCAGAATCATCATTCCCATCATCACCATCACCATCATCATTTGCACTATCACATGCTTCTATAATCACCTCCAAAGTTCCTACTAATTCGTCAAGAGAATCGATATTGGTTTCAATACCATCTACATCAACTAAAGTCAACGGCCAATTGATATAAAATTCATAGGTAGTCGTTAACGTAGTTAAAAAATCGATCAATTCTTCATCATTATTAATAGTCAAATCGATTGATTCTGTATCATCTCCAGGAAATACCTCGAGAGTCATTGGATATCTAAAATTGGTACATTGATTTGTGTCACTTGTACTTTTCGTTTGAACAGAATTATCTTGAACGGCTTCTAATAGTAATGCTACTACTCTAGCATCCTTTGTAATTCCCGGTTCTCTACTGTGATCAATATTCTCGGTCTCACTACTACAAAAAGTAAATAACAGGAGTACCAACAGCGCCCCGAAATTTCTAAGTGCTTTTGCAATCGTTATGGTCATTTTTGATTTCATAATCTGATTTTTTAAATTTTACCCAAATACATCTCAGGTATCAATAAAACAACTGAAGGTAAAAAACTCCTACCTCCAAAAAAAAATAATTTATAATTTCAGTATTTTTAGTAACAATCCGCCTTTAGTTGTTGCTTATTTTGATAGTAACTCAGCGGTTTGTTATTGTTAGATTGAGAAATTAATTCTAAAACACGAAACACTCCTTCTTGCATGGCTAAAGAACCACAAATCATAATAACCCCATTATTTTTTAAGGTGTCTGCTATAAAGGCCGCATCGGCATTCAGTAATTCCTGAACATATTGTTTTTTGTCTTCTTTAGATAATGCGAGCTTAAACGTTGTTAGTTTTTGCTGTTCTATTAAATCATCAATTTGAGATGCATATAATTGTTTTGATCTCTCCGTTCGCAACCCAACATACAAATGACTTTCCAACAGCTTTTTGTTTTCGCTTAGCATCCCCAAAAAGGGTGCAATTCCGGTGCCGTTGGCAATCAAAATAACCCGTGGTGCCTTTTTTGGAAAATGAAAGGTCGAATTTTTAATAATGCGCCCTTTAAGGAAATCATTTTTCTCAAAACTATTCAGAAAGTTGGAACCCAATCCGTTGTCATAATACTTCACGCTCAATTGAATTTTCCCGGCTACCTTCCCTATAGAATAGAATCGTTCACGGTAATCATTTTTTGGATAGACTGCTAATAAATCACCTGAACGAAACTTTTGTCTATGATTTGGTGCTAAGGTGATTAAAAAGGTATCATCAGGATTGTCTTTAACATTGGTTTTACCAACCATAGAAAGTGCTTTTACACGTGGTGGTGTTGCGGTGAAATCCTCTTTAACAATAGTGATTTTTAAACCTACTTTTTCACTCCACACGTGTACCCATTGACTAAAAGCATCAATTGATCGATCATTAATGGTAAAT
Source organism: uncultured Aureibaculum sp. (assembly GCA_963976855.1). GTDB lineage: Bacteria > Bacteroidota > Bacteroidia > Flavobacteriales > Flavobacteriaceae > Aureibaculum. Next base: position 264,169 of record CAXBMA010000004.1, on the reverse strand, counting down.
GGAGCTAATAACTGTGTAGCTTGTACTTCTTGCAAGGCTTTGTCAGTTTCAAATGCGAAGCGACAAAAATCTGGGTATGCTAATGAGCCAAAGCCCACTACCGAAAATGAAAATACTTGTTTTTGTGGTATGGTTTTTAAAAGTTTTAAGAACTGCGTCGCATTTGTTGGAGCATCACCTTGCCCATACGTAGCCGTTAGTACAATAAGCTGCTCCATTTTTTCAAAAGTAGTGTACTTATTGGCCTCTGTTATATACACTTTTTTACCTGCTTTAAGTAACTGATAGTAAAGTGCATTCGCAAACTTCAGGGTACTTCCATTTTCTGAACCTACTAAAATGACATAGCTACACGCAGCTTTTTTAAACTTATTTTTAAGTGTTGACGCACGTCGTTTTAGCGTCATACGAAACCCAGAATAAATAAAAAATAGAATATTGATACAGGCAATAGCCAAAATTAGAGACCAGATAACACTGCCCTTTCCAGTATGTAGATTTAAACTTAAGCTTGAAAAAGAATGGATTAAAGGATCTTTCACTTCACTTAGAACCGTACCCGTAAATTGATTGACAACTAGTTCTTTATTCTTTAAAACAATGGTAAAATAATCTTCCACATCCCTAGAAAAGGGGAATTCAACCGATTTTACTTGTGAGAGTTGAATGTCTTTAAATACATCAAAATCCTGAATTGCCTTTTTAGGAGTTTCAGAGAGGGTATCAAAATCAATTTGATGTTTGCTTTTATAGGTAGGAAAAACATCAAATTTCTCTAAAGACAAAAACACCCCTGTAATTGTTATAATGATAATAGGAATTAATGACAAGCGCCCTAATACCACATGCCAATATTGATTAAAATTCTCATTGACAATTTTAGCAAAAAACTTTTTCAAACTCCGTTGCCGTATTAAAATCAATACCGTACCAGATAGCGCAATTAAAAGTAATAGGAACGAACCCAAGCCCACTAAAAAGCGCCCAGTACTTTTTAAAAACAGCGACCTATGAAAGTTAGTTGTAAACTGAAAAAATTTAGAAGGCTCCATTTTAGCACCGAGAAATGCCGCTGTAATTGGATTGAAATATCCATTTAAATTGTGCCCCTCTGCTGTTATCACAGAAGCCAAAACAAACTGATTTGAATCTACTTCTAAATCAATTACTTCCGGATACTTTTCTTGAAAAACTGCTACGGTTTCCGCAAGCGTAACCTTTTCAAAGCCATCAATTTTATAAGGTTGAATTTGCTCTGAAATAGGCTCAAAAGCCAAGATTATTCCGGTTACGGATGCCAAAAAAATAAAAACAAAAGAAGATATAGCCAATGCAAGGTGACTATATCTCCAAATAGAAATTGTCATGTTCACTATAATTAATTAGGAAGCATACGCACATAACGTATAAACCCTTTTCCTTCCTTTTTACTTTTTACATTTTCAGATGTCAATTCAAATTCTACATCTTTGGTATAATATTCTTGATCTTCAACAGCTGTTTCAAAGCGAATGCTATACCCTGTGTTAATTTTAGAATCTTCTATCTCTATAACATTTATACTGCCCTCACCTCCTGCAATAGTTGCACCGGTAATGGCATCAATAGCCGTCCGTTTTTTTCCATAAAAATTCCACCACTCGCTAATATCATGATACCACTCATCATCATCGCCTTGTACATACAAGGTTTTTTCATAGGCTCCATCAGGATTTATAAGTGAGATGACCACGTAGGCAGATTCGCCCGTATAATTGGTCATTTGAATCATACACTTATATTTGGTTTGTGGTGCAGGTTTGGTAAATGAATAAAAAACGAATACACTGAATACTAGAAGTACTACTAATTTGGTTTTAAAAAATCGATTCATAATTTTTATTTTAAAAATTCAATTGCTGTTTTACCTTGCTTTAACAATTCATTTTCAGCGGCTAAATCGTACGCACTTTCATCAAAATCAGTCAAAGCATCTTTCTTAGCTCCAATAGACACTAAGTACTTTAAAATAACTGCATCCTTCGCTCTCATAGCCGCCTTGTGTAATGGTGTTATTCCTTCCTTATTTTTGGCATTTACATCTATATCAAATTGGCCTACGCGTTTCAACAGATCTAAGTCATCTTTATCTAAAGCTAAATGATACAAGGTGTTTCCATTTTTTTGAGGTGTAGTTGCAACCAGTCCATTCGCTTGCAACAATTTTAATTTGGCTTCAAAATCTTCACTCTTTTTACTCGAATACCCATTCATTAAATAGTAAATCAAATTATTGCCGTTTTTATCGAGTACCCCAACATTGGCTTTCTTAGAAATTAAAAATTGAACGATTTCTGCTGAATTATTTTGTACGGCCAACGCCAGTGGAGATATGCCTTTCTTATTAACCGCATTAATGTCTTGAACCGTGATTGCTAGTAATGAAAGAACTTCTAAGTTATTTCTGCTTGCAGCATTCATAAAAACGGTATTACCGTTGCTATCAGTTTGATTAACATCGGCACCTTTTTTAAGAAAATAATCAAACAAGCTAAGGTCATTGCTTCCTGATGCAATTGCATGCAAGGGGGTAATCCCGTCTTTAGAAACCACATTAGGGTTCATACCTAAGCTTTCTAAATAGGTAAACACAGCAAGTCCATTTTGAGCATTTCGTGTGCCTTGACTGGCAAAAATCATAGCGTTATCATTTCCTTTTACTCCTTTTTTAATCAATGCATTCATAAACGCGATATTCCCTGTTTTTGCAACATAATTAAAAACGCCATTCCCATCAGCATCCACACTATTAAGGCTAAGTCCTTTTGAGATAAAATAGTTTATCAAATTAAAATTTGGATCAGCTGGTGCAGCCAACAACAAAGCATTGGCTCCTTTGGGATTTAGATCTTCTTGCAAATTCGCTCCATTGGCAATAAGCAGGTCATATATCTTCGTGTTTTGCTGCCCAGAAGAAGCTGCAAAATTAAGAATGGTACTTCCTTTATCATCCTTTATATCTGTCTTGGCGCCATTATTTAATAAATAATGTACGATGGTTAAATTTCCTTTATAGGCCGCCCAAAAAATATACGTTCGTCCATCATGTGTTAATTTATTCACATCATTCCCTTCCTTTGACAGGATGTATTCTATGCTCGTATTCGGCGCATTTTGTAAAATGGCGTAAACAACAGGGTCAAAACTGTTACTGTTTAATTGAGCAATATCATTCCCAGCTGTAATTTTCGCGTCTACTGTTTCTATTGAAGGCTTGGTATCCCAAAAAGTTCTATCTAAAAAGATGTTTTCCTTTTGAGCCTGTAGCGAAGCACTTAGGACTAAGGCTACGATAAGTATTCTGTATTTCAATTGTTTCATTTCGTTAAAGTTTTTGAGTATATATGTATAAAATTTCCATTTCCGATGAACTTCTATTATGGAAGCGCAACTTTGTGATGCAATTAGTTTACAAAAGAATCGATTAGTGGATTTATTTCTTGACTAGTTTGGTACTTTTCTTTATCGAATAAATATTTAAACAACACCTTATTCGCTACTTTTTCTTTTAGAGTTAAATCTTGATGTCTTGCAAAAACCTCATTCCATTTGGCTCGTACAATCGCCCATTTATTTTCATTTATTTTCCAATAAGCTTGTCCCGCTTTGCATTTGTCATCAGCAACTTTCACATAGGTATTGTATCCTTTTTCTTGAGCCAATAACACATCAGGCTTACCATCTTCACGAATTATTTTATCATTGTCTTGATCGTGTATCCATCCATTATTAGTAATCTCATGTCTATTCGTTCTAAGAGTCACATTATAATCACTACGTTTGGTGTATTCTCTTCTAGGCAAAGGAGCCGAAGTAGTACTTTCCCAAAAACTTTTGCCATCAACATGTACCCAAGAAGCAGAACCTTCATAACGCGGACTATCATCCACTTGAAATACTTTTTGCGTCCACTGTCCTTTTACGGCACTTTTAGGGAGACTTACAAAGTTCCATTTATTGTCATGATCAAATTGGTATAAGTGGGTGTTTTCATATTCCCAATCTTGTCTCCAGTGCTTGACAATCTGTGGGCTTTTCGGATTTCCAACAATCAATAAATGCTGCATCACAATTTTATCTTCAGCGTCTTCAACCAACTGTACCCATTCTAAACCTTTATCGTTTTTGGTTTTAGATGGAACATACGTACTGTCGTTTGAATACTGAAATGTCTCCGCAAAATTGAAAGTGACTATGTAGCAACCGCACATATCTTTAATAGCTTCTTGATCTTGTTTTTTGGTATTCTGTGCGTTTGAATTGAATATAAATGCTGTAAATAATAAGCATAAAATAGATAATCGTTTCATTTTTAAAGTATTGATTTTAGTGATTTAAAAAAGTTTAAAAAAACTTATTCTTATTTAGATTGATTTAAAATAAGATTTTATATTTGCAGCAAATTTAAATAGAATGAGTCTAAATAAAAATAATTATTTACTTTTTTTTTCAATTATTTTTGCATCCTTTTGTTATGCTCAGAAAAACAAAGAGGTAGCTCAAGATTCTATCCTCATTGAAAAATTAGACGAGGTAATTGTTACGGCCACACGCACCATTAGACAGCTTTCGTCTTTACCTTTACCCGCTCAGTTAATTACAAAAAAAGAAATCCAAAATAGCGGTTCGCTTCGTTTAAACGATATTCTAAATGAGCAAACCGGGTTAATTACAGTTCCTGATTTTGGTGGTGGAGAAGGCATTCAACTACAAGGTTTAGACTCTCAATACACGCTTGTATTAATTGATGGAGTGCCCTTAATTGGTCGTTCCGCCGGAACGTTAGACATCAGTAGAGTAACGGTTGGCAACATCAAACAAATAGAAATTGTAAAAGGTGCATCATCGAGTCTCTACGGTAGTGAAGCTTTAGGTGGTGTAATCAATATCATTACAGAAAATCCGAAATACGGGTTTAAAAGTGCAATCAATTACAGGGTCGGCTCCTTTAATACCCATGACGCAGGAGCCACTGTTGGTTATAAAAAAGACAAATTAGCAGTCAGTGCATTTATCAATAGATTTAGTAGTGACGGCTATGATTTAGATCAATCTACCGAGCTAAATACAGTAGACCCCTTCCATAATTACACCTTCAACACCAAAATCAACTATCAGTTTACAGAAAAAACCAACCTCTTTGTATCTGGAAGATACTATCAGCAAAACCAAGATTATAATGCGTCAACAGAATTACAAGGAGCCAGTTCAGTTAATGAGTGGAATAGTCATTTAAAATTGAGTCATACATACAATGAGAAATGGAGTAGTTATTTTGAATTCTACGCAACACGCTACATCGCTGATGAATACTTAAATTCCACTGACAATACACGTTTTAGTGAAAGTAACTTCAATCAGTTATTGGTACGGCCCGAATTAAGAGGCACCTACCAAGTGTCAGAAAAAAATGCATTCATTGCAGGACTGGGGTGGAATCATGAAACCTTAACTAGAACTGATTTTTCTACCAACCCAACATTCAATTCGCCTTACGCCTATTTACAATACGATGCCAATCCCACTGACAACACCAATATCATTCTAGGTGCTAGGTTTGACAATCACAGTGCCTATAAATCTCAATTTAGTCCGAAAGCAGCTATTAGAACTCAATTAACAGATAAATTAAGCATCAAAGGTTCTGTTGGCTACGGTTTTAAAGCGCCTGATTTTAGGCAATTGTATTTTGATTTTACCAATGCTACTGTAGGTTATACGGTGTTGGGATATAATGCCGTTCAAACGGCCATTCCACAATTGGAGGCAGAAGGGCAATTAGCAACAATCATTGTTCCTGTTTCTGAGTTTGAGAATGACCTCCATCCTGAAAATTCTATTGGTTTTAATATTGGTGCTGACTTCCAACCTATTACGTCCATAAAATTAACTGCCAACTTCTTTAGGAATAACATCAAAGATTTAATCGATACCCGTGTTATTGCCACTAAAAACAACGGACAAAATGTATTCAGCTATTACAATGTGAATAAGGTATACACCCAAGGTCTCGAGTTTAATACTTCTTGGAAACCCAACAATCAATTAAAAATTTCAGGAGGATACCAACTCCTTTTTGCCAAAGACAAAGACGCTGAAGATCGCTTTGAACAAGGTGAGGTATATGCAAGAGCACCGAGAACTTCATCTTCGTTTCAACTAACTAAAAAAGACTATTTCGGCCTCTATAACAGATCAAGGCATATGGCCAATATCAAAGTATATTATAGCATTCCAGCATGGAATGTTGACACCAACCTAAGAGCAACCTATCGTAGCAAATACGGTTTATATGATACCAACGGAAATACCTATTTAGACAACTATGATGATTTTGTAAATAGCTATACCATTTGGGATTTTGCTATTAATAAAACACTCTATAAAAACTATCAATTAGGGGTGGGCATAGACAATATTTTTGGTTTTACAGATTCCCAAAATATCAGCAATATATCTGGAAGAATTATTTACACAAAACTTAATATTCAATTTTAATTAGTTAAACAGTATGAAAACAATCAAATTTTTAACACTCTCATTCATAGTATCAGTATGTATAGCCTGTGGCGAAGATGAAAACGGCCCGGCATTAGAAATAGAAGCGCAAACTATTAGCAATATAAAAGCAACACAGAGTGCAGATTATTCAACAAATCCACCTACCATAACAGGCGATTATATTCGGTTTTCATTTGAAACAGGCACCACAACAACTACAGATAATTGGGATGTAGCGTTTAGAGGTTCAACCATACTGGTAAATGGTGGCACTGCAACAGCTGATGATCAACCAACACGAACAGGAAATGCAGGCGTTTATATAACTACGGGTACTTTAGCAAGTGTAACTGACGTAAATACTTCGTCATTTTCACAAGATGATGCAGAGTCAGGTTTAGCCATAACGACTGGGTCGGGTAATGGGTGGTATACCTATGATGCTGCAACACATATTATCTCACCAATTGCAGGGAAAATACTAGTTGTGAAGACCAATCGCGGGAACTATGCCAAGTTTGAAATATTAAATTATTATGAAAATAGTGAGCCAAATGAAGATTTAAGCAATTCTCAATACTATACTTTTAATTATGTATACCAACCCAATACTGGTATAACAACATTTCAATAGTGAATCGATAATTGGATTCTAAAACAAAAAGGCCACACAGATTGAGTGGCCTTTTTCTTATGCCAGTAATCACCCTTACATTAAATTCAAAAATCTAAATTTCAACGCTACAAAAAAATGATCTAAAAATAAGCGATTACGACTACATGCATAACAAAATGATGCTTTTTTCAATTGTTTAGCTGTTCCTTTTTTGTATCTTTCAGCTATGTTTAGTTTCCTTTAAAAAAAAACGATATCCATTTATATGAACACTATTGAAAGACATACAAATATTTTAGAAAAGATTAACCAGGAAGGTCAAATCAAAGTACAGTATATCTGTGATGTTTTGGATGTATCTCCAGTAACAGCAAGAAAAGATTTAAAGTTCCTTGAAGAAAAAGGCTTACTTTATAGGGTACATGGAGGCGCTATGCTTCATAATCCATACGCCACAGATAAACATGTGAGTGAAAAGGAAAAAATTCAATTAGCAGAAAAAAAGAGGATTGGAGCTGCTGCTGCCAAACTCATTACTAGTAAAGATTCTATTTTTATTGGCTCAGGAACGACCGTTTTAGCATTGGCAAAAAAAATAGAACCCAAGGGAAACTTAACAGTAATTACATCGGCTTTAAATGTTGCATTGGAGTTAAATAAACATTTGGAAATAGAAGTTATTCAGTTAGGTGGTGTACTACGTAAACAATCATCATCTGTCACAGGACTATATGCAGAGACTAATTTATCCGATTTTTCTTGTAGTAAATTTTATTTGGGTGTTGATGGTATTGATCTTGATTTTGGGTTTACAACCGCAAACGTAATGGAAGCACATCTCAATCGCCAGATGATAAAAGTATCGCAAAAAACCATTGTAGTGGCCGATTCTACAAAATTTGGTAAACGAGGCTTTGGAAGAATCTGTGGTTTTGATGATATTGACGAAATTATTACAGATGCTGGAATTTCCAATTTCACTAAAGATGCTTTAGAAGATTACGGCATCAAAGTAACCATTGTTTAATTTATTGTTTCTTTAAAAATTTCATTATATTACACATTATTTGTTTTAACGAACTATACTTTTATAATGGAAATGAAAAAACACATTTACAGTACTGTCATTTTTTTATTTTTCTTCCTTTTTAGTGAAGCTCAAGTAAAAAATATTGACACTACATATAGACCAAATACCTATGATGTTCAAGTAAGACAATTTGAAAACTACCCAAATGCATCAGGTGATATTATTTTTTTAGGAAACAGCATTACGGCTAGAGCTCATTGGAATGAATTATTACAATTACCCAATGCAAGAAATCGCGGTATTTCTGGAGATACGACTTTTGGTATTCTAGAAAGGCTCGATGAAATAACGGAGGGTCAACCTTCAAAAATATTCATCCTAATTGGCATCAACGACATTTCTAGAGATTATCCTGACGCTTTAATTTTAAAAAATTATGAAACTATTATCAAGCGAATAAAAAAAGATTCTCCAAATACAAAAATATATATTGAGACGATACTTCCTGTAAACAGTACTTTTAATGCGTATAAAAGGCATTACAATAAAGATGAACACATCCTTAACGTCAACAAAGGTCTTAGGGAATTGGCTAAAAAACACCAATCGACGCTGATTGATATTTACCCTGAATTTTTAGATAGTCAGAACAAACTAAATGCTAGTTATACGGATGAAGGCCTTCACCTAAATGAAAAAGGTTATGCCCATTGGGCTAAAATCCTTCAACCGTATGTTACTAACAAAAACTAACTCAAATATTAGTTCATTAAAAAAGTCATTTACTCATGTGATTTATTGACTTTAACCTTCCAGTCTTCACTGGTAAAATGTATCGTTCCTTCTAGGGTATCTTTACAAAAAACCTCAATCGCTTTCTGCACTTTCCAATAGTCCTTTAAAGTATTTCCATTTAATTCTTTAGGAGTCGCTTTTTGATACACCTTTTTATCATCTGGATTGACTATTATTTTTATTCCCTTAGAAGTGTTCATCATTTCAAGATCACCTCTACTATTTCCTCCAACAATTAGAGGATCTGCTTTAATAAACGTTTCTATAGCTTTAGCTTTCCCTTCTTCCTGTGGCACAGGATGCACAAGTTCATTCGTAATTACCCCATCAGAAATGACTGACTTTACACCGAGAATACGATTTTTTGGTATTCCTAAATTTTCATGAACAAAGCCCTGGTAAAGTATTTCAGGAGAAGCCGTAAGCACCCATATTTCAAAACCATATTCTTTCAAATTTCCTAGAAATTGTTTCATCTCTTGATAAAATTTAAATCGATATTTCTCTTTAAAGCTATTTCTCCCAATCTCTTCAGCCTGACTAATAGTTAGCCCAGACAAGAAATCTATTCTTCGTTTCACATAACTCACACCTACATTATCACCATTCAACAATGCATCAATAACTTGCATTTTAGCAACCGAAAGTGAATCTTTTTTTCCTTTATAGTGCGTATTGGCATATTCAAAAACAGCCTCATCAGCTAAGTAATATGGAGACTGCCCAAATAACGTACCATCACAATCAAAAACTGCTACTTTTCTATCTGGATAGGTTAGTGTTGCGTTTAGAAAACTTTCCAATTGATTATTTACATCTGCACTCCAACCAGAAATAGTTCTATAGGTCTGTGCACCTGATGATATGACACTTAGCACAAAAAATGCAATTAAAAAAATACCTTTATAAAGATTGCTAGTGACTTTCATTGTATACTTTACTATTTATTGTGTAGACTTAATACCCTAAATCCAATTGCGAAAAAATGGGTTTTATTCCTTTTTTATGTTTTATATATAATTCTTGTAGTATTGCGCACCTATTTAAAAATATGCCTAAAATTACTCAGCACTTTCAGTGATTTCTTCACTTAACATATTCAAAAGTCTTTCAGGTTCATTGGTAGTAATAAAATCAACTTTTTTCTCTAACATCTCCTTCATGTCTTCTTCCTTATTTACGGTCCATACATTTATGGTCAATCCTTCATCATGTGCTTCTTGAATCCATTCAGGATTCGCTCTATACACATCGATTTTATAGTCAATTCCAGTATATCCAACATTTTTTGTCAACTTTGGAATTTTATCACCGTTTAAGTAAGCTATAGGAGCATTCGAATCCAATTTTCGAACCAATTGACCAGCATCATAATCAAAACAGATATACTCAACCATCGCTTGTCCACCTAAATCATGTACCAACTTTACCGCCATTTCGGTCAATTTCAAGGTTCTCTCTTTAGTAGTAGGAGACTTTTTAATTTCCAGAATTAATTTCGTTTTATTCTGCTTAAGTCCCTCCTCTAAATAGGCCTTAAGAGTTGGTATTTTTTCTCCGTTAGAAAGCTCCTTGGTCAATAATTCTTCATAAGTGGCTGTTTCAATATCTATCCCCATAAAATCTTTATCATGGTTAACTACCATAACATCATCTTTTGTAAGGTGAACATCAAACTCTGAACCGTAGCAGCCAAGTTTTATCGCTTCTTTTAAAGAAGCGATAGAATTCTCAGGCAATCCTTGTGTTTTCCAGGCACCTCTATGCGCTATTACCATATTTTTTTCAACTTGAGATTCCTGTTTTTGAGAACAGCTCAGTACTAAAATAGTTAAAACAAAACAGCTAAATCTTTTCATAAATAAAATATTCTTATGTTATTTTTTTTGATTTTATTTCAAGTAATTAACTCATACTTAGCGAAAAAGCTTTAGGGCGCACCATACTCTCGGTAAAAACATTTCCAAAACTATCTGTGACCTTAATTTCTAGTGTTGTATCAGGTGCCGAAGCAGTTACCTTAAATAAATGTGGTGTATCATTCGTTGCAAAAGCACCTGTTGGAGTTGCTCCTGCATTTAGTCGTAAAGCGTCATAAGAAATGATATGTAATGGATCTTTTGCGCTTATACGCGTGACATTAAGAGTTAGACCATTTTCTTTCACTTCAATTAGCCATTGACTTTCATACCCCCACAAATTAATCAACACTTCATTGTTAGCATTTTGATTAGCATACGGTCCTGCATACTCTGCAAGCGCTTCATCTGTTGAATTTGGCGCAAATTCGGCTGCTGTAATATGTATAGTATTTAAGTCGTATGTACGAAACTGATAATCTTCTCCATGGCCAATACCTTTATAGAGCCACTGCATATCTTTACCATTTATTTTCCAGACACTATATCCTCCAGGGCTACCGTCTTTACAGATATGATTTCCTGCATAACCGTTTTTACCTGTCCACCACCAGGTAGCACAAATAGCAGCGGTATTATGCTCCATCAAATTTGCTTCTTCCTCTACTCGATAGTTAACATGGGTATGACCCGTCAAAACATGAACTGTAGAAAATTCTTTTAAATTGTCAACCAAAGTACTTCCATTGGTCAAATACAATTGATTAATCTGATTGCCGTTTGAATCTAGTGTTGGTTTTCTGTATAAAGGAGTATGCATCGCCACTACAATAGGTGTACTTTTATCGGTAACGGCTGCCAAATCTTTTTTTATCCATTCCATTTGGTCTGAACTAATGGTATAGTTGTAATTACGACTACCTACTGTTCCTATTGAACCTCCTGAATTCAAGTATTCAACATCGTCCAACACCAAATAATGTACATCACCTAAATTGAAAGAATAATAGGTGGGTCCTAGCACTTCTCTATACTTATTTTCTGCTTCCCAATCATTCGCATAATATGGATCGTAATCATGATTCCCTATAAGGTTGAAAACAGGACTGTTTAGCTTATTCATATAAGGGATGTACTCATTCAATCCAAAATTATTATCATACCAATAAAGATCCCAAGTCATATCACCTAAAGTTAATATATACACTTTAGTTCCATCGGCAGCATATTTATCAATAGTTGCATTTACATCGGGCAAGACTTTATTATTAAATTGATCTAAGTCGTTGTTACGATTCGCCAAATGCCAATCAGCCATAGGAATAACCACGTGTTTTTGATTGTCTACTTTGATTAACGAAAAATCTTTTTGTTCAACTGTACTCGTACTATTGCTTAAACGCTTAAAAAACTGAGGCGCATTTCCGGTATTAACCACCTCATAATTTCCTGGAATAGAGATAAAAACAAAGCCCGTTTTTTTAAGTGAAGGAAGGTAATATACTCCTTGGGCATCCGTAACGGTAACTTCATAACCATCAGAAACAACAACGCCAGAAATTCCTTTTCCATCAGAATAAACCACTCCTTTTACGGTCATACCGTCAACATCAGGAATATCAGTGTCGGCTACTAAATTAAGTAATGTAGCCCCTAAAAGAAGCCTCTCAGTTCCTCTAACAACGGTAAGTCTGTAATTTCCAGTGGTAAAGTTCACAGGTACAGAAAAGGTCACTGTTCCAGCAGTTACAGCCGTAACATTACTTGTATATTTTATACTCGTATCTAATGACGAGACCAGCTCTATCTTATCCCCTATCTTGAATCCTTTTCCGGTAAGGGTAACTTCTCCGCCGTCAGTAACATCAATATTCGAAGGAATCGAAACTCCAGTAATATTAAAATCATTCTCTTCATTAAACTCAATCTCACCCTTATCTTGACAACTAGCAAATGCAAACCCCATTCCGCTTAGTCCGGCAATAGTCGTTAAACTTCCAATCTTTATAAATTTCCTACGTGTTTGTTTCATTTAATCACTTTTTTCACTTATTCAATAATTTCAACTTTAATATTATCGATAAAAATACGGTTCTTACCTTTTCCAACACCTACCAACTCATAATCTCCTCCAAGTAGCTTTATACGTGTTCCTGCGGTAGCTCCTGTTATGGTAAATTCATACGTAGAGGTATCACTTTCCCAGACTTCAACACAGTCAGGATCGGTGTCGTAATTTGGCCAATTATCTATAGTAAATGAGCTAACACTTACAGTTCCATCTCCGATAACACTAACATTTAGAGTATTATCATCTTCTGTACCCCCTTTGGTTTTGTAAGGCACGGCCTTAAAGGTTACACGCACGTTTGTTTCAGCCTCTAATGATGATAAAGCTGGTGAAATTAAATCACCCCCCTTACCTGTTTTACCCAACTTCACAAAGCCAGTTCGTGCATACACCACCATTTGATTACTTGAAAAAGTGTTTTCAGTACTTGTCCATCCTCTAGCTAACTCTTCTGTAGTCCAAGAATCCATTCTGGTTTCACCCGATGTTGTATAAAAAATGGTACTACCATAAGCTATCCAATCAAAATTTTCTTCAAGAATAATGTTCCCTGCTGATTGGGTAATAGTAATTTCCTTTTCAAGATCTGGATACTGCGCTGAACTAACTGTCAAACTTACAGAACGCTCTTCTCCTATATTCTTTGCTGCCAACAGTTTAATTTCATTACCTGACGTTTCAACGCCTGTAAGCCAGGTGTCATTATCCAACGTATAGGTCCAATCTACATTTGCTTGTACGTAAACACTTACATCACCTCCTGCAGACGGAACTCCAATTCCTTCTTCGGCATCAACAATAGTAATATAGGGTACATTTGCTTCCTGTTCAACACGAAAAAGTGTCGGCTGTTCTTTACCATCCACAACAAAAGCATAGTTTATAGTACGCGTGTCGAATGAGTCATTAGGATCAACAATAAATTTAAAAATACCATCATCATCTCCTTCTGTAGGAAATGCTTTTACCCAGTCCGATTCTCCTTGTGCTATAATTTGCCATGAACGATTTGAACGTACTACATAACTTTTTGTAGTACCACTAATATCCACTGAAAGTCCAGTTGGATTTTCTTCGATCGTAAAATAAGGATCTCCAGAAGGAGTCTCATTATCCTCGTCACAAGAAATAAAGATCAGAGGAACAACAAACATTACTACTAAAAGTAGTGCTCCTATTTTTTTTATACTGAAAATGTTTTTTGTGTTCATATTGTTTCTTTTGTTATTTATTACTTTGTTCCTTCAATAGCTTGCTTACTCCACCAAATAGGAGTTTTCATATTGTTTTCACCTCCCATTCTACTAAGAGCTTCTTGTGCATTATCAGCATTTGTAGCCATAGTTGTTGTTGGGTATGCAAAACGTGTAGGAAGTATAAAATCGTTAAAAACGGCTCCTTCACCGATTGTTAACGTAGGGTATCCAGTACGACGGTATTCATGATAAGCATCCATACCGACCCAAAATAATGCCAAGTATTTTTGATTCCCTATTAACTCTTCCTTATTAGAATTACTATCCCATGCGGCTAAATCAGAAGCAAGTAATGCGTCAATATCTGCATCAGTAATAGTAACAGGCACCTCACTATATTGTCCATATTCTGCCCATTTCTCTACAGAGGCCCTAACGGCATTTTCGTAATACGTTTTTGAAGCACTTTCTCCACCAGAGATAGTTCCTTTTAAAGCAGCTTCAGCCAAAATAAATTGCACTTCAGCATAGTCCATAAAAGTTCCTGGAGCGTCTACTCTTCCTAAAACAGCTGTATTAAGCCAAGAAGTTCCTCGATCTGCATCGCTTTGTTCTTGTTCAGGAACTCCTGCAATAGTCCCTTTCCATATGTTATCTGGATTGACACTTATATTTGGATTCTTCTTTCCTAAAATTGCAAGACGTGGATCTTCATATATCTGCTGACCAATTTCATTTGTAAGAACCGTCATTTTGATGAGTTGTTCGGTTAACTTTCTACCTGAACTAGTAAAAGTACCTTCGTTATCATCTGAAAATTGACTACGATACGGATCATTTCCGGAAAACACCACTGTTGCATTGTCTGCACTCGAATCAAAGATTGGATACGTAGTAGGATTACTCAATACCTCAGTCATTTTCGCTGCTACATTCATTTCACTACGCCCACTCACACGATTAAGCAATCGAAGATATAGCGAGTTGTTGAATTTTTGCCATTGTTCCATTGAACCACCGTACATTCCGTCAAGACTGGGCTTAATAAATATTGGCTTGGTAGCATAAATTTCGTTAGCAGTTAACAAATCAGCAAACATCTGTTCATACACTTCTTTTTGTGAATCAAACTTAGGCTTCGTTGTTCCATCTGGTTTTCGTGCACTAAAAGCTTCAGAATAAGGAACATCGCCAAATATATCTGTTAAATTAGACATATACATCACTTTTAATGTAGTGGCAATAGCCTCTAAAGATCGATCATTTTGCTCAATACTTAAATCATACATATGCAATGCATTATTGGCATAACGCGTATACAAATTCCATACATTTTGCCAGTTCCCATCACTTATAAAATAGCGATGTTCTTGACGTGTAGTACCACCAGTAAAGGCAGTAAATTGAATAAGTTCGTTGTTCCAATACCATGAATAGTACATCCAAACGTTAGCACCATTATAAAGCAATGGTTCAAACATTCCACTAGCTTGTATTCCACCTACAGTTGTTCTATTCGGATTTATATTGGTCTCTTCAAAATCAGAGGTGCAAGCAAAAGTAACCAATGCTACAAATCCAATTATTAATATTGTTTTTAGTTTGTTCATAACCTGTTTTTTTTAGAATGAAAGTTTAACGTTAAATCCATAAGACCTTGTCATTGGAAAAGACATTGACTCAATTCCTTTGTAAATATTCGAACCATTTAGCATTCCTGTTTCTGGATCATATTGAGGAAATTCGGTAATCGTAAATAAATTGGTAGCATAAAATCCGATACTTGCATCTTGCAAAAAGTCAGCTTTTTCAAGTAGTATTTTCGGAAGTTGATAATCCAATCGCACTTCTTTTAATTTCAAGAAAGAAGTACTAAAAGTGTTCATTTCTGTATTGTTACGATTCCATATATAAGCATTGTAATACGTCTGAATACTTTCGGTTACGGTTGTGTTTCTTGTATAACTTACAGATCCATCACCATTATTAACCGCATTTACACCCTCATGAACCAAGCCATCATATCTACCTTCTATTGAGTTATTTAACTTACCTTGATAAGAAAGCGCAAAGTTCGTCACCGAAAAAGCATTTCCTCCTAATTGTCCGGTGAATGCAGCAGTTAATGATAGATTTTTATATCTAAAGCGTTGCACCAATCCTCCTCTCCAATTAGGATTCACATTTCCAATTTTGCGATTAGGTGATTCATCAAGTATCGGATATCCGTCAGCATTAACGAGATGCATTCCTGAGGCATCTACTTCATTTCCACTTTCATCAATGTAAGTAGCTCCTTCAGGGGCTCTTTGGAAACCACGACCATAAATTACATGCATCTGTTGACCAACATACGAATAGATATACGTTCTATTTCCAATGGTGGTTCCCATATCAGTCTGCAAAGGCTCATTAGGATCCCAACCATCTTGTAAATTAACCAGTTTATTTTTATTTTGTGACCAAGTTAGGTCAAATGACCAGTTAAAATTATCATTTTTTACAGGAACAAAACTCGCAGAAACCTCAATACCTTGATTCGTAATTTCTCCTGCATTAATTTTTAATCCAGTAGCTCCTGTAATTTGATCTACATCAACCGAAACAATTTGATTCGTAGTTGAAGATTTATACATGGTAACATCAAATGAAACACGATTGCGAAAAAGCTTAGCTTCTAGACCAGCTTCCCAGCTTTCTACATTCTCTGGCTTAATAAACGGGTCAGGAATAGTTCCTGGCAAGGTATACCCTCCTGGGTATGAAGACGTTCCGTAGTATTGATCCAATGAATAAGGTGAAGTATCATTACCTACGTTTGCCCAAGAAAGGCGCATTTTTGCAAAATTTACCCAAGGAACATTTGATCGAAAATCAAAAATCTTATCCACTAAAATACTTGCTGCAACTGAGGGGTAAAAGAATGACCAATTGCCTCTTGAGAGTGTACTCGACCAATCATTACGTCCGGTAATATCTACAAAGTAAGTGTCGTCCCAGCTTAAAGATGCCAAGCCATAAAGACTATTTACAACTTTTTTACTTCTATAATTATACGGATCAGGAATTACTCCAGTAGGAAGATTGGTAGTATGATAAAGACCTTCTTCCCCAAGTTGATTTAGGGTAATTTTATTATTATAATATTCATTAATTCTATTATTACCACCAACCATAGTTGAAAGTCCAAAACGACCACCCGCTATTTCATCATTGGCGTAACGCAACATGAAATCATTATTATTTTCCATTACGCGAACTGTTTGTTCACGATAAAAACCATTTTGATATCCTGCCGTGTAAAATGGTCTACGTTGTGTACGGAACTCATCTGACCAATCTAAACCTGATCTCAGATCAAGTGTAAGACCTTTCATTAAATCAAAAGTCAGTCCAACACTTCCAAAAACACGATCTTTCTTTTGAATATTCAAGGCTTCATATAACGTACGATATGGATTGAAACCATTCGTAGAAGGATAAACGAGTCCTTGACCATTTGCACCCTGCGCTGACCAATTGGCAAAATTATATCGCCCTTCAGCTTGTTCTTGCTCCCAATCACTAATACTGTTTACATTAAAACCCCAAACCAACGAGTACATTGGGTTGGTTTCGTCATAACCACCACCGGGCATATTATCACTTTTCTTAAGGTAATAATTAATCTTTGTGTTTAATTTTATTTTATCATTTATTGGCGTATTGAAAGCCAATGAAACTGTCTTCCTATCAAAACCTGTATTAGGAAGTATCCACTCATTTTTAAAATTGGTAACCGAGAATCGTGTAGAAGTTCCTTCTCCGTTACTTCCATTTATACTAACTGTATTACTGGTAGTAATACCTGTTTGAAACAAACCAGTATACCAATCATCTTGATACTCCCAAGGTAATTTTGTAAAAGTACCTGTCTCCCAGTCTTTGGAAGCGTACAAGTAGCGTAATTTGTTAGAATCAAATTTCTCTCCAAATGTAAGACGCGAATAATGTCTTGAAACAGCAACACCATCTGAAGCCATTTCGGGACTAATTTCCCATAAAGAATATTCACTTGTGCCCATATCGGAACCATTTCCATATTGCGTTTGAAAGTCAGGAAAATATCCTGCTCGTTCAAAAGTTACAGAAGAATTCACCGTTACACCAAGGCCTTTATTTTTTCTTCCAGTTTTTGTAGTAATTACAATAGCGCCATTGGCCGCTCTAGAACCATAGAGTGCAGCAGCAGCTGGCCCTTTTAAAACTGTAACAGAAGCAATATCATCAGGATTAAGATCACTCATCCCATCACCATAATCTACTGGAGCATCACCTTGAGCATAATTACTTACACTGTTTGTTGAGGTAGCACCAGACGTAACAGGAATTCCATCAATTACAAATAACGCTTCGTTACCACCATAATTCAGGGACTGATCGCCACGTAAAGTAACTCTTATGGAGCCACTAGGACCTGAACCTGCCTGATCAAAAGTTAATCCGGAAACTTTACCAGCCATCCCATTCAGCCAGTTACCAGAAATGGCCTTGGTAATTTCTTCTCCTTCAACTTTAGCTACAGAATAACCTAAAGATTTTTCTTCTCTAGTAATATTAAGAGCAGTTACTACTACCTCACTAAGTGTATTCGCATCTTCCTCCATAACGATCTTTAGAAAAACCCCAGAAGTTGCGGTAACTTCTTTTGTCTCATATCCCACAAAAGAGATTATAAGTTGGGTTTCTATATTTGACACCTTCAAACTGAACTTTCCATCAAAATCAGAAACAGCTCCATTATCTGTGCCTTTCTCAATAATAGTAGCGCCAGGCAAGGGACTACCATCAGCATAGACACTTCCAGTTACGGTTTGTCCATACATAACTGACGTTATTGTAAATAACATCATTAGGGTGATTAATTGGGTAATTTTTCTCATACAACTCTAATTGTTTAAAAGTGTTCGATACAAAAGTAGATGCTTAAACCAACTACAACTTTAAGGAATTATTAACACTCTGTTAATATTGTTGCTTACAAACATAATAAAAAAACATAAAAAAAAATGATATTTCCGTAAAAATTGTTTCTATTTATTTCTTTTAATGCTATTTTGTTTCGTATTGTAGTTAATTTCATGAAAAAGGAAATTAAAAGTAAATATTTAAAATTTGTTAATTTCACCTCCTAAAATCATTCAGGTAAAATCTACAAAAAATAATAAATCAAAATTTATGTGATAAAAATAAAACGGAGTGCTTCAACTAATTTAAAGAAGTAATTAAATATAATTCTCACCCTTTTACAAAGTTTAATCGAAGCATAAAAATACTAAAAAGTGACTCGCTATATACGCCACTAAACAATAAGGCTCCAATCTAACCTACCATTGTTAGCTTTAATCATCTTTTTTTTAATATGATATTATTTAGCAAATTCTGCTTCAGACAAGGTAATGAGCAGTGCTAATTTAATGGCTTCTGCACCATTTTTATTAATAAACCATTCATGCAAAGAATGTGCGCCCCCAGATTCACCTCCTCTTCCAATACAAATAGCTGGTATACCCATTGAGATAGGTATACTTGCGTTGGTTGAACCTATGGTTAATTTAGGCGTTACCCCAAAAAGTGTTGTTGCCGCCATAGCCCGTTGTATTAATGGTAAATCGGTAGCCAATTCACCTGAAGGTCGATCTCCGATCTTCTGAAGTTCAATCGTGATTTTATTTTCTGTGTAGTCTTTATTATAGTCATTAACAGCAGTATTCACTGCAGTTTTAAATATTTCTTCAATTTCATCTAAACTTTCTGCTGATACAGAGCGCATGTCTACTTCCATCCAAGATTCAAATGGAATTGAATTTACCGAAGTTCCACCCCCCATTCTACCAACATTAAAACTTGTCTTCAATCCTTTACTAGTAAATTCAGAAGCCGCTTTGTTAAAATAATCAATTACTTTCCCCATAGCATGATGCGGATTTGCTAATCCGAAACTCGCCCAAGAGTGACCACCTTTACCCTTTAAAAGCACTTTATATCTTTTTGAGCCCAATGCCGCATTATTGATACGCCCTAAATCACCACCATCAATAGAAATCCATGAGTCTATTTTCATATCAGATTTGTTAAAAAGGTATTTCATCCCTCTTAAATCACCCAATCCTTCTTCACCAACAGAACCTACAAAAACAAGGTCATTTTGAGTGGCAATTTCAGCTTCATTCATCGCTTTTAAAACAGCTATAATCATCGACAAACCTCGTGTGTCATCACCTATTCCAGGTGCTTTTAAGGTATCACCTACCTTTTTTACTTTTACATCAGTACCTTCTGGAAAAACCACATCTAAATGCGCATCCAATCCTATCGTTTTCTTGCTATCCACTCCCTTTCTCAAAGCCAACACGTTACCAACTTCATCAATCCATACTTTATCGGCACCAGCAGCTTCTAGCATTGTTTTAAACATCGCAGCTCTTTCAGACTCTTTAAAAGGTGGCGCTATAACTTCGGTGAGTGCAATCATATCTTTAATGGTTTGCTCATCATTTGAATCGATAATTTTAAAGGCTTGTTTGACTTTTTTCTGATTGATTAACTTCGATAATTCTTTAGTGTATACAGCTTGTATGGTCTCGTTATTTTGTCCGAAACCTTCAAGACAAACCAAAAAGCAAAGACTCAATAAAATTGATTTTATAATTTTCATTTTTTTTACGTTTTCTGTTATTATTTTAAACCGGATTAAATATAGGATATTTTGCTAGTATTGACAGCATCGATTCTTAGTCTATTCACACACTAATTAATAGCAAAAAACTATCATTATATAGACAACCCCAAAAGAATCTATCCATAAAGTCTCATTTAATTAAAATACGTTAGTACACAAAATGAAGTCCACACATACTAAAGCTAACAAAAAAAGACTTCTCAAGTTGAGAAGTCTTTTTTGAATGTACAGGCGGAGAGACTCGAACTCTCACACCTTGCGGCACTAGATCCTAAGTCTAGCGTGTCTACCAATTCCACCACGCCTGCATCTTATCAACCAAAATAAATTGGTATCGGGGTGCAAATATAATCAAACTTGTCAAATACCAAACCTGTTCCTATATATTTTTAGTATTTTTGAATTTAAATAATTTCACTCAAAATGAATCCAATCAAAACATATATAAATCAGCATAAAGACAGATTTATAAACGAACTTATAGAATTGCTTAAAATACCTTCAATCAGTGCAGATTCTGCTTATAAAAAAGATGTCATTGCCACATCGGTAATTATCAAAACAGCACTGGAAAAAGCAGGTTGCGATCACGTAGAAATTTGCGAAACTCCAGGTTACCCCATTGTATATGGTGAAAAAATAATAGATCCTAATTTACCAACTGTCTTGGTTTATGGACATTATGATGTGCAACCACCAGATCCGTTAAATTTATGGGATTCACCTCCTTTTGAGCCAGTGATAAAAAAAACAGCTACTCATCCTGAAGGGGCCATTTTTGCAAGAGGCGCCTGTGATGATAAAGGGCAAATGTATATGCATGTAAAGGCTTTAGAGTATATGACTAAAAATAATGCTTTGCCGTGTAATGTGAAATTTATGATTGAAGGAGAAGAAGAAGTTGGATCAGAAAGTTTGGCTTGGTTTGTTAAACAACAACAAGAAAAATTGGCGAATGATGTTATTTTAATTTCAGATACCGGCATGATAAGCAATTCACAACCATCTATTACTACTGGCTTGCGCGGCATGAGTTATGTAGAAGTTGAAGTAACTGGACCCAACAGAGATTTACACTCCGGACTCTATGGTGGTGCTGTTGCAAACCCCATAAATATATTGTCAAAAATGATTGCTTCACTACACGATGAAAATAATCATATCACCATTCCAGGATTTTACGACAAAGTTGAGAATCTTTCCGCCGAAGAGCGCGCCGAAATGGCCAAAGCACCTTTTTCATTAGACGCCTATAAAGAAGCCCTGAATATTGAAGCTGTTTACGGAGAAAAAGGATATACAACGAACGAACGTAATTCTATCAGACCTACCTTAGATGTGAACGGAATTTGGGGAGGTTATATTGGTGAAGGCGCCAAGACAGTAATTGCCAGTAAAGCCCATGCTAAAATTTCTATGCGATTGGTTCCGAATCAAGATTGGCATGAAATTACAGACTTATTTAAATCTCATTTTGAAAGTATTGCCCCTGCGGGAGTGACTGTAAAAGTAACTCCTCATCATGGCGGCCAAGGCTATGTTACGCCCATTGACAGCATCGGTTATCAAGCTGCTGCCAAAGCGTATCATGAGTCGTTCGGAATAGCGCCAATACCTCAACGAAGTGGTGGTAGTATCCCTATCGTTTCTCTATTTGAGCAAGAACTAAAAAGTAAAACTATTTTAATGGGCTTTGGCTTAGACAGTGATGCCATTCATTCTCCAAACGAGCACTTTGGAATATTCAATTATTTGAAAGGGATCGAAACCATTCCTTTGTTTTATAAATATTTCACTGAATTATACGCATAAATACCATAACGCTTAAAACTCTTTTTTTAATGAAAACAATCGTTGCAAAAATTGCCGTGGTATTGGTTATCACAACTGTTATTCTTAGTTGTTCAAAAGCCAATGACAAAAAACAACTTACAAAAGCGGACTATGAAAAAGCAGCCGCTTTTATGGATCCTAATCTTTACGGATTGGTTTACAATCAAGTAAATCAAGAAAAATGGATGGATGAAAACACCCTCTTATATCAAAAAAACACCAATGAAGGAGATGAATTCATTTTAGTTGACCTTAAAACCCAGGAAAAAAAAGCAGCTTTTGATCGAACAAAATTAGCAGCGAGTCTCTCTAAAAAATTAGATACATCAATTAATGTGAAAGATTTATCGCTCCGCGATGTTTCTTTCGCTGATAGTCAAAATTCGATTACTTTTTCAATTGAAAAAAAGAATTACACCTGTAATTTGTCTGATTATTCCATTGAAGAAACTAAGGCTCCGCAAAAATTTACCAATAGAAATGAGCATATTTCGCCCAATGGTAAAATGGCAGCATATATTGATAATTACAATCTTTGGATTAGAAATTTGGAAACCAACACAAAAACACAATTAACTTTTGATGGTAGTAAAGATTATGGGTATGCAACAAATAATGCTGGTTGGATTAAAAGTGACAATGCCGTTTTAAAATGGTCGCCGAACTCCGATAAGATTGCTACGTTTCAGCAAGATGCCAGAGGTGTAGGTGAAATGTATCTTACTTCTACCAATGTTGGTCACCCGAAATTAGAAGCCTGGAAACACCCATTGCCTGGAGATGAAACTATCTTTACGATTGAACGTGTTATAATTGAATTAAACCCAAGACCCAAAGTAATCCGATTAAAAATGGATAAAGATTTTCAACGTGGGTCTACTACCGACCACATCGCAGGAAGGAATGGTGAATTATTAGATGCGCAGTGGAGTGAAGACGGATCCAGATTTGCATTTGTCTCTGGCTCTAGAGATCATAAAATAGCCCATCTACAAATAGCAAATACCGCAACAGGAACCGTTGAGTCTATACATAAAGAAACAGTGGACACCTATTATGAATCGGGTGTCAATGCCGAAAACTGGCGGGTATTATTTGATTCTAATGAGTTTATTTGGTATTCGGAAAAATCAAATTGGGGACATCTCTATTTATATGATTTAACAACAAAAGCCTTAAAAAATCAAATTACTTCTGGAGATTGGATAGTAAAACAACTCAAACACATCGATACAGAAACGAGAGAATTATTTTTTACTGCTGGAGGAAAAGAAGAAGGAAATCCGTACCATGATTACCTGTATAAAGTAGATTTCGACGGTAAAACAGTCACTAATTTAACTCCTGATAAAGGAACGCATACTGTGAGCTTTTCTCCCTCTATGAATTATTTTATAGATACCTATTCTACTACAACAAATCCACCTATATCCATTTTAAGAAATCGCAATGGGAAAAAAGTAATGAATTTAGAAACGGCAGATATTTCTGATTTAAAGGCAAAAAACTGGCAAGAGCCTATTGAATTTAATGTTAAAGCGAGAGATCAAGAAACCGATTTATATGGCGTACTCTTTCTGCCAAGTCATTATAATGAGAGTAACTCTTATCCCATAATAAATTACATCTATCCAGGACCTCAATCTGGCAGTGTTGGAAACTATGCGTTTAGACCCGTATGGAGAGATTTTCAAGCGGTTGCCGAATTGGGCTTTGTGGTTGTAGCTGTTGATGCCATGGGAACACCAAGCAGATCAAAGTCTTTTCATGATTTTTATTACGGAAACATGGGAGATAATGGGTTGCCAGATAATATTACAACTATCAAGCAACTTGCTAAAAGGTATAAAGGAATGGATCTCGAACGCGTTGGTATCTGGGGACATTCTGGTGGTGGCTTTGCTTCTACAAGAGCGCTCTTTGCCTATCCAGAATTCTATGATGTTGCTGTTTCTGGAGCTGGAAATCACGACAATAGAAATTATGAAGCCGATTGGGGTGAAAAATGGCAGGGTCTATTAACAAAAGGTAGTATTGAAGGCAAACCAGATGGCTCTACAAATTATGACAATCAGGCAAATCAATTAATCGCTGATAATTTAAAAGGGAAATTACTTATCACCCACGGTTCGATGGATAATAATGTACCTCCTTCTAATACCTTATTGGTTGTAGAAGCTCTGATTAAGGCAAATAAAGATTTTGATATGATTCTATTCCCTAACCAACGACATGGTTATGGTTCGATGACCAATTATATGACGCGTAAAAGATGGGATTATTTTGTAAAACACTTAAAAGGGATGGAACCTCCAAAGGAGTTTAACTTAGATGAAACCTTTAACTAACTTTAACACTTAATTCACACTTTTAGAGCAACATAGTACTGTTTTTAAACGTTGTACTTAGATAATTCTCTCTTCAATGCTTAAAAATTTCTTTTGGATGTGCTCTGGCGCAGACCCTGACCTTCTTAGTGAAAGTCCAAAGTCTGAACAAATAAAATACGCCGGAATTGGCGGAACCGTTTTCTTTACGGCCGTGATGGCATTTATTTCTGGGTCGTATGCACTCTATACCGTATTTGATAATGCATATATGGCCGTTGCATTCGGACTGGTTTGGGGCTTATTGATTTTTAACCTGGATCGGTTTATTGTTTCGACTATAAAAAAACAGGACAATAAATGGAAAGAACTATTACAGGCATCGCCGCGAATAATTCTAGCCGTTATTATTGCCATTGTCATCTCGAAACCATTGGAAATGAAAATTTTTGAAAAGGAGATAAATCAAGTTTTACTTGAGCAAAAAAATGAAATGACGCTCCAAAACCAAGATCAAATTGCAGCGCAATATACCCCCGAAATCACTAGAATTGAAACTGAGATTCAAGCATTAAAAGCTACGGAAGCTTCCAAAGAGAAAGAAACCAATGATTTATACAATACCTACATCACTGAAGCGGAAGGTACCGCTGGTACGATGAAATTAGGCAAAGGACCTGTTTATAAAGAGAAAAGAGAAAAACACGATGTGTTACTTCAAGAATTGCAGCAATTAAAACAAGAAAATAAATTACAAATTGCGGCTAAAGAAGCCGCAATTCTAGGATTGAGAAACAAGAAAGACAATCAAGTTTCCACGAGTCAACCCATTATTGATGGTTTTGACGGTTTAATGGCCAGAATAAATGCCTTAGGTGAATTGGCATGGTTTCCATCCTTCTTTATTTTATTGCTTTTTCTAGCTATTGAAACGGCTCCGGTTTTAGCTAAGGTCATGGCCCCTAAAGGTGCTTACGACTTGCGTTTTGAAGAACAAGAGGATGCATTGGCTGTTTGGGTGAAGCAACAAAAAAATCAACGTGCAGCACTGCTCAATACAGATACTTTACTCAACGAAAAAGTATATTATGATGTTTCTGAAGATCAAGAAGTTTATGATTACAAAAAACAAAAAGCCAAAGACTTGTTGAAAATTCAATCTGATGCTTTCTACAAGAAACAAAGTGATGTACTAGGCTAACTTATTTTATTTCTAAGGATGTAAATTTAAACAGGTTTCCATCAAACAAACCTTTGTCACTTAATTTCAGTGTAGGTATTACCAATAAAGCCATAAATGACAAGGTCATATACGGCGCTCTTAAGGTACTTCCCATTTTTTTTGCCATGGCATCCAATTCGGCATAGGCTTTCCCCACCTCTTCACCTGTTTTATCGCTCATAATTCCAGCTACCGGTAACGAAATTAGTTTCTCCTCATTTTCTAAAACCGCACAAATACCACCCTTGTTTTTAATCAATAAATTAACCGCTTTACAAATCGCTTCATCAGAAACACCAACAGCTATAATGTTGTGAGAATCATGTCCTACAGAACTTGCTATTGCCCCTTCTTTCAATCCGAAATTCTTAATAAATGCAATTGCTGGATCCGCATTTTTATACCGATTTACCACGGTCATTTTTAAAATATCGGTAGCGGTATTAGAAATTAAATTTCCATCTTTAAGTAAACTATCCGCTTCAATCTCATTCGTTATCAATGCACCATCTAAGGCTTCAATAACTCTAATTTTATCAGCTGCTGAATGCACTTCGAAATCGCTTATTTTTTTAAGATCGGTATCAAAATTATTAAGAACTTCAAAATCTACCGATGGTACAAATGATTTTCCGTTTTCAGCAACCAAGGTTCCGTTGATATAGGTTTGTAGCACCTTGAAATCTGTTAAATCTTCTACACGTATTACATCGGCTGCATCTCCAACATTTAACAATCCTACGTCTAAATCATAATGATGTACTGGGTTTACACAGGCAGCTTGCAGTACTTTAAAAACATCAATTCCTTTCGCAATAGCCCGTTGACACAACTGATTGATATGACCCAGAATCAAATCATCGGGGTGTTTATCATCTGAACAAAACATCATGTCTTTATAGTGGTTCGGCACTAAATCAATCAAGGCTTCGAAATTTTTGGCGGCACTCCCTTCCCGGATGATAATTTTCATCCCTTTTTGAAGTTTCTCCAACGCTTCGTCATAAGTAAAACACTCATGGTCTGTTGAAATTCCAGCTGCTATATACTTCGTAACATCATCTCCCCGCAAACCTGGTGCGTGACCATCTATTGGGGCACCACAGGCTTTGGCATAGGCTATTTTTTTCATCACCTCTTCATCCTTATTTAGAACACCAGGGTAATTCATCATCTCTGCTAAATATTTAATATCTTGATGATCAAGTAACGCAGCGATAGCATCAGAATCAATGGTAGCCCCTGCGCTTTCAAAAGAAGTGGCTGGCACACAAGATGGCGCTCCAAAATTAAACTTTAAAGGAACTTTTTTTCCATTAGCAATCATAAACTCAACGCCTTTTACGCCGAGCACATTGGCAATTTCATGAGGATCAGAAACGGTTGCTACAGTTCCGTGAACTACAGCGAGTTTCGCAAATTCTGAAGGAACCAACATGGAGCTTTCAATATGAATATGCGCATCTATAAAACCAGGTAGAAGATAGGTTTCAATTTGATGTTCTTTGGGTGTAATTGAAGTGATTTTTCCGTGTTCAATACAAAGTTCGCCTTTATAAATGCGTCTATTTTGTATATCGACAATATTTCCTTGTAAAGTCATGTATGCTTTTATCTATAAAGCGAATTTACAAGAATAATAGTTAGTTTAAAAATGTCTTTGGAAAGAGATGTAAGAATTAGTTTAAAAGCGCTAATTGAATACGTTGTGGAGAAAATTCAACTTGCTTTTCTTTTTGTTTTTGAGGAATTATATTTTCTAGAACACGATTTGCAAATGCATAATCTACTTTTCTAAATCGGTCAGCTCTGTAGGCATTATGACCACTCCTTTTAGATTTAACCTCTTCAAGAATTAATCCGTCATCATAAGGATTGAATCCAACTATTGTATACATTTCATTTTTAGTGAGACCACCTAATCTATACCACCTTCTTTTGGCGTTTACACAAACTACTACTTCTCCTATTTTAAATGTATTTTTCATAATGGTCTCTTTAGATGGTTATTTATTATTAAACAACTAAACATTAAAAAGTCCTAACAGAAATATTAAAATATTTTCAACTTTATTTATTGTCAAAAAAAAGAACACTTTTGTTAGAAATTAGTCAAATTAATGATTGGGTATTAATGTTAACTTTTATAAATATAAAGAATGAATCTAAAGGAAATCTAAAGTTGCTTTTAACAAACTAGTACACCGTCCTAGAACAGTAATATACAGCGAAAAAAAATGTTAATAAGTAAGGCTTGTTCAACCTAGTCTAAAGCAAAAATAGAAGGTCTATTGGCCTTAATATCTGAAATAACTCTAGTTGCAAAAGCATAATCTAGTTTCCTGAATCTATTGGCTGCATAAGCATGGTAGCCACTACGTTTCGCTTTAACTTCCTTTAGTACCAAACCTCCATCATACGGATTAAATCCTGTAATAGTGTACATTTCGTTTTCTTTAAGCGCTCCTAACTTGTACCACCTTCTTCTTGCGTTTATACAAACAACTGTTTCTCCTAATTTAAATTTAGTATCCATAACGAATCTCTTTTGTTATAAAAACAACTAAGCAGTATAAAATCCTGAAAACCATGATAAATAATAAAGAAAAATTCAGAATAAAAGTTTAGCTACTTAAATTGATTAAATGTTATTAAGTGTTAATCAAACAAACCTAAAGTTTCAAGTAACGCTAGTCAATAGCGAAAACCATGATTTTTAAAACTCATGGTTTCTGGGTAGTTTGTTTCAGAGCACTTTATTTAAGCAGCTTCCAGCAACATTCAAAAACTTGACATTCACTTTCTTCGATATTCAAACAACTCCAAAAATGATTTTTAGAAATTTCTGTCAGGGTGAAAATTAGCAATATCCATAGATAATTTTTGCTCAGAAATTATCTCCGATACCAATTTTCCTGTAGCTGTACTCATACTTAATCCCATCATGGCGTGACCAGCTGCAATGGTTAAATTATCACACTTTTTAGATTTACCAATATACGGTAAACCATCAG
Organism: uncultured Aureibaculum sp.; assembly: GCA_963976855.1. Taxonomy (GTDB): domain Bacteria; phylum Bacteroidota; class Bacteroidia; order Flavobacteriales; family Flavobacteriaceae; genus Aureibaculum. The sequence continues at coordinate 234,945 of CAXBMA010000004.1, read as the reverse complement.
GAGAAACAGGGCGCAACCCGGCCGCGGCTGTTTCAATTTCTTCCTTTGTAGGTATTATTTCAGGATAATAGTTTGTTACGGCATTGGCAATGGCATCTACACGTATTTTATTAATCTCATGATTTATACCAGCAATCTCCATAGTTCCAGCAAATCGCGTAAATCCATTCATAGGTGTTACTGCTACCTTCTTTTCGGTAAGAATGGCCGGAAATCTAATTTTTGTAGGATTTTTTGTATTTATACGATATCCTTTACCTGCCTGTAATAATAATTTTAAATTTAATTTTTTACTTAGAATACTACTCCATGAACCGGCTGCCAAAACGAATTCATCGGCCTTAAACGTTTGATTTTCGGTAACAACCGCCAGAATTTTCTGATCTTTTATTAACAGATCTTTTACCCTTTCATTTTTATAAAATTGCACTCCTGCATTGCTCAGGTATGTTTTCAATTCTTCAATAAATTCACCTGGTGTAATATGCGAATCGCACTGATAATAGATAGCTCCTTGCACATTGAGTGTAACATCTGGCTCTAGTTCCTTTAATTCAGTTAAATTAATTTCTCTGGCATCCAAACCTATATTCTGTGCCAATTGTGCAGTTTTCACCTCTGATACAAGTGCTTTTTCTGTTTGACAAAGCATAAACAAGCCCTTTTTATCATAATGAAAAGAAAAGCTTTCATTTTGCTTTATATCGTCATAAAGTTCTTGGCTCAACAAAGAAATGTCTCTAATGGTTGGTATGGCCTGGGCTACTTTCTTTTGATTACACGATTTATTAAATGCCCATGCCCATTTTAAAAAGTCAGTTTCTAATCGGGGCTTTACATAAAGCGGACTCGTTGGGTCAAACATCCACTTGAGGCCCTTTTTCATCATTCCTGGGGCTGCTAATGGAATAATATGACTTGGTGAAAGGTAACCTGCATTTACATACGATGCTCCTCCATCCATATTCGATTGATCGATTACGACAACTTCGTGACCTTCTTTTTGAAGGTAATAGGCAGAACACAATCCAATGATTCCACCACCGATAACGATAACTTTTTTATTCATTTAATACCGAACTTTATTCAACAATGTGTTAACTCTCTTAAATGTGATTTATTTTATCCTCAAATAACCTGAAAGCCATGCGCATATGGATCATTATCACGATCAATTAGTATCGTATTATAACCATATACTTTTGCCCAACCTTGAATACTTGGTATTATAGCAGGCTGGCCGTTCAATTGCGTTTCTTCTTCTACTTTTCCTATAAATGTACTACCAATAAAACTTTCGTGGATAAATTGTTCTCCTTTTTTTAGTTTACTCTTCGCATACAATTGTGCCATCCGCGCTGAAGTACCCGTCCCACACGGACTCCTATCTATGGCCTTATCGCCATAAAAAACGGCATTTCTACCTGATGATGATGGGTTGATGGGGTTTCCTGTCCACAGCAAATGCGTCACATCTCTGATAGTTTCATTTTCCGGGTGCACAAACCTGTTTGGATACTTTTCATTAATCCTACTCCTAAGTAATTGAGAATATCGAACAATTTCTGAAGCTGTAAAATCATGGAGTCCCGAAAAATTTTGCTGCGGGTCAATAATTGCGTAATAATTTCCGCCATAAGCCACATCAAAGGTGAGCACTCCCAACTCAGGGCAATCTATGGTTAGGTCTTCAGCCGCCAAATAACTTTTTACATTGATAAGTTTTACCCAATCAACTTTGTTTCCAGTTTGTTGATAACCAATTTCTACTAGCCCTGCGGGTGTTTCCATTCTTATTTTTCCAGGAAGTTTAGGAGTAATTAAACCTTCCTCTATAGCAATGGTAATGGTTCCAATAGTACCATGTCCACACATCGGTAAACATCCAGATGTTTCAATAAAGAGTATAGCAAAATCATTTTCCTCATCATGTGGTGGAAACAAAATACTTCCACTCATCATATCGTGACCACGTGGCTCAAACATCAAGCCTCTTCGAATCCAGTCATATTCTTTCAAAAAATGTTGCCGTTTCGCACTCATAGAGTCTCCAACAAGTTTCGGACCTCCTTCAACTATAACACGCACGGGGTTACCGCAGGTATGCGCATCTATACAAACAAACGTATGCTTACTCATTTTGAATTGCATCAATATAGGTATCCACCAAATCTTCCATTATAGACAAGGTTACGGTGCCCTCACCCAAAATAACTTCGTGAAAATCGCGTATGTCAAATTTATCCTTTAGTGCCGTTTCCGCTTTTTCTCGCAATTCTCGTATTTTAATTTCTCCCATTTTATAAGAAATTGCCTGTGCGGGCCACGAAATATATCGATCAGTCTCTGTGGTTACTTCGTGAATAGATAATGCAGTATTGGCAGCCATATAATCAAGTACTTGTTGGCGTGACCACCCTTTTGCATGTACCCCTGTGTCTACTACTAACCGACATGCACGCCACATTTCATAGGTTAGCTGACCAAATTTTTCGTAGGGTGTTGTGTAAATATCCATTTCATCTGCTAAATACTCAGAATACAATCCCCAGCCTTCACCATAAGCCGATAAATACAAATTTCTCCTAAACTTTGGAATGGATGTTTTCATTTCACTATTTAATGAAATTTGCAAGTGATGTCCCGGTACTGCTTCATGGGCTGTTAAAGCAGGTAAGGTATAGAGCGTTCTACTCGGTAAATTATAGGTATTGACCCAATAAAAGCCTGCACTTTTCTCTCTTCTTCCCGGCGAATAGCGCCCAGCTGTATATTTGGGTGCAATTGCTGCAGGAACCGGATCAACTCCATACGGCCTTCTCGGTAATGTTTTAAAATATTTAGGCAATTCTCCGTCGATTCGTTTCGCAATATCTCGCGCCAACATTAATAACTCCTTTGGGGTTTTAGCATAGAACTGCGGATCACTTCTAAGAAAGACTAAAAAATCAGCAAAACTGCCTTTAAAACCTAAGTCATCGATAATGACTTGCATTTTCGCCTTGATTCTCGCTACTTCTTTCAATCCGATTTGATGAATATCATCAGCAGTATATTGTGTACTTGTAGTGTAATAATTAATTCTATTTTGATAAAATTCGGCGCCATTGGGTACTGAAGTTACTCCTAACCCCTTACGCGTATTCGGAAAATAATCGGTTTCAAAAAATATTTTTATTTTCTGATACTGGGCAATGACATCATGCTCAATACTCTTTTTAGCTGCTGCCAGAACACTGTCTTTTTGTTGCTTGGTGAGACTTGCAGGTAGATTGTTGAAAGGCGTATAAAATTCACTTTGCTTGTAGTCTTTAACGATGTGTTTATTATAAGTAAAACCATAGTCGTTGAAGACGGCCTTCGGCTGGGAAATACCTTCTTTAACACCAGCTTTCAAAAGTGCAATATTATAATCCACTTTTTCTGGTAGCTCATGCAACCCATTCAAATAAGCTTTAACTTGTTTGTAATCAGCCAATTTTCTGTTGGCCATTCTACTTAAATTTAAATGAAAAGCCGATTCAGAAGTAATTGGATTAAGATACATTTTAAAGGTATGTGTATCTATTTTATCCTGTAAAACAAAGCGCAATAATTTCAATGAAATCTTGTCCGTTTCAGCAAGTGAATCTGGCCGAATCGAATCTAAACTTTCCAAAATATTTTTTGAAAAATCAGCTTCCTGTTGGTAATATTTTACGGTATTTTCAACGGATTCTTCTCCTTCAAAATCATATTTTCGTTCTGTCTCGCACCTTTTTATAAGCTCATTAAGATGGGTTGCAGCTTTCTTTTGCGAATACCCAGTAGCCAAAATTAGCAAGAAAAAGATTGTTGTTAATTTTTTCATCTTTTATATCGGTTTAGTAGTTGATTTGCCATTCACCAATCTCGAGATATCTAACGGGTTTTCATTCTTTAAATCGTCTGGCAACAATTCGTTTGGCCAATCTTGATAACTAAACGGTCGCACCCATCTTTTGATAGAATGGATCCCAACGGCTGTAAACCGACTATCGGTAGAAGCAGGGTAGGGACCTCCGTGATTCATTGACGGACAAACTTCAACGCCTGTTGGTACACCATTAAAAATGATGCGACCTACTCTATTTTTAAGTGCTGAAATTACTTTTACATACTTTTCAGTTTCCATATCATCGGCGATCACGGTACCTGTTAACTGGCCTTCTAATTGAGAAATAACTGCTTCCAATTGACGCGCATCATCACATTGTACTACGATAGAGTACGGACCAAAAATTTCTTGATGTAAGGTGTTATTTTCTAAAAAGGTTTTACCATCAACGGTGGTTACCGTTTGCCTTGCATAATTAGCATCAACAGCTGCATCATAATTTGCGGCAACTACCAATTCCTTTTGAGCCAAGGCCCTTTCCTTATTTTTTTCATACGCTCCAAAAATGTTAGGATGTAACATTACAGAAGGTTCTATTTTTAAAATTTCTTGAGACAAATTTTGAATGAATGTTGATAGTGCATTCCCTTTTATTCCTAATAATAACCCTGGGTTGGTACAAAATTGCCCAGTACCTAAGGTAATTGATCCGGCATAGGTTTTGGCCAAACTAGCTCCTCTGTTTTGGAGGGCTTCAGGTAAAATAATCACGGGATTGATACTCCCCATTTCAGCAAAAACCGGTATTGGTTCTTCTCGTTTTGCCGCCATATCATATAAAGCACGACCTCCACGAATACTTCCTGTAAAGCCAACCGCTTTTACACCTGGGTGTTGCACTAATTGTTGCCCTACTTCAATACCACTACTATTTAAGTTTGAAAAAACACCATTGGGCATTCCTGTTTTTTCTGCTGCTTTAATAATTGCTGAAGCAACTAATTCTCCAGTCCCTGCATGCATAGGGTGTGATTTTACGATTACCGGACATCCGGCCGCAAATGCTGCGGCAGTATCGCCTCCAGCTGTTGAATAGGCCAACGGAAAATTACTAGCTCCAAAAACTACTACAGGCCCTAATGGCACTAATAACTTTCGAACATCTGGTTTCGCCAAGGGTTGTCGTTCAGGTTGTGCAGTATCTATTGCCGCTTCTACCCATGAACCTTCTGCTACCAACTCAGCAAAAGAACGCAATTGACCAACTGTTCTACCGCGCTCTCCTTTAGCTCTGCCTTCTGGCAACCCTGATTCAGAGCAAAACGTTTGAATTAACTCAGAATCTAATGCCAAAATTTCATCAGCAATAGCATTCAAAAATTCGGCTTTTTTCTTTCCGGAAAAAGTGCTAAAAGTCTTAAAAGCTTCAGATGCTAAATGAACAGCTTCATCAATTTCAGCTGAAGTAGCTTCTGTAAACTCCGTTTTATTTTCTAGGTTTAGTAAAGGGTTAAAGGTTTTATATTTTTTATTCCCTTTTGCTGAAATCGTTTGACCTATATGGTTTTTGCCTGTAATCATTGTTGTTTTATGCTTTTTAAATGCGTTTCTAAATCAACTGGTTTGTGCACAATTTTCTCTGAAGCTGGATATTTTTCCAACAAATGAGCTGGTCGAATGGGTCTTTTTGTAAAATTACCTCCACAATTGGGACACACGTGCTGTAAATTCGTTTCAACACATGTTTTACAAAAGGTACATTCAAAAGTACAAATCATTGCCTCTTGAGAATCAAATGGCAATAACGTGTTGCAATGTTCACAAGTTGGTCTTAATTCCAGCATCTTACAAATTCTTATAATCTGGCAATTTTGGGCGTGTTGCTAATCCGTTTTTTATAACATTTAAAACGTGTTCGCGTTCCGCTCCATAAAGCGGTAAACGCGGAGGTCGAACTTGTTCGGTTCCAATTCCTGTTGCCACTTCTGCTAGCTTAATATTTTGTACTAATTTAGGGTTTATATCTAACTCTAGCAACGGTAAAAACCAACGGTAAATTTCTAGTGCTTCTTTTATCTTACCTGCTTTTTGCAATTCGTAAATGGCCACTGTTTCTGCAGGAAAAGCGCATACCAAACCAGCAATCCATCCATCTGCACCCATCAATAAGCTTTCAAGCCCGAGCGTGTCAACACCGGTCATAATTTTTAAGCGATCACCAAAACGGTTTTTAATTCTAGTAACATTAGAAATATCTCTAGTTGACTCCTTCACCGCTTCAATATTATCGCATGTTAAAAGCTCTTCAAACATATCTAAGGTCACTTCAATCTTGTAGTCAATAGGGTTGTTGTATACCATTATTGGTAAAGATGTACTATTGGCAACCGCCTTAAAGTAGGTTACCGTTTCTCTGTCACCAGATTTATAACGCATTGGTGGTAACATCATCAAGCCCTCAGCCCCATCTTCTTCTGCTTTTTGAGCTGCCAAAATTGCCCCTTTGGTACTTTGCTCTGCAATATTAATTAATACAGGAACTTTTCCCTTTACAATATCTACCGTAGTAGTTGTTAACACCCTCTTTTCATTATCGGTTAGCGTGCTCGCTTCACCAAGCGTCCCTCCTAATACGATTCCATGAACTCCCGCCTCTAATTGGGCATTGATATTCACTTCAAATGCTTTTAAATCTAATTCGTCTTCTTCTGTAAATTTGGTAGTTACCGCGGGCATTACCCCTTTCCATTGTATGCTCATACTAATTATTTTATAACACAAAATTAGAATAAAAGCGGTTTAACTCTTAATGGAGTCTTATCCTAAACCAATACTATATTACCCAATATTAAAATTATCTATATAAATTAGGATAATTATATCAAGTTTCTATCCTTCTCTGGACAGAAGTGGAATTTACTTTAGGCATATTATTTAGGCCTTATAAAAAAATTTTCTTCAGATAATTTGGAAATTAATTTTTTTATTCTACATTTGTAGAGTTAATTCTAAACTTGTAGAACATGCAATTATCTAAAACAGAAGAGCAACTAATGCAACACCTTTGGAAACTTGAAAAAGGATTCATGAAAGATCTATTAGATGCTTTTCCTAAACCAAAACCTGCAACCACAACAGTAGCAACACTTTTAAAACGAATGACAGACAAAGGTTTTGTAGCTTATAAGCTTTATGGTAAATCAAGAGAATACTATCCATTGGTAAAGAAGAAAGACTACTTTTCTAAGCATGTAAACGGATTGATAAAAAATTTCTTTAACGACTCCGCTTCGCAATTTGCTTCTTTTTTTACTAAGGAAACGGATCTTTCAAAAGATGAATTGGAAGATTTAAAAAAATTAATCGACAACGAAATTAAAAAGAAATAACCATGCTACCATACCTCCTAAAATCCGGCGCTTGTTTATCTCTGTTTTTTCTGTTTTACAAGCTTTTCTTAGAAAATGAGAACATGCATATTTTTAAACGATTCTATTTATTGACCGCATTAATAGCTTCTTTTTTAATTCCATTTATCACTTTTACAAGTTATATACTAGTTGCTCCTATTGAAGAATTTCAATTGCTAAACCAAGCTATTATTTCAGAAGGCCCCATAGAACAACAGATCAATATGTTAAATTATATTCCCCTCATTTTATGGAGTATCTATGGTGTTGGTGTGCTGTTTTTCGGAATTAAATTTTTTTACAATATCTCTAGTCTTGTTTATAAAATTCAACGTAACCCAAAGCAAAAAACAAACAATTTTATCAATGTATTACTGAATGATTTAGTTTCTCCACATACCTTTTTTAACTATATCTTTTTAAACAAATACAAGTTTGAATCGCATCAAATTCCACGCGAAGTATTTTTACATGAACAGACACATGCCAAGCAAAAACATTCTATAGACATCTTACTCATTGAGGGATTACAAGTGATTTTCTGGTTCAATCCCTTAATCTATTTCATCAAACAGTCCATCAAATTAAACCATGAGTTTTTAGCAGATCAAGCTGTTTTAAACAACGGCTATTGTCTAACTACATATCAAAAAATTCTACTCTCATTTTCATCCAAGTCAAACCAACCAGACTTTGCAAACGCAATTAATTATTCATTAATCAAAAAACGATTTACTATTATGAAAACAAAAACCTCAGCAAAGAGCGTTTGGCTTAGAAGTCTCGTGCTATTGCCATTGCTATCAATACTAATTTATGGGTTTAGCGAAAAGGTTACCATTGAAAAAGTGGTGCCACAAACTCAAAAGGAAAACATTAATTCTACTCAAACTAAAATTTTGGAAAGCCCCATAGAGGAGCTCGAAAATAGTAATCAAGTCAATTATCTGGAAAAGCAAGACGGAGCAACGAAGGAACAGGTAGCTGAATATAACAAGTTAGCCAAGCATTATAATACAATGCCAAAAGATAATTTGATCATCAAAAACAAGGAAGTAAAACGCATGCATTATATTTATTATAAATTAATGAATGATGCTCAGAGAACAGAAGTAGAACCCTATCCTTCACTACCACCACCGCCGCCTGCAAAAAACAGCCCTTCAAACGAGCTAAACCCGGAAGATGCCATTACAGGTTTTATAAAGTTAAAAGGAACCATTCATTTTTATGTAACACAGCAAGGTCGAACCAACTATTACAACCGCTGGGGACAAAAAACCGATAAAACAGGTACGATTTTGTCTACAACGCAAACCAATGGTGACGCCGTTATTGCGGGTCAAAAAATTACTAAAGTATACAAAAACAATGCGGTTGTAGTTGAATTCAATAAAAACTGGACGAGCGATGAAGGAACTACTTTTCAAATTCCACCACCTCCTCCGCCAGCAGCTGCTAACGAAACGCTTGCAAAAGGATCAGATAAATTACAAAAAGTATTTAAAAAATTCTCTGAACAAAGTAAATTATATGTAAAGGCCATAAAACAGTATAAAGAAACAGGTGAAAACTATGATCAAGTAAGCGCCAACTATAAAAAAGTTTTGGAATATCATCAAGACTATAAAGAGTTAGCCGTTAAAGAAGGGCTACTCCCTTCGCCGCCTCCGCCACCAATAACACCTCCAAATCCAATAGATCATATGATTGAAATGGCAAAAAAAGGTGCTGTGTTTTATTATGAAGACAAAAAAATAACCTCAGATAAAGCCATAGATATTGCAAAAAAGAATAAGGATATCAACATTCTAATACACGGAAATGAATCAAGTATGCCAATAGTGAAATTATCAACTAAACCTATTGTTCTTGGTAAAAAATAAAAAAACAACTACCTATTCAAACAAAAAAAGGCTTGCAAAACTGCAAGCCTTTTTTTTATAATATAATCACTTATAATTTCTTTACATATTGCGTAATAATCACTATTTGTTGTCCGTCTACTTTTCCTTCAATATATTCAGCATTTTCACGGTCTAAACGAACATTTCTGACTGCAGTTCCTTGTTTGGCAACCATACTAGAACCTTTTACTTTTAGGTCTTTTATCAACACTACAGAGTCACCCGCTTCTAAAATCACTCCATTCGCGTCTCTGTGTATAATTTTTTCACTTTCATCAACACCCTCACCTGTTTCTTGGGCAAACTTTAATACAGCCTCATCTAGATACATCATGTCTAATAAATCTTGCGGCCATCCCGCTGCTTTTAAGCGAGATAACATGCGCCAAGCGATTACTTGAACCGGTACATGTTCACTCCACATACTATCATTTAAACATCGCCAATGGTTTTCGTCTGTTTCCTCTGGATTTTCAATTTGAGTGATACAAGTTGCACAAGCCAAAACAGAGCCATCGACTCCACCTGTTGATGTGGGAGGAACTTCATATATGCTTAAATTTTCAGTAGCACTACATAATTCGCATTTAGAACCACTTCTGGATTCCAATTCTTTTAATAAACTCATTGTGTAATTTTTATACGGCGAAAGTACATTTTAATCAATATTTGAACAAATTTATAGCTTGCTAAAAATCACTGGATCGATTCTCTTAATTTTTTAGGCATCTTAGCAACTACCAAATCATAGGAATGGTCAATCAATTCAATAATCAATTTGGGTGGTAAATTGCTAAACTCAATAGTGTTCCAGAGCAGTTTATTCATATGATAACCTCCATAAATTAGTCCATCATGGGTCTCTCTTAATTCAATGGACCGTTCTGGATCACACTTTAAATTAATCTGCGGCGGCAAGCGCTCTAAGCCCGAAAGCGCAAACATTTTCCCTAGCACTTTAAAAACCAATGTTTGGGCATCAAATGGAAACGCTTCGGTAACTCCCTGTTTACCTAAACAGTATTCTCTGATTTCTTCTATATTCATTTTATAATTCTTTCCATTACTTTTTCAGGATGGGCTAATTCTGTAAATCCATAGTGTTCATACAAGTGATGCGCATCACTTGTTTTCAACATCCAAACCGTACAACTTTCTAAGTTAGGCTCCTCAATTACCTTTTTCATCAGCTGTTTGGCGTATCCCATCCCTCTGTATTCTGGTAAAATAAAAACATCCATTAAATAAGCAAATACCGTATAATCAGTAACCACTCTCGCAAAACCTATTTGTTGATTTTCTAAATAGACCCCAAAGCACAAAGAATTATCTATTGTTTTTTGTACTTCTTCTACGGTTCTTCCTTTAGCCCAATAGGTTTCCGTTAAAAAAGTGTGAATTACAGTAATATTTAGGTCGTTCTTATTTGTTGTTATTGTAATCACTCTTCACCAATGATGTTAAAATTCATTTAAATACAGACCGTTCTTTAAATTATTTACTCCAATAATTTGGATTTCTGTTTGTCTATTTTTAAAGCAGAATAATCCAATTTCCAACCAATCGTTTGCACAATATTCTCAATAAGTAGAATGGTCTCAAGTGCTTCGCTCTGTGCAATAGTAAACAAGTTGCTTTCTGGTATTTTTTCTAAGATGTGTAATTTGGTCTCTTTATGGAGTTCTGTCAAATCAGCAGCTTCAAACTTATTGAACATGCCATCTTTTTTATCGTAATAATTTAAGTCTGTTTCAACACTCAATACTTCTGGCTGCGGAAAATCGTGTAAGACAACTGTTTTCTTTTTTGGATTGGCCGTAAGCTTTATTTTTGAAAAATCATAGCCCACATGTGCTTTTGCATTGATAACTACCAAGGCCTTTTTTTTACTTGACAACAATTTCAGGAATCGCTCTTTTACATGTTCATAGTGATAAATTTCAGCAAAATCTCCTTCTACAGTTATGAGTTTACATACCTTTTTAATCTTGTCTAGTATAATAACAGATTGTGATTGAGCTAATCTTTTGGATCGTTCATACTTAAGATAGACAACAAGACCTACAGTCACTAATATACCCATTAATAAACCTAGGAACACTTCCATCTAATCTAGAATTTGATATAAAATAGGTTTACTAGGTGTGGCATCATTTTCAAACGGTGCAATTTGAAGGTTCAAGAAGTATTTACCATCTACTATGTGATTTGGCACAAAAATCAATTCAGTTATTGTTGCTTCAAATCTGATTTTGCCTTTTGTGTTCCAAAATGCATTGTGAGCTGCTAACTTACCTCCGTCCTTTTCTCTGTCAATTGAAGGCAAATCAATTAATAAATGTTCTATTCCCTTCTCTTTTAAATAAACAACAGCTTCCTCAAGTAGGTAAGGCGGATTTGTATTAGAATAATTTGCTGATAATTTTTCCACAGTATTTGGTATTGTTCTAATTACGATCGCTTCCCTTTTTTTATTTCCCAGCACAAATTGCATTTGCTTTTTTGAAATAACAAAATCTCCTGCCATTTTTTCTGGAGCAACGGTTACTACTTCTGCCAAAAAGAAAAACTGTTTTAAATTTTTATTAATTGAATGAAATTCTTTGGTAATATGCCCAACACATTCTGTATGTGTACCATGGGCATGTGGATTAAAATCAATAGCATTAAAATTCACAGGATCTTTCTTGGCAACACTCATTATTTTTTTAAACGTTGGTGCTTTTTGATACCAAGCAATCACATTCTTTCTAGACATTCGTAATGGCATAGAAATATCTAGTGGTTCAGATAAATTTATCTTTAACTTTCGTGAGCTATATTGAATTGTAGTGAGCATGTCACAAATATAATTAAATCAGAAACAATTCACTAGCAATTCCATCAACTAAAAATTTTCCTTTATTAGTTGTTACTAATTTGTCAAAACCCTTTTGAGATTCATTAAAATCACTTGAAATCAATTTAAGTAAACCTTGCTGAATAAATTTTTGAGCAGTTTTAAGCAATTGATTTTTATAGTCAACACCAAAATCTGCTTCAATCTTGGTTAAGGAAACGCCCCAGATTGTTCTTAAACCTGTCATAATTTGTTCATTGAACTTATCCTTATCAGAAAGCGCTTCTTTTTCGCTAGGCAATTCATTTTGCTGAATGGATTTTATATACTTCGTATTGTTCGAAATATTCCAACTGCGCTGATTTCCATTAAAAGAATGTGCCGATGGCCCTAAACCTAAATAGGCCTTTCCTAACCAATACGATGTATTGTGTTTTGAAAAATAATTGGGTTTACCAAAATTGGAAATTTCATAATGTACAAAACCCTGCTCATGGGTTTTTTCTACCAAATGATTAAAATGTTGTAAGGCCAAGGTTTCATTAATTGGAGGATAGGATCCTTTTTTTATAAACACATCTAAGGCTGTCTTAGGCTCAACAGTTAAGGCATAACTTGAAATATGACGGATGCCAAAATCAAAAGCAATTTCTAAATTTTTATTCCATTTTTCAACACTCATATTCGGAATACCATAAATTAAGTCGATGGTTATATTATCAAAATGGCGGGTGGCCTGTGCCAAACATTCTTTGGCTTCTTCTGATGAATGTGCTCGATTCATACTTTTTAAATCGTCTTCAAAAAATGATTGAATACCAATACTTAAACGATTAATACCTATCGCTTTATAAGCTTCAAAAATAGATGGCGAGGCTTGCTTATCCATTAAATCATCAGGGTTTGCTTCTATGGTGATTTCCGGGTCTTCAATAACATTAAAATGCTCGTAAACCGTATTGATTAATAATTGCAACTCTTCTACAGTTAATAAACTAGGTGTACCTCCTCCAAAATAAATGGTCTCAACAGTACTATCTTGCAGTTCAGCTTTGCGGAGTACCATTTCTTGAATTAAGGCGTGTACCAATTCATCTTTCCGTTTTAACGAAGTAGAAAAGTGAAAATCACAATAGTGACACGCTTGTTTACAAAATGGAATATGGATGTAGATGCCGCTCATTTAGTGTACAGTTTACAGTTGCAGTGCTCAGTATTACTTTGAACCAAATTTATCAGGGTTATTTATCATATAATTTATTAGTTTCCCCACCTCTTCACTTTCAGAAATTAATCGACCTAAAACTATTTCATCTATGTAATTACACTCCTTTGCAAACAACAACCAGGTCTGAGTTTCAGAATTTTCGGCATCACTATCCGATAATTTACTAATAAAATGCTTTGGATATAATCTTTTTCGATACGCTTCAGAAATATTTACAGTGACACTTCTTGAAGATCTTCTTATTTGGTCTGTTAACGAATATATTTCTTCTCTTGGGAATGCTTTTGAGGTCTCAAAAATTTTCATTGCTAAATCAAAGGATTTTTTATAAGCTAATAAATCTTTAAATGCCATAACTTTCAAATTTATACAATTACTGCCAACTGCCACTGCAATCTGTTACTATCAACCTATTTTCTTCGGATTACCTTTCACAAAAGCTCCCCATCCAGAGTAGTTTTTACCAACTTCTACACGTCCTTCATTATAAAAATGACAAACGGCAGCAGCTAAACCATCAGTAGAATCTAAATTTTTGGGCAATTCTTTCAATCCCAAGGTGCTTTGTAACATTTTAGCTACTTGTTCTTTGCTCGCATTTCCATTACCTGTAATGGCCATCTTTATTTTTTTTGGCGAATATTCTGTTATTGGTATATCACGCGATAAACCTGCGGCCATCGCCACGCCTTGTGCCCTCCCCAATTTTAACATACTCTGTACATTTTTACCAAAAAACGGCGCTTCAATAGCAATTTCATCAGGGTGGTAATTATCTATCAACTCAATAGTGCGTTCAAAAATCAATTTTAGCTTTACATAATGATTGTCATACTTCTGTAATTGCAACTCATTCAATTGCATGAAGTGCATTTTTTTATTGACTACTTTTATCAACCCAAACCCCATTATAGTGGTTCCTGGATCTATTCCTAATATGATTTTTTCTGTATTCAAATTTATGAAGGCTATTCCTACAAAACTAAGCAATTATCCTTGGATAATATTATATAAAAAAGCGGATGTTTCAATTCGAAAGTTATTCCATTTGGATTTTAATACGGATGCGGAAAATAGGAGTTTAGCATGGTACCATCTTCAAATAAATCAATAATTGCATAACCTGGTGGCGTTTGATAATACCAATGTTTTTGCGCAGAATTTTCATCACCTTCTTCCCACCATGCACCACTCAAGGCTCCATTACAAAAATAGTTTACATTGTTATAAACTGAATGATCCAATAAGTGAATATGCCCACCAATACAATTTATTTTTTTGTCTTTGTGCTTGTAAAAAATGGTTGTAATCTCCTTGCTATCCTTATGGTTTCCATTTTTAAAGACACCACACGCGCTGAGTATCGGACAGTGAGACATGATTAATACTGGGGTTCTGGCCGGAAGTTTCTCTAGATCTTTCTCTAACCATTCACGCTGATCTTCACCTAAAGCAATCGTCTTATCATTGAGACTATCTAATATAATAAAATGCCATCCGTTTTTGTCAAAACTATAAAATGTTGAAGGCATTTCTAATTGTTTCGCTACATAATCTTTACCATACATTGGGTCCGTTTTTTCTGGAGCTGCCCACCACATATCGTGATTTCCCAAACAACTATACATTTCATATTCAGAAAATTCGCTTCTTAATGCCTTCCATATATTCCATTGCTCATTGACCCGTTCTCTTTCTATGTGTTTATAATTGGCTGCATAAATAATATCACCCCCATTCATAAAAAAATCAATCTCGTGCTTCTTTATATCCGCTAAACATTTCTTAAATCTATTCGGCGCATCATGCTCTGGCCTCATATGAATATCTGTGATATGCGCAATTCTTAAAATCCGATTTTTATTCTTGAAGGTTTCTATACTTGTTGAAGCGGATATCATTGGCGCAATGGCCATTGCGCCTGTAACCAGACCTAATTGTTTTAAAACAGTTCTTCGAATAGGGTTAAAATTTTTAGCGGTATCTGTCATCTTATTTTAATATGTCTAGTTGACACAAATATTTACTTACTTTGTACTTTATCCACGAAAATACAATTCGTTGCCTAACAAAACTAAAAAATTCTTATTTCTTCTAGTTAAATTGACCATTATCATTGGCGCCTTTTATTTTATCTACAATAAAGTGGTATATAATGAACACGTAGCATTTAACGTTTTCGCGTCTCAGCTAGAAACAACAATTTTCAATAATTATACGACGCTCCTTTTACTCTTGTTCTTTTCTTGTTTCAACTGGTTTTTTGAAATTTTAAAATGGAAAACACTAGTCTCTTATTGTAAAAAAATAACCTTTGTAGCAGCTGCTAAACAAAGTTTAGGTTCACTCACAGCCTCCTTATTTACACCCAATAGAATCGGCGAATATGGCGCAAAAGCCATTTATTACAAAAAAGGCACACGAAAAAAAATTATGCTCCTCAACCTAATAAGCAACAGCACCCAAATGGGAGTTACGGTGCTTTTCGGAAGTATCGGACTCCTATATTTCCTCCTTCACTTCGATGTAACTATTGAGCTATTTTCACTTCGAAAATTGGCTTATTTAATGGTGCTACTCATTTTATTAATCGTGTTAGGGAGTACATTTGGATTTAAAAAAATTCGCGGTTTTTATATCGACAAAATCATTCATTTTATAAAAAACATTCCCGCGCATATTCAGTTTAAAAATGTTCTTTTTTCCATCATTAGATACCTCATTTTTTCACATCAATTTTACTTTTTAGTATACACTTTTGGTATTCAAACAGATTACCACACTGCCATGGCGCTCATAAGCAGCATGTACTTATTAGCCTCATTAGTACCCAGCCTTAGCTTTTTCGATTGGCTAATAAAAGGTTCCGTAGCTGTTTGGGTCTTTAGTTTTATTCAAGCCGACGAATTAATAATCATTACAATTACCTTGGTTATGTGGTTGCTTAATTTTGGCATACCCGCTATTTTTGGAAGCTATTACGTATTAAATTTCAACTTTTCAGCTACCTTAGAACCAACAAAAGAACAACATAGCTCATGATATTTTTAGCCGCATTCATAACCACCATCTATGTAGGGCTCATTACGTCCTTCATCATTGGTATGGATGCAGTGAAGCCTTTCAAGACGACTAAAAAGGAGGCCAACAATTCATTTTCGATACTTATTCCTTTTAGAAATGAAGCAGCAAAATTACCCACACTACTGAAAAGTTTAGAGCACTTAAACTATCCAAATAGCAAGTTTGAAGTTGTATTTATTGACGACGATTCTGATGATGATTCAGTGAAAATAATAGAAAGACACTTCAACAAGCTCAGTATAACATTCTCGATATTAGAAAATGTTCAAAAAACCAATTCACCAAAAAAAGATGCGATTGATACCGCCATCCAACACAGTAAGTTTAACTGGATCGTAACTACGGATGCAGATTGTAGCCTCCCTGAAAATTGGTTACACACTTTCGATGGATTTATTCAAGAAAAGAATCCGAAAATGATTGTAGCACCCGTAGCCTACGAGTCGAAAAATACTTTTCTAGAGCGATTTCAACAATTGGATTTTTTAAGTTTAATGGGAAGTACTCAGGGCGGATTTGGAATAAAAAAACCCTTTTTGTGTAATGGTGCTAATTTGTGTTATAGTAAACAAACCTTTTTTGAGGTAAACGGTTTTGAGGGCAATAACACCATTGCCAGTGGAGATGATATTTTTTTACTAGAGAAAATTACTACCGCGTATCCGAATGGAGTGTCCTATTTAAAAGCTACCGACGCTATAGTCACTACAACACCACAACCCACATTTAAAAAATTGATAGCGCAACGGGTACGTTGGGCTGCTAAAGCTACGGCGTATAAAAATAAGTTTAGCAAGTTTGTGAGCCTTACAGTAGCTAGTATGAACCTACTGTTAATCATACTCTTTTTAGGTAGTCTATTTATCAATATATCTTGGCAATTAACACTAACTGTTTTTGTACTTAAATTTTTAATAGACGGAATCTTACTCTTTAAAACAGCAGCTTTTTTCAAGCAGCTTTATGTACTGAAGCAGTATTTGTTGAGCAGTTTACTGTATCCCTTATTTACTATGTTTGTAATTGCAACTTCCTTGAAGACTGATTATCAATGGAAGGGAAGAAAATTTAAAAAGTAAGCATGTCATTAATCAACTACCACACTTCCAATCCGGTTTTTAGCCGTACGCTTTGGGCAACTAGTTTCAAAAAGTCGGCTCGAATGACGCTTAATGGTATCTTCTTTAAATCGTTTTTATCCATTGTACTTTTAAGTAGTACAACTTGGTATGTATGGGATTTAGTTTCTCAAGGTATCGATGTAAAGTGGTACACTACTGGCGGTATGATAGCAGCTATTGTTTTTAGCATTTTAACTTCTTATAAACGTACTTGGGCACCGATCACAACGCCGCTATATGCTTTGGCAAAAGGGCTGTTTTTGGGCGGAATTTCGGCTTATGCCGAGCTCCAGTTTCCAGGACTCCCTATGAAAGCTGTTAGTATTACTATCCTTACTTTTTTTGTGATGCTCTTTCTGTACAAAGTGCATATTATTAATGTTACCAAACGTTTTAGAAGTGTTGTTATTACCGCTGCCATCACCATTATGTTCATCTATATCATTCATTGGATATTGACATTTTTCGGACTGAGCTTACCATTTGTTTGGGGAACCTCTTGGTTCGCTATCGGATTTAATATCGTTGCTGCCATTATAGCTTCGTTGTCTTTGGTATTGGATTTTGATTTTATCGACAGAAAAATTGGCAAGGCGCCCAAGTATTACGAGTGGGTGGCAACCTGGGGTTTACTGGTAACCTTAGTATGGTTGTATATTGAGGTGTTGCGATTGCTAAAAAAACTGGCGATTCGTTTTTAATCAATCGTTTTAATAATTAATGATAATTTGAACTGTGACCGTACGGGAATTCCTCTTTTTAGGGCTGGGTCCATTTGTGGTAGTTGAGCGACACTTGCTCGGATTAAACTATCTAATTTTGGTAAGTTTTGCTGTACTTCTTCAGAAGATTTGATTGCTACAACTGTTGCCATTCCATAGTTATCAACCAACAAATCTACAAATGCTGTGTCATTCACTCGCTTTTTAACAACATATTCATGAGATAAAAGTAGGTCAGAAATAATTGAAGTCAATGTTGTTTCGAAGCACTTTTTGCGGGCAGTTGTTTCTGTTAGGCTTTGGCAATCTGTAAATAAAGGATATTCATCCACTTTCGTAAAATCAATCACAGTATCAACTACTTTTAACTGATTTACGGCGGTACTCGAATGCGGCGAAAAAATTTCGCATGATGTAAGTATTAGCAAAAAAATAAATCCGGTTATTCGCCTTAACATTGTTACTTTATTGACAATGTGAAAGTACAATTTTTTGTTAAAACATGTTAGTCAACCTTTTCCCCTTTTATGAACAAGTCTTTTGTGATCTCTTTGATCCGTTTATTGGCAAATGTGGTTTGTGTTTCATCGTGCGTTTCAAACTTTTGTACATAGCTTTTATAATGTTTGAGTACTATCTTTTTATCCTTATAATACGAATTGCAGTTAAAAGCCAATCGAAACAAAATGGTGCTAATCCGATAAGAATCAGTTTTTTTATGAAAATTTAGTCTACCATCAACGTTATAGGTAAGGTATATTTTACACTTACTTTTTTGCCATCTCCTAGTTTTCCAGGTATCATCTTCGGCAAATCATTCACTACTCGAATAGCCTCTTTTTCCAATGCTTCGTGCGGACCCCGACTTTTTACATCCGTAATATCACCTTCTTTATCTATGGTAAACTGCACATAAACCCTATTCTTACCTTTATCAAGACTTAGCGTATTGGCCATTCCTGCATTAAAATTCTTAGTAATATGTTTTTGTATTTGCTCTTGAACGCACTTTTTAATGTCTTCAGCATCTTCACAACCAGGGAAAATCGGAATTTCCTCTACCGCGGCAAAAGGAACAGACTCATCAATTTCTGAGTTTTTTGGATCAAAACTTTCGGTCGCTTCCATTTTTTTGGTGTTTTCTGCCGCTATCATCAACGTAATAGGTAATGTATACTTTACACCTACTTTTTTTCCTTTATGTTCACCTGATATCATTTTAGGCAAGCTTTTAACAACTCGAACGGCTTCCTCTTCTAGAGCTGCATGTGGACCTCTAGCTTTCACATCTATTATTTCACCATTTTTATCAATAGTAAACTGTACATACACTCTTTTTTTTCCTGGCTCTAATTCTAAATCACCGGCTAAACTTGTATTGTATTTTATAGCAACGTGTTTTTGTATTTGTTCTTGTAAACATTTTTTTGAATCTGCAGCATCCTCACAGCCTGGAAAAATTGGTGCCTTTTCAATTATGGCAAAAGTAATTTCTTCAATACTTTCTGTTTTTGATTTAAGTTCATCTTCTTTATTTTCACAACTGGTATATACCAACATACTAACTAATACGGGTAACAACAATAAGTACTTTAACTTCAATACTTGTTTTGATTTGTTTTTGTTTAACATAACAATTCGTTTTTTGATTAATGAAACTTTTAAAAATGGATTAATGAATGAAATTTTTTGAACCTGAAATGTTTGGGCCAATAAGTTTTGAAAGTAATTTGATTTATCTATTTCTTTAACCGATTTTGAATCGGCTATAAACTCGTGCAATTCGGCAATTCGATGTTGAAACACATAACTAAACGGATTGAACCAACACACTATTTTTTGCAACTCAAAAAACAATAAATCGATACTGTGTTTTTGCTCAACATGTACTAGTTCATGGTTAATAATTTGACTTTTATTTTCGGGTTCTATTTCCTTACCTAAGAAGATATAGCTGAAAAAAGAAAAAGCTTTTCTATTGTTTAAATGCACCAAGCTAAAGTTCGCTCTGTGCTCTTTCTCATTGGTATAAATCAATCGAATAATTTGATTCAACCTGACTAAAAACAACACTGTTGCGATGACTATTCCTATCCAAAAAACCCACTGTAATGTAGTAAAGAGTAACACTGACCAATCAACTTGCTTTTCAATAACAGCGGTTGGAGAAAGCATTATTTCTGGTAGTTGAATGATATATTCTTGGTAATTGAGAGACACAAACGCTTCCACCTGTTCAATTTTCAGGGCAGGAATGATATAGGCCACTACTGAAGTACCTATAAGATAGGCCCGATTCCATTGAAAAAAAGTTTCGCGTTTTAAAAACAAGTCATAGACTGCCAAAAATAACGTCTGAAACAAGAGCACTTTTATAAAATAGTCTAGCATAATAGTATCTTTTTTATCCACACCCCTAAAGTCCCCTCAAGGGGACAATTAGTATTGGTTTTAAGATTGTTTTTATTTATTTTGGTGCGCTTCATTTAATCTATTCGTCATTTTTTCCTCTCTTTTTTTAAGCAAATACAAATAAAGTTGTTCCTTTATTTCCTTTCTTCTATTAGAATCTTTGTCACTTAAGCCTTCCAATTGGTTTAATTCCTTAGATATCACATCCAATCTTTCATCTATAAATTTTTCTGTTGCACGTTGTTCTACAATTACTTCTTTTAATTGATTCTTAGGTTCTATTGCAGAGCTAACTTTAATTATTTCTTCTAACTGATTTTCAGTTTCTAATACTGGTTCGTTCTTTTCACAACTGGTATATACCAACATACTAACTAATACGGGTAACAACAATAAGTACTTTAACTTCAATACTTGTTTTGATTTGTTTTTGTTTAACATAACAATTCGTTTTTTGATTAATGAAACTTTTAAAAATGGATTAATGAATGAAATTTTTTGAACCTGAAATGTTTGGGCCAATAAGTTTTGAAAGTAATTTGATTTATCTATTTCTTTAACCGATTTTGAATCGGCTATAAACTCGTGCAATTCGGCAATTCGATGTTGAAACACATAACTAAACGGATTGAACCAACACACTATTTTTTGCAACTCAAAAAACAATAAATCGATACTGTGTTTTTGCTCAACATGTACTAGTTCATGGTTAATAATTTGACTTTTATTTTCGGGTTCTATTTCCTTACCTAAGAAGATATAGCTGAAAAAAGAAAAAGCTTTTCTATTGTTTAAATGCACCAAGCTAAAGTTCGCTCTGTGCTCTTTCTCATTGGTATAAATCAATCGAATAATTTGATTCAACCTGACTAAAAACAACACTGTTGCGATGACTATTCCAATCCAAAAAACCCACTGTAATGTAGTAAAGAGTATCATTGACCAATCAAATTGCTTTTCAATAACAGCTGTTGGAGAAAGCATTATTTCTGGTAATTGAATGATATATTCTTGATAGTTTAGAGGCACAAACGCTTCCACTTGTTCTATTTTCAGAGTAGGGATTATATAAGCCACTACTGAAGTACCTATAAGATACACCCGATTCCATTGAAAGAAAGTTTCACGCTTTAAAAATAAATCATAGACTGCTAAAAATAACGTCTGAAACAAGAGCACTTTTATAAAATAGTCTAACATAATATTATATTTTTTATCCACACCCCTAAAGTCCCCTAAAGGGGACAATTAGTATTGGTTTTAAGATTGTTTTTTATTAATTTCCTTTAAAATACCCTCCATCTCTTTTAAACTAATATCATTTTTCTCTACAAAAAATGAGACCATACTTTTAAATGAGCCACCAAAATAACCATCCATTAATTTATGTAAGCTCTGATTGCTATAGGCTGATTTTGCCACTACGGGAAAATATTTATAGCCTTTTCCAACCGGCTCATGATCAACAAATTGTTTATCCTCCAAAATTCTAACAATAGTAGACACGGTGTTATAAGCGGGCTTTGGGTCAGGTAATTCGTTGATAATTTCTTTTACCGTACAGCGTTTCAATTGCCATAATACCTGCATGATTTGCTCTTCTGCTTTTGTTAATTGTTTGACCATCTCTTTCAACTAGTTTTTTAGTTTAATAATACAAATGTAACTAAATATTTAGTTTAAACTAATTTTTTAGTTGAAAAAATTGTAACAAATGTTTTCATTCACCGTCAAACAAGCAAAAAGCATGGATATTTTTCTATTACTAATCGGATTCTGTTTAATGGGCTTAGGACTCATTGGCTCCTTTTTACCCATTTTACCAGGACCACTAACGGGCTGGATTGGTTTATTGGTGCTGCATTTAACAGACGCTGTACCTATGAACTGGACGTTTTTGGGCATCACTTTAGGAGTAGCCCTACTCATTTGGCTACTTGATTATTTTATTCCAGCCATGGGAACCAAAAAATTTGGAGGTAGTAAATACGGTGTAATTGGCACTACGTTAGGCCTATTAATTGGACTGTTCTTTATACCAATACCTGGCGGATTTATTATTGGTGCTTTTCTAGGTGCCTTAACAGGAGAATTGATTCATGATAGTAAAGATACTTCTAGAGCCCTAAAGGCCGCGTTCGGATCCTTTATCGGATTTATATTTTCAACAACCATTAAATTTATGGTAAGCCTTGTATTCTTAGTGTTGTTCTTTTCGAAAACCTATGACTATTGGGATGCTCTAATTAGTTAAAAAAAGTAAAAGGCTCTGGTAACCACTCCAGAGCCTTTTAGTATCATGAAAAATCTTAATATTGTAGTATTCTTTTCTTTACGTAACAATTTTCCCCAATTCGAAAATTATTTATTGTTAGTGTCTTTTGGTTGCTCAACGCTTCCTATTTCGTCACTTACACCTATTAAACAATTATACTTCTATTATTCCTACCCCTACTTCCAAAATTATTTTTTTATTGATTAAAAAAACTTCCTATTCAATAGGTTGTAAATACCTATTTGGTGACTTATACCCTACGAACTGATTATTAATTTTTATATATTTGATAGACACAGCATTAAAATGGCGGCTAATTTTAGAAGGATGTATTCAAACTAAAAAGCCAGCAACTCTTACAGCCTGCATAGTATACTAATTAATATAACCTGAAATAAAATGGAAACAGCAACGAAACAACCAGACGTAAAAAACTTTATCAATGGTCAGTTTGAAAATAGTACAGGTGATATCATGGATATCTTGAGCCCATTAGATGGGCGCATCATTTCTACACTACCACTTTCAACCTATCAAGATGTTGATGCTGCGGTTAAGGCAGCAAGCAAGGCATTTCCTGAGTGGTCATCAATGACCTTAAAAGAACGGGTTCAAATTTTCTTTAGGTATAGAAATTTATTAGAAAAGCACATGGATGAACTCACCCAGTTAGTCCAATTAGAAAATGGCAAAACCTATGGCGAAGCCCAAGCAGAAGTAGAGAAAAGTATGGAGCTGTGTGAATTTGCCGTATCCATCCCTCAAATAGTAGTAAATGAAGTACAAGAAGTGAGCAAAGGTGTTGAATGCAGAATTGAACGAAAACCAATCGGGGTTGTTGCTTGTATTACTCCCTTTAATTTCCCAAACATGGTACCTCATTGGACCATGCCTAATGCATTGGTTTTAGGAAATACCATGGTAATGAAGCCTTCAGAAATGGTTCCGTTAAGCACCATGCGAATGGCAGAATTGCTTAAAGAGGCTGGCCTCCCAGATGGTGTTTTTAATATAGTAAATGGTGGTAAAGAAGTGGTTGAAGCTGTTTGTGACCACCCTGATATTAAAGCAGTATCCTTTGTAGGTTCTACCAAAGTGGCCAAAATTGTTTACAAAAGAGCAACCTCAACCTTAAAAAGATGTGTAGCCCTAGGTGGCGCCAAAAATCACTTGTTGGTGTTACCAGATGCCAATCCGGAAATGACAGCTTCCAATGTAGTCGCTTCTATGGCTGGCTGTGCAGGCCAACGCTGTATGGCAGCATCAGTTATGGTAGGCGTTGACAAAGTGCAACATATCATTGACAAGATGGTTCTTGAAGCAAAAAAAATTATCCCAGGAGAAAATTTAGGTTCCGTAATTAGTGCCGAAGCTAAAGTACGGATTGAAGGATATATCGCTGAAGCGGAACAAAATGGTGCTACTATTTTACTCGATGGAAGAAATACTACCGTGAAAGGAAAAGAAGGTGGATATTATGTGGGGCCTACAATTATTGACCATGTAACAACAGACATGTCTGTGGCTCGTGAAGAGATATTCGGACCTGTTATTTCTATCATCAGAGCAAAAAATTTAGATGAAGCCATCGCCATAGAAAATGGCTCTAATTATGGCAATGCTGCTGCGGTGTTTACCCAAAGTGGAGGCATGGCAAAACAAGTTATGGATCGTGCCAGTGCAGGAATGATTGGTGTTAATATTGGCGTGCCTGTTCCACGAGAACCTTTTTCTTTTGGAGGGTGGAATGAATCTAAGTTTGGTGTTGGTGATATTACAGGTCGCAGTTCCATAGAATTCTGGACTCAAAACAAAAAAACAACAACCAAATGGAATCCAGAAGCACAAACCAATTGGATGAGTTAAGAATTGGTCATTAGAAGAGTGCCTACTGTCACCCTGAGGGCAGTCGAAGGGTCTTTAACTTTTAAATTATTTTAATATCTGGGAAAATCAACTAAACTTCTGACATCGGTCACCTAACATCAAATAGAAAAACATGAGCAACCATCAAATTATAAAAAACAATCTAGATTATACCTTGTTTTCATGGGCAAAACAAAGTGGGTTGAACCCTATCAATGCATCCCATGCCAAAGGATCTTACGTATATGACCGAGACGGAAAAAAATATTTAGATTTTTCTTCTCAATTGATGAACGTAAATATCGGTCATGGTAATCAACGCATAACTGACGCTGTAACCAAACAAATGCAAGAAGTTAGCTATGTATATCCCGGTATGGCTACAGATGTGAGGGGGCAATTGGGCAAAAAACTTGCAGAAATTACACCGGGAAACCTAACGAAGACTTTCTTTACGCTAGGAGGAGCAGAAGCCATCGAAAACGCGATTAAATTGGCCAGGATCTATACAGGTCGGCACAAAATCATCTCACATTACCGATCTTATCACGGGGCAACTTATGGAGCCATGTCGGCAGGTGGCGATCCACGTAAATTCGCGATCGATTCACAACAAGCAACTAATTTTATACATGTTGAGAATCCATATGCCTATCGCTGTCCGTGGAACTCGTCATCGATTTCAGCATGTGGTGAAAGAGCAATCGCTCATTTAGAACGGGTAATTCAATTTGAAAATCCAAACAGTGTTGCTGCCATTTTATTCGAAGGAGAATCGGGCTCTTCGGGCTGTATCAAATACCCACCTATGTATTTTAAAAAAGTAAGAGCTATTTGTGATAAATATGGCATTTTACTAATTGATGATGAGGTAATGAGTGGTTTTGGTAGAACAGGAAAAATGTTTGCCATAGAACATCATGACGTTACCCCAGATATTATGTGCATGGCAAAAGGTTTAACTTCTGGGTATTTACCTTTAGGCGCTATGACCGTTACAGATACCCTTGCCAATCATTTTAATGAAAACCCAATGGCCTTAGGTTTGACTTATTCGGCACATCCCGTGGCTTGTGCGGCGGCCTTAGAAAATTTAAAAATCATTGAAGAGGAAAACTTAGTAGCAAAAGCTGCTGAAATGGGCACGTACATAGAAGCTGAAGTTGAAAAACTAAAAGCCAAACACCCATCTATTGGCGATTTTAGAAATACAGGCCTATTAGGCTGTATTGAATTGGTAAAAAACAGAAAAACAAAAGAACCAACAGTGCCTTGGAATGCCAACAAACCCCATGAATTAGAAGTAACCTTAAAAATGGCTGGTAAAATAAGGGAATTGGGCATGTTTACTTTTGTTCGCTGGAACTATATTTTTATTGCTCCCCCTTTAAATATAAGCAAAGAAGAAGTAGATGAAGGATTGGCAATAATTTCGCAAGCGATTGCAATTGCCGATACTTATTGTAAATAATTGTTAGCACACTCCTAATGCGGAATCCACAATAAAATGAAAAAAAAACAAGAAATAGTAGCACTAAGCGAAGATGTGTCTAGCTCGCCATTATATAGCGAAGACCTCGCGCCTGTTCCAGCATCAAAACGCACCTGGAACAAGTGGCATTTAGCTGCTATTTGGGTGGGTATGGCTGTATGTATTCCTACCTATTTATTGGCGTCTTATATGATCAAGACTGGTTTGAACTGGTACGAAGCATTGATTATTATTGGGTTGGCCAATTTAATTATTACCGTTCCTATGGTATTGAATGGCCATGCTGGCGTAAAATATGGTGTTCCTTTTCCCGTAATTGGAAGAGCTGCCTTTGGTACCAAAGGTGTCCATATTGCGGCTGTGGCTCGTGGTATTATTGCCTGTGGTTGGTTTGGCGTTCAAACATGGATAGGCGGACTGGCAATTTATGCCATTTTTAATGCGGCAACTGGTTCCACTGGAGAATTGGGCTTATCGATTGGTAAATTTGTGGGCTTTGGGATATTTTGGATTATCAATATTTATTTTATTTGGAAAGGTACCGAAAGTATTAAGTGGCTAGAAACGTATTCAGCTCCCATTTTAGTTATGATGGGTTTAATTCTTATTTATTGGGGTTACAGCCAAGCTGGAAGTTTTGAAATGGTGCTCAAACAAAGTCAGCAATTGGAAAATGTCGCTGCAACTATTTCAAAAGAAAATGAGCAACTGTATCTACATCTTCATTCTTTACGAGACAAAGAAGGCCATATCAAAGTAACTGAATATCAAATTGTATCGGAAACGCAAACAGATTGGCATCAATTTACCGAGCAAGCTATCCAAATAAAAAAAGAAAATCTACAAATACAATTTAGAAATACTGAAGGTGATATTCCGATATTATCTAGTATTGTATCGGCAAAACTAACCACACCATCAACCAAACAAGATTCAAAACTTTGGGACTATCTACTCTGGCTCACTGCAATGGTTGGTTTTTGGGCAACCATGTCTATTAGTATCGCAGATATAACCCGTTATGCATCCACACAAAAAGACCAAATTGCTGGTCAATTTATTGGCTTGCCCGGAACGATGATGTTATTTTCTTTTGTTGGCATTTTTGTTACATGTGCGGCGGTCATTAATTTTAAAGACATACTCATTGCTGATGATGCACCTTGGGACCCTGTTTCATTAATCGCACGATTTAAAAGTCCGACTGTCGTGATCATCGCACAAATTTTTATGCTCATTGCCACATTGAGCACCAACATTGCCGCCAATGTTATTGCTCCTTCCAACGCATTCTCAAACTTATGGCCTAAAAAAATTAGTTTTCGCCTAGGCGGAGTCATTACCGGTATTATTGGAATATTAATAGCCCCATGGTGGTTGCTCAATGAAATATCTGGTTTTTTAATTTTTGTAAGTGGTTTATTGGGGCCCGTTTTAGGGATCATGATAGCCGATTATTACTCGATAAGAAAAAAGAAATTAGCACTCGCAGAGTTATACAAAGTACATGGTGAATACTCTTTTGGGAAATCGGGTTATAACAGTGCCGCCATGATTGCATTAGCAATTGGTGTTTTTACTGCACTGATTGGTTATTGGGTACCTCAACTAAATTTCTTATATTCACTCTCTTGGTTTACAGGCTTTATCATATCATTTGTAGTGTATTATTTATTAATGAAGAAAAAATAAGATGTCAATTTTAATCAAAAATGGTCGGGTAGTTACGGCGTCAGAAAGTTATATAGCTGATGTTTATACTGAAGGTGAGAAAATAATTGCCATAGGTCAAAACTTAACCTACCAAGCAAATAAAGTCATTGATGCCACTGGTAAATTAGTTTTTCCAGGGGGTATTGATCCACATGTTCATCTTGATATGCCCTTTATGGGAACCTACTCTAGTGACGACTATGAAACGGGTACGCGTGCTGCCTTACATGGAGGCACAACGATGGTTATTGATTTTATACTGCAAACCCAAGGAGACACCTTGCTCAATGCACTTAGAACTTGGCAGCAAAAATCAGAATCCAAAGCCATCGGCGATTATTCATATCACATGGCTGTAACCGATTTTAATGACGATGTAGCCGCAGAGGTAATTCAACTTATCGAGCAGGAAGGCATTACTTCTTTTAAAACATTTATGGCTTATAAAGGAGCCTTAATGATTGACGATGGTCAAATGGTTCAGTTGATGAAAGTAGTTAAAAAACACGGTGGTTTAGTGACGGTTCATGCAACAAATGGCGACATGATAGATTCATTGATTGCTAAAAATAAAGCCGAAGGCAATCTATCTCCTTTATACCATTATTTATCGCAACCAGAAGTTACAGAAGCCGAAGCTTCAGCGCGTTTTACAGATATGTTAGCCTATACCGATTGCCCGGGTTATATTGTACATATGACTTGTGAAGGTGCATTAAATGCTGTGAGAACAGCTACCAAACGCAATCAAAAAGTATTCGTTGAAACGTGTATGCAATACCTCATGCTTGATGCATCATTGTATGAAAAAGATTTTGAAGGTGCTAAATGGGTGATGAGTCCGCCACTACGAGAGAAAAAAGATCAAGTAGCCTTATGGTCAGGTATCAATCAAGGCCTCATACAAGTGGTAGGCACCGATCATTGTCCGTTTATGTGGGAGCAGAAAAAAATGGGTGTGGCCGATTTTTCTAAAATTCCGAATGGGCATCCGGCCATAGAACATCGTATGGAATTGTTATATTCTGAAGGCGTACACAAAGAAAAAATTTCACTGACAAAATATGTAGAAATAACGGCTACCAATGCAGCCAAAATATTTGGAATGTATCCTAGAAAAGGAACCATAGCCATTGGAAGCGATGCTGATCTTGTGATTTTTGATCCTAAAAAAGAACATACCATTTCGGTAAAAACACATCATATGAATTGTGACTATTCGGCCTATGAAGGTCAAAAAGTAATGGGAAAAACGGCCATTGTTATCTTACGTGGAGAAATTGCTATTGAAAATTCAGCATGCAAGCTAAAAGCGGGTCACGGGCAGTTTATTCCTAGAGGGAAAACCTCTAAAGTAGTTATATAGAATAATTCGTCACTGCGAATTCTGAGAATCAGCATGGGTCAATCCTTATAATAAATGAAGAGATTGCCACGTCGTTTCACTTCTCGCAATGACATAAAAATTAAAACATGCCAAGAAAAGTAACATCAGGATTAATACAGATGAGTCTTCCTATGACAGAAGGCGAAGGAACGATTCAAGAAATTATGGATGCTATGTATGACAAACACATTCCATACATTGAAGAAGCCGGTAAAAAAGGTGTTCAAATTTTATGCCTACAAGAAATTTTCAATACCCCGTATTTTTGTCCGGGTCAAGATAGAAAATGGTACGCTTCCGCGGAGACGGTTCCTGGTCCTACTACAGAAAAAATGCAGGTATATGCCAAAAAGTACAACATGGTTATCATCGTGCCTATTTACGAAAAAGAACAAGCTGGTGTACTTTATAACACCGCAGCTGTTATAGACGCTGACGGTACCTACCTCGGGAAATACCGTAAAAATCACATACCACATACTACTGGTTTTTGGGAGAAATTTTTCTTTAAACCCGGCAATTTAGGTTACCCCGTATTTCAAACGAAGTATGCTAAAATTGGTGTTTATATATGTTATGATCGGCATTTCCCTGATGGCGCCAGAGTTTTAGGCTTAAATGGAGCTGAAATAGTGTACAACCCTTCGGCAACAGTCGCTGGATTGAGCGAATATTTATGGAAATTAGAACAACCAGCTCATGCAGCAGCCAATGGTTACTTCATGGGTTGTATCAATCGTGTTGGAACGGAAAAACCATGGAATTTAGGTGAGTTTTACGGACAATCGTATTTTGTAGATCCACGGGGACAAATTTTCAAGCAAGCCTCCAGGGAAAAAGATGAGTTACTTATTGCTGAATTTGATTTAGACCTCATCGATGAAGTGCGTTCTACCTGGCAATTTTATAGAGATAGACGTCCAGAAACCTATGGGAAGCTAACGGAGCTTTAGGTATTTGGTATTTGGTAAAATGTTCTTAGAAAAATGCACGATTATAAAAAATTGGAGGTATGGCTAGAATCTGTTGAGATAGTTACAGAGATTTATTTATTAACTAATAACTTTCCTGATAAGGAAAAATTTGGTTTAGTAAGTCAAATAAATAGAAGTGCTGTTTCAATACCTTCAAATATTGCAGAAGGAGCAGGAAGGTTATCTAATAAAGAGTTTGTACAATTTTTAGGCTATGCAATAGCATCAAGCTATGAATTAGAAACACAGTTAATAATTGCTAATAATTTGAAGTTTATTTCGAAAAAACAGCAAGAAGAAAATATTAAAAGTATAAATATCATTCAACGAAAAATACATGGTTTAATAAAATCATTAAGAAAATAATACCAGATACTAAATACTAGATACCCTAATAATGGCAGAATATAAAAAACCCACATCCGAAGCAGCATTCAAGCAAAATTTCAAGCAAA
The DNA here is from genome assembly GCA_963976855.1 of uncultured Aureibaculum sp. GTDB lineage: Bacteria > Bacteroidota > Bacteroidia > Flavobacteriales > Flavobacteriaceae > Aureibaculum. Next base: position 204,204 of record CAXBMA010000004.1, on the reverse strand, counting down.
AAAAGCCATTGATGAATGATACTGAAGCGTATTATGAAAGCTCACGCTGCTTATTTTGTTATGATGCACCGTGTATTCAGGCCTGCCCTACACATATTGATATTCCACTATTTATCAAACAAATTCACACCGACAATGTCACGGGATCAGCAAAAACCATTTTTGATTCCAACTGGTTAGGGAATGCGTGTGGCGTGGTTTGCCCAACGGGTGTTTTATGTGAAGGTGCTTGCGTATACAATCATCAAGATGTACCGCCGATACAAATTGGCAGACTACAAAACTATGCTACTAACAAAGTCATAGACGCTGATAAAACTATTTTTGAGGTAGGGAAACCAACGGGTAAAAAAGTAGCTATTATTGGTGCTGGCCCTGCGGGAATTGCTTGTGCTTGTGAACTTCGAACCTTAGGTTATGCCGTGACCATTTATGAGGCAAAAGAAAAACCTTCAGGTCTCACACTTTATGGTGTTGCTCCCTATAAAATTACCAATGAAGAAGCTTTAAAAGAAGTTGCTTATTTACAAAATCAGTTAGAATTTAAAATAGAATACAATTCAGCGATTACAACCAAAGATCAATTAAAAAAGCTAGAAAAAAACTATGACGCCATTTTTTTAGGAGTTGGTTTAGGAAAAACACGCGATTTAAAATTGGAAGGTGAAGATAAAAAAGGAGTGATTGGTGCCGTCGAATTTATTGAAGAACTGAAAATGAAACAACATAAAATGGTTGTTCCTAAAAATGTAGTGGTCATTGGCGGTGGAAACACTGCTATGGATGCCGCTTCAGAATCGGCTAGAATGGGTGCACGAAAAACGGTATTGGCATATCGCAGGTCTAAAGAGCAAATGGGTGCATATGGTTTTGAATACGACTTAGCCATTAGTGCTGGTGTTGATAGTTTGTTTAATGTATCACCCATAGCCATTGTAGGAAACGGGAAGGTAGAAGGCGTGAAATTTGCCAAAACAGAACTGGTAGATGGCAAGTTACAAAACAACATGAACAACACATTTATCGTACGATGTGATCTCGTTATTAAAGCAACAGGCCAAGCAAAACAAGGTTCATTATATGAATTTATAGACAATTTAGAAACAGACAGTAGCACCCGCGTTCTTGTGAATAACGAAAGCTTTCAAACTACAAATCCTCTTTATTTTGCTGGAGGTGATGCCGTCAATGGAGGTGCAGAAGTAGTAAATGCGGCTTATGATGGTAAAATGGCAGCGCAAGGAATAAACGGATGGTTATCAAATAAATAATATTATGGCAGACTTATCAATAAATTTCGCAGGTATTAAAGCTCCAAATCCATTTTGGCTTGCTTCTGCTCCACCAACAAATTCTGGCTATCAAATTATGAAGGCTTTTGAAGCTGGCTGGGGAGGTGCCGTATGGAAAACCTTGGGGGTTCCCGTAATCAATGTATCCAGTAGATATGGTTCTGTGAACTATAGAAATACACGTATGATGGGTTTTAATAATATTGAACTTATTACAGATAGACCATTAGCTGATAACCTTCGCGAAATAGAAGAAGTAAAAAAGTACTTTCCTGATCATGCTGTGATCGCTTCTTTAATGGTAGAAACAAAAGCGGAATGGGAACAAATTATTAAAGATGTAGAAAATGCAGGAGCCGACGGTATTGAATTAAACTTTGGCTGTCCGCACGGTATGTGTGAACGCGGAATGGGCTCTGCGGTAGGCCAAGAGCCTGCTGTACTAAAAACAATCGTTGAATGGGTAAAAGAAGCTGCTACGATTCCGGTAATTACTAAACTAACTCCAAATATATCAGAAATTGTAGACCCTGGTTTAGCCGCTTATCAAGGCGGTTCTGATGCCGTTTCACTTATTAATACCATAAAAAGTATTGTGGGTATCGATTTAGATACCTATGCGCCGCTACCCGTGGTTGATGGTAAAGGCACCAATGGTGGTTATTGCGGACCTGCAGTAAAACCTATTGCCATGAATATGATTAAAGATTTGGCACAGCATCCAGAAATTTCAAAAATTCCAATTTCGGGAATTGGAGGTGTAGAAACTTGGCGTGATGTGGTTGAATTTATTTTATTAGGCGCAACTTCTGTACAGGTTTGTACTGCCGTTATGCATTACGGATTTGGAATTGTACGCGAAATGGAAACAGGCTTGCGACAGTTTATGGATGACAAAGGCTATCAAACCATTTATGATTTTGCTGGTAAAGCGTTGCCTAATGTTACTGAATGGAAGCATTTGAATTTAAAATACAAGGTAATTGCAGAAATCAACACCGATAAATGCGTAGGCTGTGAGTTGTGTTATATTGCCTGTGACGATGGCGCACATCAAGCCATTGCCCTATCCGATGACCGGACACTGCGAATACCCAGCATTATTGAAGAAAATTGTGTAGGCTGTAATTTATGTTCATTGGTTTGCCCTGTTGAAGATTGTATTAGCATGGTTCAAAAAGATGATGGCACCGAGCATATTACTTGGGATGAACGTACACAAAATGATGATGTTCCTACTACTTTTAACGATGATAGAGCAGGTGGCAAAGGACATTTTGTACCCAAACCTACGGATGCTCTTAAATAAAATAAACAACAAATAATTCAACCATGTTCCCTTTTAATAAACGCCAATTACTTCTACTACTAATTGCATTTCAATTGATTTCATGTCAGCAAAAAAGGGTGGCAACACCAATGACGTTAACTAATGAAACATTGATTCCGAATCCCCAATTTTTAAAAGGAACAGGTAGCTCCTTTTTACTCAGCGAAAAGACCCAAATCAACTACAATGCAACTTCCGATGATTTGACAACTGTTTCTAATTATTTAGCGGAGACATTACGTCCAGCAACTGGGTTTGACCTGCTGGTAAAACCGATAAATAAAGAACCACAAACCAGTGCTATCTATTTAAAATTAACGACGAATGATTCTATAAAAGGTGATGAAGGCTATAAATTATACATCACAGAAGATAGACTTCAAATTGAGGCCAATAAGCCTGTCGGAATTTTTAGAGGTATCCAAACAGTACAACAGCTGTTGCCAGCATCCATAGTATTAAAAAAGAAACAAGATACTATCTGGGAAATTCCAACAGGTACCATCATTGATTATCCTGAGTATGAACATCGCGGTGCCATGTTAGATGTCGCCCGTCATTTTTTTGAAGTTGATGATGTAAAAAAATTTATTGATCATTTAGTTACTTATAAGATGAATGTCTTGCATTTACACCTTACTGACGATCAAGGTTGGCGGATAGAAATTAAATCATGGCCTAATTTAACAACGCATGGTGGAAGCACCGAAGTTGGAGGTACCGAAGGAGGTTTTTTCACTCAAGAAGACTACAAAGAAATAGTAACATACGCTGCTGAACGACACATTCTAGTAATTCCTGAAATTGATATGCCGGGACATACCAATGCTGCCTTGGCATCGTATGCCGAATTAAACTGTGACGGTAAAGTCACCGATTTATATACCGGAATGAAAGTCGGTTTCAGCTCCTTATGTACTGATAAGGAAATTACCTATCAATTTGTTGATGATGTAATTAGAGAACTCGCCGCATTAACTCCAGGACCCTATATTCATATTGGTGGTGATGAATCTCACGCTACCAAAAAAGATGAGTATCGCTATTTTATAAATCGCGTTCAGAAAATTGTAAATGACCATGGCAAACAACTTATTGGTTGGGATGATGTGAGCGCCGGAACGCTAGAAAAATCATCGGTCGCGCAATTTTGGGCAAGAGAACACAATGCCCTTGAAGCCATAGCACAAGGAGCGAAAATCATTATGTCACCAGCTAAAAAAGCCTATCTCGACATGAAATATGACTCGATAACCCCTATTGGTTTAAAATGGGCCGGTTTTATTGAAGTTGATGACGGTTATAACTGGAGTCTTGAAGCCTATGTCAAAGGTATTTCTAAGGAGCATATTTTAGGTGTTGAAGCGCCTTTATGGACCGAAACCGTAAAAACCATGCAAGACATTGAATACTTGATCTTCCCCAGATTGTTGGGCTATGCAGAAATCGGTTGGACACCAACAAAACTACGAAATTGGGATACTTATAAAGTGCGATTGGCAAAACAACAAAAACGATTTGAATTGCTAAATATTAATTATTACGCTTCAACTAAAGTGCCGTGGAGTGCAAACTAATAGTTCCAGTCATTATACAATAAAGTCAGGTGTCTAGCTTCATTTGACTTCCAAGACTATTTAAAATAAAAAACCCTTGATGTGTATGATCAAGGGTTTTTGTTGTTATAGTGCTAGATTACATTCGCTACAGTCTTTTACTTCCCCGTAGTATGTTCCTCTATACTTGTGTATTGTTTTAATAGGAATGTTTAAAAAAACTTTTTTGATGTAGGTAACTTCGGTAAGTAATCTACCCATCTTAGGCGTGTAACGGTCCTCTACTTTTGTGTTTCTTTTAATGTGTATCAATTTCATTTTTTCCAGTATCATTTCATTAATATTAAGTGCAAAGGTACAAAAAATCAAGATGAACATCAAGGAATACGCTATGTTTGATGCTATTTGGGTAGTTTATTGGCTAAGGCTAGTTGAAAACTAAAAGCTTTAGAAATTTTTAAAATTTAGAGCGTATACGTAGATAATTCAGAATACAGCAATTCTATTTCGGTCTGGACAGATCTTAAAATTAGATCTTAGGAATGGAAATTTTCTTTAATAATTTTCTTTACTTTTTTATTCAATGAAGCCATCGCATTATAACTGGTGTGCTCTAAAATAATAACCACCAATTCGTCTTCCTGATATTGGGTAAGACCTGTACTAAACCCATTCCATTTACCGTAATGATAAATGGTATTTTCATCTTTGGTATTAATTCTTAGCCCAAAACCATATGGAACTTTTTTTCCGTAGATCGTCTCTCCTTTGGAATACATAAGATTCACAGATTCCTTTGAAAGTAGTTTACCGCTATTGAGTCCAAGGGTCCATTTTAACAAATCTTTACTAGAAGAATACACATTTTTATCACCTACAATGGCATCATTAACTGTACTCCCAATTTTAAGATGACTCCTTCCTCTATACAATCTATAACCATACAATTGATTTTCTAAAGTGTGGTCATTTTCAGAACTCAACACAAACGAATCGTTCATTTCTAGTGGATCAAAAATATTCTCTTTTAAAAAAGCACTAAAACTGTTACCAGAAACTTTTTCGACGATAGAAGCCAATACAAAATAACCTGTATTCGAGTAATCAAAATTGCGTCCTGGTTTAAAATAGCGTTGTGCCTTACTTGACTCCAACAAGGTCATCATTTCACTATTAGTTGGTGCCTTTTCTTGTTTCCACTCATGTTCTGCAACCCAAAAATATCTCGGCAATCCAGAAGTGTGATTTAGCAAATTTTTAATCGTTATATCTTTATAAGGGAAGTCTGGAAAATACGTGTTTACGGTATCTGTAAGTTGAATTTGATTCCGTTCATACAATAACATAATGGCTGCTGCAGTGAATTGTTTACTTACGGAAGCCAATTGAAATACCGACGCTTCATTTAATGGTTCTTTCTTTTTAAAATCGGCATAACCAACTTGATTGTCATACAAGATTTTTCCATTTTTTGCGACTAATAAAGAGCCGTGAAAATCATGTCTTTTGTTAATCCGCTGTAATAGGGAGTCTAGCTTATGACCCACCTTTTTCGTTTCCACCAAAGGAAATTTCTTAATTAAAGCGGGACTTTCCTCTTCAATATGAGTCGTTACTGTAGTGATTTGAGCACCTACTTCCTTCTTTGCAGATCTAGTCGTAGCACCCAACATAAAGCTGCTCAAAACAACAATTAGGACGATCGATTTTACTGTAATATATTTTTTCAATATGGTTACGCTTAAAGATGCAAATTAACAATCAACCATCGATTTTCAAAATGGTTTCCCCTTTTTAACGTAAAATTTATGGTTTTCTGATATTATTTAACGAATTCAACGAAATTTAACACATCAATACAAACGTGAACGAAAAAAAAACAATCACTACCCCTATGGTTTGTATAGAGATTATTAAATTGCATATTAAACATTAAACATTGATACTTAAAACCATTCAAATAATTGCCTTATTACAAGGGTTATTTTTAGTTTTTATTCTTTTAAAGAATCGTAAAAACTACAAGGAAATCTCTTTTTGGCTTTTTTTTGGCAGTATTGCTTCTATACTTTTATATATCATTGGTGATGATGACAACAACCTTTTTAAAGAAAATGCTGATTGGTTTTTATTTGACAGCTCATTATTCATAACCTTTCTCTTTCTCTTTTTTAGGAATATTAACTCAGATAAAGATAAATTTGAGCTTAGTAATTTACTCTTTTTCATACCGAATTTCATCTATTTTATAATTGAGGGGCTAGAGATACTAATTATTAAAGACAATGCTGTTATTGAAATTTTTGAGCTTATTGTTGAGTTTATCTTTTTGGGTTATTTGATTTATATAATAAATGACATATTTAAAGGAAAGAAAAAACACTGGATTGTATATATAATCTTCCCGATAGCACTCCTAATGAGTGTCTCATATATTAATGAGTTGTTGAATTTGTTTGGTTTTAATCCGATATTAATTACTAATGATCGTGATTTTGCAACCTACTCATTACTCTTAGTTGCTTTCTTATTTTACACAATTACCTTTGTTTTAATAATTAAACCCAAGAATTTTTTACCGAATTCGAAAATACTAAAATACAAGACATCTAATTTAAATCCGTCTTTAATTGAAGCCTATAAGACTGAAATAATTAACGCTATGGAAGTTGAACAATTATATTTAAACTCTAAATTAAATATAGAATTAGTTTCCAAAACCTTAAACATACCTCGAACACACATCTCCGAAATTTTAAACATTCATATAAATAAAAGCTTTCAAGACTTTGTTAATGAATATAGAATCGAAGCCTTTATAAAAAGTCTACAAGAAGATACTAGCTCTAATTATACACTATTTGGTCTTGCAAGTAAAGTTGGCTTTAACTCTAAATCATCTTTTAATGCCACATTTAAAAAAATAAAAGGGGTTACCCCAACACAATACATAAGTGAATTAAACTTGTAGTAACCAAATTGGGCTTAAACTATCAACAATCTTTCCAAAAACTATTGACACCTACACTATAAGATAAACTCTAAAAAGAGTTTAAAGAGCGAATCATATATTTGAGGTAGCATGACTAAAATATAGCTAAAACAACGTCCAGAATACTAATTCTACCCTTAAATATTGAATTATCGAATACTGTTCTCATGAATACATTGGATATTTGTAAAAACACTGAATGGTCGATAAACTAATCATAGAAAAATATTTCCACAAGGTCTTCATTTGCGTATGCATACTGCTCTTCTCTATTAAATGTTACCCTCAAAAAAACAAAACTATTGAGACCTCAGGAGATATCCTTTTAGTTGCTTTACCTACAGTGGCTATAAGCACCACATTAATAATTGGCGACAAGGAAGGAACATGGCAATTTACAAAAGGCTTACTGTTAAATGAACTTATAACCTATGGTTTAAAATTATCTATAAATAAAACAAGACCTGATGCTAGCAATAATAATTCTTTTCCATCTGGCCACACTTCTACTGCTTTTCAAAGTGCTTCTTTTATTCAAAAACGTTACGGATGGTCCTATGGCATCCCTGCTTATGCGCTAGCTAGTTTTACTGCGTATAGTCGAATTTATGCAGATAAGCATGATGTTTTAGATCTATTAGCTGGTGCTGTCATTGGTGTTGGTAGCTCTTATTTATTTACTACGGAATATCAAAAAGAACATTTAGAATTAACATTTCAAAATGGTAATGGAGCTTATTTAGTTGGTTTAAAATTTAAGTTTTAATAGAACAAGGGAGTTAAAAAATTACATCAATTTATAAATAACAAATGACTTATAAATTAACCATAATAGTGCCCGTTTATAATGAGGAAGCTAATTTACTTCGTGTAGAAAAGGAGTTGGCTCTGTATTTACAAAACGCATTAATTCCTACTAAAATACTGTTTATAAATGATGGGTCAAAAGATAAAAGCCAAGAGTTAATAGAGCAAATTTGCAATAAAAATAGCCATTTCTACTATATAAGTCTGTCGAAAAACAAAGGGTTGAGTGCGGCCATTAAAGCTGGTTTTGACCATTTAGATACCGAATTTGTGGGGTACATCGATTCTGACCTCCAAACCGCACCTTCAGATTTTAATTTATTATTAACGCATCTCGGAGAATTTGATTTAGTTACGGGAGTAAGAGCCAATAGAAAAGATTCATTTGTGAAAAATATGTCATCTACAATTGCAAATGGAATACGAAGATTTTTCACTCATGATGGTATGGATGACACAGGATGTCCCTTGAAAGTTATTAAAAGTAGTTATGCAAAAAAAATACCCATGTTTAAAGGGCTACATAGATTTCTACCCGCTATGATTTTATTGCAAAATGGCAAAGTAAAACAAATCCCAGTACAGCACTTTCCACGAATTGCTGGTGATGCAAAATATGGTTTATGGAATAGATTATTAGGGCCATTAATGGATTGTTTTGCTTATTTATGGATGAAGAAAAAGTATATCAACTACGAAATAACAAAAAGTAAATATGAGTAATTGGATACTATATAGTATTGGCTTTTTAGCACAAATCTTGTTTTCATCTAGGCTTATTCTCCAATGGTTAAGCTCTGAAAAACAAAAAAAAGTTGTAACACCTTCTTTGTTTTGGGCTTTAAGTTTAATTGCTTCTTTTTTACTATTTATATATGGTTATTTAAGAGATGATTTTGCAATTATGTTGGGTCAAATATTGACCTACCTTATTTATATCCGAAATTTACAAATTCAAGGGCAATGGCAGAAGCTACATCTTTTCTTTAGGTGGTTGTTTTTAATTATACCCTTTATGTTAGTTGTTTATTATTATAACAACAATATCATTGATGCTAAAAACTTATTTCAAAACGATAAGATTCCGTTGTGGCTTCTAGTACTTGGTATTATATCTCAAGTTGTATTTACTTTTCGTTTTATTTATCAGTGGTGGTACTCTGAAAAGAAAGGAGAATCTTTATTGCCTTTTGGTTTTTGGCTTTTAAGCATTATTGGCGCTATCCTGATACTAGTGTATGCAATTATTAGAAAAGATCCAGTTCTCTTTATTGGACATATTGTAGGTGTAACTATATATATAAGAAATGTAATGCTACTAAAAAAACAACATGCTTAAAACAGTAGAGAAATATCCTGTATTTACCATTCTTTTTTTGGTGTTAATCATGCTCTTACCAAACCTCAATAGCTTATCCGTCACTATTATGGAGGCTCGAAATTTTATTACGGCAAGAGAAATGATTGAAGACGGCAACTGGTTACTTACCACTATGAATGGAGTTGCGCGTTACGAAAAACCACCATTACCGACATGGATAACAGCGCTATCAGCCTTCGTTTTTGGTATTAAAAATGTATTTGGATATAGACTCCCTGCTGTAATTATGCTTTGTATGGTTGGTGTTTTTGTACATTTATTATCAAAAAAAATAATAGACAATAAGTTGCATTCATTCTATAATGGCTTAATTGCAATTACTTCTTTTTATATCATTGGTATAATTATAGAAGCCCCTTGGGATATTTATGCACATGGATTTATGCTCATTGGGATATACTACTTGTTTGACGCTTACAGCAAAGGTGGTTTTTTAACTATAATGTTGGCCTCCTTTTTTGTTGGCTGTTCCGTTTTAAGTAAAGGTCCTGTTTCATTATATGCCTTACTATTACCCTTCTTAATAAGCTATAGTTTGGTCTATAATATGAGCAGAAAAAATAGTTATAAAACTGTTTTAGTTTTAATTCTTGGTGGTTTAATAGGCGGTTGGTGGTTTTTATATGTTAGGGTAATGGACCCCAAGCCCTTTTTAGAAATTGCAACAAGAGAAACTTCACGATGGTCTAGTTATAACGTAAAACCATTCTATTATTATTGGAGCTTTTTTACACAAAGTGGCCTTTGGACCATTCCTGCCTTTATAAGCTTGTTATTTCCCTATTTAAAAAATAAAGTCAACGATAAAAAAGCATATCGGTTTAGCTTTTACTGGACACTAATTGCAGTTATTTTACTCTCGGTAATTCCAGAGAAGAAACCTCGCTATTTAATGCCCGTGTTAATTCCTCTTTCAATAAATATTGGCTTCTATATAAATTATATAATAATCCATTTTAAAACCATTAAAAGCAAGGGAGAAAGGATTCCAATCTATTTCAATTTTGGGCTGCTAAGTGCTATAGGGACTTTATTTCCAGTTATAGGAATTATACTGCTAAAAAATGACTTAAGCAGTATTTCTCTAATCTTCATTTTAGGCGCTGTCTTACTATTTATTATCGGATTACTGATGGCTCGATTTCTTTATAAGGAACAACTCAAAAAAGTATTCTACTTATCTATTTTGTTTTTAGTAGTTATCATGGCTGCTGTGATTCCAGCTGGCAACAAAATGATACTTAAAAATAAGGATTTCAACGATATGTCTTTATTGAAAGTAGAAACTATAAATGGAAATATTAAGGTTTATTATTTAGACAATATATCACCTGAAATGATTTGGAGTTTTGGTGACACTATTTTAAAAATAGAAAAGAAAAATGGGCAGTATAATTTTCCTAAAGAAGACACATTTGGGGTGCTTATTAACAATAACGATTTAATTAAACAAGACTTAAACTTTAAGGTCTCAAAAAAAACAACATACAATTTAAACACAATAAATAAAGGTTCCAAAAAATACAAACAACGGTTAGTAAATCATTATTATATTTTTCAAAAAAAATAATTTAGTTATGAAACTATTTATTCCTGAAGTTGCAGGTTTTATTTATTGACTTTATAATGTGTGGTAACGGTTTCCGTATCATTTAGCTTTGCTGATTATTTTGTTTTTCTATAATCTTCTATTGCTTTTATAATTTCATCGCCTTTTTTAGTTAGATCATTGTAATGTCTACTTGCGGTTTGAGTTACAAGTTCATATCGAAACAAAATATATAATAGCTCATCATTTTCCATAATTTTAAGAAAATCAAAATTTGGATTATTGTAATCAGTAGTCGTTTTAAATCTGTTTTTGCGAAATGTTTTCCAAACAGTTCTAAAATATCCATTTCCAGCAGTTATCATTTCCATATTTTCAATCGCAGCGTTTTCTTTTATTTCGAATGCGCTTAGAATGTTAGAAATCTGGATATACGATTTGATAAGGTCTCTAATGCTTTCCATTTGATTGTGTTCATATGCAGAGGATGCTATAACTTTATCAATTCCGTTTCTATTGATTTCAAAATTTCTTTCAGATAGCACAGGGTAGAGTAAAGCAATAAAATCATTTTCATTAATCTGGATTTGATTTTCATATTTATCAATTAAAAAACCAGCTCCTTCTGCTACTTCTATTCGTCTTTTAATGAGATTTGAAAGCTGAAGTTTATTACTTTCCAAATCTTCTATTAAGTTTTGAAAATTACTTACCATCTTGTTTTGAGCTTGATGCTTCTCATTCCAATTGTTTATTGAGAGCGCAATTAAAATTCCAATAACAACAAGAACTATTTCACCAATAGCATATTTCAAATACTTTCCAGTTTTGTTTTTTTCCATAAGGTCTAGTCTGATTTGTCTAAAAAACTTGATCATAGTTTCAAAGGATAATTAGGTTATGTCCGCAAGCGGCTATCTCAACCAAAGGTCTACTAGACCTTTGATTTTGATTCACAAAATTGAGTTTCGATAATCGAGAGAATTTTATCATATTTATTTCCCGAGAAAGCGGGAATCTTGTGGTTGGTCATAATGAAGCACAACGGTTGTACTATGATTTGCTTCGCTCGAGCCTTAAAACATATCACTTAAGGTTCTATTTGCTAGCCATTGTTGTGCCTTCGTTATTTTATTCATACTCCTCCATTAACTGATAGAGCTTTTCCAATTCATTTTTAAGTTTTAAATAATTACCAATCTGAAAATTAGAATTATAAAATATATTATCTATTAAGCTCTCAAATTTTAAAATATTGAGCACATCCAAATTATTATGACTGCTAAATTTTGAGGGTCCAATTTGTTCTGCATATTTCGAGTGTTCAGAGTCAATCTGTCTAAAACTGATATGTTCGTAAATAAATGGATAGAAATATTCATTAAGGTCATTATTTAAATATTTTTCGCCTGTTCTAACTTCTTCAACTAAAGATGGTAATCCATACAAAATCGATTTTAATGAATCGGATTTAATTAGTGCAACTTTCCCTGTATTTAAACCTTCGTTCAAAGTTCCATTTTTAAAATCCATATTAACATTTACCATACATATGTTAACAAGGCTATCGAATGTTCTAGAAGAGAGTTGAGATATATCTTCATTGAACATTTTTAAAATTGCCAGCGAACTCCTTCTTTGATTTTGTTTTTGTTTAATTTCTTGGTTGGTAAAACCTATATTACTCTTTATTTCTGTTTTTAGTCGATTTACAAAATCACTAGATTCTTTTAAATTATTTTGATTAATATTCCAATTGTTTATTTGTAATGCAATTAATATTCCAATAATTACAAGAACAATTTCGCCAATCGCATAAATCAAATATTTACTGAATTTATTTTCAGTCAGCGTTTTTTGTCTAATTTTTCGAAAGAATTTTATCATATTTATTTCCCGAGAAAGCGGGAATCTTGTTGTTGGTCATAATGAAGGCTAACGTAAGGATATAGATAACATGTACTATATGCCCATAAATGAGCACTAAGATATTATAATTTTAAATATACGCCTGTCTAATTGAAGTATTTAGAATTACTATATGTGGCATCAATATGCAGGTATTCCAAATCATTTAGCAGCTATTAGTGGGTTTTATGGTGGGTATTTGAAACCTTTGTAAAACAAAAAAGCATCCCAAAATAGGGAAGCTTTCCATCGGTTTACTACTATAAACCTTGACATTTTTGAGAAAAATGCCAAAACAACACAACTTTCTTATTGCGGTCTGGACGGGACTCGAACCCGCGACCCCCTGCGTGACAGGCAGGTATTCTAACCAGCTGAACTACCAGACCGTTGCTGCAATAGCGGTTGCAAATATAACTGCGTTTTTTAAATCTGCAAAGTCTTTTCTATCTTTTTTACAAAAAACGTTTCCTACTAATTAAGTACGACGTTAAAATTTGTTCAAAACCATCATTAATATTCACCGGAACATAATCAATCTTGTACTGCATGCACCTCATCTTTAACGTGTTAAAATACGTCGCCACCTCCTTTTCATAATTTTCCTTAACAGTACTTGCATATAAATTCACATGCTCATTTGTTTCAACATCGATAAATTTCTTGGGTTTATCATCAAAATCAAATTTTAATTCGTGCTTAGCATCATAGGTATGAAATAGCACAACTTCGTGTTTGTTGTATTTTAAATGTCGTAAAGCTTCAAATAGTTTCTCATTTTCTATATCCGATTGAAACATGTCAGTAAAGAAAAACAACAACGAACGCCTATGCACTTTATCTGCAATTTCATGCAAGGCATCATAGGTGTTTGTTTTTTTTCCTGACGATTGACTCAACAAACCTTCCAAATGCGTTAATAACATCCGTCGATGGCGTTCACCACCTTTTGCGGGAGCGAAATACTCATTGGTATCCGCATAAATACTGAGTCCGTACGCATCGCGTTGCCGTTTTAATATCTCTATCAATGCGGCGGAAGCTATCGCCGAAAACCCTATTTTGTTCAGGTTGGTTACTGAAGGGTTCGCTAGTTGTGGGTAGTACATGGAAGCTGAATTGTCAATGATAAGATGACAGCGTAAATTCGTTTCCTCTTCGTACCTCTTGACAAAGAGTTTTTCTGTCTTCGCAAATAATTTCCAATCAATATGACGTGTGCTCTCTCCTTTATTGTATAAACGGTGTTCAGCAAACTCCACAGAAAATCCGTGAAACGGACTTTTATGCATTCCAGTAATAAATCCTTCTACTACCTGGTTTGCAAGCAATTCTAGATTGTTAATACCGTAAATGTTCTTTGCTTCTTTAATAGACATACCATTCAATATTTTGGGAAAGTAAAAAAGGTTTGCCAAACTGACAAACCTTTTTTACTTATTTATACTATCCGAACTACTAAACTAACGCGTCTAATTTTTCAGTATAGGTTGCTTTTGGAGCTACTCCAACTTGCTTGTCTACTACTTCACCGTTTTTGAAAATCAACACAGTTGGTATGTTTCGTACACCGTATTTTGCAGCAAATTCTTGATTTGCATCTACATCTACTTTTGCAACCACAGCTTTTCCGCTAAAGTCATTACTCAATTCTTCAACTGTAGGAGCCAACATTCTACAAGGCCCACACCATGATGCCCAAAAATCAACTAATACCGGTTGTTCTGATTTTAAAACTACTTCATCAAAAGTAGCATCTGTAACTTCTAATGCCATTTTATTTTTATTTTAATTGAATTATTCTAACTTATTACTAGTACAAAAGTAAGCAATTATTCTGCAATTATTTCTATTGCTATATTACTTTTGTTTATAATAGTATGTGAAATACTTATTACCTTACAAAATAGCCTAAAATAGTGCTGCTGCTATTTTTCGAATATTATCAGATTTACCCATCGAATAGTAATGTAACACAGGGACTCCTGCAGCATAGAGTTCTTTACTTTGCTGTATACACCACTCCACACCAACTTCTCTTACCTGTTTATTATCTTTACATTTTTCAATTTCTTGAACCAAATCTTCGGGCAAATCAATTTTAAATACTTGTGGTAAGAGCTGCAAATGACGTTTCACAGCAACAGGTTTAATCCCTGGAATAATAGGTACATCAATACCAGCCGCTCGAACTTTTTTAACAAAATCAAAATATTTAGTATTGTCAAAAAACATTTGGGTTACGATATAATCAGCTCCGGCATCGACCTTTTGTTTCAGTCGTTTCAAATCTGTTTGCAACGATGGAGCTTCAATGTGTTTTTCAGGATAACCAGCAACGCCAATACAAAAATCGGCTCTGTCATCTACTTCAATGACGTCATGTAAGTACTTTCCGGCATTCAAATTTTGTATTTGCCCTACCAGCTCTGTTGCATATTGATGCCCTCCTTGCGCAGCTTCAAAATACTGCTGGTGTTTCATAGCATCACCACGCAGTGCCATTATGTTGTCAATGCCCAAATAATGACAATCAACTAATAAATACTCCGTCTCTTCCTTGGTAAATCCTCCACACAATACATGCGGTACTGTATCAACATTGTATTTGTGTTTTATTGCAGCACAGATACCAACTGTACCAGGGCGCATTCGGGTAATTTTTCGATCCAATAAACCACCTTCCTTATTTAAATACACATATTCTTCACGCGATGTAGTAACATCTATAAAAGGAGGCTTGAATTCCATTAAAGGATCGATGTTATTATACAATTCTTTGATATTTCTACCTTTTTGAGGCGGAATAATTTCAAAAGAAAACAATGTTTTTCCTTTTGCTTGTACTATATGTTCTGTTACTTTCATTCTTAATCTGCTAAATTGGGACTCAGCCATTTCTCGGCTTCTTCATTACTAATTCCACGCCTTTTGGCATAGTCTTTTAATTGATCTTGAGTTATTTTTCCCAAGCCAAAATACTTTGCTTCTCTATTTCCGAAGTAATAACCACTTACACTTGCGGCTGGCCACATAGCTAAACTATCGGTTAATTCTACACCTATATTTTCATAAACATTTAATAGTTTCCAAATGGTTTTCTTTTCTAAATGATCCGGGCAAGCTGGATAACCCGGAGCAGGGCGCACTCCTTTATAACTCTCTTTAATTAAATCTTCATTTGTTAAATTTTCATCAGAATCATACCCCCAATAATTGGTACGCACCTCTTTGTGTAAATATTCCGCAAATGCTTCAGCTAAACGGTCGGCCAATGCTTTAATCATTATGGAATTATAATCATCGAGATTGGCTTCAAATTCTTTGGCTAGCTCTTGCGTACCAAATCCTGTAGAAACACAGAAACACCCCATATAATCGCGTTGATTTAAATCTTTAGGTGCAATAAAATCTGCCAAGGCTATATTTGGCACTTCTGCCCTTTTTTTCAACTGCTGCCGAAGTGTTAAAAACGTTGCTTTTACATTGCCTTTTTCATCGTAAATCTCAATATCGTCATCATTTACTGTCGCTGCAGGAAACAATCCGAAAATAGCTTTTGCTTTTAATAATCGTTCATCAAAAACACGCTTCAACAGAACTTTTGCGTCATTAAACAACTCTTTCGCTTGCGTTCCAACAACCTCATCTGTTAAAATTGCAGGATATTTACCATGCAAATCCCAACTTCTAAAAAACGGACTCCAATCAATATAGGCTTCGAGTTTAGAAATGTCAAAGTCATCAATAATATGAATTCCCAGTTGTTTTGGTTTTATAGTACCTATGGTATTCCAATCGATTTTAAATTTCTTTTTACGCGCTTCTTCTATGGAGATATAATCCTTTTTCTTTCCGCGCTTTAAAAACTGTGTTCTAAATTTCTCATACTCTTCACGGATTTGATCTTTATATACACGATTGTCTTTTTGGAGTAAATTTCCAACTACGGTAACAGCACGAGAAGCATCGTTAACATGAATGACGGTGTGCTTATAATTGGGCGCAATTTTTACGGCAGAATGCGCTCTAGAAGTCGTTGCACCTCCAATTAATAGGGGAATATTAATATTTTTCTTTTCCAACTCTTTAGACACATATACCATTTCATCCAGTGAAGGGGTAATCAAACCACTTAAACCAATAATATCTACTTTTTCTGCAATGGCAGTTGCGATGATTTTCTCTGGCGGCACCATTACACCTAAATCAACAATTTCATAATTGTTACAACCCAATACAACACTCACAATATTTTTACCAATATCATGAACATCACCTTTTACCGTGGCCATTAATATTTTACCTGCAAACTCTTGTTTTCCATCTTTCTCAGCTTCTATAAATGGCTGTAAATAGGCTACTGCCTTTTTCATTACACGTGCCGATTTTACCACCTGAGGCAAAAACATTTTACCACTTCCAAACAAGTCACCAACTACATTCATTCCTATCATTAAATGACCCTCTATGACTTCAATTGGTTTGGAAACTGCTTGACGTGCTTCTTCTACATCTTCAACAATAAAAGCGTCAATTCCTTTTACTAAACCATGTGTAATCCGATCTTGTAAAGCATCGCTTCTCCATTCTTGAATAGCGGTAACTTCTTCCTTTTTAGAGCCTTTTACAGTTTCTGCATAATCCAGTAAGCGCTCCGTTGCGTCATCTCGCCTATCAAAAAGCACGTCTTCTACGTGTTCTAATAAATCTTTCGGAATTTCATCATAAACCTCTAACATTGCTGGATTTACGATACCTATATTCATACCATGTTGAATGGCATGATATAAAAATGCCGAATTGATTGCTTCTCTAACGGTATCATTCCCTCTAAAGGAAAATGACACATTACTGACACCGCCAGAAACGTTCGCATACGGTAAATTTTCACGGATCCATTTGGTGGCTTTAAAAAAATCAAGTGCATTCAATCTGTGTTCATCCATTCCTGTTGCCACAGGAAAAATATTGGGATCAAAAATTATATCTTGTGGAGGAAAACCAACGGTATTGACTAGTATCTCATAGGATCGTTTACAGATGGAAATACGTCTATCTAAGGTATCCGCTTGACCTTCCTCATCGAACGCCATTACAACAACGGCGGCGCCATAACGCTTTACCAATTTTGCATGATGTATAAACTCAGCTTCACCTTCTTTTAAGCTAATAGAGTTCACTACCGACTTGCCCTGTACTACTTTTAGTCCCGCTTCAATAATTTCCCATTTGGAGCTATCAATCATAATAGGAACCCGAGAAATATCAGGTTCAGAAGCTATCAAGTTTAAAAAGGTAGTCATTGCATACTTACCATCAAGCATACCTTCATCCATATTTACATCAATGATCTGCGCACCTCCATCAACTTGGTGCCTAGCAACATCTAATGCTTCACTATATTTCTCTTCTTTAATTAAACGCAAAAACTTTCGCGACCCCGTAACGTTCGTGCGCTCTCCTACATTTATGAAATTGCTTTCAGGAGTAACAACCAAGGGTTCTAGACCTGATAAGGTCAAATATTTTTTACAATCACTCTCTTTCATTGGGCTGCTACTTGAATTTGTCTTGGTTTGTATTTTCCAGCTACTTCCGCAATTGCCTTGATGTGTTCTGGTGTTGTTCCACAGCAGCCACCAACTATATTCACCAAATCATCTTTTAGATAATTTTCAATAAGCACTTGCATTTCTTCGGCTGTTTGGTCGTATTCGCCAAAAGCATTGGGCAAACCGGCGTTGGGGTGCGCTGAAGTATAAAAATCTGTTTCTTTAGATAAACGTTGCAAATAGGGTTGTAATTGATCTGCTCCTAAAGCACAATTAAATCCAACACTTAACAATGGGATATGCGAAATGGAAGTCAAGAATGCCTCAACCGTTTGTCCAGACAAGGTACGCCCAGATGCGTCTGTAATGGTTCCAGATACCATAATCGGAATCTCCACATTACGTTCTTCTTTAACCTCTTCAATGGCAAATAAAGCGGCTTTTGCATTGAGCGTGTCAAAAACAGTTTCCACCAAAAGCACATCAACACCACCGTCTAGCAATGCTTCAACTTGTTGTTTATAAGCCACTCTCAATTCATCAAAAGTAATAGCGCGGTATTCAGGTCGATTTACATCTGGTGATAGACTAGCTGTTTTATTTGTTGGCCCCATACTGCCTGCTACAAATCGCGGCTTATTGGGATTTTTCCGAGTAAATTCGTCTGCTACTTGTTTTGCGATTTTAGCTGATTCATAATTCAGTTCGTAAACTAAATCTTCCATATTATAATCGGCCATACCAATGGTTGTTCCTGAAAAGGTATTGGTCTCCACGATATCTGCACCCGCTTCAAAATACTTTCGATGTACGGTTGCGATTGCTTCTGGCTGCGTAAGTGATAGCAAATCATTATTTCCTTTTAATGAAGACGGATAGTCTTTGAAGCGTTCTCCTCGAAAATCTTCTTCCGAAAAATTATAGCGTTGCAACATGGTTCCCATGGCGCCGTCTAGAACTAAAATTCGGTGTTGTAATACGTGTTTAATATTTGACATTTTATACTTATTTATATTAAAATGTCATCAGGAAAGTAAAAAAAATTACTCGGGTTATCTGTCCAATTGAAATTTCAATTAGTAGAATTTAGCACCTTCTTTAAAGTTAAAGGGTTGCTAAGGCTTCAGCGGGTCTAATCCCTCGGCCTTTCGTGATAACATTCAATATTTACATGAACTAAAGCACAAAATAAAGCAATATATCATTCAAAACCAATTTTATTCAAATAAATTTGAAGATAAATAGCGATCTCCAATATCACAAATTATCGCTACAATAATACCTTCTTTTAAGGTCTTCGCAACCTTTAAAGCAGCCGCTACAGAACCACCACTACT
This sequence comes from uncultured Aureibaculum sp., assembly GCA_963976855.1. GTDB lineage: Bacteria > Bacteroidota > Bacteroidia > Flavobacteriales > Flavobacteriaceae > Aureibaculum. The sequence goes on along the minus strand of CAXBMA010000004.1, from coordinate 184,497 downwards.
CATCCCTGCGAATACCCCTTCTTTAGTTGCCAATTTATTGGCCATAGTTTTAGCTTCTATTTCGCTAATTTCTACAATAGTATCTACTTTATCAGGATTAAATATTTTAGGTAAATATTCTTTTGGCCACTTGCGAATCCCGGGTATTTTGGCTCCATCTTTAGGTTGTGCACCTACAATAACAATATTTTTATTTTGCTCTTTCAAAAAGGTAGACACCCCCATAATGGTTCCTGTTGTGCCCATGGCAGACACAAAATGTGTTATGCTTTTATCGGTATCTCGCCAAATTTCGGGGCCTGTTGTTTTATAATGCGCCTTCCAATTATCATCATTTGCAAATTGGTTGAGCATAAAATAGCCCTTTTCCTTTTCTAATTTAATTGCTAAATCACGCGCCCCTTCAATACCATCATCGGCTGGTGTTAATAGCAATTCTGCACCATAGGCCCGCATCGTTTTTATTCGTTCTTCGGTTGAATTTTCGGGCACTACAAGAATCATTTTCAAGCCTAACAACTGCGCTATAAATGCCAAAGCAATACCGGTATTTCCACTGGTCGCTTCTACTAAAGTAGCTCCTTGCTTGATATCACCTCTTTTGAGAGCCTCAGTTATCATATTGAATGCCGCTCTATCTTTAACACTTCCCCCTGGGTTTTTTCCTTCTAATTTCAAAAATAAACGTACCTTTTTATTTGATACTATATTCTGAACTTCAATCAATGGTGTGTTTCCAATGAGATCTGTTATTTTAATGCTCTCAATCATCTGTTCTCTTTCTTATTTTAAATTCTTTTTGATAGGTCAAAATAGAATCTTCTGGAACAGATTCTGTGAGGCAAACATTCGCTCCCACAATACTATTAGCGCCTACAACTACATCACCCCCTAAAATAGTGGCGTTAGCATAAATGATAACATTCGCTTCAATAGTAGGATGTCTTTTAGTCTGTGAAAAGCTCTTTTTTACTTGTATACCGCCTAAGGTAACGCCTTGGTATATTTTCACATTATTTTTAATAATGGCTGTTTCACCAATAACAATTCCTGTACCATGATCAATAAAAAATGACTCCCCAATTTGGGCCCCCGGATGAATATCAATTCCTGTCAATCCATGTGCATGTTCACTCATCATTCTCGGAATCAAGGGAACATCAAGCATATATAAGGCATGACTCAATCTATAAATGGCAATAGCATAAAAACCTGGATAAGCCAAATAGACTTCTTCTAAACTTTTAGCTGCAGGATCATTATTCTCGATGGCGATTGCATCTAAATCAAGAAGTTCTCGAACCACCTTAAATTGCTTTTTAAAATCATGCCAAATGACTTCTCCTTCATCAATCGCCAATGTAGTACAAACTGTTACAAAAGTTTCTTTTAGAAACAATAACTCTTCTTCATTATCATTCTGAAAAAGTGCATAAAACAAGTTCTTAGTAAAAATTTCAACGGTATCTTTTACCCGGACTTTGTAATTTTTCAATGTCGTTTTTTCTTTTAATTCAGGCTCCATTATATATAGTTAAATATACATATATATAGTCGTTAAATAAACAACCAATTACAATACTGTTCATTTAAATTTATGCTATGACCTGAACTGCTTCTTTTGACATTTCAATATTGCATTGTGAAAACTAGAAAAACCAATTTAATAGTTAGGTTAAATAGATCATATCCGCTTAATAACTTGAATTTTCTATTTCTCTTCTAAAACTTTGAAATAGGTACTTTATATTATTGTAAGTGTATTCCGCATTCTCTATTTTGTAATGCCTTAATTGGATCAAAATAATCCTCATTTTTTGGCAATCCGTTCGCTATGATAAAATGGTCTAAATCATCATCTGTCCAATAGTAGAATGGGCTCACTTTTAAAATTCCGTCTTTACTAAAACTTAAAATATCCTTTTTGTTTCTCAATTCTGTTTGGCGTACTCTAATGTTGGTAAACCATAATTCAGGGCGATGTTCTTCCAATGCTCTTCTAAATGGTTCTAACTTTACGGCTTCCGAAAATTCAGCGTGATTCTCATCTTCTACACTTGGCAAACCAATAGTTGCATCAATTTCTGCTTTACTCAGTAGCGGTTGGTATTGATGAACATTCAAATTGTATTCTTGAATCAACTGATGTGCATGTTCATAGGTTGTAGGCTTGTTATACAATGTATCACACCAAATTACCTTGATCTGATTATCGTGCTTTGCAATTGTACTTAACAAAACGGACGAATAAACTCCAAAACTTGTAGTTACCAATCTATTTTTAGTTAAAGCTAAGGCCCATTCAATAATTTCATTTGGGCTTTTATTTTTCAATTGCGCATTCCAAAATGCCAGTTCCATACTCTTTTTGATCATTTGTTATATTATATTACTCCTCATATCCTATCGAATTAATAGGCTATTGTACAAACATAAATATTATAGGCGCACCAACCTAGAAGAATAATTAAAAAATAGTAGTGAATTATTGCAATTTCGTTAATTAGACAAATCTGCCAAGGTGGTATTTCTAAAAATTTCTAACGTATTGTCGCGTACTTTAATCATTAATTTATGAACTGAACAAGCTTTCTCATCGGGGCAATCATCGCATTTTTCGTAAAAATTTAAACTAACACAGGGCACCATAGCAATGGGACCTTCTAAAATGCGCATCACAGTGGTCATTTTAATATCATTAGGATCTTTAAGTAAGTAGTAGCCTCCTCCCTTTCCTTTTTTAGAGCCTAAAAAGCCGTTTTTTTTTAGCGTTAATAATATGCTTTCTAAAAATTTTCGAGATATATTTTCACTTTCGGAAATTACTTCAATTTGAACAGGGCTCTTACTATCCTGTCTAGCGAGATATGTCAACGCCTTTAGTCCGTATTTTGTTTTCTTCGAAAGCATTTTCAAAGATACTTAAATTATGGATTAGTCTAAGGCTTGCTTTAAATCGTAAATTATATCATCGTGATGTTCTAAACCCACTGAAATACGTACCAATCCGTCTGTAATTCCAACTTCCAGTCGATCTTCTTCACTTAATTTACTGTGTGTTGTACTTGCCGGATGCGTTACAATGGTTCTTGTATCTCCAAGATTGGCAGACAATGATGCTAACTTTAATCGATTCAAAAATGAGCGTCCCGCTTCAATACCACCCTGTATTTCAAAAGCTACAATTGTACCTCCTTGTTTCATCTGTTTTTTAGCAATTTGATACTGCGGGTGCGATTTTAAAAAAGGATATTTAACCAAGTCTATTTTTGGATGACTTTCTAAAAAATCAGCAACTTTTAAAGCGTTCTCACAATGCCTATCAACTCGTACAGCCAATGTTTCTAAGCTTTTGGAGAGTACCCATGCATTGAAAGGCGATAACGCTGGCCCTGTATTGCGTGAAAATAAATAAATTTCTCTAATTAAATCAGCACTGCCAACGGTTACACCTCCGAGCACGCGGCCTTGTCCATCTATTAGTTTTGTTGCAGAATGAATGACCAAATCAGCACCGAACGCGATCGGATTCTGCAGATAAGGAGTGGCAAAACAATTGTCAATAATTAACAATAAATTGTGCTTTTTGGCTATTTTATTAAGCAGCTCTAAATCTAAAATATCAACTGAAGGGTTTGTTGGTGATTCTGCATACAAAATCTTAGTTGTTGGCTGAATTAAACTGTCAATACTTTCAATTTCATTTGAATTGAAATAGCTAGTTGTAATGTTCCACTTAGGTAAAAACTTGGTAAACAAGCTATGTGTAGAGCCAAAAACACTTCTTGCCGAAACGATATGATCTCCTGCGTTTAGTAAAGCTGCAAATGTTGAGAAAATTGCCGACATTCCTGTCGCAAATGCATATCCCGCTTCAGCCCCCTCCAACTTGCACATCTTTTCTACAAACTCTGTGGTATTCGGATTTGTGAAGCGACTATAAATATTCCGTTCTTTCTCTTCCGCAAACGATGCTCGCATATCTTCAGCATCATCAAACACAAAACTAGACGTTAAATGTAAAGGTGTTGAATGTTCACTATACTTCGAACGTTCCATTTGTGTTCGTATCGCATTTGTTTCAAAATGTGTATCGCTCATAAATTTCTAATTAATATGTTTAGACAATCTTAAAATATCTCCAAAAACGCCTCTTGCCGTTACTTCAGCACCTGCTCCAGCACCTTGAATTACGATGGGCTGCTCACCATAAGATTCCGTAAATATTTCGAAAATAGCATCTGAGCCTTTCACATGTCCTAAGGTACTATCTTCTGGAATGGACACCAACTTCACCGCTAACACCCCTTTCTCCTTAGAAAGATCACCAGACAACTCACCAATGTATCTCAATACATATCCTTCCTTTTGTTGAGATTTTAACTTCTGGAAATCCTCATCTAGCACATTTAACTGTTTTAAAAATTCTTGTGTGCTAATTTGCTGATAGGCTTCCGGGATTAAGTTTTGAATTTTAACATCTTCAAATTCATTGTGTAAATCTAATTCTCGCGCTAAGATTAATAATTTTCTCGCCACATCATTTCCTGAAAAGTCTTCTCGTGGATCTGGTTCAGTAAATCCTTTATCAATTGTTTCTTGAATGATTTCACTAAACGATTTCTCTTGTACTGAAAAATTATTGAATAAATAACTCAGCGTACCTGAAAACACACCCCGAATCTTGGTTATATTTTCTCCAGATTCATGCAATAATTTTATAGTATCTATGAGTGGTAATCCTGCCCCTACGGTTGTTTCATATAAATAGCTTTTTCTATTTTCTTTTAATTTTTCTCTCAACAGCGTATAAAAAGAATGCGAAATGGTATTGGCAATTTTATTGGAAGAAACCAAATCAAAACCTGCTGCAATTAACGGGATGTAATTTTGATAAAACTCTGAGCTCGCTGTATTATCTACTGCTATTAAGTTTTCTAAATGATGTTTTTTAGCAAATTCAACAATTCCTTCAATCGCATTTTCTTTAGGAGCTTGTTTTAATTGATCTCTCCAATTAGTACCAACGCCATTTTTACTTAAAAGCACCTGTTTGGAGTTGGCTATGGCAAAGATGTTCAAATTAATGCCTTTGCGTTTTTCGATTTCATCTTTCGATTTTAAAATTTGATTTATTAAAGCCCCGCCCACCAAACCATGTCCGAAAATAGCAATATTTACCTTTTTAGAAATTCCAAAAATCTCTCCATGAATTACATTAACGGCTTTGTGCAACTGTGCCTTTCTAACAACCAAGCTTATGTTCCTCCCGGTAACAGTATTGTTAAACAATAAAGGGGTAATCTGATTTTTAATTAACGCATTAAATGGTTTGTGAAATGAGCTCAATTCAATTCCGATAATGGAAATGACGGCGACATCATCAATTACGTGAATCTTATTAACATCTTGCGAATAAAAATCATTTTCAAACTCACGTTCCAATGAAATAACTGCCTGATGTGCATCACTTTCGTTTATAATTAAACCAATTCCTCTTTCTGAAGATCCTTGTGAGATAATACTCACATTGATATTATAGTTGCTCAGTGCCTTAAAAATCCGAGCGTCAACTCCCACTTTTCCAAGCAAGCCGCGCCCCTCCAGATTCAACAGAGCCACATTATCTAAAACTGATAATGAAGTAACCTCTTTTGAATTTGTTTTAGCCGTAATTAAGGTGCCTTCATCATCTGGATTGAAGGTATTTAAAATACGAAGATTGATATTTTTTTCAACGAGGGGAATGATTGTTTTAGCGTGTAATACCGTAGTTCCAAAATTAGCAAGTTCATTGGCTTCACTAAAGGATAATTCTCTAATTTTTTGTGCATCTGCAACCAAATCGGGATTTGCGGTATAAATACCATTGACATGCGTGTAGTTTTGTAATTCTTCTGCATCCAGATAATTAGCTAACAGCGCGGCAGAATAATTGCTTCCATTGCGCCCGAGCGTAGTAGTTTCATCATTCAAATTTGAACCTATAAACCCGGTAACTATATTCACCGTTGACCCGTTGTATTTTTTGAAATGTGCCAATACATTCTCTTTTGAAAGCTGCTGAATGGGTTGTGAGTTATTAAAATTTTGATCTGTTTTAATCAGCGTTCTAGCATCGGTAGCATGTGCCTTAATTCCTTTTGCCTTTAACAGTTCAGCAATTAATTGTACAGAAAGCAATTCGCCATAGGCCAGCACCTGATTTTCAATTTTTTCACTGTAATCGCCTAACAATCGAACGCCTTCAAATAAATTTTCTAAACTAGAAAATGCCTCCGAAAAGTCAATTCCCTTTAGCGGTTCCATTTGATAGGCTTTAAATTCTTCAAAATCGTTTTGATACGCTTCCTTCTTTGCCGCTTTACGCAACATTAATTCTAACTGATTCGTTGCATTCCCTCTTGCGGAAACAACAACTGCTATTTTCTCATCGTCCTTGATTTTCTTTTCAATAATAGCAAGTGCTCTACTCAACCCTTCACCATTTGCTAATGAGGTGCCCCCAAACTTTATTATTTTCATTCTTTTGTGTTTTGAATTCGGTTTAAAAATGCCTTCAATAATTTTTTCAAGCTGTTCGAATTCTATTAAAAAGGCATCATGCCCATGATCTGAATTGATTTCATTATAGGTAACATTAGGATGAGTGAGTGCCAACTGTTTTTGTGTCTCTCTATTCTCTTCGGCTGTAAAGAACAAATCAGAATCAACCCCCACAATGGTAATAGTTGATTTAATACTATCTAACACATGTATGGCGTCATCGCTACCACCCGTAACATCAATGGTTCTGAGTAATTGATTCATCAACCGATATGCCGAGACCTGAAAGCGCTCTTGCAGTTTATTGCCATGATGCAACAACCAGCTTTCTACATTAAAAATGGCTAAATCATCATTCTTACTACGATGAAAGCGCTCTTTAAATGATTTAGGTGTTCTATAACACAACATGGCATGCATTCTTGCATCGTGCACCGGATTGCTAGAATTCAATAAAAATTGCTCTTGAATTTGACAATTTGCAATGAGCCAATCGGTCGATTTCCAATCGGTTGCAACGGGAATTAAATGCTTTGCTAATGCTGGTTTTAAAACAGCCATTTCCCAAGCGATACCACCACCTAAAGAACCTCCAATTAAGGCAAAAACTTCTGTGATATTTAATTTTTCTAAGCCCTGTAAGAACAGCTGAGCAATATCTCGGGCTATAAAGTCTTTATAATTTTCAATGGTAAATCCGTCATACCCATTACCCGGAATATTGAAAGCTATTATCGTATATTCATTGGTGTCAATTACCTTACCTTCTCCTATTAAATCATTCCACCAGCCATCTTTACCGGCAACATTACTGTTCCCTGTAAGCGCATGGTTTACCACAATGATAGGTGCTTGGTGTAGCGGTTTACCAAACAATTGGTATGACAACCTAAAATTGACTGCAGTACCGTTGAAGGTAAGGTAATTTGATAATTCTATATACTTTAATTCACTCATTAAATTCTATTATACTGTTAACGTACTTTTTACGGCTGCAAAAGCCTCCTTTAAATCGGCTTTTAAATCGTCAATAGCTTCCAAACCAACTGATAACCGTATCAAATCACTGGTAACTCCAGCCGCCGCTTGTTGCGCTTCATCTAACTGCTGATGTGTTGTACTTGCCGGGTGTATAATTAGAGATTTGGTGTCGCCGATATTTGCCAACAATGAAAATAACTTAGTGTTGTCTGAAATTATTTTCGCGGCATCATAACCTCCTTTAACTCCAAAAGTTACTAGACCACTTTGCCCTTTTGGCAAATATTTATCAGCTAATTTTTTGTAATTACTGCTTTCTAAACCTGGGTAATTTACCCAAGCAACCTCGTCATGTTGCTCTAACCATTTTGCAAGTTCAAGCGCATTCTCACTGTGTTGTTTAATTCGAACGGGTAAGGTTTCTAAACCTTGAATAATTTGAAAAGCATTAAACGGACTTAGAGCACCGCCAAAATCACGTAAGCCTTCTAAGATTAATTTGAACGTATAAGCGGCAGCTCCTAAAGCTTCACTGTACACCAAACCATGATATCCTGCAGAAGGTTCTGTAAATTCAGGGAATTTTCCGTTAGTCCAATCAAAAGTTCCCGCGTCAATAATAGCACCACCCAATGAGGTTCCTTGACCACCAATGTATTTTGTTAGCGAATGAATAACAATATTAGCACCGTGGTCAATTGGCTTTAATAATGTTGAAGTGGCTACTGTATTGTCTACAATAAACGGTACGCCTGCTGCTTTTGAATGAACTGCAATGGCCTCCAAATCTAATACGTCTAGTTTCGGATTCCCCAGAGATTCTACAAAGAAAGCCCTCGTATTTTCTTGAACGGCTTCGGCAAAACTATCCGGATTATCTGCATCAACGAAAGTGGTTGTAATTCCCAATCTCGGCAAGGTTACATTTAACAAATTAAAGGTTCCTCCGTACAAACTACTAGAAGCTACAATATGGTCACCCGATTTTAATAAGGTTAATAGGCCTGTTGCTATTGCTGAAGTTCCCGATGCAAATACAACGGCGCCAATCCCCCCTTCAAGAGCAGCTAATCGATCTTGTAAAATCTGATTGGTTGGATTGTTCAAACGGGTATAAATAAACCCTAATTCTTTTAATGAAAAAAGATTTGCAGCATGATCGCTGTCATTAAAAACATATGAAGTTGTTTGATAAATAGGAACGGCTCGTGTGCCTCCATTTGAACTAACATCATGTCCTGCGTGCAACGCTTTGGTTGCGAATTGTTGTGTACTCATTTTTCTAATTTTTTTGAGTTAATAAATAATTAAAACAAAAGTCAAATGCGCTTAAAAAGCGTACTTAATAGAAAAATGTTAAAAAGAAAAAAATGAAATTTACCAAAAGTAAATTCGTTTCGTTATCTATCCAAATACCGATTAATGAATCAGTAATTTAAGTAGAATTTAGCACCTTCTTTAATAAGTTTAAAGGGTTGCTAAGGTTTCAAAGGGTCTAATCCCTCCACCTTTCTTGATAACATTTCAATAAGTTATTGAACTTTGTGAATGCAAATATTGTAAAACAAAAACCACTTAGCCAAACTTTTCTTCGCTTTTTTTGAAACTTTTAACTATTTCACAATTATTTCCTTATTGAATTCCACTATCCCTAAAACAATTTAAACCAGACAAAAACGATTAGAGAATTTTAACCTTTTATTTAAAATTTATGATTTTTATTTTTCTAACTTTGCATTCTAATTTTTGAGGAAAAATTTGAACTGATTGCAACCTCACCCGAAAAATTTGAGATTCATTAAGGATCTTTCAAATCAAATTTGGAACAAAAATGCTAAAGCAGTAATTAGATACTCCTTTAGCTGACTAAGCAATCATTCCGGTTTTTCAATACACTATAAAACAACAATTTATGTCATATTTTTTTACGTCTGAATCTGTTTCAGAAGGACATCCAGATAAGGTAGCCGATCAGATTTCTGACGCTTTAATAGATAACTTTTTAGCGTTTGATCCAGACGCTAAAGTAGCTTGCGAAACGCTTGTTACTACCGGACAAGTGGTATTGGCTGGTGAAGTAAAATCAACCACCTATCTAGACGTTCAGAAAATTGCTAGAGATGTCATAAACAGCATCGGATATACCAAAAGCGAATACATGTTTGACGGTAATTCTTGCGGTGTGTTTTCTGCCATTCATGAACAGTCTGATGATATTAACAGAGGTGTTGACCGAGCGTCAAAGGAAGAACAAGGAGCTGGTGATCAAGGAATGATGTTTGGTTATGCTACCAACGAAACCGAAAATTACATGCCCTTAGCATTAGACCTTTCACACCTTATTTTAAAGGAACTAGCAGTATTGAGAAGGGAAAACGAATTAATAAAATACCTGCGTCCAGATGCTAAAAGTCAAGTAACTATTGAGTATAGTGATGACAATGTACCTCAGCGTATTGAAGCCATTGTGATTTCTACACAACACGATGACTTTGCTTCAGAAGAAGCTATGTTGGCCAGAATACGAAAGGATATTACCGAAATTTTAATTCCTAGAGTAAAAGTTCAATTGGCTCCAGCAATTCAAGAATTATTCAATGACGACATTAAGTATCATATCAATCCTACTGGAAAATTTGTGATTGGAGGCCCTCATGGCGATACTGGTTTGACAGGAAGAAAAATTATAGTTGACACTTACGGTGGAAAAGGTGCACACGGTGGTGGTGCTTTTTCTGGTAAAGACCCTAGTAAGGTAGATAGAAGTGCGGCATATGCAACACGTCATATTGCTAAAAACTTAGTTGCCGCTGGCGTAGCTGATGAAATTTTAGTTCAGGTTTCCTATGCTATTGGTGTGGTAGAACCTATGGGAGTATTTGTAGATACCTATGGCACGTGTCCATTTAACATGACCGATGGTGAAATTGCTAAAATAGTTACACAACTCTTTGACATGCGCCCGGCCGCGATTGAAGCGCGTTTAAAATTGCGCAATCCTATGTATTTAGAAACAGCTGCTTACGGTCATATGGGGCGGCAAAATGAAACAGTAACCAAAACATTTACACAGCCTAATGGCGAATCAACAACACAAGAGGTTGAATTATTTACTTGGGAAAAATTAGATTATGTTGACAAGGTAAAAGAAGCTTTCGGATTATAAAACACTTCTTTAAATAAGATTTAAAACCTCAAAATAGATTTTTTTGAGGTTTTTTTTCGTTTGAATTTGTCATATAAAAAGACGAAATTCGTTTAATGATTACTAAAAAGAACTAAAATTTCCCTTAGCTTAAAATTGCAAATTTGACACAAACAAGAGTCTGTCCCTCTTTAAAATCAACAAATGACAGATAGGTGACACCCATATGTCGCTAAAAATTAACGCTTTCACCAATACCTTTGTAGGAAACAAAATAGCATTATGGAACCACAATCAATTGCAAAAAATTTGGTGTATCAAAGAAAGTTAAAAGGATATACTCAAGAAGAATTATCAGAAAGAACACAAGTGACTATACGCACTATACAACGTATAGAAAAGGGAGCTGTTCATCCTCAACTTCAAACTGTAAAATTATTAGCTGCTGCGTTAAATATAGCTGTTGACGATTTATTGGTACTAGAAAACCCCAAAGAAGAAACCCTAGTAAAAAAATGGTTACTCCTATTGCATGGCACTCCATTTTTAGGTTTTATAATTCCCTTGGCAAATATACTGTTCCCTTTGTTTCTTTGGATTCATAAAAGAGAGGATAATAAAATTTACAACAGCCATGGAGTTCAAATTATTAATTTTCAAATAACAATGAGTATCCTTTATCTATTGTCGTTAGTTGCTCTTCTCACCATTGAAAAATGGGGTTTCTTTCTTTTTATCTCTGTCATCCCATTTAGTGTTATTGTTATGGTCTTTAATATTATCACATCAATGAACTCACAAAAATGCTATTACCCTTTATCAATCCCGTTTATAAGTCATAAGAAAAGAAGTATCTCAACAAAAATAATGGGGTTTCTGCTCATAGGAATACTTTGTTTCACGAGTTGTAGTAATAAAAAAAATCAGACTATTACTCGTTTGGACGGAACAGAGATATCCAAAGATTCCTTGACAAAGAAAATTGAGACCTTAATGAAAAGGGCAAATGTTCAGGGGATGGCAGTTACTGTTTTCAATGAAAATGACGTTTCATATCAAAAAAGCTTTGGGTACAAAGATTATGAAAATAAAATGAAGTTAAATGACTCAACTAACATTTACGGAGCGTCATTTAGTAAAGCAGTTTTTTCGGTATTGGTTATGAAATTAGTAGAAGATGGCGTTATTGATTTAGACACCCCTTTGGAATCTTATTTACCAAAAAAAATCTATGAATATAACCCAGAAACAAAATGGCATGATGATTTTTCTGCTCTAAAAAACGATAGTTTATATCATAAAATAACAGCTCGAATGTGTTTAAATCATACCACAGGTTTCGCAAATTACAGGTGGTCTGAGTCTGACTATCAGCTACGGGTGAACCGTGAGCCAGGAACTAGATATAGTTATTCTGGAGAGGGCTTCATTTACTTACAGGTGGTTTTAGAAAAAATATTGGGGAGAAATTTAGAGGAACTCGCACAACAGATAATTTTCAAACCTTTAAAAATGGAGTACTCAAGTTATCAATGGCAACCTAAATTCGAAGAAAATTTTGCCTACGGGCACAACACTTTGAATGAAAAGTATGTAAAAGATACAGATAATGAACCAAGAGGTGGCGGTACTTTAGAAACAACATCAGAAGATTATACTAAATTCTTAGTAGCAGTACTGCGGCATCAAATTATTTCAGAAAAATCATGGGATGAAATTTTTAGGCCTCAAATTAGAATTCGTTCTATCAAACAATTTGGTCCATTAGCTCTTAAAGACTCAACCTTAAATGATACTATTCAATTAAGTTATGGCTTGGGTTGGGGGGTTTTACAAACGCCTTATGGCATTGGGGTATTTAAGGAAGGTCATGGTAATGGATTTCAGCATTATTCAATACTATTTCCTCAAGCAAAAACGGGAATTGTAATGATGACTAACAGTGATAATGGAGAAAGTATATTTGAAGAATTATTAGATTTTTCAATAAAGGACAGCTATACGCCTGCTGTGTGGGAAAATTATATTTCCTATAAAAACAACTAAAAATCTGTTTGAAGATCGTTAATTCAGCATAAAAAAAAGCCTTCAAAAAGTTGAAGGCTTTTTACATTATAACAGTGTATAATTAATTATCTAAACCACCTTTACGTTCTGGAGAACGTGGCGTTGGCCAAGTTCTTTGCTCACCCGTTCTAGGGTTTATAGGTAATATAATTTTTTCTATTGATGTTTTACTATCATCTTCACTAGCCATATAAGTTAGTATCGCTGTTAAAATTGCATTACTTCGTACATCATCAAAAATAATTTTGTCATAGGTATCACGGTTGGTGTGCCATGTATAATTCCAATAAGACCAGTTTAATGCACTTAAATTAAATGCAGGAGCACCGGCTGCTAAGAAAGATGCATTGTCAGAACCACCACCACTTGGCGAACCAGGAAAATTAGTTTCTATGTGTTTTGTAATATCTCTAGGAACAGCCGACAACCACCTTCCCAAATAATCATATGAATGTAAAAAACCAGCTCCTGATAGGTTAACAACTCTACCCGTACCATTATCTTGGTTAAAAACAGCTTGAATATTTTTTACAATTTCTGGATGGTCTTCAACAAAAGCTCTTGAACCATTCAATCCTTGTTCTTCACTAGCCCAATGACCTACTAAAATAGTTCTCTTAGGATTTGGATACATTTTTTTAAGAATACGCATGGCTTCCATCATTACAAGAGTACCAGTTCCGTTATCTGTTGCTCCAGTACCACCATCCCAAGAATCAAAATGGGCAGAAAGTATAATATATTCTTCAGGCTTTTCAGAACCTTTAATCTCGGCGATTGTATTAAATGTAGGTACAGCTCCTAATTCTTTTGATTCAGCAACAATTTTAATTTGAGGCTTGTTACCATATTCAACCATTCTGTATAACATTCCATAGTCTTCCAATTCTAAATCTACAGTAGGTATCTTTTTTGTTCTAGCACTAAATATTTTATTTACACCAAAACCTTTAGACCAGTTAGACGCCACAATTCCAGCAGCTCCAGCTTCTTCTAAAGCGGCAATAATTGTACGACTATTATAACCAGTATTGTTTATATTTTCACGCCATGCTTTTGTTTGAGCATCACGATCATCTTTCATTTTTTGAAACGATTCTTCCGTTGCAAATTCTTCCCAGTTATAGTCAGGTCTACCCGTAGGTTCATTCATAGAAATCATCACTAACTTACCCTTAACAGCTGGTAACCATTGTTTAAAAGCGGCGGCATCTTTTACGGTTGGTAAAACAACCAACTCAGCGGTCACACCTTTCTTAGACGTACTTGGATTCCAAGCTAATTGTGTACCTTTTAACGTTTGAACACGAGGATAAATCATATCTATATGCGTAATACCACGCTCCCATCCGCGCCATGTTCCATATTTTTCTTGTTTTGCAGAAATTCCCCATTTAGCATATTGAGCAATTGCCCATTGGCTAGCATTTTCCATTTGAGGAGTTCCAACCAATCTAGGACCAACTACATCTAATAACTCATGAGCTAAACGCTCTAGTTGAGAATTTTCAGTAGCTTCTTTGATCATGCTTTCAACCACGGGATCTTGGGCTTGGTCTTGGGCTTGGCTTTGACGTTGACGTTGGGCATAAAAAGTAGTTGAAACCAAAAGCAAGGTAACAACAAGTAATTTAAATAAATGTTTCATTTTAAAATTTTAATTAAGTTAGTTCATAAAAAGCTACACTTGGTGTAGCTTCAAAGTTACATTATTTTTGTAAATTATACCTAAATCTAAAAGTTAAAAAGTGCGGCAGAATAGGGTATTTTCTTGATTTTAAAAAAATCTCAAATTTTGATTTTGGGTTGAGTATTTATTTTGCGGAGGTAGCTTAAATATTCGCTTAAGTTTCTCATTCTTTTCTTTGTTTTTATCTACTGAATCCTATCTAAAACTATTGAGTATGTAAAATAGAAAAGTCCACTCACGCGGACTCTTCCTCTCAAATTAAATAAACTAAAAATTACAGTGTATATCGAACTCTTAAAGTCACAAATCTTGGTTGTATAAAATTCTCGGTAGTACTCACAAAATAAGTCCCAATAGAACTACTCGTTTCTGAACCTGCATTCAATAAGTTCGAGCCTTTTAATTCCAACTCCCACTTACTATCTTGACTTTTACGATAAGCCATAGAAGCATCCAATGCTCGATAAATATTTAACGTTGATGTCTCGCTCTTATACAAATTATACGTAAAGTTTGATCTAAAAGTTAATGTTTTAAAAATCAAGGCATCAAAATTAATTCGTGGTGAGTGGGTATAAAATTTATTTCTAGAATTTCCTTGATCAGAATCTTGAATAGAATATCTATATGTCAAATCAAAATTTGGTGCATTTAAAAAGTTTGTGTTCATACCAATATTATACCCATAGGTGTAATTTTCATTAATAGAAACATTACTGTTAATAATTTGGTTGAATTTATTATAGCTCAAGCTTCCTCCAAGAGAAGCTCTTAACTTCCCAAAAGCGCGTTGAAAGCGGCCATTGGCACTCGCACTTTCATCAGAAAAATCAGAATTAAACGGTGCGCTAATTCTCACTACGCTTCCTGGAGCAAATTGTGCTGAATTTCTAATTTGATCCACATTTTTAGTATACGAAAGTCGACCAAAAATATTAGTGTAATTAAACAAATTAAAACTTCGGTAATTCAAAGACACATTATGCCTTAACGAACTTTCTAAGTCGGGCAATCCTACAGAGTAGGAATTATAACGACTTAACATTAATCCTTGAGCAATATTTGTGACATCAGTAAATTGTGTAGTCATTGCATAATCTAAGTTAATGCTCTCACTTTTCTTAAGATCTATTCGCGCATTAAACTTTGGCAAAAAACGGAAGAAATCATCTTTATAATTCGTGTTAAATTGCTCATTTTTGGTTCCATATGCATGTACTGAAAAACCTGGTGATAAAGTAAAAATACCCGATTTAAATCGATATTCAAAGCCAAGATACATGTCAGAAAACGTATAATTCACGTCATTTCCATTAGGTTGATCAACTATGTTTGATACAGGATCTAAACGCGAGCCATTATCAAGGAACTGAAAAATGTCAGAATCAAACTTTTGGTTGCTATATACCAACCCAAGCGTAAGGTTAATATTACTTTTTGCATTTAACACATTCCAATAATCTAGTTTTGCATCTAATTGATTTGACTTTACACGTTTGTCTTGATTAATGTCATACGCATTTTGAATCGTGTCAAGTCCGATATCATAGGCTGTACCATTGAATGTTGAATCTGATAAAATAGCATTGTAAAAAGGATCTTCATCTTGAAGTAAATGTTGTCCGGAAAAGGCAAAAATATTGCGGTCATCTAGGGTGTAGTAGTAATTCAAATTCTGATTAATACTATAGGGATCTGAGCCTTCAGTTTCCCCAACATCACCACTGATACTTGAAAGTACATTTTGGTTTTGTTGTTCTGTTGAAACTCTTCCTACAATTTGATAATCTAATTGATTACTTGTATTAGGAACATACTTTGTCTTCAACTTAACCATCCCTAAATCACTAGCTTGATGTGTTTTTGTTTCTGTATCTTCATCAGGAAGATTTAAAGTTGCATCAGTATATTGAATCGATCTATTCTCACTCATGTCGGTTCTATTTCCAGAATAGATACCAAACCCACTAAAATCTAACCCTTTTTTAGGTGAATGATTAAAGTTCATTGCGGCCAATTTAGAATTAATATCATCAACCCTGTCGCTTTGAGATTGTAAAAACCCTAAGGAATTAGACCCCAAATTAATATTCGTACCACTTGATTGGCTTGGTGCTTGAAAACCAGATCCAAAGTTAAAATAATCTCTACGCGTAAAAGCCACCTCACCCATATTATTTAAATCACCAATAAAATTCACACTGGTTTTGGGACTGTAGTAAAATAATTTTGGTTGCACTAAGTATAATGGAGTGTCTTCTGCAGAACCTCCTCCAACGGTTACATTTCCAAACCAAAATTTATCCTTTCCTTGTTTCAATTTAATATTAATGGCGAGATTATCCTGGTTATTCTGAACGCCGCTTAATTGACCTACTTCAGTAAAGTTTTTTAATATTTCAATTTTATCAACAGCATTTGATGGGATATTCTGAGTCCCTAATTTGGTGTCGCCATCAAAAAAGTCCTTTCCATTTACCATTAATTTACTTACAGCTTTCCCTTCAACTTCAATCTGGCCTAAATCATTGATTTCTACACCCGGTAATTTTTTTAAAATATCTTCTAACTTACGTTCAGTTCCGCTTTTAAAAGAATCAGCGTTGTAAACCATAGTATCTCCCTTAATGGTTATCGGCATTTCATAGGTAAGCTCTACTTCATCTAATACATTATCTTCTTTTAATGTGTAGTCTTTTGTTAAATCAGCTTCTACTGTTTTAATGATTTCCTCAAATGTCTTCATCCCAATATAACTCACTTGTATTTTAAAAGTTGAATTACTTTCGAGATTCAATTTATATCTTCCTTTGTCATTTGTAATGGCATAAGATTCTAGCAATTTAGTTTCTTGGTTAATTGCAATTACATTTGCCATTTCTAGCGGGGTACCAATACTATCTTTTACAACACCTTCCATTTTAATTTGGGCAAAGGTCATACTAACCGCCATAAGCAGCATTACTGTAATAAAATGTTTCATTTGATTATTTTCTAATTAAGTTTATTGAAGAATAATTGGCTAATTTCAGAACTATTGTCTTCCTCTACCACCTCGTCCGCGACTAAATTGCTCACGCATTTCTTCCGTTTTCTTTTTCACGGTTTCGTTATAGTCTTTCTGAGAAATTTCTTTGCCTTTAGATGGTGCTTTAATTTCTTTCTGGTCTTCAGGATTCATAACAATTTTAGAACAAAGTATGGTTGTTTTTCCTGATTGTACCTCTAAAATTAATCCTGGCAAGCCCCAATATTCTCCTGGCCCTTGATTTATTGGTATTTGTGGTGTATACCAAGCTGTTATGGTTATTTCTTTTGACACTTCTGCCTCATCAGCCGCCTTCGTAGCGTCATTATTGCTTTCATTATTGTTTCTACCTCTTCCACGAAAAGCACTACTAATATCAAACGAATTGTCTGTTGTGGTTGCTGTAGCTTTAAAACAAGTATACTTACCAATTTGTTTCGTTTCACTACCCATAACCCATTCTAAAGGTTGTAAATCATCTTTAATTAGAAACTTTTTACCAAAAAATTCTTGTTCTTGTAAAAGTTTTCCCTCTTTTACATTTTTATATTGCGGGCCAGCTGTTGCACTAAATCCACCAAATCTTCCTCCACCGCCTTGCCCAGGAGCCTCTAATTTTTCTTCTTCTTTATAAAGTGATTCACTTTTATTAAATGTAAGTTCATATGTTTTTTCAAACATACTTTTCATACGATCTAAAATACGTTTCTTTTGTTCTTCGTTCATTTGTCGTCCACCAAAATTATCCATGTCGACAGATGTTTTAGACATATAGTATGCCTTTCCTTGAAAATCTTGAGCCATAGAGACTGCTGAGATTAACAATATTATAAGTGTTGTTATTAGTTTTATCATTTTTAATGTAATTTTATGGTAACAAAAGTAAGTACTTTATACAAACGGCAGCGTTAATTAATGTTAACGATTGTTAAGCGATTTGGTTTAATACAACAGATGTACCTAACTTTGACCTATGAATAAAAAGAAATACACCAACGTTTTGTATTTTATAGGTATTACTATTGTATTGACAATTGTAGTGCAAGTGTATTGGAATTACAAAGAATACCAAAGAACGAAACAAAACCTTTTCAGTAAAGTTCAATTGAGTTTGGACAATTCTGTAGAGGCTTATTTTGCGCAATTAACACGTTCAGGTATTATTACCTTTACCTCACATGACACCATAAATGCAACAGAAAAGATAGATACTATCGTTGTTCAAAATGCCTCTAGAAAAAATTTGCGTAAAAAGCTAGATAGTACCCTACAAAATATAGCCAAACTTGACAATCAAAGACCGTTGTTAATTAAATCACCGCGTAATGATAAAGAAGATAATGACTATCCCTTTTATACTGTAGATAAATCATTTCCTAAAAACATAGATAGTTTAATTTCTAAAGTGTTTATTTCTATTTCAAAAGACACCATTGATCTCGCTAAATTAGATGGTTTTATAAGCCAAGAATTTGCACGGAATAAAATTGATGTTACTTATGCGATAAAATATAATTATCAAACACGGCAAGATAACGACAGTATTCTTAATAAAACCAGTGAATATAAAATTAGCGGATTGCCTAAAAATCATCTTAAAACAATTTCAAAATCTACTTTTTTACCATATAAAAGTAGTTTAGAACTGTTATTTACCAATTCAACATTTTCACTTTTAAAAAATTCCTTCATATCTATTTTATTATCGCTCTTACTATCGGCATGCATAATTGCCAGCTTGATCTATCTTTTAAGAACTATCTACAAGCAAAAACAATTAGATGAAGTTAAAAATGACTTGATTAGCAATATTACACATGAATTTAAAACACCCATTTCTACTATTGGTGTTGCCCTTGAAAGTATTAAAAATTTCAATGTAATTGAAGATCAAAAGAAAACAAAAATGTATTTAGACATGTCTAGTAGTCAACTAGAAAAACTAAATATAATGGTTGAAAGATTACTTGAAACTGCCACTTTAGACAGTAGTAATTTAGAATTAAAAAAGGAAGAAATCAATATTACCGATTTACTTCAGGGTGTTGTTAGCAAACATCAAATGCAAGTCAATAACAAAACCATTACCTATTCACCTAACGGAGAGGATGTTTTTGCAAAAGTTGATGTTTTTCACTTTGAAAATGCCATAAGTAATATTTTAGATAATGCCTTAAAATATGGTGGAAACACTATTTCTGTACACTTAAATCAAGATGCGGAAGCTTTTAATATTGAAATTTCTGATAACGGAAATACCTTAACCAAGGATAGTAAAGAAAGAATTTTTGAGAAATTTTATAGAGTTCCTAAAGGAAATACACATGACGTGAAAGGCTTTGGAATTGGTTTGTATTATGTAAAGAAAATTGTAGAAAAGCATATCGGCTCAGTTGATCTGGATTTAAAAAATAAGCTAACAACTTTTAAAATCTCGCTTCCTAATGGATAAACCTACAACTATATTATTAGCCGAAGACGAACCAGCTTTAGGACAAATTATAAAAGAGAGCTTAGAAACGAGAAATTTTGAAGTCTTGTTGTGCGAAAATGGTCAAATTGCATATGACGTTTATAAAACTGAAAAGCCCGAGCTATTGGTTTTAGATGTAATGATGCCAAAAAAAGATGGTTTTACTTTGGCTAAAGAAATACGTATGGAAGATGACCTAATCCCCATTATTTTTTTAACCGCCAAATCACAAACTCAAGATGTAGTAGAGGGTTTTACTATTGGAGGAAATGATTATTTAAAAAAACCATTTAGTATTGAAGAGTTAATTGTACGAATTCAAAATTTACTACATAGAACCAAGCTTCAAAAAACTTCTGAGATACTTAAAGTTGGTGATTATACCTTTGACTTCCCTAAACAAACACTCCAATTTGAAAATAGTGAAAAAGTTCAACTCACGCACCGCGAAGCACATTTACTATTTCATTTAATCCAAAATAAAAATGAAGTGTTAGACCGTTCATTAATTTTAACTAAATTATGGGGTAGTGACGACTTCTTTAACGGACGAAGTATGGACGTATTTATTACCAAATTGCGAAAAAAATTAAGTCAAGATTCATCAATCCAAATTCTGAATGTTCGTGGTTTTGGTTATAAACTGACTTGTTAAATACCGCTTGTTCGTTTCATTTTTAATTTATTTTCTACTAACTTCGTTGCAGACGATCACCTAACGCCAGTCTTTAATCTTATGAAACAAGTTGTCCAGTCCTTACTTTCCTTACTTTTCATTGTATTTTTAACCAATTGTTCCAACTCTCACCAGTTTGACGTACTAATTAAAGGCGGGCAAATTATAGACGGCTCGGGGCAAGCCTCTTATGTAGGTGATATTGGAATCAATGCAGATACTATTGCCGCCATCGGCCAACTTCAAGACGCCAAAGGCAAAACCGAAATTGATGCCACAGGACTTGCAGTAGCTCCTGGCTTCATAAACATGCTCAGTTGGGCTGTAGAATCATTAATTGAAGATGGGAAATCACAAAGTGATATCAGACAAGGTGTAACCTTAGAAGTTTTTGGTGAGGGCACTTCAATGGGGCCACTTACAGAAACTTCCAAAAAAGATTTGATTGCTGGTCAAAGTGATATTCGCTATGATGTTGAATGGAATACCTTGGCGGAATATTTAGAGTTTTTAACCAAAAAAGGAGTTGCCCCAAACGTAGCTTCGTTTGTAGGTGCCACTACCTTACGGATAAATGCTCTTGGTTTTGAAAACAGAGCACCAACTACTGAGGAACTTGCATACATGCAGCAAATGGTACGAAAAGCCATGGAAGAAGGCGCTTTGGGTATTGGCTCTTCGTTAATCTATGCACCAGCTTTTTATTCAAGCACTGAAGAATTAATTGCCCTTTGTAAAGTTGCTGCCGAATATGATGGTATGTATATTTCGCATATGCGAAGTGAAGGGAATCAATTATTAGAGAGTTTAGATGAATTAATACAAATAGCCGACGAAGCCGATATTCGTGCCGAAGTATATCATTTGAAAATGGCTGGAAAAGACAATTGGAACAAATTTGACCAAGTGATTGCCAAAATTGACTCCGCACGTGCTGCAGGTCTTCATATTACTACTGACATGTATAATTATACTGCAGGAGCTACTGGTCTTGACGCTGCAATGCCTCCTTGGGTACAAGAGGGCGGGTATAGCCAATGGGCAAAACGCTTACAAGATCCAGAAATAAGAAAAAAAGTGAAGCATGAAATGTTGACCAAAACCAATGATTGGGAAAACCTATTATTGGCAACCGGATCTTATGATAAAGTACTTTTAATCGGATTTAAAAATGATAGTTTAAAATACTTAACTGGAAAAACACTGGCCGAAGTTGCAAAAATAAGAAATACGTCACCAGAAGAAACGGCGATGGATTTAGTTATTCAGGACGGCAGTAGGGTTGGTACCGTTTATTTTTTAATGTCAGAAGAAAATGTAAAAAAACAAATCGCATTGCCATATATGAGTTTTGGCTCTGATGCAGAGTCACTAGCTCCAGAAGGCGTCTTTTTAAAGTCGAGTAAGCACCCCAGGGCTTATGGAAATTTTGCGCGTTTATTAGGTAAATATGTCCGCGATGAAAAAGTCATTTCTTTAGAAAAAGCTATTCACAAACTAACTACTTTACCAGCTACCAATCTTAAAATTAAAAAACGCGGCGCTTTAAAACTGGGTCATTTTGCCGATTTAGCTATTTTTAATCCAAAAACTATTAGCGACAAAGCTACTTTTGACAAACCTGCCCAATACGCAAAGGGCATGCTACATGTTTTTGTAAATGGTGAGCAAGTACTTAAAAATGGTGAGCATACAGGAGCACTCCCTGGCCAAGTAGTACGTGGACCAGGATGGCTTAAAAAGTAAACATGGCACCCAACATGTTATGCCTAAATAACACTACACTGATACTACACTAAAGGTTCTCAGCACTTTTAGATATCATTATTAATTTATTTTCTTTTATGTTTGTTACCAACACATATTTCATTGAAATCTTATAAAGAGATAAACATAATTTAAAATAAACATGAAAAATAATTACTTTCATTTTTACCTCCTTGGTTTTACGATTCTAACGCTATTCAGTTGCAACAAAACTCAAGTTAAAGAACCTATCAAGCCTAATATTCTATTCGTTTCCATTGATGATCTTAGACCAACTTTAGGTGCTTATGGTGATTCAATTGCCGTAACCCCAAATATTGATCAATTGGCTTCAGAAGGAATGACCTTCAGACAAACATTCGCTCAAGTCGGCGTTTGCGCACCTTCTAGAGCGAGTTTAATGACAGGGTTACGACCAGATTCAACGCGTGTTTGGCATTTAGGAGATAAGTTTCGTGAGATTTACCCGAACACTGTTACCATGCCTCAACATTTCGCAAAGTCTGGATACCATACCGTAAACTTGGGTAAAATTTTTCATAATTATATGCCAGATTCTATCTCATGGGATGAACCAGATCTTCGTCCTGCTAGGTATTTACGTCCAGAATGGTTGGGTAGGGATGGTGAGACTTTTTATATCAGTGAAGAAGTTGCCGCATCACAAGTAATAAAAAGGGATTCATTGTTAAAACTAAGACCCGTTAGATACGCAGATGGATGGAATACTGGCCCTGCATGGGAAGCCGCTGACGTTCATGACACCATGTATTTTGATGGTGCTCAAACTAAACTAGCAAAACAAACACTTACGCGTCTAGCGAAAATGGACAAACCATTTTATATGGGACTAGGTTATTTTCGTCCACATCTTCCATTCACGGCTCCAAAAAAATATTGGGATCTGTATGACCGAGAGAAAATACCATTGGCTCAAAATCCAGAAATACCAAAAAATGCACCTCCGCAAACTATGAACTCAATGTACGAGTTAAGACACTATGACGGGTTTAATCATATTGGCCTACCTTCTTCTTCTTTTAGAATGAATCAAGATACTGCACGTACTTTAAAACACGGATACTATGCAAGTGTAAGTTATGTAGATGCCTTATTAGGTAACTTAATCGCTCATATGAAGGAGATTGGCATATATGAAAACACCATTATCATTATTTGGGGAGATCACGGTTGGAAATTAGGTGACCATAATAGCTGGGGGAAAATGACAAATTATAATATGGATTTAAAAGTACCTATGATTATTAGATATCCTAACCAAGAAAATAGAGGTGCTCAAACCCACGAGTTTACAGAATTAATAGATATGTTCCCTTCATT
Organism: uncultured Aureibaculum sp.; assembly: GCA_963976855.1. Lineage (GTDB taxonomy): Bacteria > Bacteroidota > Bacteroidia > Flavobacteriales > Flavobacteriaceae > Aureibaculum. The sequence goes on along the minus strand of CAXBMA010000004.1, from coordinate 160,783 downwards.
GTGTGAGTTGGCCGGAATTGAAGTCCCTGATTATATGCAAGGCACCAGTTTTGTGCCTTTACTAAAAGACCCTAGTCGTCAATGGAAAAAAGCTACCTTTAGCCAATTCCATCGGAGACCACAACACTCAGCAGATGGCAAAAGATATATGGGCTACTCGATCAATACCAAAGATTATCACTATATTGAATGGTATGATTGGGATCCAAAGACAGGTACACGAGGTACGTTCAAAAATTCGGAACTATACGACTCAAAAGAGGATCCTTACGAAACCATAAATGTTGCCAATGACCCAACGTATAATGAAGCTATAACAGCATTGTCAAAACAACTAAGCGATGGATGGCGTAAAGCAGTGCCTGAGTAAGGTTTCTCGTTGCAATATCACTTATGATAGATATATTAATTCATCCTTCTAATATCAAGACCTTTTCTCATAGAGTTCTTGAATAAAAAAGGTTGATCTCTTATTATTTCTGTAGGAACTTTTTCACACTGTTAAATAGAGCCGATACATTTTTTCGTATGTTTAACCTTCTTTATAAAGATTCTAATTACTAAAACCATAAAAAATGAGAGCACTCGTCTATTTTTTACTCGTATTGCCACTACACATCATTGCGCAAGAACAAACAAATTCAGAAAAATTTTGGGCGCAACTACAAGCACATTGTGGCAAAGCGTATGAAGGTGAGATTGTTGCGGGTGCCGTTCCAAACGATGGTTTTACTGGTGAAAAATTAGTCATGCATGTACGTTCATGCGATACAAATGATATTCGAATTCCGTTTTTTGTAGGTGAAAACAAATCTCGTACTTGGGTGTTACATTTGAATGCCAACAAACTAATTAGCCTCAAGCACGATCATCGCAAGCCTGATGGTACAGAAGAAGAGCTAACCCAATATGGCGGAATCAGTTCAAATCACGGTTTAGCCAATCTCCAGATGTTTCCTTCAGATGTACACACTTCACAAATTATACCTGCCGCATCTTCTAATATTTGGTGGTTTACTATAGACGATACGAGTCTCACTTACAACCTGCGTCGAATTGGAACCGATCGTTTTTTCTCTGTTCGTTTTGATTTGAGTAATGCTATTGAAACTCCAGAAGCTCCTTGGGGAACAAAAGAATAAAACCTAAAAAAATCTTAACTGTTATTATTTAAAAAGGTCAAACTTTTTAGTCTTGCCATTCTGCAATAAATAAGTTGGTATCTCTACCACCTCCATTATTGCGATTGGAAGAAAAGATGAGTTTGGTACCGTCATTTGAAAATACTGGAAAAGCATCAAAGGTTTCACCATGAGTAATCCGTTTCAGGTTTTTACCATCAATATCAATCATGTATAAGTTAAATGGAAATCCTCTTTCTGCTTCAAAGTTTGAAGAAAACAATATTTTTTCTCCCGAAGGGTGAAAAAACGGACTCCAATTCGCGTTGCCCAAATTAGTCAATTGTTTCATATCACTACCATCCGCATTACAGATATACAATTCCATTTCAGTGGGCATTACTAAGCCTTCTGCTAATAAATCTTTGTATTCTTTAATTTCCTTTGCTGTTTTAGGTCGCGATGAGCGGAAAATCAACTTTGTACCATCAGGTGAGAAAAATGCACCACCATCATACCCCAATTCACTGGTAATTTGTTGTACATCACTACCGTCTATATTCATAGTATACAATTCCAAATCGCCACTTCTATCTGAAGTAAATACAATCTTATCTCCATGAGGGGATACCGTTGCTTCAGCATCATATCCTTTTTCAGTTGTTAATTGTTTGGTAATATTTCCTTCTAAATCAGCTACAAAAATATCATAGCTAGCATAAATGGGCCAAACATACTTTCCTTCTTTTCGCAAAGGTGCCTCTGGGCACTCCTCACCTCCTAGGTGTGTTGACGCATACACTATATGCTTATTATCAGGTAAAAAATAGGCACATGTAGTACGCCCTTTACCCGTACTTAACATCGGTGGAGCAACTACGCTATCCAAGGTTTCAGTAGCATTCATTAGAAACATTTGATCGCAACTTACATTCCACTTTGAATTATTTGACTGAAACACAATTTGTGTATCATCAAAACTCCAATACGCCTCAGCATTATCGCCACCAAAAGTAACTTGACGTAAATCTTTGAAGTGTACTTCTTCTGGGTATATTAATGAGTTCTCAGCTAAAGTAACTTTCGCTTGTTCATCAACATTTTTTTCTTTATTATTTTTACAAGCAACAGCTGATACTAAAATTAATAGAAGGTAGAATAATCGTGTTTTCATAATGGTTATTAAAATAAATGGCAGATAATGCCTAATTTTGCGCAAAAATAAGATTTATATAATGAAAAAAATATCGCTACTAGTTCTTTTTTTATCGCTGTTGGGGTGTAAAGAAGCGTATCAGCCAGAAAACAAAATTAAAGAAGATGTTACTTTTTTAGCTGCCGATAAATTAGAAGGACGCCAAACAGGTACCAAAGGAGAAATAGCCGCCGCCGAATACATTGCCAATCGCTTTAAAAGTTTGGGATTAGCACCTAAAGGTACTGAAGCCTATTATCAATCATTTACCTTTAAACCAAAAACAGATCCACATCAAGAAGTGAAGTATACTGTTGTAGATGGAGATAGTACGATTACTGGACAGAATGTACTAGGTTTTATCGATAATAAAGCGACGAAAACAATCGTAATCGGTGCACATTATGATCATTTAGGATATGGTGCCGAAGGCTCTTTATACAGAGGCGAAAAAGCAATCCACAATGGTGCTGATGACAATGCTAGCGGTGTTGCCGTTATGTTAAATTTAGCCAGTAAGCTTAAAAAATCGAATACTGATAACAACTACTTGTTTATGGCTTTTTCTGGTGAAGAAATGGGCTTATTAGGTTCAAATTACTTTGCAAAAAACCCTACTATAGCGGCAGATTCTATTAACTATATGATCAATATGGATATGGTTGGCCGATTAAAACAAGATAGTACTTTGGCTGTTTATGGTGTTGGTACATCACCCATATTTAAACAAACACTTACCGCTCATAATTCGAAATTCAAATTAATAGAGAACGAATCGGGTGTTGGACCCTCTGACCATACCTCGTTTTATTTAATAGACATTCCTGTTTTACATTTTTTTACAGGGCAACATGAAGATTACCACAAGCCAGGTGACGACTCAGAAAAATTGAATTATCAAGGAATGGAAACCATTTCTAATTATATATTCGACGTGATTAGCGACCTAAATGACAATGGAAAATTAGCATTTAGAAAAACTAAAAATGAAAGTGAAGAAACACCTCGTTTTAAAGTTACGTTGGGAGTAATACCAGATTATATGTTTGATGGAAAAGGTATGCGAATTGACGGTGTAAGTGAGGATAAACCGGCGCAAAAAGCAGGCTTGCAAAAAGGTGATATCGTACTACAACTAGGTGATTTTGAAATAATTGACATGATGAGCTATATGAAATCACTTTCAAAATTTGAAGCCGGAAACACAACAACAGTTACCATCAAAAGAGGTGATAAAACCGTAGAATCAGAAGTGACATTCTAAAATATCTCATTCATTTTCAATACTTTTGCATCATAAATTTTAAGATTTGGTTAAAATAGGCGACATAGAATTACCCGACTTCCCTTTGCTATTGGCACCGATGGAAGACGTTAGCGACCCTCCGTTTAGAGCATTGTGCAAAGAACAGGGTGCGGATGTTGTATATACTGAATTTGTTTCTAGTGAAGGTTTGATTCGCAATGCTGCAAAAAGTGTTATGAAATTAGACATCTATGAAAAAGAGCGACCAGTTGGTATCCAAATTTTTGGTGCGAACTTAGAGAGTATGCTACAAACAATTGATATTGTAGAAAAATCAAATCCCGATATAATCGACATCAATTTTGGTTGTCCTGTAAAAAAAGTGGTTAGTAAAGGTGCAGGTGCAGGAATCTTAAAAGATATCTGTTTAATGGAGCAATTAACAGCAGAAATGGTGAAACGCACTAACTTACCAATAACTGTAAAAACACGTTTAGGGTGGGATGACAGCTCTATTAAGATTGTAGAAGTAGCGGAACGACTACAAGATGTAGGTTGTAAAGCAATTGCCATTCACGGACGTACACGCGCACAAATGTATAAGGGCGATGCCGATTGGGCACCAATTGCGGCGGTAAAAAACAACCCTAGAATGCATATCCCCGTTTTTGGAAATGGAGACATTACCTCTCCTGAAAAAGCAGCAGAGATGCGTGACAGCTATGGGCTCGATGGTGCTATGATTGGCAGAGCAAGTATCGGTAACCCATGGTTTTTTAATGAAGTAAAACATTTTTTTAAAACAGGTGAACACTTAGCGCCTCCAACTATTGCACAACGTGTTGAAGTTGCACGTCGTCATTTACAAATGGCGATTGATTGGAAAGGTGACCGTTTGGGAGTTGTAGAAACCAGAAGACATTATACCAATTACTTTAAGGGCATTCCACATTTTAAAGATTATAGAATGAAAATGGTAACCAGTGATGACCCCAAAGATGTATATGCTGTGTTTGATGAAGTATTAGACAAATTTGGAAATTATGAATTTGTATTGTGATGAAACTTAATTTAGTAAGGCTCGTCTTCTTTTTCAATATTCTTTTACTTTCTACCTGTTCAAACTTCGGAGAATTAAAGCTTATTTCAGAACTTCCCACAGAATTAAAAGAGGTATCAGGCACCGAAACAACACGCCATTCAAACTTGCTGTGGATGGTGAATGATAGCGGAAATACCAATACTGTATTTGGAGTTTCAACAAGTGGAACTATTGAAAAAACGCTTCGTATTGATGCTAAAAACCACGATTGGGAAGATTTAACCAGTGATCCAATTGGCAACTTATACATTGGCGATTTTGGCAATAACAACAACGATCGAAAAAATTTAAGTATTTTAAAAATTGCAGCTACCGATTTAACTTCGGAAGAGAAAATTACGGTTGAAAAAATACATTTTTACTTTCCAGAACAAAATAAATTTCCTCCTAAAAAAAATCAACGTTATTTTGATGTCGAGTCTTTTTTTTATCACAATGCCCATTTCTATCTATTTACAAGAAGTCGTGTTAAAGGAAATTATGGGAAAACCTCCTTGTACAAAATCCCTGCAAAACCAGGAAATCACGAAGCTGCCTTCATAGACAATTACGTTTCATGTAGTGACTATAACTGTTCAATTACTTCAGCAGCTATCAGTCCAGATGGTAAGGCTGTAATCTTGCTTAGTAGAAGTAGTATGCTTGTGTTTACCAGTTTTAAGAGTGACAATTTTCTGAGTGGAATTGTAAAAGAGCTTCCTTTTAATTTTATCTCTCAAAAAGAAAGCATTTGTTTTAAAGACAGCTCAACAATCTATATTACTGATGAATATGCAAACCAAACGGGCAAGAACTTGTATGCGTATAAATTTAAGTGATTTTACTTTTTAGGTCGCATTAAACCTTCTTGTGCAACCGAAGCAATTAATTTACCGTCTCTTGAATATATATGTCCTCGTCCGAAACCTGTAGCACCGTAGGTACTTGGTGACTCTATTGAATAAAGCATCCAATCGTCAAAATCAAAGTCTCTAAAAAACCACATTGAATGATCTAGACTTGCCATTTGTACATTTCCATAATTTGCTTGACTCGCATGAGGATATAGCGTTGCAGATAAAATATTATAATCAGAAATATAGGTCAAAATCTGTTGTTTGGTTGCTAAATCTAAAGTAGAACTGGTTCCTTTTAGTTTAAACCACATGTCAGCAAACGGAGCTAAGTCTTTTTTATCTAGAGGGTTTACAATTTTTGTTGGCTTAAATTCAATTGGGCGCTCAATCTGCAAAAATTCTTTTAATTTATTTGGTAAAAAATCACCATAGGTCACTAACATTTCAGACCAACTTATCAATTCTTCTGGTTGCTTAACAGTTGCTTTCATTGCAACCTGATGTTCATAACCATCTTCCAATTTATGGAAAGAGGCGGCCAAAATAAAAATGATCTTATCGTTTTGTTTCGCCGTTACTCTTCTTGTTGAAAAGCTACCGCCATCACGAATGTTCTCTACATCATAAATTATTGGTAGGTCTAAATTTCCTGCTTCTAAAAAATAACCGTGTAGCGAATGTAAAATACGCTTATTAGTAATTGTTCTGTAGGCTGCGTTCACGGCTTGTGCCAGTACTTGTCCGCCAAAAACATTCGGACTTCCAATAGTTTTACTAACGCCACTAAAACTATTTTCCGACTCTTTTTCTAATACTAAAATTGCCAATAAATTTTCAACTGTATTCATTTAACCATCATTATTTTGAAAGTCCAAAGGTAATTAGATTTATAGAAAAAAAGCACCATTAGCCCCTTTGTTAAAAAAGGGAGGAAAATCCATCAGTTTAAAACCCGAATCCTATTGCAAATGCAAAGCGCAAGCCATCATCACTATTAAATGCTGAAATATTTAATGTAGTTATATCGGCTGCATTTACAAAAATTCCTCCACCAATTGAAGTATTCCAAGAGTCACTATTAAAACCTTGATTTAAAACCAAGGCATCATCTACCCAAACACGACCGTAGTCAAAACCTCCAAAAATTCCAATATTTACAGGTAGTAGCCCTGTTTTTATTTTACGAAGATTTAATCGAATGTCTGAGCTTTGATAAAAAGATTTTTCACCAGAAAAGCGTTCATTTCTATAGCCTCTTAATCCGTTATTGGCCCCAATACTTGCGGCCTGATAGAATTCAAAATCATCTCCTAAATTAAACTGACCTTTGAATTTTGTTGCGAATACTAATTGACCATTGGGTATTAATTTATGGGTAAATCCAAGTTCTGGGATAATATAGGCAAAACCTCTATTGGTTTCTGTGGCATTTAATTTATAACCTACTTGTAATGAAGCTATCATACCAAGCGTAGGAAATGCCTTATTATCATAATTTTCATAATGATATTTTAAATCCACCCCAAAAAATTCATTGTTTACATCATTTGTTGTATTTAAAAAATCATTGATAAATCGACCTTGTGTTTCTTCAACCTCAATCGATTCGTACGAAATAGACGATTTAAAACTCGCCCCGAGTTCACCTCTCCAAATCAAAGAGGGTGCAATTTTCAGTGTTCGCAGTTTAACACGGTTAAAATCCAATTCCAAATCATCATCAAAATTGGGCGTACTATTTCCAAAACCAAAAAAGTTAATACTATAGTTCGAGCTCGTTAATTTCGCGTCAATCCCAAGATTCATGGTTCCAATTACATTCGCAAATTCACCATTATACCCAAACTCAAAACCTTTGGTAGCAAAATAATAAGATGCTTTAAAGGTGTGTTGACTTGTAAACGGATTTCTTTCAAATCCATAAGTAGTATAGGTATCTAAAACACCAATTTTAAAGCCATCATCAGGGTTTGAACCGATACTTGGTACCAATTGATTTGAATTGTTTTTAAATTTCGTGTAGTCATACACATTTGTGTTGTAATTATCTGTCAATTTTCGCGTGCCTTTACGCGTGTCGAATTGATTTTTCTTAGATTTATAATCGTACATTCTAGTATTCTTCCCATTTTCAATCACGTAAGTATCATTATTTTGTCCTCCAATAATTCTCACTTTAATAGGATGATCTCCTTGCCCAAATACCTTAAAAGTATCTGTATCATCTAATCCGTAAATCCAAATCTCTTTGGTGCTATTACTTTTATAGGTTTTATGATGAAAAACGCTTCCTTTCTTCCCATTTTCAATACGATAACCTGTCACTTCCGTTACACCATTGTCCATACGATTAATATCGAACCAATCATCTTTGTCCGTTCCGGTAATAACTGCAAATTTACTAAGCACTTCATAATAGTCATCTGCAATATTATTGAGGTTAGTAAGTCTTGTCAATAAGGTTTGTTTAATTTTTATAATTGATTCATCATGTACTTCTTTTGGGAAAGCTTCAAATGCTTTATCAATAACTTCGGCTGTCAGGCTTTTTTGAATTAAAGCTACTTGCTCTTCCCATTGCCATTTTGTTGTTTTATTAAGCAGGGTCATGTCTAGTGAAAAGGGACTAAAATTAAAGCCTTTTACATTTCTAATATCATCATTAAAGCCTTCCATCAACTTTAAAGGGGGAATCACCCGTGTGGCAAAATTCATTAAAGCGCCATCGCCCATAATCGAAAATGCCTGATCTCTATCTCTAGGAATAGGCTTAAACACAACTTTATCACTATTTTCATCTTCAAATTCAGCCCAGCGCCATTGGTCTATATGTCGATCCCAGTCACCGATAAGCATATCAAACAAACGTGCCCTAAGAAACATCACGTCATCGATCACATACTTCTCATCTTTCCGTAATTTTTTGAACAGGTCGTCAGTACTTTCAATTTTATTAGCATATCCAAAACTTTTAAGATTACCATGACCATCAGAAACATGTTCTTCGATCATATATAATTCATTGCCAAATTCATCATTAAAATTGGCCAATACTGGCTGTTTTGGTACATAATATAAGACTGGATTCGTATGATATAAATTCACAGCATCAGAAAGGGTTCCCATCGTAAATGGTGCGTATGGGTGCGATCCTGTATAGAAATCCTGCAATAAGCTTTCGGTATAGGTGTCTTCAAATTGACCTTCAATATATTGATCTTTAAAAGCCATTGCTTGAAGATAAATAGTGGCACTCTTCCGGAGCGCTCTCATAACATATTGTTTCCCATTCTTGTCAATCAATCTTAGTGACTTCGATTGATGCCCGCCACCTTTTCTAACAGGTTTCAAGCCTCCGAATAAAGTATCTAAGTTGACTGTTGGTGCAGCTACTTTGGTTCCATAGTATTTTCGGTAACGCTTTCCCCATATACTTTTGTAAAATTTACTTTTATCAATTTCTTTAGCAGAATAGATAGAAGCTTGTACTGATTTGGGAAAGGGTTGATCAAATTTTGAAATCGCAATTTCGGAATCAGCGGCATGTACTTCTGATTGATAGATTATCGCGTTTGTTTTGGTTGAATAAAAACGTACAAAAGAAGATCCGTCTTTAAATACGTCGAGTCGTGCAAAACCAGAATCACTTGAAGTAAATTTACTTGAAACATTTCTCGTTGCTGTTTGCTTTGAACCAGTACCACTAATAATTTGAGCCAAATTATCTTGAACGGAATACTGCATACTATGTTCGTGTCCAGACACGAAAATAACCTTGTTATTCTCTTGTGCTAGTGTTACCAAACGTTTCTTAAACTCATTGTCCTTTTTATTCTGTAAATCGGCAGGTGAAACACCTCCTGTTTTTCGAATTATATTTTTTAAGGTTCCTAAAACTGGAAGCGGTTTTAAATGAGAACCAAAGCTGTATTGACCTCCATGGGGTCCGTTTGAAAACATCGGGTGATGTAAGGCTATAAGCGTGGTTTTTCCACGTGCTTTTTTAATCAAACTTTCAAATTCTTCAAAAAATTTGACGCGGGTTCTAATTTCGCAATCATCATTGATAGTAGGGTGCTTATCCCAGTTGGTTAAATACCACTCAGAATCTATAATTAGGAGTTCAACATCATCAGAAATATCTACTTTTTCTATGGGACATCCATTTGCAGGTAAAAACGCACCTTTGCCCAACTTGTCTTCCACATAGGTTTCTTGTCGTTTTAATCCTTTTAGTCCGGAATACCAATCGTGATTTCCTGGAATAAAAATGGTTTGTCCTTTAAAATCATGAACTGCATCGGTTTGCACATTCAATTGATGTTCCGCAAAGGTTCTTTTCACGTTACCTTTCTCTGGCATCCCTTTGTCATAAATATTATCACCTAAAAAAAGTACAGTACTGTTTTTTGTAGCTCCAGCCAATTCCTTTTCAAAACCCTGAATTGTTTCTGATTTTGAGCCTATCGGTGAGTTACCAGCATCTCCAATTAAATAAAATGAATGTGAAATTTCTTTATCAGGGAATTGTGGATTAAAATTAGCATTCTCAAATTGCGTTTGATATGTTGCACATGCATTTAAGAAAAGTATACAAAGAGCACCTATAAAAAAATAATAAAAATGTTTCATTTGATTAAATTAATTTATTCAATAACTTTAAAATGAGTATGATTGGTTCTATTATTTTTCAATACTCCTTTTATAGAGGAGTTAAAGGGGTATTAACATCCTTTTCACGCCCTGTTGTTCTGTAATTTTGATGATAAAGTACTACCACTTATCAATCACTTAGGCCTTAGACTCCTAAACTATTAAATGAAATACCAAAGGCAATCACAGAAGTAATAATTCCTACTAAAAATATAGTATAAGTAATTCTTAAAATTTTATATTTCTTATGCAGTACTAAACCCAAAAAATAAAGATCTTTTTTCATGGAAGAATACAAATAGTCACGGTCATTCATCATCTCACCCATCGCCCACTCAAATTCGTCTAGCTTTACCTTGTGAAAATTACCAAAGAACAAGAGATTCACCTTCTTTTGTTCAACATCTTCCTTTGTGAATTTTCCGCTTGTAACATTAGGCCTTGTTGCCAAGACTGATAATGCCATAGAAATCAAGCTGAATACAACAAAAATAGCAGTTGGTATAATTAAATAATGATTTGAAGGATTGTCTAGTTTCGGAATTAAATTGGAAAGAGCTAACGATATAATAATAGCATTTACAGAAAGTAAAATATTTGCTTTTGTATCTGCAATATTGCTCAAAGTAATGTGGTTTTTAAGCGTCACCCTAAACATAGTTTCTATACCTCTTTCTGGAATATTGGCTTTCTTTTTTTTAAGTTTTAATTCTTCAGCTTTAAGTTTGTTTTTATCCTTATTCGCAGCTATCTTTTTTAAAGATTTATACAATTTCGCTAAATTTTTATCTTTAGTGTTTTGCCAATTGTCAATGGCATAATTTGTATAAAAGCGATGTTTAGTACCTAAAAAATTTATATTCTCTTGAACCCACTCTACATTTGTAAAAGCCTTATCATTTTGCTGTTCCCATTCTTCACGTAACAATTCACTAATTTCACTATAGCCTTTATTGCCCAAATGGGCACAGTCGGCATCAACGAGTATGCACTCTAGTTGATTGGTTGGCTCAATTGTTTTGGTAGTTGCAAGAATGCACTTTTCAACTTTATCAATAGTTGTTTTTGCAATTTTTTGCGATTCAAGAAAACGTTTCGCCATTTCTGCACCAACTTTTTCATGGCCCTCCGTACTTTTTGTATAGCCAACATCATGTAACCATGCGGCAATTTCTACAATTTGAGCATCCTTAGCATCCACTTTTTCACCTTCAACTAATTCCTGAACATACCGAACCACCTTTCGGGTGTGATTAATATTATGATAAATAAAATTTTTAGGTAAATTTTCGGTTAACTGAGTAACTGCATAGTCCTCTACTTTTTGTAAGATAGTCATTGGTAGTTAAGCTTTAATGTCTTCGATTAATTGGTCTATAGTCATGGTGTTTTCTTCATCAAAATTGGTTTTATAAATAACCGCAACTCGTAATGCCTTTAGCCCTGAAACTCCCTGTAAATCCTCTAACTCTAGCTTTTCTACTTCTCCTAAAACACCTTTAGATTGTAAATAATTGATATACTTAATATACTCAAGAGCGTCCTTTTCTTGCGAATAAACAATCGCTATTTTACCTGGAATTGTTAAGCGCTTATTGGTTCCCTTAATATTTACTTTATCAATACGTTTCTTAATAATTTCATATCGGATATTATAAGCCCCATCAACGTCAAATTGCTTTTCATCCATTCTAAATTTAATAGCTAATGAGTTGCTATGTACTAAAATTAGAGATGCTATCTGCAATTTATAATTTAATTGTTCTTTCAATGAATAAGCAACATTCTCCATCTCGGCCATAACTTGTAACTGCCATAACCTTAAGTTGTACAAATATAAGGGATCGTATTTTTTATTCTTCACTAGAGACTGACCAACATACATGTTGTATTCTACCCCATCTGTTTTATACCGTTCAAAATAATGTGGAAACATTGCCTGGGCCTCTTCTTGTTTTTTATCAAGATAATTCACCAAACGTTCATTCAGTAGCGTTACACTTTCTTCATAATCTTTTCTTTCTTGATAAACTACGTGTAAGTTTTCATCAATACTATTCATATAAATAGCTACAACTTTCTCTAACTCACCATTAATTTTTTTGATATGATTAAAAACGGGATAAATTTCTGATTTCAAAAAACCAAGTATACCAACTTCATCACCCGCATCTAAGCCTTTTTTTACATCAGACAAATACGTTTCAACTCGAAACGTCAGCTCTTCGTAAATTGGCAACACCTCAACGCTACATGCCTTATCAAGTACATCTATCGCCAGTCTTAACTGACTAACGAGATCATTTTTAATTGCATTATTACGCGCAATAGATGACCCTTTAATATCTGACTGCCCATAAAGTGGGTATACATTTTCAAAAACAATATCATCCAATTTAGGATTTTCAATTCCTTTATTGTTAGCAATATGATAGTTTTCTGCAGCTTGATAAAAACGCCATTTTACTGTTGGATGTATAGAAGTATAATGCTCTTGGATGGTTGCTTCTAAAATATTTTGATGCTCCTCAGACGAACGTTTTACCGCCGTTTGAAATACAGGAAGGATATCTTTTAACTTATTGTGATTGATGGAATTCAATTCGTACGGCCTTGGAGACGCAATTTCTAATAAAGCCAAGTCATCATTATCTGTAGCTTTTATCGGTATCAGTATTAAACTTTGAATTCCGTTTCTCTTCAAATTTTTGTAAAACGAATTTCGATTGTTCATTTTACCATATTTTTCAACATCAGAAATGGCCAGAATCTCGCGTTTGCTAAAGACCTTATCTAATATTCCTTCACAAAAATAATTTGTACAATTTATTTCAGATTCATCATTAAGTATTAAACTATTTGATTTTTTAATGTTCGTATCACATAACTTTATATTGACTGCATCAAAAATTGAAAAACCTAGTTTTAAATCTTTAATGTTGTAAAACTTTCTTAAATTCAATTGTAAATCTTCAATCAAACTATCATCTTGACGTAATAAATCTTTAGTTAATGAAGTTAATATTTCATCGGCCGTAACATCAAAAAGATTCATGATACCCAAACCTTTGAAGGTATAACTAAAAGGGGGAAATTTTTCCTTCCAAACCTCTATATTGTCATAATTATCTAATAACAACTTATAATCTTCTTCTGTTATTTTAGGCGCACTTTCTGTGGGAATAATTTCAGCTAAATCTATGTTATAAGCCACTCTATAATGATGCGTAATTCCAGTGTTCTTATTTGGAATATCAAAAAAGAAAGGTCTTTTTAAATCTACCTTATACCCGTAACAATAATTTAAAATTGCAACACAGGTATTAATATACAGCTCATCTTCCTCAATATTTCTAATTTTAAACTCATACCCTTCATCTGTATTCTCTAAAATCTGTTTAAACCGATTAGAAAATTTAAAAGACGCAAACAAAAAAGGGATACTCGCCGCTTTAATTTCATTTCCTTGCAATGCTTCAGGGAATAATGGTTCTAAAATTCGATCTATTAAATCTTGATACTTTTCTAATAACGATAAATCGGTAAAACCATGTAATAATTCTGGGTTCTCATTAAGTTTTTGCAATAATACCTTAGAAAAATCATGATATGGATGATTCTTATCTGAAGCATATTTAGTATAATAAGCAGTAACCTTATCGAAACTAACGTGTAGTTTTAACGGTAACTCTTTATATTCAAATTTATTTAAATCTTGAACTCTCATGGGGGTTTAATTGATTGCACATACCAAATTACAACATATATGTATACAATTGACGTAAAAAAAGCCCATTCCTAACAATCTAGACCAACCAACAAAAGTTACTCTACAACTTTTCTTGTAATTCTAGAGCTAGCTATTATTGCAGAAATATATCCTAAAAAAAGTATTGTTGAAGCTACCACCAGCACATTGGTAAATTTGTATTCTACTGGATATGCCAATGAAGGAGTGATCATAATCAAACCAAATTGTTTTTGTAGTAATACAAAAATTATAGCCAAGCCTAATCCGATAAACATTCCGAAAAAAGTCAATAGAAAACCTTGAAATACAAAAATTTTACGAATTTCTTTCAAAGTAGCACCAATACTAAATAATGTTTTTAAATTTTCTCGTTTATCTAAAATCATCATCACAATGGCTCCAATAACATTAAATAAAGCAATAATTAAAATAAGTGTAAAAATTAGATATGAAACGATATTTTCAGTATTTATCATTTTATAAAAAACAGCATTTAGTTGTGTTCTAGTTTCCACTTTGTACACGTCACCTAATTTTGAATTTAAATAGGCCACAACATCAGATTCCTTTACATTTTCCATGAGCCTTAGTTCAATCGCGGAAATCTGATTTGGTTGATAATTCAATAAGTGTTGTGCTGTTTCAAGTGTTGAAAAAACATATTTTCCATCTAACTCTTCGGTTATTCTAAAGATACCTACTGGCTGTAAATTAACTTCACTAAAAGCAGAATTAGGGTTGTTGACATACCCCTTACCTGGTTTCGGCACGTATGCTTTTAATGGTTCTATAAAATCATAGGTTCCCAATGATAAGGTTGATGAGATTCCATTACCGATAACTACCGAATTGGCTAATTCTTTATCAATCCACTCACCAATATAGATTGCGGTATCAATATTATTTACCTGTAAATAAGTGGCGTCAACGCCTTTAATATTGGCAATATGTTGTTTTTCTTTATAATTAAAAAAAGCCTTTTCTTCAAGCACTTTCGAAAAATGAATGATTCGCGCATCAGCCTTTAAAATAGTATTGATGCTGTCTGTAAATAAAAATGACTTCCCTTTAACCATTGAAATTTTTAAGTCTGGATCTGAAATTCTTATAAAATCAAGACTGAAATTTTTTAATCCAGAAAAAACCGACAACACTATAAACAATGCCATAGCACTAACCACTACGCCTAAAGCGGCAATAATTGTAATAATATTAATAGCGTTGTTGCTGCTTTTTGAAAACAGGTATCGTTTTGCTATGTATAGCGGAAAGTTCACGTTAAATTTTACGTCTTCTTGGTAAGATATCAGGGTTTTTGATTGGATTCTCATCCTTCCCTTTTAATGAAGCGTCAATATTTTCAATATAATCTAACGAATCATCCAAATGAAAATTCAATCCTGGCACTCTTCTCAATTGATTTCTAGTTCGCTGTGCTAGCTCATGGCGAATCAAAGGTGCATTAGATTTTATACCTTCTAAGAGTTCGTCTCTCTTATCATTCGGAAAAATACTTAAATACACTTTTGCTTGTGACAAATCTGATGTTACTTGTACTTTCGTAACCGAAATTATCACGCCCTTAACACCACCTCTAGCTGCTGTTTGTAGAACATCAACCAAATCTTTTTGTATAACTCCAGCAATTTTTTTTTGTCTATTCGTTTCCATTTTGCAAAAATACAGTTTAAATCGTTTATAAATTCTATATTTTTGAAGATTATTTGTTCTTTCATTTATGTAGAACACTTCTTTTTAAAGGAATAAATGGGAGCATATCAGTTTTAATATTAGGGCAAAAACGTTACACGCATCGCTAATGAGTGCTGTAAACACTAGACATTTACGTATGAATAAAATAGAACATATAGGTATTGCTGTTAAAAATTTGGAAGCATCGAACGAACTATTTGCGGCGCTCTTAGGAAAACCACATTATAAAATCGAGGAAGTACCGAGTGAACATGTAAAAACGTCTTTTTTCAAATCGGGACCAAATAAAATTGAGTTGCTTGAAGCCACTGATAACAAAAGTCCTATTGCCAAATTTATTGAAAAAAAAGGAGAAGGAATCCACCATATTGCCTTTGCAGTTGAAGATATTAACTTGGAGATTGAACGCTTAAAATTGGCAGGTTTTAACATCTTAAATGAAACACCAAAAAAGGGAGCCGACAACAAACTTGTTGTTTTTTTACATCCAAAATCTACGAACGGTGTTTTAATAGAATTGTGCCAAGATATTAATGATAAATAAGTATATTGCAGCCTTATTTTACTAGTTGTTTTAATGAGTACTTCATTTGAAAAATATCAAAAACGTCGTTTAAGATCGTCCTACTTTTCAGTAGTAATGAGTATTGCTTTTGTATTATTTTTAATAGGCCTACTCGGTATGTTAGTTTTAAATACAAAAAACGTTTCTAATTATTTCAAAGAGCAAGCTTCTGTTACTATTTTCTTAAATGATGATGTTGCTGAATCTGCGATGAACACTTTTCATAAGGAACTAAAAAACGAAGCATATACCAAATCAACTACATTCATTTCAAAAAAGGAAGCTGCCGAAATCGTAAAAAAAGAGAACGGTGAAGATTTTATGGAATTCTTAGGTTACAATCCATTAAAAAATTCAGTCGAATTATTTCTCAAAGCAGACTATGTAACACCCGAAAAAATGAGCGAGATAGAAGCCAGTCTTGCTAAGAAAGAAGTTGTTTTTGAAGTTTCTTATAATAAGCCATTGATAGATTTACTTACAAAGAATATTAAGAGAGTAAGTTTTTGGATATTGATTTTCAGCTCTTTATTTGCATTTATCGCCATGTTGTTAATCAACAATTCTATACGACTATCTGTTTATGCAAAACGTTTTACTATAAAAACAATGCAAATGGTAGGGGCCACAAAACGATTTATTAGAAAGCCTTTTATTTTAAGCAGTATACAACTCGGTATTTATGGTGCAATTATTTCCTTAATTGGTTTGGCTGTAACCTTATACTATTTAAATGATTATTTTCCTGAGCTGAACTTATTAAACGACTCTTTAAGGCTTACAATTCTCTTTGGTGGTGTATTTTTGGTTGGGGTAGTTATTACATGGATTAGTGCTTTTTTTGCAACCCAACGCTTTTTAAATCTTAGAACAGACGAACTTTATTATTAAAAATGGCAAAACAAGAAAAATCTAAACAAGAGTTTTTATTCGGCAAGCGCAATTATATTTTTATGTTAATTGGCTTATTAATAATTGCCTTAGGGTTTATATTAATGGCCGGCGGCGGTAGTGAAGACCCCAACGTATTTAATAAAGAAATCTACAACTTTAGACGTATCCGTTTAGCGCCAACATTGGTAATCATTGGATTGATTGTTGAAATTTACGCCATACTAACCAATCCGAAAAAATAATTAATGAGTTATTTAGAAGCGATTCTTTTAGGGATAATTCAAGGATTAACGGAGTTTTTACCAGTTTCATCTAGCGGACATCTAGAAATAGCCAAGGTTTTATTTGGAGATCATTCATTACCAGAAGAAAGCTTAACATTTACCGTAATTCTACACTTTGCTACTACATTGAGCACTATGGTTGTTTTTAGAAAAGAAATTTTTGAAATTATCAAAGGGCTTTTTCAATTTAAATGGAATGATCAATTTAAATTTTCATTAAAAATTATTATATCTATGGTACCCGCAGTTATTATTGGCGTACTATTTGAAGAGCAATTGGAATCCTTTTTTGGTGGTCAACTAGTACTAGTCGGATGTATGCTATTACTAACAGCTATATTGCTATTACTGGCTGATAAAGCAAAGAATACAACAAAAAATGTTTCGTACAGCAATGCCTTTATAATCGGTATTTCTCAAGCCATCGCCATGTTACCAGGTATATCTCGTTCAGGGGCAACAATTTCTACCTCAGTACTTCTAGGAGTAGACCGAACCAAAGCAGCACGCTTTTCTTTTTTGATGGTAGTACCGCTAATTTTTGGAAAAGTAGCGAAAGATTTACTCAGTGGGGATATTAATTTTGAAAGTTCACAAATTGGTGCCATGACAGCTGGTTTTACGGCTGCCTTTATTGCAGGTCTTTTTGCCTGTAATTGGATGATTACCCTAGTTAAAAAAAGCAAATTATCCTACTTTGCCATTTATTGCGCTGTTGTAGGTTTGATTGCTATCGGATATACTTTGATCTATAAACATGACTGTTGAAGATTTTAAAAATGGACAGGTTATTTTAATTGATAAACCGCTACAATGGACCTCCTTTCAAGTGGTAAATAAAATTAGATGGGAGCTAAAACAACAATTTAATCTTAAAAAAATAAAGGTTGGTCACGCAGGGACGTTGGATCCTTTAGCTACTGGCTTGTTGATTTTGTGTACCGGAAAATTCACAAAGAAAATCGATGAATTTCAGGCACAAATAAAAGAGTATACGGGCACATTTACGGTTGGCGCTACCACACCTTCTTACGATTTAGAAACTGAAATTGATGCGCAATACCCCATAACTCACATTAACGATGAACTTATTCACCAAACAACTACTAAATTTATAGGTACAATTGCGCAAAAACCGCCTATTTTTTCTGCGATAAAAAAAGATGGTAAACGTCTATACGAATTAGCACGTGCAGGAGAAACAACCGAAATCAAATCGCGAAACGTACATATTCACACCTTTGAAATCACAAATATTAATTTGCCAACCATTGATTTTAAAGTTGTTTGTAGTAAAGGGACCTATATTCGATCTTTAGCTTATGATTTTGGTAAAGCCTTAAATTCAGGAGCGCATCTTACTACTTTAAGACGTACAAAAATTGGTGATTTTAAGGTGACTAATGCCAAAAGTATTTCAGAATTCATTGAAACTTTAAAAAGCTCAAATCAAATTTAGTATATCGGCTTCGATATTTGCTCCATTATTCTTGTTGTACCAAACTTGCAAATCTTCTTTAAAATTTGCATCTAAACTCCCATGCGTTTCTTTGTATTCATTTACCATTTTTGTAGCCTCAGATGGCCGAGGACCCCAAGAATCAATTACTGTGTGTGTCGCCGCATCAAGTACAATTAATTTTGGAATCGACTTCCCTCCGTTTGTTAAAAATTCATCCATAAGTGCTGAATTTTCATCGCGAAGCACAACTTTTAACTCAATATTTTCTGACTCTTCAGCTACTTTATTTAGTATAGGTAGCGCATGTGCCGCATCACCACACCAACCTTCGGTTAGTACCAACCATGTTAGCTTTTTAGTCGATGTTCGAATTTTATCACTAGCCCTTTCTGATAGTTGAAACTTTTTATCTAGGCGCTTCATCCGTGCATTTCCTAATTTGCTATAATTTAAATAATCTTCTGATTGATTATCACCAGTAGCTTTACCCTCCGCTAATAAATCGGATACCAACGTGCGATATGCTTCGTAAGAAATTCCCTTTACTAAACTATTCTCAATTATGTTTTTCATAAATACAATTTGTTAACCAGTATTTAGACTTAAAAAAATAAAAACCTTACTTAAAAAAGCACATTAAGCATTATAAGTGCTTTTTAATTTGTCCAACATTACTTTTGTCATTTCTTCTAAACTAAAGGCATGTTGCCAATTCCAATTTGTTTTTGCCATTGAGTCATCAATACTTTCTGGCCAACTATCTGCAATTGCCTGTCTAAAATCTGGCGTGTATGAAATTTTGAAATCTGGAATATGTCGTTTTATTTCATTTGCAATTTCCTTTGGAGTAAAATTAATTGCGGCAATATTATAAGCTGTATACTGATCAAAGCTTTGGGTATGCATTAAATCAATAGTTGCCTTTACGGCATCATCCATATACATCATTGGCAAACGTGTGTTTTCTGACAAGAAACAGTCATAGGTTCCTTCAAGGATCGCTTTGTGATAAATTTCCACAGCATAATCAGTTGTTCCTCCACCAGGTAATGTTTTCCAACTAATAATTCCTGGGTATCTCACACTTCTTACATCTACATTGTATTTTAATTTATAGTATTCACACCATCTTTCACCAGTCAATTTGCTAATGCCATAAACCGTTGTAGGCTCTGTTATTGTAATCTGAGGGGTGTTTTGTTTCGGTGTTGTAAATCCGAAAGTCGCTATAGAACTGGGCCAAAACACTTTTTTTATGATTTTATCCTTAGCCAAATCTAACACATGGAATAATGAATTCATATTTAAATTCCATGCCTTATCTGGATACTTTTCTGCAGTTCCTGAAAGCATTGCTGCCATCAAATAAATTTGATTCACATGATATTTTTCAACAATCGCTATAATTTGTTCTTTACTCGTGGCATCTACTAACTCAAATGGGCCTGAATTCATTAATTCAGGGGTCCCTTCTTTAATATCAGCCGCAATAACCATTTCGCTACCAACAGTTTCTCTTAATTTTAAGGTAAGTTCAGAACCAATTTGACCACAGGCTCCAATAACAAGTATTTTATCACTCATTAATTATAGTTTAGTTTAGCGAAATTATAAATATCATTTGTTAATTAATCACTTTTTCAAACAATAATTATTATTTTTACCTCCAGACTCTTTATCAATGTTAAATAACATAATTACTCTTATTATAGTACTCCTACTAATCAGTTGTAATGACAGCGCTACTAATGAGACTAATAAACAACCTATCAAGGGTATAGATAGTGCAAAAGAAAAAACGATAAGTAATATTGGTGAAACGTTAACACCCGAAGCTAGTACTTTGGTAAAAGATTGGAAAGAGTATGAAATTGTTGACGAAAATATAATTGAATTTTACAGTATCACAACTGATGAAGCCTTGTCAAAAGCTAAAAGCCTTTCAATCGCCGCACAGCAGTTAAAAGACTCCATTCGTATACCACAATTTGACCGATTAGATATAAAAATAAGGTTAAATGTTTTTTATAACAACACCTTACGCCTAGCTGATATGCAAAATATTACAAGTATCGAATCAGAGGAAGTAAAAATAGAAATTAGCAATATTTTAAATGCTTTTTCAGCCATTAACAGTAAAATCAATAATTTAACAAATCAACAACAGCTCGAAAAACAACTTATTGATTTTCAAAATAATTAATAAAATTTTTTATCTTATTTTTATCAGAATTACATCGCTATGAAGAAATATTTACAAATCATTTTATTCTTTTACCTTAGTATAGCAGCTGCACAACAGCTTCCTATTCCTTTTGTAGAAAACGGACTTAATAATAGCCAAAAAAGTACTAGGGCAACTTCTTTTGAGGAAATCCTAAAAAATGGCAAGACGCATTTCAAATCTGTAGATATATTTAAAAAAGGAAGTGGTTATAAACCATTTAAAAGATGGGAATACCACTGGAGTCATTATTTGTTAGAAAATGGTACCATTGCCCCAGCTGAAACACTATGGAACGCATGGGAGCAAAAACAAAAAATGGCTGAATATACCAAAGCTACTAGTAATTGGGTACCCGTAGGCCCCTTTTCTCAATCAAGTAATAGCGGACAAGGAAGAATAAATACAATTATTGTAGACCCCAATAACACCAACACAATATATGTTGGAGCACCTGCGGGCGGTTTGTGGAAATCAACAGATGCTGGTGTTAGTTGGACACCGTTAACAGATCACTTGCCTCAAATAGGCGTATCTGGTATCGCCATTGACCCCAACAACTCGAATATTATTTATATTTCAACGGGTGATGATGACGCCGGCGACTCCTATGCAATTGGAGTTCGAAAATCAATCGATGGTGGTGTAACATGGTCTCCCACAGGATTTATGGCTGGAAATCCTACTTCTAGTAATGAAATTTTTATTGACCCAACCAATTCAAATATTATTTGGGTGGCTACAAGTAGTGGCTTATTTCAATCAACCAATGCAGGAGTTAGTTGGACACGAAAACTAACAGGACACATACGTGATTTTAGATTAAAACCCAATGACCCAAATACTATTTATGCTGTAACCAGCCAAATACTTTATACTTCTACAAATGGAGGAACCTCTTTTTCAAACGTAAGTGTTGGTCTACCAGCTCCAGGACTTGTAGGGCGCTTAAGAGTTGAAGTTACACCAAGTGCCCCCAATAATGTTTATATTTTAGCAGCAAAAACAAGTTCAAATAATTATGCCTTCGAAGGTGTTTATAAATCAACAAATTTTGGAGTTACTTTTAATAAAACAGTCGAATCTGATGATATATTTAGTGGAAGCACACAAGCGTGGTACGACCTTGCATTTACCGTATCGCCAGCAAATCAAAACACTATATTCGTTGGTGTTTTAGACATTTGGAAATCTACTAATGAGGGTAATGATTTTTTAAAAATGAATGATTGGCGAATTGTTAATTCAGCATTTACGCATGCTGATATTCATTTTTTGAGATATTTTGGCAATGTTTTATACGCAGGAACAGATGGAGGCATTTATAAATCAACTGATAATGGTGTTACTTTTACCGATCTTACAAAAAATTTGGCGATTAGTCAATTTTATAAAGTAACCGTTTCAAAACAAAATTCTAATAAACTAGCCGGTGGACTACAAGATAACGGTGGCTTTTCACTAAGCAATAATACTTGGCACAATTACCATGGTGGTGATGGTATGGATTCTGCATCTGACCCATCTGATGAAAATAAATTTTATGGTTTTGTACAATATGGTTCAGATTTAGCTATCACAACTAATGGTGGAGTCAATGGTTCTTTTATTGCTACAGCACCAACACAAGAAACGGGCACACAAGACACTGGTGGCAATTGGGTAACACCTTTGGTAATCAATAAGGCGGGAGATATTTATGCGGGGTACAGCCAACTCTATGAATTAATAGACAATTCATGGTCTCAAGTATCCAATCATTCGTTTGGAGGCGATCTTGAAGCGATAGAAGTTGATCCTAACAATAATAACAATATCTATGTTTCAAGGGGATTAAATATCTATAAAAGTAGTGATAAAGGACAAACTTTTACAACAATTACACCCGCAAATTCTGGTATTACAGGCAATACCATAAGTTCTATTGAAGTGCATAACTCCAACAGTGATATTCTTTGGTTGACTACGGCAGGTGTTAGTAATTTATCGGGACCAAGTAGTGGTCACAACGGAGGTGGTGTTTTCAAATCTGTTGATGGAGGGCTAACTTTCAGTAATATTACAAGCGGATTGCCCAATGAATCAAAGTTTATTGTTCGCCATCATCCCTTTACTACTAATAATTCAATTTATGTAGGAACCGCTTTGGGTGTTTATCACAGAAACGACGACGATAATATTTGGGAAGTTTTCTCAACCAACCTTCCAAATGTGGCAGTCCCCGATTTGGAAATAAACCCATACGACAACACCATTACGGTGGGCACATACGGAAGAAGTGTTTGGCAATCAGCTATTCCTAGTATAACGTTGCCCGCAAATGATATTGATTTAATTAAAATTTCTTCACCAAGTAAAAGTGTGACCTGTAGTGATGTTAACCCATCAATAGCAGTTACAAATAATGGTCAAAATATTATAACTTCAGTTACTATAACCTACAATGTGGATGGCGGAAGCAATTCTGTATTCAATTGGACGGGCAGTATTACTTCTAATGCTACTGCAACTATAAACTTACCTTCTATTACAGGATTATCTGAAGGAAATCACAGTTTAAACGTTACAATTGCTCAAACCAATGATTCCAATTTATTCAACAACAGTGCAACATCTGATTTTATTGTAAATCAAGTTGGTGACGGTCAAATTACCTATACGTTTGGTGATTTAAATCCGAATGCGGATCAAAATGCAAATCAATGGTTAGTTTCAGACAATAACGTATGGGAAATAGGGACCCCAACAACAACGAATCTAAACCTCTTAGTAAACTCGGGTTATGTGACAAATCCATCAGGTAATTATCCAGACAAAACAACAAGTTACTTAACTTCACCTTGTTACAATTTGGCTTCATTGGTAAATCCAGTTTTAAAGTTTAAAATGGCATTCGATCTTGAAGAAAATTGGGATGTTGTATACATGGAATATACAACCGACCAAGGACAAAATTGGAATGTATTGGGAACTGCTCAAGACCCAAACTGGTATAACAGCAGTCAAACAAACGCTTCTTCTGGCGGAAACAATTGCTTTAATTGCCCTGGTGCACAATGGACAGGACAAGATTTTACCTTAAAGAATTATAGCTATGATTTAACAGCACTTAATGGTGAATCTAATATTATCTTTAGGTTTACATTCATCTCTGACGAAGCTGTTAATGAAGAAGGTGTTGTTATTGATGACTTTTTGATTGATGCCACTGCCGTTTTAGATATTGACGATTTTGATGAAGGTGAATTTTTAATTTATCCGAACCCTTCTTCCGAAATTTTCAATATAAAAAGAGCGAACACCGCGAATGGAGAAATGACCATTAAGGTCTATGATGTCATGGGTAAATTAATCCGATTTGAAGATGGTATTTCTGCTACTAACTATCCGTTAGATATGAGTAGAGTGGCAAAAGGTATTTATTTTTTAAATGTCAATATAGAAAACAAACGCTTAGTCAAAAAGCTTATCCTCAAATAAAAGTTCAACAATTTTTAAAAAAGGCATCAAGAAATTGGTGCTTTTTTCATTTACAGAAACCATTACTTATTATTCAAATTTCAAGAAGTTAAGGTATTAGTTCAGTTACCTTGGCATAAACTATAGTAGACTCCCACCCTCTATATAACAAGTAATCAGCTAACTTTTTCCTTTTCTTGTACAAATTAACCTCATTTATGACCTGCACTCTCTTTTCGGCCAACTCATTAAATGTTTTCAGATAATCAGCTTCAGAAAATTCATTTAAGGCCGACTTTATATTGTATGTCGAAACATTTCTAAACTTCAATTCATTAACAATACGTTTTCTCCCCCATTTTTTCATTCTAAACTTCCCTCGAGCAAAACTTTTTGCAAAACGCTCTTCATTCAAAAAATCATGCTCCATTAAGTACAAAATAATGTGCTCTTTTACTTCAGCTATTAAGTTCATACTATTTAATTTCCGCTCCACTTCTTGATGACAACGTTCCTGATAACCGCAATAATGTTGCAATTTATCTTTAGCCTCTTCTAGTGTAAATGACTCATTCATGGGCTCAATATAAGTAGAAAATCACATACTGATTAGGAAAAAAACCAAGTTAGTTGTTATAGTAAAGTAAGGTTTTTACCGTAACGAAATTACGGGAAAACCGTAATTTATTATAATACCGCGGTAAAAAATACGTTTTGTTATCAATAAAATACGATTCCAAACCTAATCTATGCCATCAAAAATGAAATATATAGCAATGAAAAGAATTTTTATAATTCTTTTTATTTTGTTTTGGCATTTGGCCTCGTATTCCCAAACGGTTATAGCAATACAAAGTTTTGAAACATCAGGTGATACTTGGGCACCCTTGAACTTCTCCACACCACCGTGTGAAACAGGTAATGATGTTTGGAATTACACGACTTCATTACCCGGAATAAGACCAAATGATGGCAATCAATTTTGGGGAATAAGAGACCTTGATGGAAGCTGTGGCGGAAATGGTTTTGAAACAATTACACTTCCAAACATTAGTGTAGCTACTTTTTCTAATGTTGTTTTTTCTTTTGATTATAATGCCATTAGTTTTGATAATAATGACGATTTAAAATATGAATTGTTCTTTGACAATATAAGTCAAGGAGAAGTTGTAGTTGTAAATGGAGTGAATAATAATTCGGACAATACTAATGGATGGGTAACAGAAACTGTAACTATACCCAACACTGTTATAAACGTAAGTCTTATTTTATCCGCAAGAAATAATAGCAATAATGACCGAGGTGGTTTTGACAATGTTAAATTGGCTGAAGCATCAATTGACCAATGTGCTGGTGCAACAGCTTTAACAGTGGGTTCAACAAATACTGAAAATGTTATTACAGGCACCAATATAGGCGCGTCTTCTTCAATAGAACTTCCACTACCTTCATGTGGTAATTATTTAGGAAGAGATGTATGGTACACAGCTCAAGTACCTAACTCTGGAATGATAACCATTGAAACCCAAAGTGCAGGTTCTAATATTGACACTGCCATTGCTGTATACTCAGGTCAGTGTGGTAATTTAACTGAATTGGCTTGTAATGACGACATCGATTGGCCTTCAAATTCATATTCACAAGTCAATCTAACTGGAATCCCAAATACAATTATATATATTAGAGTATATGCCTACAATAATGACTCTGCAGGCAATTTCAATATTGTTGCATACTCACCAGAATGTCCATTTACAACAACATGGAATGGTGGCCGCTGGAGTAATGGGACACCAAATAGTGCAACATCGGCAGTTATAAATGGTAATTATGACACTGCTAAAAGTGGAAGTTTTGAATCTTGTCATTGTACCGTTAATACGAGAGGTACATTAAACATTAGTGCAAACAACTATGTTTCCGTAGAAAATGATTTAACCGTAAATGGCACTTTAGAAGTGCTCCACGAAGGATCTTTAGTTATGGTTGAAGATGATGGCATTGTTACTTCTAGCGGAACTATAAATATTCATAAGACCTCTACCCCTACCAATAAATATGATTATATCTACTGGTCATCCCCTACTGCAAATGAAACCATTGGCAGTGCCTTGGCGACGTCTGAAGCTAACAGAATTTATAGTTATCATCATGAAAATGGCTGGGCCTCAGCAAATGGAGCCACAACCATGCAACCAGCTATTGGTTATATTGCCATGACTCCTATTGCTGGAACCTTTCCTCAAAAACAATCAGTTGTTTTTGATGGCCTCGTAAATACAGGTGTTATTCAAACATCCATTGAAAAAAGTACAAATACGGAACAGGCAGATCTTGACTGGCACTTAATTGGAAATCCATATCCTTCTGCTTTAGATGCTAAAGCCTTCTTAGATGACCCCCTAAACACTTCTATAGTGAACGGAACCATCTATTTATGGACACACAATACAGCTATTTCTAAAAGCAATGCAGGGAACAATAGCTATAATTATTCTAGCAACGATTACGCCAGTTTCACTTCTGGTACTGGAGGAGTTGCAGCTATTTCGGGTAGTGAAATCCCCAATGGCTTTATTGCATCTGGACAAGGCTTTTTTCTGGAGGCCGCCACTAGTGGAAATCTGACCTTTAACAATGGGATGCGTGCCAAAACCAACAACACCCAATTCTTTAAAAAAGTACCTAGTGAACTAGTTGAAAAGGACCGTATTTGGTTAAATTTATTTAATGAAAAAGGCGCCTTTAGCCAATTACTAATTGGTTTTATTGACGGTGCAACAGATGGAATTGACAGATCATATGATGGTCCAAAGTTTGGCGGAAATTACATTTCTTTTTATTCAATTATCGAAGATAAAAACTTTGCTATTCAAGGTAAGGATGCTATCGAAGACGAAGAGCATATAAAACTCGGTTTATTCACAAACATTACTCAAGGTGATTCCTTAAAAATAAGTATTAATAAGGTTGAAGGTGCTATTGCAGATTACAATGTATACTTAAAGGACAGTTACAAAAATACGCTGCATGATTTAACTATGGAAGACTATCTATTTATTCCAGAAGAGCAAGGTACTTTTGACAATCGATTTGAACTAATCCTCTCAAGATCTAAAGTATTAAGTGTCACTGAAAACGATATTGAAAATGAAAACCTCATTCTCATCAACAGAAACCAATCTATTGATATCTCAACAAGTAAAAATTCAACAATAACGGACTTAAGAGCTTATGATATTTTGGGTAAATCAATCTTTAGTATGAACCCCAATAAAAGCAATAGCAGTATCAACACGCAAAATATAGCTAAAGGTACAGTGCTGTTGATCAATGCAAGACTAGAAAACAATCAAAGTATTAGCAAAAAAGTCATTATTCTTTAAAGATTAGGCGTTAAGCTTCCCATTTGAAAATTCACTTGAAATTATTCTAAAGTATCTCCTTACTTATATTGCCAATTTATGTTTATTACATGACTTTAATTTGTACGATTAAACCGTATTAATTATGAGGTGTAAACCCATGATTTCAATATAAAATCAAATAATACTCAGGAAAATAATACCTTAAGTTGTTTTTAGAGTATGAAAGTCATAAAAGAATACACGAAATATACTGTTTCGATAATTAGTTGGAGAAAAATAATAGTGATAAGTCTACTATTATTCAGTGTTCAAACTTACAGCCAATTGTTACAAGAAGGTTTTGAAAGCCCCTTATCTGGCTGGTCCCAATTTCAAGTCACAAATAATGTTCCTTTTAGCAGAACTACTATAGATGCTAATACGGGTTCTTACTCAGAATACACGTATACACCTAACGCTGCCTATTTAATTGGTAGTATCACAAATGAGGTTTGGCTAATTTCACCGAGTTTAGACCTATCCAATTACAATCAAAATGAATTTTCTTATTCTCAAAAAAACAGGAATCACCCAGATGGGTACCCAGCAAGTGATCCAACGCAACAGGTAGTGTACTCTACCAATTATTCTGGCTCAGGAAATCCTAATACTGCCACATGGACTGTTATCAATAATACAAATGCAACTACTAATTGGACACAAACTACATTACAAAATCAATTACCAAATACTTCAAATGTATATATTGCATTTAGATACCTAGGCACTAGTAGTTCTTTGTTGTTTGTTTCTTTTACCGATAGAGAATGGTTTATTGATGATGTAAGCCTTTTAGGATATCCTTGTCCGTACTCAACTACATGGAATGGTACAAATTGGAGTAATGGACTACCAGACACCAATACTTCTGCAATAATAAATGGTGATTATGACACTGCCAGTGAGGGTAGTTTTGAATCTTGTCATTGTACCGTTAACACGGGCAGCACTTTAAATATAAGCGTTGACAATTATGTTTCTATTGAAAATGATTTAACAGTGAATGGCACCTTAGAAGTACAACATGAAGGTTCACTTGTGATGGTTGAAGACGATGGTATTGTGACCTCAAATGGAACTATAAATATTCATAAGAACTCAGAAGAAATAAATAAACACGATTATACCTATTGGTCTTCACCCACGGTAAACGAAACGATAGGTAGTGCATTAGTAACCTCTGAAACCAATCGAATTTATAACTATCATCATGAAAATGGATGGAATTCTGTAAATGGAGCTACTGTTATGCAACCAGCAACCGGTTATATAGCTATGGGTCCAACTACGGGTTCGTTTCCTCAAACTCAATCAGTTGTTTTTGATGGCTTAGTAAATACTGGTGTTATTCAAACATCCATTGAAAAAAGTACAAATACTGAACAGGCAGATCTTGATTGGAATTTAATTGGCAATCCGTATCCTTCAGCGATAGACGCTACAGCATTCTTAGACAATCCTTTAAATACACCTTTTATAAACGGAACCATTTATTTATGGACCCATAATACTGCCATTTCTAAAAATACTCCAGGAGCTAATCTATATAATTATTCAAGTAACGATTATGCCAGCTTTACCTCTGGTACTGGAGGCGTTGCTGCCATCTCTGGCGGTGCGATACCAAACGGTTTCATTACTTCTGGTCAGAGCTTTTTTATTGAAGCTACTTCAAGTGGAAATGTAACTTTTAATAATTCAATGCGAACTACGTCAAACAACACTCAATTCTTTAAAAAACTACCTAGTGAACTAGTTGAAAAGGACCGTATTTGGTTGAATTTATTTAATGATAAAGGTGCCTTTAGTCAACTACTAATTGGTTTTATTGACGGTGCAACTGATGGAATTGACAGGTCGTATGATGGCCCTAAGTTTGGCGGAAATTATATTTCCTTTTATTCAATTATTGAAGATAAAAACTTTGCAATTCAGGGCAAAGATGCTATTGAAGACGAAGAGCATATAAAACTCGGTTTATACACCAATATCAATCAAGGCGATTCCTTAAAAATTAGTATTAATAAGGTTGAAGGTGTTATTGCAGATTACAATGTATACTTAAAGGACAGTTACAAAAATACGCTGCATGATTTAACTATGGAAGACTATCTATTTATTCCAGAAGAGCAAGGTACTTTTGACAATCGATTTGAACTAATCCTCTCAAGATCTAAAGTATTAAGTGTCACTGAAAACGATATTGAAAATGAAAACCTCATTCTCATCAACAGAAACCAATCTATTGATATCTCAACAAGTAAAAATTCAACAATAACGGACTTAAGAGCTTATGATATTTTGGGTAAATCAATCTTTAGTATGAACCCCAATAAAAGCAATAGCAGTATCAATACGCAAAATATTGCAAAAGGCACTGTGTTGTTCATCAATGCTAGATTAGAAAACAATCAAAGTATTCGCAAAAAAGTCGTTATTCCTTAAAAATCAAGGCAAAAAAAATCCCGTAACCATATGGTTACGGGATTTTTTTATTGATATAATAAGCTACCTTATTTATTTACTTTATCGTTTACTGTATAAAATCGATATTGCAAATACTGGTAAGCATCTCTAGGTAAAATTTTAATCCACTTTTTATAATTCAAAAACCACTTTTTTTGAATTGACATAAAACCGCTTTTCAAATAAGACGCAACAAAAGGATGCACATGTAATGTAATACCTTTCGCATCTTTATTGTTCATTAGCTTTTCTAATTCGATTTCAATTTTGTCAATTAAAACTATTGGAGCCTCGACTTCTCCGTTTTTATTTGGATTTTCTTCTTTTGTTTTAATAACCCTTTCAGGTCGTACTCTTTGTCTGGTAATCTGTACCAAACCAAATTTACTAGGTGGTAACACTTTGTGTTTCGTTCTAGTAAGTTGCATTTCCTTTTTTAGATGTTCAAACAACCGTTGTCTATGTTCTGCTGCATGCATATCTATAAAGTCAACTACAATAATACCACCCATATCTCTCAATTGTAATTGCCGCGCAATTTCTGTTGCTGCAATCATATTAACCTCCAATGCGGTATCTGCTTGAGAGTTCGCCTTATTGGAGCGATTTCCACTATTTACATCGATTACGTGTAATGCTTCTGTATGTTCGATCACTAAATAAGCTCCTTTTTGCATAGAAACCGTGCGACCAAATGCCGTTTTAATTTGTCTTTCAATACTATACTTTTCAAAAATTGGCATTTTAGACTTGTGCATTTTAACAATTGAAGCCTTTTCAGGGGCAATTCGTAGTATATAATCTTTCAGCTCATCATACAAGGTAGTGTCATTAGTAATAATACTTGAAAATGAATCGTTAAAAATATCTCTCAATATTGATGACGCTCTATTTAATTCTGACAATACTTTTGTAGGGGCTTGTGCATTCGGTAACTGTTTACACATAGTTACCCATCGTTGTAAAGAATTTTGCAAATCTCTATCTAGTTCTGCAACTTTAATATCTTCAGCAACCGTTCGCAAAATAACGCCAAAACCCTTTGGCTTAATACTTTTCGCAAGTCGTTTTAACCTATCTTTTTCTTTATTACTCGATATCTTCTGAGATACCGAAACACGATCAGAAAAAGGAACTAACACCAAATATCTTCCGGCAATTGAAAGCTCAGAGCTTATTCGAGGGCCTTTTGTGGATATTGGTTCTTTAACAACTTGTACTAATAAATTTTGACCAGCTTTTATAACCTGATCAATACTTCCATTTTTATTAATATCTTTTTCAAAATGGAAATTTTTTAAAGTGAATTCTTTTTGTTTACCTGTGCTTATCTGCTTAAGGAATTTCGTTAAAGACAATAACTGCGGTCCTAAATCATGGTAATGTAAAAAAGCATCTTTTTCACTACCAACATTTACGAACGAGGCATTTAAGCCCGATAACGTCTTTTTAATTTTGGCTAAAAATATATCGCCAACTGTAAAGTTATTATCGTACTTCTCTTTATGTAATTCAATAAGTTTACCATCTCTTAATAAGGCAAAATCTATATCAGAGGAATTTGATCTAATAATTAATTCTGTTTTCACTCTGTAAGTTTTTGTACCTACACTAAACATCTACTCAATGCTTGTGTAGATGGATTTATAAATTGATTCACAGGTTGTAATAACCCGGTGAGACTTGTTTTTAGGTAAATCTCGTTTTCAAAGAACGGTTTAAGATTTAAAGAAAAAATAGTTTATACTAAACTATTTTTTCTTTTTATGTCTATTTTGTCTACTTCTCTTTTTGCGCTTGTGCGTAGAAATTTTACTACGTTTCCTTTTTTTTCCACTTGGCATAATGTCAAACGTTTTTTATATTGTTAATATTGTTATTATTTTACAGGAACATTTTTCTTTACGCCTTCAACAAAAATCTTTGCTGGTTTAAACGCTGGAATATTATGTGCAGGTATTTTAATTGTGGTGTTCTTAGAGATATTTCTACCTGTTTTTTCTGCTCTTGTCTTAACAGTAAAACTACCGAAACCTCTCAAATAAACGTTGTCTCCTTTTTCTAAAGAAGTTTTAACTTCTTTCATTAAATCTTCTACTACTCTCAAAACATCTGCTTTCTCAATTCCAGATTTTTCTGAAATATTAGCGACGATCTCTGCTTTTGTCATTTCTTACTTATTTTTAGATTGTTATTTTCTTATTTTAAGGGTCGCAAATATAAAACAATAAATCAATTTCTAAAAGCTAATTCATTAAAATTTAACAAGATAAAAATAGTAATATTGCAAATCGAACCGAAATAATGAATTTTTCTAACACATTAATTTACTGGTATTTACAAAATAAACGGGATTTACCTTGGCGGAAAACGAAAAATCCGTATTTAATCTGGTTGTCAGAAATTATATTACAACAAACCAGAGTAGACCAAGGTTTGGATTATTATTTAAAATTTAGCCAAACATTTCCTACTGTTTTTGACCTAGCCAATGCTCCAGAGAACCACATTTTAAACCTATGGCAAGGTTTGGGATATTACTCAAGAGCTAGAAATTTACATTACTCTGCAAAACACATTGTAAATAATTTAAATGGCAACTTTCCAAAATCATATGCCGAGTTATTAACCCTCAAAGGTGTTGGTGACTATACCGCCTCAGCAATCGCCTCAATATGTTACAATGAGTCTACCGCCGTTGTTGATGGTAATGTATACCGAGTATTGGCCCGTTATTTTGGCATCCATACCCCTATAAATTCTACGAATGGGCAAAAAGAATTTAAAAAACTCGCTCAAGATTTAATAGATCCCAACAATCCAGGCGATCACAATCAAGCAATTATGGAGTTTGGCGCCAAACAATGCAAGCCCCAGAACCCCGTTTGCACTGATTGTCCACTCCAACATAGTTGCTTCGCACTAAAAAACAAAAATATCAATACGCTTCCTGTAAAAGTGAATAAAACCAAGGTCACAAAAAGGTACTTTAACTATTTAGTAATTAACACGAATGAGCAAACCGTTTTACAACGACGCGCCACTAAAGGAATTTGGCAAAACCTGTATGAATTTCCACTGATTGAAAGTGCGAATGAAATAGACTTGGAAGATTTAATTTCGCATAAAACCTTTCAACAACTATTCACCAAAAATAACACCCGTGTTAAACTACACAACAAAACCCCAATACTCCACAAACTTTCACATCAACATTTACATACTAAATTTTGGGTTGTGACTACAACACAGTCATTTGACGAAAGTATTTTGTGGATGGACTTTGAAAAATTTCCCGTACCAATTTTAATACATAACTTTGCCAAAGAATTTAAAAGTAACGAATACTAATTTTCATTACCTTTGAGTATAATATTCAGTAATAATGGCAGGAACGTTAAATAAAGTAATGTTAATTGGTCACTTAGGTGATGAGATAAAAATGCATTATTTTGAAGGAGGCAATGCAATTGGCAGATTTCCTATTGCGACAAATGAAAGCTATACCAATAGACAAACTGGCGAAAAAGTTTCTACTACAGAATGGCACAATATAGTTGTCCGCAATAAATTAGCCGAAATCTGTGAAAAATATTTAAGCAAAGGTGACAAGGTGTATGTTGAAGGCCGTATTAAAACACGTCAATGGGAAGGCCAAGATGGTGGCAAGCGCTACGCTACGGAAATTCATGTTACCGATATGACTTTTTTAACTACAAAAAAAGATTTACAATCAAATACATCAAGTGCGCCACAGCCCAAAACTACTGAAAAATCACCCGATAAAATGGACAATGAGCCACCATATGAAGATAATTTACCATTTTAAAAGTTTAACTAAATAATATATTATTGGACCCAGAACCCCCGAGTTTATACTTAGCATTATCCTTAGATTGGCCACTTACTATTAGCATTCTAATTCTTTTAGGCTTGTTAGTCTTGTCTGCATTAATTTCGGGCACCGAAGTCGCTTTTTTTTCATTAAGTAAATCTGATTTAGATGATGCTTCCAACAGCAAATCACAAAAATCGAATATAGTTGATGAACAATTAAAAAATCCTAAAAAATTACTAGCGACCATCCTTATCGCTAATAATTTCATCAATATTTTAATTGTCTTACTATTCGCTTATATAGGAGAGTTTCTTTTTAACAGTATTCAGTCTACTCTTTTACGCTTTGTGATAGAGGTTGTTTTGATTACTTTTTTAATACTCCTTTTCGGAGAGGTTTTACCTAAAATATATGCCAATAGAAATGCCATGAAATTTGCCGTTTTTATGGCACGTCCTATTAAAATATTAAACACCTTATTAACTTTTATCAGCATCCCTTTAATGAGTTTAACTAATTTGGTTGAAAAAAGACTAGGAAAAAAGCAATCTGATTTTTCGGTGGAAAAATTATCACAGGCTTTAGAATTGACTTCTGAAGAATCAACCACAAAAGATGAACAGAAAATATTAGAAGGTATTGTCAATTTTGGTAATACTGACACGGCACAGGTTATGTGTCCACGTATGGATGTATTTGCCATATCAGACGACGAAAATTATACTGAAGTTGTACAGCTGATTATAAAAAATGGGCATTCTAGAATTCCTGTTTATCATGACAGTATGGATGAGATTATTGGTGTGTTATACACCAAAGATATGTTGCCTCATTTAGCAAAGAAAACCTTTCAATGGAAAAAATTACTTCGCGAGCCATTTTTCGTGCCTGAAAACAAAAAGCTAGATGATCTATTAAAGGAGTTTCAAGACAAAAAGAATCACTTAGCCATTGTGGTTGATGAGTATGGAGGTACTTCTGGAATTGTTACTTTAGAAGATGTAATAGAAGAAATAGTAGGAGATATTAGCGATGAGTTTGATGATGACGATATCGCCTATTCTAAATTAGACGCCAAGAATTATGTTTTTGACGGAAAAATAGTATTAAAAGATTTTTACAAGGTCTTACACATAGATGAAACCCTTTTTGAAGAGCATAAAGGAGAGGCAGAAACTTTAGCTGGATTTATTTTAGAATTTTCTGGTAAGTTTCCCAAGATAAATGAAATTTTGACGTTTAATGAGTATCAATTTAAAATTGAGGCACTAGACAAAAAAAGAATAAAACAAGTTAAAGTAACGTTACCCGATGAAGAATAAAAACCTACTACTAATAGCAATAATTGTAGCACTGCTTAGTGTATCATGTACTGAAGAAGAAACCTTACCAAAACCCAAGGCTTTTTTACGCCTGGCCTATAATGACGTGTCTTATCAAAAATTAACAAGCGATTGTCCGTACACTTTTGAGTTTTCTAGCGATGCTATTATTACACCAAACTCAAAATGTTGGGTCAATATCAGTTATCCAAAACTGAAGGCCAAATTAAACCTCACCTATCGGCCTATTGAAAATAATTTAATGGAGTTATTGCAAGAATCTGAAAAGCTAACTTATAACCATGCAATTAAAGCAGACGGAATTAGCGCACAACCCTATAACAATAGTACTAATAAGGTATACGGCTCTTTATCTGAAGTAACTGGAAATGCCGCTTCCTCTTTACAGTTTCATTTAACAGATAGTGTCAAGCATTTTATAACAGCGGCCTTGTATTTTGAAGTTCAGCCTAATTATGACTCTATTTTACCTGCAATAAAACACGTTGAGAAAGACATGAAGCATTTAATGGAAACGTTAGAATGGAAAAATTAAGCCGTAGTTATCTACTTCCTTTTTCTACTTTGTAATATTAAATAAAACTGTAATCCAAATAAGATAGCCGCAAATAGCATGTGAATGGCCTGCGTTCCAAAAGGAAAATCGAAGTAATATATTAACACACCGGCTGTTACTTCAATACCAAGTACTACTAAAATCCAAAATGGCAATGCGTATCCTAAGCTTCGTTTTTTATTTCTCACAAACAACCAAATATTCAATACCACTATAAGGATAGAGAATGAACGGTGGATTAAGAAATTGGTATTCGGATTTAGGTCTAACAGTTGTTTATTAGCAAAACCAAACACTTTCAATTGTTCATCTACAAATTCGCGCACTTCGATACCCAATACTATTTGTAATATAGTTAAACCAAATGTTATAAATAATAACCTTTTGAAGATTCGATCTGGATTGTATTTTTTCAAATGCGCTTTACTATTGTATAATAATATTAGTAGCAATGCAACAATCAACAGTGCAACAAGCATATGGGTAGTGATTTTAAGTATTGCCAAATTAGAATCAACTACAATTTTACCCAGCCAAGCTTCAAACAGCATTAAAAATAAAGTTCCAAAAGAGAGTAACGTAAGCAGCTTTTTTTCTTTCCAAAATTTCAACGATACTACTATCAGTAGTAAAAAGAATACACCTGAGAACGCTGTGGTTAATCGGTTAATATATTCAACCCATGTGTGGGTAACATTAAATGTAGCGTAATCATGCTTGGTATAGGGCTTCCAATTGTGCTCATTAAAATTTTCTGTAGAAATAAAATCCTCTTTAGCAACCAACAAACTTTCATCTTTAATTATGATAAGTCCCTTTTTAAATGCGGTATCTGCCCTCCACAACAATTCACTCTCGCTAGTTGGCGGAATTAAATGTCCATAACATTTTGGCCAATCAGGGCATCCCATCCCAGAACCTGTCATTCGTACTGTTGCCCCAGCAAGAATAATAACATATATAGAAATTAAGCAAACTTTTACGAGGGTAGGAAAGGAATTCTTCATTAAAAATTTTATACAAAGATAAGTAAGAATTAGAAAATTATCTTTCTCAAATCGCAGCTTTTTTATCAAAAACTATCGAAACTAAATTCAATAATTGCATCCGTTTTTTACTCATTGGCACAAAAAAAAAGGCTTCCAAATTGGAAGCCTTTTTTTATATTGATTAAAAAGAATTAGTTTTCAACAGCTTCTTTTACCTCTTTTACTTTTTCTGCAGCATCATCAGCTACATTCTCAGCGCCTTCTTTTACAGCATCAACTGCATCTCCAGCCTTAGTTTTTACAGAATCAACAGCTTCTTCTACTGAATCAGCAGCTTCTTCTAAAGTCTCTTGAGCGTCATCAGCTACTTCTTCAATTTTGTCAGTTGCGTCATCAGCATTTTCTTTCACTTCTTTACATGATACAGCAATTAAACTTACTAGTGCAATTGCTAAAAATCCTTTTAATAATTTCATTTGTTTGATAATTTTAGTTTTTATACGTTAACGAAACGCAAAATAACCATTATTATTTTATATAAACAAGTGTTTTTTTTGTGATTATTTTTGAGAAGTGCTTTTAACTGTTTTAGTTCCAGTAACTTTATAAAGGTCACCTCCGGCAATTTCTTGTACAACTGCAACTATTTTACCCTCATCAATTTTATTAGCATCATATACCACAACCCCTACTTTTTTATCAAAATCTACTTCCGCTGTTTTGATTCCTTCTGTTTTTGAAAGCTTCGATTGAATTGTTCTTGCACAACCAATTTCACAAGTCATCCCTTCAATGTCAAGTGACATCTTTTTTAAGTTCACCGCCAAGTCAGCTGAATTTATAACTTGCGCAGTTTCATTTTTATCAGCTTTTGTTGCTTTTTCGCATGACACTAATAATAATACTCCAAAAGCAACATACATCAAATTCTTTAACATCCTTATTATTGTATTTAAATTACGCTACGAATTTAATAATTATTTACATTAACTACATACTTGTATCAAGTTGTAACGAAACTTTAACTTTTGGGCTTTTAAAAGCCTAGAAAAAAGCGATGATTTTATTTTGAAAAAAGCATTGTCAATAGTTAAAATATATCTATATTTGCACTCATTTTTAATTAAGCGAAATAAAATATTAACTTATGTACGCAATTGTAGAGATAGCAGGGCAGCAGTTTAAAGTTGCAAAAGACCAAAAGGTTTACGTACATCGTTTACAAGATAAAGAAGGATCAAAAGTTACTTTTGACAATGTTCTTTTATTAGACGATGGTAAAGTTACCTTAGGCGCCCCAGCTATAGAAGGCGCAGCAGTGACTGCAAAAATCTTAAAACACCTAAAAGGTGATAAAGTAATCGTTTTTAAGAAAAAACGTAGAAAAGGATACAAAGTAAAGAACGGTCACCGTCAATACTTATCAGAGATCCAAATTGAAAGTATTGTTGCTAGTGGTGCAAAAAAAGCACCTGCTAAAAAAGCTGAAGCTCCGGTAAAAAAGGAAACTCCAGTAAAAAAAGAAGCACCTGTAAAAAAAGAAGCTGTTAAGGCTGAGGCTCCTGCTAAAAAAGCAGCACCCGCCAAAAAAGCAACGGTAAAAGCTGACGATTTGAAAAAAATTGAAGGTATTGGTCCTAAAATTGCTGAAACATTAGTTGCTGCAGGTATTGCAACTTATGCAGATTTAGCAAAGGCGAAGCCTGCTAAAATAGCAGAAATTATAGCAGATGTAAGAGGAAATCACATTCCTGACACATGGCCACAACAAGCGAAATTAGCTGCTGATGGCAAATGGGATGAATTGAAGGAATTACAAGATAAATTAGATGGTGGTAAAGCTTAATTGCTTAACTACTAAGTTTAACAATTTAAAACTATAAATCATGGCTCACAAAAAAGGAGTAGGTAGTTCTAAAAACGGTAGAGAATCAGAATCGAAACGATTAGGTGTTAAAATCTTTGGTGGTCAAGGCGCTATTGCTGGAAACATTATTATTCGTCAAAGAGGAACAGCTCATCACCCAGGTGAAAATGTTTACATGGGTAAAGATCATACCTTACACGCCAAAGTTGACGGTGTTGTAAAATTTACTAAGAAAAAAGACAATAGATCTTATGTTTCTATTGTACCGATAGAAGCTTAATAACTCATCATTCGTATAAAAAGACGCTTTGTGTTACACAAAGCGTCTTTTTTTATTCTATATTTTACTAAAAAGATAGTTATAAATTATAATATCGTAAACATATGCCAATCCAATTAAAATTACCACTATCTCCTAAATCAGTAAACGAAATTTGAGGTGTAACCGTAAGCTTGGGGGCGAATTTAAGTTCGACACCAACCCCGTAGTTTATACCACCATCAACATGCTCCTTTGTAGAGAATGTATAACCAATAGTACCCTCGAAAGCAATCTTCTTTGTAAAACTATATTTTATTAAAGCGCTTGCAGGAACAAAACCAATACCGTCTACTTTATACCCTCCCATATCTTTACCACTAAAATGGTTATAGCCTATTCGTGGGCCTGCACTAAAATTATCACTTATGTTAAATAAATAGGAGGCATCAGCCCCAAGCACTACTGAATAAAAATCTTTCTCTTTTCCTAAAGGCAATCCTATATGAGCACCAATTTGAAAATAACCATTAGCATCATTCGAATCATTGAGTGCTGTATTGGGTTTTTCTTCTTTCTCAGGACAACAATCTAAGGATTTTACCTTAACTTTTGCGTTGATCACTTTACCAAAAGTAATTGCCGACGTGGTTAACAAACCTGTTGTTTCAGCTGAATATTCAACAGAGCCGCCTTTAATACTTTGGGTTAAATCACTCGCTAAGGAACAATCACAATCAGCAGTGACAATTGTACGTATTTCCCATGTTGCATTCGGATAATCTAACTTTTTTAATTTAATATATGATTCTTCCTTATGACTACACGCTAAACTCATAAAATTCTCAGTTTCTATATAGAAGTCTATGTTATAATTTGCTTTTAAATCATCATACTGACCCCTTACTGTTTGAAGATCATATTCATTCAATTTACCTATATCCTCGCCCGTATAAACTTTTACAAAGTCAGCAAAATTATTTGTATTACTAAAAGAACTAAGTGCCCCATCTTCAATGGTTTTATACTTCCTGGTATCGAAAGAAACTGCATCATCACGCGAAATTGCATCAGTTAGTTGTTGCGGATAATTTAGGTAGGCTTTTTTAATAGACCTAATTTTTCCAACTAGGTTTTCATCTTCAGACATAAGTCCATCAATACTAATTTTATTTACCAAATCTTCTGGTTTGCAAGATCCCGTTCCATGTTTATTTTCAACGATAGCATTCTTAAACATTTGTTTAAATGCATCCCTCATAGTTGACGCTGACTTTTGGAACGATTTATTATCTATTTCAAAAGGTTTCATTTCCTTTTTTTGTGGCTCTTGGGCCACTATTCCAACGCTTAAAAACAATAGAAGAGTAGCAAGTAGGTAGTTCGTTTTCATAATGTTAAGTTTTCCATTAGTTTATAAATAAACAACTTTAGCTGAAACGAAACAATACCTGAACTCAGGTAGATTTGTATCTAATTAATCGGGATAGTTATGAGGATAGATGTTCCCTTATTTAAGGTGGAGTCTAATAAAAAATTGCCTTTAAGTTGTTCAACTCTGGATTTCATATTTTGAAGTCCCATTCCTGAAAGTATTTTTGAGTTATTAAACCCTTTACCATCATCCTCTATAGATAATGTTAAATAATCTTTATGTCCTATAAGTTGTACATCTACCGAATTGGCTTCTGCGTGTTTTATAATATTATTGAGCGACTCTTGTACAACTCGATATAGATTTGAAGCTATATTCTCATCAACTTTTTCAGGAAACTCGTAGCAATTAAATTCAATAGTCAATTGTTCATCCGAATTTCTTGTAACCAAATCTATAATAGCACCTGGAAGGCCTACTAATTTTATTTCTGATGGTGTAATTTGATGCGACAACTCTCTCACGTCGTTGCATATTTGATCTATTACATTATTCATCTTTTCATTTGAGTATTTTTTTGAGAATAGTCTTTTAAAATTCCCTAACCTACTACCTACATTATCATGCAATTCTTTACCTATTCGCTCTCGCTCTTTCTCTTGTCCATCAATAAAAGCAGTTAAAAATCGTTGTTGTTGATACGCTAACTGATTGGAAAGAACATTACGTTCATCATAAATTTCTTTTACCATAAAAACAATGGTAAAAGTTAAAAATAAAATTTCTAAAAATGATGAATAAAATATTACAGGCAACCCATAAATATAAGAATTCACTGCACCACTACTGTGATACAATACAGTAATAAAAGTACCTGTTATCATAAACAAATAGGCAATGGCGAAAAATGAAGTACGCTTTTTATTCTTTTTATAAAAGACAATTAATTCAAAAACTATAAGTAGACAAACTAATAAAATGATGCCATACCATATTTTCATAATCACAGGCATAAAGTGCAGATAAATATGTTGAAAAATAAAGTGAATTGAAAACCGAATTAATATTAAAGTTAGCACTAATATATGTACAGCTTTAGAAATTCTTGGTAGATTTTCTTTCACCATTAATACTTTTTGCGAAAAAATAAAGAATAGTAATAAGGATACCTCACTAAACAAAACATAATGTAGATACTTGTTAAAAAGTACGTCTTTTCCCAAAAAATATTGTTGAAATATCCCTAAATAAGAACTGATAAACAATCCTAAAAAAACTACATATAGTGCATAAATTAAATAACTTGAGTTTCTCAAAAAATAAAAAGCGAACAAGCTAAATAAAATTGACAAAATGCTTAAACCGAAATAGAGTCCAATAATTAAATATTGAGCAACACTTTTTTGGTCAAATTTGACCTTATCCAATAGGTCAATTGAAGTTATAAGTGGATGCCCTATTTCCTTTTTAATTTTAATTAAGAATGTTCGTGATTCGTTGCCAGAAATCTCAAGTGGGAACACAAATTTTCGATGGCTTATTAATCTAGATTCAAATGGATAAGCAATTCCAGAAGCATTGAGCATTAAAAACGCATTCCCTTTCAAGACATAGGTTGATATTTCATTAATATGAGAATTCGAAAACTCTAGTCTTAATGATCTAGGTAAACTTTCTTTGTTACTTAAGGTAAATAGTATATGTTCGTATTTGCTATTGAAACCAAAATAGAAGTGTTTTTTATTGTTAGACTTTTTCCAAATCTTTGAGTTAATTATTTGTGATAAATTCTCATTTTTATTTGAAGAGTATATCTTACCAACATCGATTAATGCTGCTTTTTCAAATTTACTTGTTATATAAACGGTATCATTTTGAGCAGCGCAACAAGAACAAGCTAAATAAATTATTAAGATCGCAACTAGTTGTAAAATCGTATTAAAATAACTGATTTTCATTTGCGAATTTTAAAAGATCAATACTACTTTTGACACCTAGTTTTCTAAAAATATTTTTTTTATGAGTTTCAACAGTGAACGTGCTTATAATCAGTTTTTCTGCAATTTGAGGCACTTTTAAACCTTGCATCAACTCAAATATTATTTCTTTTTCTCTATTAGTAATCTTAATCTTATTGTAAAAATTATCTTCTTTTTCTAAATTCGAATGGTTGGATATTTTTTTCACTCCTTCTCCCAAATAAAACGATTCCGACTTATAGATATGGTTTAATGCTTCCATTAAATCATCAGTAGAGCAATTTTTTAATAAGAAGCCATTAGCCTTTCCTTTAATCACTTCCCTAATTATACTTTCGGTATTATACATCGTAAGAATAATTATCTTTAAACCTTCTTGATTGCTTTTTAGATCTTTTAAAATTTCTAGACCATTCTTTCCTGGTAAATTTAAATCTAATATTAAAATATCAGGACTGTACTTCTTTAGAGATTTTATCAAGTCAGTCGCATTGCGAACATAATCAACAACGTCATACCTTTTATTACTTTTAAAAATCGATCGCAATCCATCAATTACAATTTGATGATCTTCACAAATTATTATTTTTTTGATAGTTTTTGGCAAGATAAATAGGGATTATCTCTATAAAAATAAAAAATTTATATTTAAGCTTGGTAATTGTCGAATTAATATATTTGTACATACTATAAAAATTAGGCTTGAGCTCGTTACAACGTTTTTTTAAAGACACAATTATATATGGAATTGCTGCGGTGCTTCCGAGAGCAATAAATATACTTTTAACAAAATTACACACAGACAAACTAGTCACTTCAGAATTTGCCGAAAATACTTGGTATTTTGTTTTCGCAGCTTACTTTATCGCATTTTTAAGTTTCGGACTAGAAACCGCATTTTTTAGGTTCTTTTCAAAAGAAAAAGAAAAAGGGAAAATTGTTTCTACGGCTTTTACTACCCTTTTAGTTTCAACAGCCGTCTTTTTAGCATTTTTGCTCGGCTTTAATGATCAGTTAGCACAATGGCTTGGTTTTGACAACCCTACCCATCTAAAAATACTAACCTTAGTAACAGCCTTTGATTTGCTAGTGGTTATTCCTTACGCCTATTTACGTGTTACCAACAAACCCATAAAATTTGCATTCTTTAAAATTACAAATATTTTAATCTATGCTTTTTTCAATCTTTTCTTTTTATGGTTTATTCCGTATGCGATAAAAAACAATATTGATCTACCTTCCTGGTTAATTGAACACCATACCAATACACCGCCAGTTGTATATATATTTATAGCAAACCTCATTGCAAGTTTTATTACTTTTTTAATGTTATTGCCTTATATGTTTACATTCAAATTTGAATTTGATAAAACAGTTTTGAAAAAAATGATGGTCTATGGAATTCCTATTATGGTTGGTAGTTTAGCGTACGTTACCAATGAAAATTTAGACAAATTGTTGCTTGGAGATATCATTGGAAAAGATAAAATGGGAATATACGCGGCGT
This sequence comes from uncultured Aureibaculum sp., assembly GCA_963976855.1. GTDB lineage: Bacteria > Bacteroidota > Bacteroidia > Flavobacteriales > Flavobacteriaceae > Aureibaculum. The sequence goes on along the minus strand of CAXBMA010000004.1, from coordinate 116,692 downwards.
GTTATAAGCTCGGTGTTTTTATGACCTTATATGTTATGGCTTTTCGCTTGGGAGCAGAACCTTTTTTCTTTAATGAATCTGATAAAAAAAATGCGAAAGAAACCTATGCTACAATTTTAAAATGGTTCACTATAATAGGAGCCATATTTATGCTAATTGTTGTAGTCTACATACATTTATTTGCAAGTATTTTGCTGAGTAAGCCCGAGTATTATGAAGCTTTAGCTATCGCACCTATTATTCTTTTGGCAAATTTATTTTTGGGCATCTATAACAATTTATCCGTTTGGTATAAATTGACAGACAAAACGAAATACGGTATGTATTTCTCTATTTTTGGAGCACTCATCACCATTACCTTAAATCTTGTGCTAATTGATAAATATGGCTATATGGCTTCTGCGTGGGCCACATTAATGGCGTATGGAAGCATGTGTTTAATCTCATACATCTATGGAAAAAAGTACTATAAAGTTCCTTATAAATTTGGTGGTATATTAGGCTATATAGGTATTGCTACCGCATTGTCATTTGTGTCTTTTTATCAGTTTCGAGAAAATTATTTAGTTTCAACACTGTTTCTTTTAATTTTCTTAGGATTTATAGGTTTCAATGAAAAAAATGAACTAAAAACTATTTTAAAAAGATGAACGTAAAAATAATAAACAAGTCAAAACATCCATTACCACATTATGAAACTTCAGCTTCTGCTGGCATGGATTTACGTGCGAATCTCGATAAACCAATAGTACTAGAACCATTAGAAAGAATCATTGTACCAACGGGGCTTTATATTGCCTTGCCTAAAGGGACAGAAGCGCAGGTTAGACCACGAAGTGGACTTGCAGCAAAAAAAGGAATTACCGTTTTAAATGCTCCAGGAACTATAGATGCCGATTATCGTGGCGAAATAGGGGTTATTTTAGTAAATCTATCAAAAGACAATTTTACTATAAATGATGGTGAACGAATTGCGCAATTAGTAATTGCAAACTATGAACAAGCACAATGGAATGAAGTAAGTGTGTTAGATACTACGGTAAGAGGCTCAGGCGGGTTTGGCAGTACTGGTGTTTAAGATTTATTTTACATTCCTTTCTATCACCGAATCAATTTTTTGCATCGTATCTTTAGGTATCAATCCTTTTGATGCGAGTACCAATCCAAAAATCATAAGGGTAATTCCCATGCCTCTTTTAATTTTTCCAATAACTACGGGTGTCAATCGGCTCTTCAATTGCTTGGCCAACAAAATCTTTACCAAATCTGTCACAAAATAAGCAGCGATAATAGTTGCGAAATATTTAAAAATTCTAGCATCGTCCATTTCTAAATTAGGGCTTACAACAACTACCATACCCAACCAAAACGCGAGGACACCTATATTTATAAAGTTTAAAAAAAAGCCTTTTATAAGCAGGCCAACATATTTGTTTTTTTCAACAACAACAAAATCGTCATCTGTAATTATTGGTTTTCGTCGCTTGGTGAAGGTGAGCAATCCGTATACAAATAAGATACCCCCTCCTAAAATAAATAACCTGGGGTCATCCTGAATTTTTTCAAGTAATGTTCTACTACCATAATAGGCAAAGTATACAAAAACAATGTCTGCTAAAATTACTCCAATATCAAAAACAACTGCTGCTCTAAAACCTTTTATAACACTGGTTTCTAACAATACAAAAAACACCGGACCTATCATAAATGCCAAAGCAATCCCAAATGGTATAGCATTTAAAATATCTTGCATCTAGTCTAAGTTGTTTTTATACATCGTCATAATCAATGGTAATTTTGGCTGTTGTAGGATGTGCCTGACAGGTTAAAATAAGACCCTCTTCAATTTCTTCATCAGATAAAATAGTGTTTTTATCCATAACTGCCTTACCCTCAGTGATTTTTGCCAAACAACTACTGCAAATTCCACCTTGACACGAGTAAGGAGCATCCAATCCTTTTAGCAAAGCACTGTCTAAAATAGTGTTTTTCTTTTTCATGGTAAAAGTTTCCTCTTCATCATCTAACACAATGGTAATCTCTGTTTCGCCAGATAAATTGGTATGGTCAATTTCTTCAACAGGTGCACTTGTAGAAAAAAGCTCAAAATGAATTTTCTCGTTAGCTACGCCATTACTTTGAATGGTTTCTTTAACTAGATTAATCATGGCTTCTGGTCCACATAAAAAATAATCAGAAAACTGCAATTCGGCATATTTATTCTTCAAAATAAGATTTACAACTGACGTGTCAATTCTACCAAATAAATGATCATCATATGCAGTTTTACTAAATACATAATGAACAAAAAAACGATCTCCGTAGGTTGCTACAACATTGTCAATTGCCGTCTTAAACATGACATCATCTATTGTTTTATTTCCATAAACCAATACAAATTTACTAGTTGGTTCTACCGCTAACGCCGACTTCACCATTGACAATACAGGTGTAATGCCACTTCCTGCAGCAAACGCCACATAATTTTTAGCATTTTCTTCCGCTACATGCAAGTTAAACCTTCCATGAGGCATCGAAACTTCTAGCTCATCACCTTCTTTTAATTGCGTAGTAGCAAATTGCGAAAAAGTACCATTTTCAACAGCCTTCACACCAATTTTAATTTCACCACTGGTTACTGATGAACAGATTGAATAATCACGTCGAACAGTTTCACCATTCAGTTCTTTTTGAACAATCACATACTGACCAGGAATAAATGTAAATCTCTCTTTTAGGCTTTCCGGAATATTGAATGTTATTGAAACTGAATTGTGTGTTTCTCTAGTAATCTTTTTAACAGATAATATATAAAATGCAGACATTAATAGTAATAAATTAAGATGGTAAATTTACAAAAAAGAAGTGGTAAAACTGTGGGATTTTATAAAGTTATCCCAAAGAAATTTCATTTGAAAGTTCGTTTGTATCGTCTGATTGATATGGGAAATACTCCTTTAATTTTTTCCCTGTTTCAAGAATTCCATTCAAGAGACCTTGTGAATAATTCCCCTTTGAAAACTGGTCAATCACACTATTTTTAACACTATTCCAAAAATCTTCAGGAACCACCTTGTCGATTCCTTTATCACCCAAAATAGAAAATTTTCGATCATCAACAGCAACATAGAACAGCACTCCATTTTGGTTTTTCGTAGCATCCATTCTTAAAAAGAAGAACACTTCTTTTGCCCTTTCTAATACGTCTTTATCAGTATTCCTTTCTAAGTGCACGCGTATTTCACCAGACGTGTTTTTCTCAGCTATTTTAATAGCTTCAATAATCTCTTGTTCTTCTGTTTGCGTTAGAAAATTTTCTACTTTAGACATTTACTCTTTATCCTTTCCGAAATCAAAATCAACATCTGGTGCATTTTCTGAACCAGCATCTGCTTTATAACGTGCCATTTCTTCAAATCCAAATAACCCAGCTAATAGTTTCCCAGGGAATTTAGTAGTATGTATATCATAAACATTAACAGCTTCATTGTATCTATTTCGCTCAACATTTATTCTGTTTTCGGTACCTTCTAATTGCGCTTGTAATTCTAAAAAGTTCTGATTGGCCTTCAATTCAGGATATCTTTCAACCACCACCATTAACTTACTCAACGCACCTGTTAAACCACTCTGAGCTTGTTGGAAAGCGGCCATGTTTTCCGGCGTAATATTTGAAGGGTCTATCGTTGTACTTGTGGCTTTTGCGCGAGCATTGATCACTCCTTCTAAGGTTTCCTTTTCAAAATCAGCAGCTCCTTGCACCGTTTTAACTAAGTTACCTATCAAATCATTTCTACGTTGATACGCACTTTCAACATTAGACCATGCGGTTTTGGCTGTTGCCTCATACTCTACCGCTGTATTGTTAAACCCAACTGCCCAACTGTAAATTCCGTAACCTAGAACAACAATAATTATTAAAGGGATAAGCCATTTTTTCATGATCGTAATTTTAGTTGATTATAATTGATTTTTTATTTGAGTTAATTCCTCTTTTATGGTTTGTAAACGTGCAATAATTGAATGATTATCTTGCACTTTTTCAGGATTTTCTTTCAGTTTATTCTTTGCTCCGTCTAAGGTAAATCCCTTTTCTTTAACTAAATGATAAATAAGTTGTAAATTTTTAATATCATCTTGCGTAAACAATCGATTTCCCTTATTGTTCTTTTTCGGATTGATAACATCAAATTCTTTATCCCAAAAACGAATCAATGAAGCATTCACATTAAATGCTTTTGCTACTTCTCCAATTTTGAAATATCTTTTGTCTGGTAGGTTAATATGCATTAATCGTAAGATTGTCCTTCTTGAGAAGCCGCTTTAAGCATTTCTTTAAACTCTTCAGGGGTTAGGTTTCCATAATAGAAATTAATTGGGTTGATTGCATGTCCGTTTTTATGCACTTCATAATGTAAATGTGCTCCTGAAGAACGGCCTGTATTTCCAACAAAACCTATCAAATCACCACGCTTCACTTTCTCACCTCTTTTGACATTGTATTTACTCAAGTGCGCATAAATAGTTGTATACCCGTATCCATGGTCTATTTCTATGTGATTACCAAAACCAGACGCTCCATTATCCGCTCGCTTCACAACGCCATTTCCAGTGGCATAAATTGCAATACCCTTCGCTGCTGTAAAATCCATCCCCTTGTGCATTTTTCGTGCCTTGGTAAACGGATCAGAGCGCCAACCATAACCCGAAGCCATACGTGTAAGGTCTTCTTTTCGTATCGGTTGAATTGCAGGAATAGCCGCTAATAATTTCTCTTTATCTTCAGCCATACTAATGATTTCATCTAAAGATTTTGATTGGACATATAATTGTTTGGATAAAATATCCATGTTTTTAGTAACGTCAACAATCATTTCAGAATTTTCAAATCCTTCTAACGACTTATATCTATTAACTCCACCGAAACCAGCTTTTCGCTGTTCGTCTGGAATGGGATTCGCTTCAAAGTACAAACGATAAATGTCATTATCTCTTTGCTGAATACCGCTCAATACCTCCTGTGCTTGATTCATTTTTTTTGTCAACAAATCATAGCGTAATTTCATGTTGTCTAACTCTCTCTTCTGAGCCTTCTCATTAGGGGAATCAATAAATTGAAATGAAATAACCACAATCAATAAAGCGAATAGCGCAGTACTTGCAATAAAAATTAAAGTTTTCTTCAATTTATCTCGCTTTCGAAGCTGTATTTTTCGATACGAAAGGGTATCAGAATCGTAATAATATTTTACCTTCGCCATAATGTTAAATTGTATTATTTTTGCTATTTAAGCAAAGTAATTACAAAGCCTATTTTTTTTGCATAACGAACAAATTTACAAAATGTTTCTCAACTATAAAAGAAAGGTTTTCATTTAGCTTTTAATTAACATTTTATGACATCACAAGAAATACGACAACAATTTTTAGACTTTTTTAATAGTAAACAACATAAAATTGTGCCGTCTGCCCCATTAGTTTTAAAAAACGACCCTACGTTAATGTTCAATAATGCGGGTATGGTTCCGTTTAAAGAATATTTTTTAGGACAAAAAAACATAAAAGATAAACGTATAGCTGACACACAAAAATGTTTACGCGTTTCAGGCAAACACAACGATTTAGAAGAAGTTGGTATTGATACCTACCACCATACGCTATTCGAAATGTTGGGCAATTGGAGCTTTGGCGATTATTTTAAGAAAGAAGCGATTGCGTGGGCGTGGGAATTGCTGACCGATATCTATAAAATCGACAAAAACAAACTCTATATCACTGTTTTTGAAGGTGATAAAGAAGATGGTTTGGACTTTGACCAAGAGGCTTATGATTTTTGGAAAAAACACATTAGTGAAGACCGAATAATTAATGGAGATAAAAAAGATAACTTTTGGGAAATGGGCGCCCAAGGTCCTTGCGGTCCGTGCTCAGAAATTCACGTTGACTTAAGGTCTGAAGAAGAAAAGGCAAAAATTCCAGGGAAAGAATTGGTAAACAAAGACCATCCTCAAGTTGTTGAAATATGGAACTTGGTTTTTATGCAATACAATAGAAAAGCAGATGGTTCATTAGAAGATTTATCTGCCAAGCACATCGATACCGGAATGGGTTTTGAACGTCTCTGTATGGCATTACAAGGCGTAACTTCTAACTATGATACCGATGTGTTTACGCCACTTATTAGAGAAGTAGAAACCATAACAAACCACAATTATGGTAAAAATAATGAAACTGATATTGCCATCAGAGTTATTGTTGATCATGTGCGTGCAGTTGCCTTTTCAATTGCAGACGGACAGTTACCTAGCAATACAGGTGCGGGTTATGTAATTAGACGGATTTTACGTAGAGCCATTAGATATGGGTTTACTTTTCTCGATCAAAAAGAAGCCTTTATTTACAAACTAACAAAAACATTGGCCAACCAAATGGGTTCTGTTTTTCCAGAATTAAAAAATCAAGAACTCTTAATTCACAATGTCATAAAAGAAGAAGAAAATTCTTTTTTAAGAACATTAGATCAAGGCCTATTGTTGTTAGATGGAATTATTGAAAATGCAACGCATAAAAACATTTCTGGAGCTAAAGCTTTTGAATTGTACGATACGTATGGTTTTCCGTTCGACTTAACTCAGCTAATTGCAAAAGAAAAAGGCTACTCAATTGATGAGGATGGCTTTAACACGGAGATGAAAAAGCAAAAAGATCGATCTAAAGCAGCTTCTGCTGTTGAAACCTCTGATTGGACTATTTTAATTGAAGATGATGAAGAGGAATTTATTGGTTATGATACGTTAAGTGCTGCCATAAAACTGGCGAGATACCGTAAAGTAACCACAAAAAAAGATGGCGATCTGTATCAGCTTGTATTTAATATGACTCCGTTTTATCCTGAAGGCGGTGGTCAAATTGGAGATAAAGGGCATCTTGAAATGAGCAATGGCGATCTTGTTTATATTTTAGACACTAAAAAAGAAAATAACCTGATTGTTCACTATGCCAAAAACTTGCCAAAAAATCCTACAGAGCTATTGAAAGCTGTAGTAAATCAAGAGCATCGGAAATTATCGGCTAGCAACCATACCGCCACTCATTTATTACACCAAGCATTGCGCAAAGTGTTAGGAAATCATGTTGAGCAAAAAGGCTCTTTGGTAAAACCCAAATCACTTCGTTTCGACTTCGCTCATTTTTCGAAAGTTGAACCTGATCAATTACAAGAAATAGAAGATTTCGTCAATGCGCGAATTCGCGAAAATTTACCATTAGAAGAAAAGCGCAACATTCCGATGCAAGAAGCTTTAGATGAAGGTGCAATGGCTTTGTTTGGTGAAAAATATGGCGATAGCGTGAGAGCTATTCGCTTTGGCAAATCTATTGAACTATGCGGTGGGACTCACGTACAAAACACAGGTGATATCTGGTATTTTAAAATAAAATCGGAGAGTGCTATTGCTTCAGGAATTAGACGAATTGAGGCCATTACCAATGCTGCAGTAGGAGCTTATTTTGTTGATATCGACAAAAATTATGATGCGATAAAACAACTATTAAAAAATCCGAAAGAGCCTGTAAAAGCCATTGAAAGTATACAAGAAGAAAATTTAAAATTAAAAAAACAAATTGAATCTTTATTTAAAGACAAAGCTGCCCATTTAAAAAATGAATTAAAGGAGCGCGTAGAAACCATAAATGGGATTCATTTTTTAGCTGCTGAAATTAATTTAGATCAAGTTACTATTAAAGATTTAGCTTTTCAACTAGGTAACGAAATAGATAATTTATACTTTATTGCAGGTACCGCAGATGAAGACAAAGCCATGTTGACGGTCTATATTTCAAAAGAAATAACCAATGATCAATTAAACGCAGGGAAAATTGTTAGAGAATTGGGTAAATTAATCAACGGCGGTGGTGGCGGACAAGCATTTTATGCAACCGCCGGAGGAAAAAAACCCAATGGTATTAAAGAGGCCTTGAAAAAAGCAAAGGAGTATATTCATTAACTTTTGAGTTAATAGCTACATGATGCAATTTAGAACCCAATTCCCGTTAAAACGGCAAGAACACAATCAAATAGATTATAATTCTAAAATTGTACTCTTTGGCTCGTGCTTTACGGAAACTATTGGTGCCAAATTTGCTTATTATAAATTTCAAAAATTCAGCAACCCTTTCGGAATTTATTTTCATCCTAAAGCCATTGAAAATTTAATTTTAAGTGCGATAAACCGGAAAGTTTATACTGAAAATGATCTCTTTTTCCACAACGAAAGATGGCATTGTTTTGAGGCACATTCTTCCTTAAGTACCACCAACAAGGATGAATTAATTAGCAACCTAAATATAGCTATAGAAACTACAAATAAGCAACTAAGTACAGCTACTCATATTGTGATTACGTTGGGTACGGCTTGGATGTATCGTTTTGTTGAAACAGATAGCATCGTAGCCAACTGTCATAAGATTCCGCAAAAAAAATTCTTAAAAGAACTTTTATCAGTTGATGAACTCACTGAAAGCTTATTGTCAATTGTTGCATTAATCCGCAATGTCAACAAAAACGCATCCATTCTTTTTACAGTGAGTCCGGTACGTCATTTAAAAGATGGAGTTATTGAAAATCAACAAAGCAAAGCGCATTTGATTGCGGCCGTACACCAAGTTACAGAACCTAGAAACGGGATTCATTATTTTCCGTCTTATGAAATAGTGATGGATGAATTAAGAGATTATCGTTTTTATGCTGAGGATATGATACATCCTAATCAAACTGCCATCGATTATATTTGGGAACAGTTTGCTGGTAGTTGGATTTCAACACCATCGCATGCTACCATGAAAGAAGTTGACACCATTCAAAAAGGGCTATTGCACCGTCCTTTTGATGTGCACGCAACAGAGCATCAGCAATTTTTAAAGAATTTAGAAGAAAAAATAAAGATCCTTTTATCCAGATATCCTCAAATAAAATTTGACTAAATATACTGGTCAACGTTTTCCCAAGGGCCACCGTTGATAACATCAACACCTTGACTTGCCAAGAACTCCTCTGCTCTCCCGCTTCTAGCGCCACTTCTGCAACAGGTAATAATTGGTTTATCCAAAGCTTTTAATTCTTCAACATGATCAGGTAAAACATCTAAAACAATATGTTTAGACCCTTCAACATGTCCTTCTTCATATTCAGCAACAGTTCGTACATCTAACACGATTGCTCCTTTTTTCAAATAAGCTTCTACATCTCCAAACGCTGGTTTACTAAAAAATCCCATAATTATATTCTAAATTTTATCTCACAAAGATAATTAATTACTTAGAATTTAAGTAGTCTAATGTTAAATTCACAAAAGTTTGTACGCCTAATTTCAAGCCGCTTTCGTCTATGAAAAAATCAGGCGTGTGGTGTGAAGCAGCATCTTCAGGTTTTACATCTAAAGGCCTACCTCCTAAGAAAAAATAAAAGCCAGGCACTTCTTTTTGAAAGAAAGAAAAATCTTCAGCTCCAGTAATAGCATCAATTAAATGCACATTTTCGCTACCCGCCGCTTTTTGTAATGACGGTAATACTTTAGCCGTTAAATTAACGTCATTATAAGTAATTGGCAATCCATCTTCTATAACTATTGTAGCTTTCGTACCGTAAGCTTCTGCAATTAAAGGCACACGTCTTTTCATTTCATCGTTTAACTTTTTCTGCATATCATAATCTAAAGTTCTAATTGTACCTATTAACTCTACATCTTCAGGAATAATATTATTTCGAACACCACCTCGTATCAAACCTACCGAAATTACGGCTGCCTCTTTGGTCAGTTCGGTATCTCTACTCACAATCGTCTGCAAACCATCAATTATTTTTGCTGCGGCTAAAATAGGGTCATGACCTCCCCACGGGCGCGAGCCATGTGTTTGTTTTCCTTTTACATTAATTACATAACGCTGTGCTGCAGCCATTATCCCTCCCGGTTTGTAACCTATATGACCTACTGGAGTCCCAGCAGCAATGTGCAAACCAAAGATAGCTTCAACATCTGGATTTTTTAGAACCCCTTCTTTCACCATCATTTCGGCACCACCATCTTCTCCCGGAGGCACACCCTCTTCGGCTGGTTGAAATATAAATTTTACAGTTCCTTTAATATCTTTTTTAATTTTTGATAGCACTTCAGCAGTTCCCATTAAAATGGCAATATGTGTATCATGACCACAGGCATGCATAACACCTGTTTCAATACCGTTATAAGTACTTTTTACTTTTGACGCAAAAGGTATCGGCGCTCTTTCTGTAACAGGTAGGCCATCGATATCGGCTCTTATGGCGATCACTGGACCTGGCTTGCCCCCTTTTAAAATACCTATAACACCAGTATGAGCAATACCCGTTTGCACTTCCAAACCTAAATCTTTTAGGTGTTTGGCTATCTTTTCTGATGTCTTAAATTCTCTATTTGACAATTCAGGGTGCTCATGAAAGTCCCTCCGCCATTCTATTACTTTTGGCTCTATATCATCAATTAATTTATCGAGTTGTTTTGTTTGCCCGTAACTTGTTAAAGATATCAGCACTAAAAAGAGTAAGGAAATAGATTTCATGGTGGGTTTATTTTCATTAAAGATAAAAAAAATCCCACGATCGTGGGATTTTTTTCTTTTTCATAGCAATAAAAATATTCTTGGTTGATGCATCAAATATACATCCTTTTATAAAAACAACCATGATACAGCATGAAAAAAGGGGAATTTTCCCCTTTTTTAAAACACATAATATGCTGATTTTATTATAATTAGATTATCTAGTAAACAACAACTCTCTGTATTTGGTCAAGGTCCAAAGCTCATCATCAATCATCATTTCTAACTTATCACAATGATATCTAATATCATCAAAACAAGGTTTTACCCTATTACAATAGGCCTCAGCAGCTTTTTGCCCCTCTAATTGATTCGCTTTTTTACGTTCCTCAGTCATTGCGTTAATTTTTGAATTTATTTCGGCAATATGTTCTGAGATTTCTTTAACCAATTCAATTTGCTCTCCAGCAACCTTTTTATAGTCTTGTTCAAATATTTCTTTCAGTCCTTTAACGTTTTCTATCAAGGTATTCTGATATCTTACAGCAGTTGGTATTACATGATTTCTTGCAATATCGGCCAGCACTCTACTCTCAATTTGGATACGTTTGGTATATTCTTCCAATTCAATTTCGTGTCTAGCTTCAAGCTCGATTTTGGTCATCACATCCATTTCTTTGTAAAGACTAATTGTCTTATCGGAAATTTGAGCCTTTAAAGCTTCGGGTGTTGTTTTGTTATTGCTTAATCCTCTTTTTTTAGCTTCTTTTGCCCACTCATCACCATAACCATTCCCTTCAAATAATATTGGTTTAGAGGCTTTAATATATTCTCTTAACACATTAAATATGGCTTCATCTTTCTTTAAATCTTTCTTTTTAATTAAAGCATCCACTTCAATCTTAAAATCTTTTAATTGTTTCGCTACAATGGTATTTAAAACGGTCATGGGTACCGCACAATTAGCTGTAGATCCTACTGCTCTGAACTCAAATTTATTTCCTGTAAAAGCAAAAGGAGAGGTTCTATTTCTATCCGTATTGTCTAATAAAACATCAGGAATTTTGCCTACGACATTTAATTTAAGATCGGTTTTTTCTTGCGGAGAAAGTTTTCCGTTGGTAACACTCTCTAGCTCTTGTAATACTTTTGTTAACTGCTCGCCAATAAATACAGAAATAATGGCTGGTGGCGCTTCATTTGCCCCCAAGCGATGATCATTACTTGCAGAAGCAATAGCTGCCCTTAACAGTTCTTCGTTATCATAAACTGCTTTTATAGTATTGATGAAAAACGTTAGAAATTGTAGGTTACTCATCGGTGTTTTTCCAGGTCCCAATAAATTAATTCCAGTATCTGTTGAGAGTGACCAGTTATTGTGTTTTCCAGAACCATTAACACCTGCAAAAGGTTTTTCGTGAAATAGCACTTTAAAGTGATGACGTGAAGCTACTCTGCCCATTACATCCATTAGTAATGAATTATGGTCAACTGCTAAATTAGCTTCTTCATAAATAGGAGCCAATTCAAACTGATTCGGAGCTACTTCGTTATGACGTGTTTTTACAGGAATCCCCAACAACATACATTCGATCTCTAAATCACGCATAAAATTCAATGCCCTACTAGGGATGGAGCCAAAATAATGATCGTCTAATTGCTGCCCTTTAGCAGGAGAATGTCCTAACAAAGTACGACCAGTTAAGGTAATATCCGGCCTTGAATTTGCCAGTGCCTTATCAATTAAAAAGTATTCTTGCTCCCATCCTAAAGAAGAAGTAACTTTCTTTACATTTTTATCAAAATATTTACAAACGGCAGTAGCAGATTTATCAATAGCTGTCAATGCACGTAATAAAGGTGTTTTATTATCTAAGGCCTCTCCTGTATACGCAACAAATATGGTTGGAATACACAAGGTCGTTCCATAAATAAAAGCTGGAGACGTGGGATCCCAAGCTGTATATCCTCTTGCTTCAAAAGTATTTCTGATACCTCCATTTGGAAAACTTGAAGCGTCTGGCTCTTGCTGTACAAGTTCAGTACCCCCAAACTTTTCAATAGCCATACCGTTACCAATAGTCTCAAAAAAGGCGTCGTGTTTTTCGGCAGTAGCTCCCGTTAGCGGCTGAAACCAATGCGTATAATGTGTTACATCTTTAGACAATGCCCAATCTTTCATTGAGGCCGCAACTTGACCTGCAATTTTTCGGTCAATCTTAGTGCCATGTTCTATTGCGTTCATCACACCCTGATAAGCCTCTTTGGTTAAGTATTGACGCATTGTATTTCCGTTAAATACATTTCGCCCAAACAAATTCGAGCGTCTATCATACTCATCAACCTTAATAGGTTTTCTGTTTAAAGCTTCCTTTAAAGCATTGAATCTTATTGTAGCCATTTTTTTTAAAATTAAGTTTTAATGCTGCAAAAATAATCAAAATATTTAATTTTTTAGAAAGCACCCCTATTTTTTTTAGGGTATGAATCGTAAATTTATGTAAATGTGACGTTTTAACCTCTAATTTTATATTATAAATTATTTTTGCGCATAATTTTAAGAATCTGATTGTGCTTGAAAAAAAATAAAGCTCTAGTAAATTGGCGTTTTGTCAATTTACTAGAGCTTTAAAAAGTTATTCAGATTAAATATAAACCGAGTTTAGTACAGCTAGACCCCAGTACTTTTAAAAGAAAGGTATATAAAAGCAATATATGCCGCAAAGAGTATCAATCCTTTAAAGCGTGATATTTCTAATTTTTTTGGAAGAAAAACCAATGGAAGTAATAAAACAGCGATGGCTATCATCCAAACAATATCATTACTTAGCAGTCCTTTATCTACAATTTTTATAGGTTGTATCATTGCTGTCAGCCCTAAAACTGAGGCAATATTAAATATATTTGATCCTATTAAATTCCCTAAAGAAATTGCTTTCTCTTGTCGCAAGGCCGCAATAACTGACGCTGCGAGTTCTGGAACACTTGTTCCTAAAGCAACCATACTCACACCTATAATACGTTCACTAATTCCTAATTTTTCAGCAATATCAACGGCTCCTTTTACCAATAATTCAGATCCTCCCCACAAGGCAAGACCTCCAATCACTAACCAAATTGCTATTTTTACATTCGAAGTTTCACGTAGTGCTTCATCTACCTCACCTACCTCGTCAACCTGCTCTTTTCCTAATCTTCTAGATTTTCTGATCATGAAAAACACAAATACAAAAAGTGAAATAAATAGCAGCAGTCCTTCTGTGCTACTTAACACATAATCGTTCATCAAAAAGAAATAAAGAGCTAGGGATAGCAGTATCATTACCGGCCAATTCATTTTATAAAAATCCTTATCTACAGATAAAGGGAAAATAATGGCAGTGATACCCAAAACTAAGGCAATGTTTGCAATATTAGATCCTACAACATTACTCAAAGCTAAGTCTGGATGACCATCGAGCGCTGCTTTTAAACTTACAATTAATTCTGGAGCGGATGTTGCAAACGAAACAACGGTCATTCCAATCACTAGCTTTGATAAGTTTAATTTAAACGACAAACCAACCGAAGATCTAACCAAAAATTCTCCTCCTAAAACAAGCAATAGAAAACCTGCTATCAAAAAAAAGATACTCATATTTTATTTTTTTTGCAAATATAATTTTTAAAAACTGTGACTCAAGTATTTTCGGCCAAATCTTAATCTTTAGTTAAATTAACTATCTTTTTAGTTGTATAACTATAAAAATAGTTATGTTTGTAATCACAATTTAAATACAATGACTAAACTAACAAATAAAGAAGAAGAAATACTCCATATTTTATGGGAATTAAAAAAAGCATTCGTTAAAGAGATTGTTGCCTTGATGCCCAATCCAAAACCACATTACAACACCATTTCAACCATCATTAGAAACATGGAGGAGAAAGGATATATAAATCACACTGCGTTTGGAAAAACACATCAATACTACCCTGTTATCACCAAAGAGACCTATCGTAAAAATTATATGAGTAAAACAATTACCAACTATTTTGAAAATTCGTATAAAAATGCGGTTTCATTCTTTGCTAAAGAAGAAAAAATAAGCATTGAAGAATTAAAGGAAATTATCAAAATTATTGAACAAAAGAAGCAATAAGGTTATGGAGACACTATTCACTATTTTATGTAAATCGGCTAGTATAACAATACTTTTTTATAGTTTTTACCGATTGTTCTTACAAAAAGAAACCTATTTTAATTCAATACGCTACTTTTTACTAATAGGCATCATCAGTGCTGTCATTATACCCTTTATTATCATACCTGTCTATGTTGATGTTACTAATATTGCTTCGCAACAATTTAACTTCAGCACCATCGGTGACAATACTTTTACATCACAAACAGCGCTGCTTACTTGGCCGTTCGCCATTAAGCTTGTGTATTTTATAGTTACATCGGCATTATTACTTCGGTTTATCATACAGTTAACGTCTATAGTGCAACTTATTCGCAAGAGTGAAACCGTAAAAAAAGAGGGTTATTTCTTAGTAAAGACAAGCATGGAAACATCACCATTTTCATTTTTTAACTATATCGTTTACAACCCTAGTCAATTCAATAAGCACGAATTTACCCATATTTTAACGCATGAAAAAGTGCATGCCATTCAAAAACACTCTATTGACACCCTATTAGCCAATGTATTAGCTATCATCCAGTGGTTTAACCCAATTGCCTGGATGTATAAAAGGGATATTGAACAAAATCTAGAATTTATAGCTGATGAATACACACAAAAGGTTTCAAAATCAAACAGATTATACCAACAGCTTTTACTTAAAACCACCATTCCGAATTATCAAATGGCCTTAGCCAACAATTTTTACAATTCACTATTAAAAAAACGAATAATTATGTTACACAAACAAAGATCAAACAGCACTACGCAATGGAAAATGGCTTTTATAGCACCACTTCTTATTGCCTTTATTTTTACCTTCAACACAGAAACCATTGCACAACAAAAACAGGAGACTAAAAAAATAGTTACAGAAACTATTGAAGTTTATGCAATGGGCTTTACTAAAACTGCAACTAAAGAGGAGCTTGACAACATGACCGCATCTTTTAAGAAGAAAGGTTTAGATCTCGCATTTAAAGGCATTAAAAGAAATAATGCCAATGAAATTATTGCCATCAAAATTGATGCAAAATCTAAAAATGGTAAAGCAGCGGCTTCTTATGCGGCTGATGTGGAAGAAGGAATCAATCCAATTCAAATTTCCTTTGATAATGACAACAACAACTTAAGTATCGGATCCTCAAAAAATGGGCAACATGCTTATTCATTTCATACGGATAAAAAGAATAAAGAAATGCATATAAAGGGAGAAGGAAAAAGAAGCAACAAATTTGTATTCTTAACCGATGATGACGATGACGAAAACGTTTGGATTACTAAAAAGGGAAATAAGAAAGTGATTATTGAAATTGACACCGACAATCATTCAGATGAGGATGTTCACGAAATTATTATTGATGAAGATAATGACGGTAAGAAAGTAAAAAAAGAAGTCATAAAAATTAGAAAGAAAAAGGGAAAAGGCGAAGAAAAAATGATTTTCATTTCAAGTAGCGATGGTGGACAACCCCTTTATTTAGTGGATGGCAAAGAAATCACACAAGAAGAAATGGACAAAATAGATTCAGACACTATTGAAAAGATTGAGGTATTAAAAGGTGATAAAGCCATCGAAAAACATGGAAAAAAAGCAGAAAATGGTGTGGTAATAATTACTACCAAAAAGAAAAAATAAGCCTTAAACAAAAAGCTAAACGACCCTTTTCAATAAACTCGGAAATTGGGTCGTTTGCTTTTATAAAAAGATAGAATGCCCAAATAGCACTACCAAAAAGATGAAAATCGGCTAGAAATTGGTAAAACTCCTTAAAAACCATCTTCATTTATTACATATTTAAATTAAAATACTATTTTTAATTAATATTTATAACTTGTTTTAAGCAAAATGTCTTACACTCCAAAATATATTCCGTAAAAATTATTACAATTTAATAGGCTATTTCATTCATTTTTTAATTTTTACTATCCTATTTAGTAAAAAGGACATATACTGAATAAGAATTCATTCAAAAAACGATTTAGTAACCTAAAAACCCTAACAAACATGATCCTCTTACTCATTAAATTAACCCAATTTCTTATTACCGTAATTCAAGTGATATTTATCTAACAAGTCCACACCAAAAAAATAAGCGCAATGCTTAATGTGGTGATACATACTTTTATTTGGTAATTTTACAGGATGAAAAAATCACTCTTTAAATTTTTGGCTACTATCAACAAACTATTGCTACCCAGTTACGCTAAAAAACAATTAGATATGACCAAAGCCTCTAAGCTGCAATTGGTCATTATTGCTTGGCGTTATTTTGTTACAAAAAATGCGATTGACTAAGTATTGAAAATTAGTTCGATTTCATTTTTGTATTCTACAGAAAAGAAATATATTTGCATCCCAAAATTGGCCTCGTGGCGCAACTGAATAGCGCACTTGATTACGGCTCAAGAGGTTACTGGTTTGAATCCAGTCGAGGTCACTTAAGAATGAAAAGCGCACTGCAAGGTGGGCTTTTTTATTTGAGCGAAATTTGAGCTTGCTCAAGAATTGAAGTGAAAATAAGAAGCTAAAGAACATAGCTTGCTTTTGTTTTTTTGCGAGGTTTTTATTTTCAGCGAGGAGCGGTATGGATCACGAGTGTAGCAAGTAATCCATTAAAACTTGATACTTACAAACCGTTGATTTGCTGCTTTTCATTTAGACTACAGAGCGCTATGGATCACGAGTACAGCAAAATATTCATACCAGGTCATTTAATAATAAAAAGTTCACGACCAGACCATACATTTTTAAAATATATCAATCTACACCACTATTTATAAAACAAAAATGCCCACCATTGGTGAGCATCTTCTATATATATAATTATATGTGTTCTTCATTTCAGGGGAGAAAGGATAGAATTTTCGGCTTTAACATACTGTCTATTATTTGTCATAAAAGACAGTATGTAATCTAACTCATAGCAATTTTCCCACCTCTAATTAAAAACTCAATTTGAATTTATAATTGAATTTTTAAAATTTAAGTCTGTAGTGATTAAATGTTATTTATAAATGTTTCTTTTTAGTGACTTCCTAGAAGTTTACTTTATGTTTCATTTACAACTTATAATCTTTACTTTAACTTGTTTAATTTTCTTTTTCAAAACTGTTGTTGAATTTTCATTTTTAACAGCTTTCACTAATTAAACAACGGTGGACTAAAAATTCCTACCTTTTTTCATATTTTTTTTATATATATCTGATTTTTAGTAGTTTAAATTAAACTAAAATTTAATTATTTTACCATTATTAGTTAATAATACAACAACCATACCAATCCTAATTGTTAATTCAGTCTCCAATAACATGAGTTATTACGTTCAAAAAAGTAAAAAGTTACCCAAATAAACTGAGTAACTTTCTACATAGAAAAACATAGCAGCTCTCCCTAAGGTTTACAATTGCATTTTACACATTGCGTACACCTTATACTAAAAACAACTAAGGAGAGGTAAAATCCTTATCAATACTGTCTTTTTTTTAATTCTATTATTTAACAACAAAAAGAGCTTAAATAACAAAACCGCCTTATCAAGACGGTTTTTATTAATTCACATAATTTTAATCCCTAATTACTATATGAATTTTTCGAGTTTAGCGCTCCTAAATATATTTAAATAGTTTCTTCGTTTTAAAACTGTCTTAATCCGCCTAAAGATTAAGACAGTTGGGTATTGTTAATTTTTGCTTATAGTAAATGTTTCCTAACTAATTCTATACTTACTATCTATACAACAACTTCCTTTTAAAAAATCCTTATAACTAGTTGGTTTTTTTTCAGACAGTATTAATTTTAAGTTCTAAACAAAAAAACTGTCTTAAAATTTAAGACAGTTTCTACCAACAATTTTAATCATTGGATTTTATCCCTAACTAACACTAACTAAACTCGAGAGTTTAGCACTTACTCTTTACTTTAACTCTTTCAATTACACTTATGACACCTAATTTTTAAATAGGTCACTTTTTATGAAAAACTTTATATCCGTCATAAGGTATCTAAACTCTAATCATGTGCTGAAAATCATTGGATTACAAAAAATAACTAGTTAAAAAAAAAGTTACCCTGCAAAAGCAAGGTAACTTTACATTGAAAAAACATAGCAATTTTCCCAATATCAAAATGAAACTAACCGAAACTATTTTTATATCTATATATTATTTCAATTTATGAATAATTGAATTTCTAACTTATTTAAAAACATCAATAGCTCAAAAATTACTACCTTTGTTTGCAATTATTTAATTATTATTAAACAATAAATTGCACTCTTTTGTGTTTTCTAACTATTAAACAACATAAACCAAAAAATTCCCACCTTAACCAAAAAAAATGGTAACTAGTCTTAATAGTCATGTATGCGAAGAAAATCTTTTCTCAAAAATCTTTAAGAGCAACTCTAATGATTTGTTTAATTTTTTACGATATAAGTATGGGGAAGGATTAAGTCCTAGAGATAAAGTTCAAGAAGCCTTTGTTACATTATGGAACAATTGCAAGAAAGTTCCACCAGAAAAAGCAAAGTCTTTTTTATTTACTACAGCAAACAATTTAATGCTCAATGAAATAAAGCACCAAAAAGTTGTTTTAAAGCATCAAAAGATAAAACCCAAAGATTATACAAATGAAACTCCAGAGTTTATTATGGAGGAATCTGAATTTATGCAGAAATACGAAAAGGCTCTAGCAAAACTAACAGAGGCACAACGTGTTGCATTTTTACTAAATAGAGCCGAAGGGAAAAGGCATAAAGAAATTGCTGAAATATTAGGTATTTCTAGAAAAGCGGTAGAAAAAAGAATTTATGGGGCACTTGAAAAATTAAGAAAAGATATTGACGGAATATAAGTATTAGCTATACCGACAAGCAAAAATATACTTTGCTAATTAAAGAATATTACATAGGAGGGTAGGAAAAACTACTTTTTAGTTGTTATATTTACAAATCGCAAATTATGAAAAAAGAAACATTAATAAATAAGTGGCTAGACTCAGAGCTAGATGAGACCCAGCTCGAGGAATTTAAAAATCTCCCCGAATATGAGTCGTATATAAAGATAAGTGACAAGGCTAAATTATTTAAAGATACTTCTTATGATATCGATTTAGAATTTGAAAAGCTCAATTCTAAATTGAAAAAGAATGACACAATTCAAGCAAACAAGAATACTACTAAAAATATGCTAAAGCCATTTTTACGTATTGCTGCCATATTTGTAATAGGTATAGGTGTTTATTACCTACCTATCTATGATAATTTCGCTACGATTAAAACCTTAGCAGATCAGCAAACTACCATAAAATTACCAGATGAGTCAACGGTTTCTTTAAAAAACTCTTCTTCGTTACGTTTTCAAAAACGAAATTGGAGTGAAGATAGAAAAGTAAATTTAGTTGGTGAGGCGCGTTTTAAAGTTGCCAAAGGATCTGCGTTTGATGTTGAAACATGGGTTGGAAAAGTAACTGTTTTAGGTACTGACTTTAAAGTAGTTCAACGTGCAAACTTTTTTGAAATTGAATGTTTTGAAGGTATGGTAAGCTTTGATTATAAAGGAAAAACTGTAAAACTTCCTGCAGGGAAATCACTGCGTATTATTGATGGAAAAATAATCTCTAAAAACGAGACGAAACTAGTTTAATTCGTTTTAAATATAAAAACAAAAAAGGTTCCTATCTAGGAACCTTTTTTGTTTTTATACCTTTCATAAACTATAACTAAGCAGCATTCTCCTTCTTAATTAAGTTTAATGCCGACCCGTGTTTAAACCATTCTATTTGACTCTCATTGTATGTATGGTTGACTAAAATAGATTCTTCACTACCATCAGCATGCTTAATACTAATTGTCAACGGTTTACCCGGAGCGAATGCTGTTAAGTCTACAAAATCAAAAGTATCAGCTTCTTGTATTTTATCATAATCAGCTTCATTCACAAATGTTAACCCTAACATACCCTGTTTTTTCAAATTGGTTTCATGAATTCTAGCAAACGATTTTACCAATACGGCAATAACTCCTAAATGACGTGGTTGCATCGCTGCATGTTCACGCGATGAACCTTCCCCATAATTATGATCTCCTACAACAATTGTAGGAACTCCCGCAGCTTTATAGGCTCTTTGCACATCTGGAACAGACCCGTAGTCACCAGTTAATTGGTTTTTAACAGTATCTGTCTTTTCATTAAATGCATTTAACGCTCCTGTTAATGTGTTATTAGAAATATTATCTAAATGTCCTCTAAAGCGCAACCAAGGTCCTGCCATAGAAATATGATCTGTAGTACATTTACCTTTCGCTTTAATAAGCAACTTAGCTCCAGTAATATTTTTACCGTCCCAAGGCTTAAAAGGCTCTAATAATTGTAGTCTCTTAGAGTCTGGATTCACAACAACACCTATACTAGATCCATCTTCCGGAGCTTTTACATATCCTGCATCTTCAACATCAAATCCTTTTGGTGGTAATTCAATTCCACGAGGCTCATCTAATTTAACTTCTTGACCTTCTTCATTTAGCAAAGTATCATTCATTGGATCAAAATCCAATCTACCTGAAATAGCAATTGCAGCGACCATTTCTGGCGAACCAACAAACGCATGTGTATTTGGGTTTCCATCTGCACGTTTTGCGAAATTTCTATTAAACGAATGTACAATGGTATTTTTTTCTTCCCCTTTTCGGTCACTTCTATCCCATTGCCCTATGCAAGGTCCACAAGCATTTGTAAATACCGTAGCGCCTAATTTTTCGAATACATTTAACAGTCCATCACGTTCAGCTGTAAATCTAATTTGTTCAGAACCCGGGTTAATACCGAAATCACTTTTAGGCTTTAATTTTTTATCAATTGCTTGTTGAGCAATAGACGCCGCACGTGTTAAATCTTCGTAAGATGAATTCGTACATGAACCTATCAACCCCCAATCCACTTTTAATGGCCAATCATTTTTTCTCGCTTTTTCACCTAACTCACCAACAGGCGTAGCTAAATCTGGCGTAAAAGGTCCATTTAAGTGCGGATGCAAGTTAGAAAGGTCAATTTCTATAACTTGGTCAAAATATTTTTCAGGCTCTGCATATACCGCAGCATCACCTGTTAAATGTTCTCTTATTTTATTCGCTTCATCAGCAATTTCATTTCTATCCGTAGCACGTAAAAAACGCTCCATAGCATCGTCGTAACCAAAAGTAGAAGTTGTTGCTCCAATTTCTGCCCCCATATTACAGATGGTTCCTTTACCTGTACATGATAAACTTTTAGCACCTTCACCAAAATATTCAACAATTGCTCCGGTTCCACCTTTTACAGTTAAGATACCTGCAACTTTTAAAATAACATCTTTAGATGCTGTCCATCCGTTTAATTTTCCAGTTAATTTTACACCTATCAGTTTTGGAAATTTCAATTCCCATGGCATACCTGCCATTACATCTACAGCATCTGCACCACCAACACCAATAGCGACCATACCTAAGCCTCCAGCATTAACGGTGTGCGAATCTGTACCAATCATCATTCCTCCAGGAAATGCATAATTTTCCAACACAACTTGGTGTATAATTCCTGCGCCTGGTTTCCAAAAACCGAGTCCGTATTTACTTGAAACAGATTCTAAAAAGTTAAAAACTTCATTGCTTGTATTCAATGCGTTTTGTAAATCAGCTTCAGCTCCAACTTTCGCCTGAATTAAGTGATCACAATGCGTAGTTGTTGGTACTGCTACTTTCTTTTTCCCAGCCTGCATAAATTGCAACAATGCCATTTGTGCCGTAGCATCTTGCAAAGCAATTCTATCTGGAGCAAAATCAACATACGATTTACCTCTTTGGAAAATCTGAGTTGGGATACCTTCAGACAAGTGAGAATATAATATTTTTTCAGAAAGAGTCAATGGTTTACCTGTTAACTCTCTTGCCTTATTAATGTGCTCGCCCATTGTTTTATAGACGTTTCTTATCATGTCAATATCAAATGCCATACTCTAATTTAATTGGTTAAATAAAATGTGCGTAAAGATACTTAATTTCGCAATCTTTTTTAAATATCCCTAAAATAAAATAGCTAAACAACTTAATTTATATAAAATGCGTAAAAAAGAGGAAGTTTCAATAAACAATTCGCATTATAAAGGATTGATTTTTACAAAACTAGAAATCAATTTTTACCTAATGTACCTATTTCAAACGATTTCGGCAGACAGCCCAAGGTTCAATAATTTTGTGCAACGCGGTTTTAATTCTTTATATTCACCGGTTTTCACGCCACATTTCCCTTTATAATGTACTAAGTACGCACATTGCTCAGCTTGCTCAGGAGAGTGCTGACACACGTTCATTAACGACGCTATTACATGATCAAATGTATTCACATCATCATTGAATAAAATAATTTCATGTTGATTGAGTTCTTGTTCTAAAACATCAACTTTTTCTTGAATCTTTTCTTTTGTGCTCATAATGAAGCCCTAAAATTAAAAAAAGAATTTGAGAACACACAACCTTTAGCCAAATAAATCAATTACTTTAAATACTTCAAGGCAGTCCAATTATGACGCTCAATGGTTCTATCTAATTGTAAATTGTATTTTTCTACCTCAGCATTTATTACAGAAATATCTTCTTTATAAAACCCACTTAACAATAGAACCCCTTTATCATTTAAACAATGAGCATAAGCTTCCATATCATTCAACAAAATATTGCGATTGATATTGGCAATAATTACGTCGTATTTTTTACCTGTCAATAAAGCCACATCTCCTTCATAAACCGAGATATGTTTACAGCCATTTCTTTCGCAATTTTCAACAGAATTTTCAAAACACCACGCATCAATATCAATAGCATCAATAGGTTGCGCCCCTTTCATTTCAGCAAAAATTGCTAAAATCCCTGTTCCACAGCCCATATCTAGCACTTTTTTATTGGTCAAATCGATGTCTAGCAAATGCTGAATCATCATATGGGTCGTTTCGTGATGCCCTGTACCAAAACTCATTTTTGGCTCAATTACAATGTCATATTTTAAGTTAGGATTGTTGTGGAAAGGTGCTCGAATACTAACGAGATCATCTACTTGAATCTGGTTGAAATTCTTTTCCCATTCGCTGTTCCAATTCACTTGAGCAATTTCTTCTTTTACAAATGAAATCTCGAATTCATCATTTTTTAATGCATAAATAGCATCAAGAATGTGTTCATCATCATCTTCTTTTTGGATATAGGCCGTAACACCTTGTTCGTTTTCAACAAAGCTTTCAAAGCCTGCATAACCCAATTCAGCAATTAATATTTCAACAGCGGGTTGTAACGGTGCTACCGTAAAATTATAGGCAATATATATATTTGACATTCTTTCAATTTTTTATCTAAACACTTTTACTAGCGATTAAATAGCATGTATTATGGCAATAAAGTCTGAAGCATTTAACGAAGCACCTCCTATAAGACCTCCATCAACATCTGGTTTCGAAAAAATTTCTTGAGCATTGTTCGGTTTTACACTACCTCCATATAAAATAGAAATTTCATCAGCCAACTCTTCATTATACTGCACTGCAATTAAATTTCTTATAAAGGCATGCATTTCTTGCGCTTGTTCAGGGCTGGCGGTTTCACCAGTGCCAATTGCCCATACAGGCTCATATGCCAACACAATATGCTGCCAATCACTTTCTTCTAAATGAAAAAGTGAATCTTTCAATTGATATTCTACTACATTGAAATGATTTTCTGACTTTCTATCATCTAATTTTTCGCCAAAACAAAAAACTATTCCCATTTTATGTTGTAGGGCTTGCTCTACTTTTTTAGTCAATAGATGAGCATCTTCCTTAAAGTATTCTCTACGCTCTGAATGCCCTAAAATAACCGTGTTTATACCAGCGCTTTTTAGCATTGCTGCAGAAATTTCACCTGTATAAGCACCACTTTCTGCTTGATGCATATTTTGCGCGGCAACTTCAATGTTGGTATCTCTATTTAGAGCATCAACTACATACGGAATATTTATATAAGGAGGCGAAACAATAACTTTAGTATCGTCTGAGATGGTTCCCAAACCCTCACTTATTTCTGTTACTAATTTTAACGATGCCTCTTTGGTCAAATTCATTTTCCAATTTCCTGCGACAATTTTTTTTCTCATAATGGTATCTTAAATTCATTAAAAGTAAAGGAGATTACTTTTTATTAATATTCATTCAATCTCAACACCCATTCAAACAAATACATGCTTAAATTTAGCACTCAAATATAACCAAACTATTAAAAAATAGTACTTTTGTAAAACGTTTTATTTTAAAGTGATGACAAAAGAGCAGCTCATTGAGCAAATTAAGAAAAAACAATCCTTTTTATGTGTGGGTTTGGATGTTGATTTAGATAAAATCCCCAAACATCTTCTTAAATTAGAAGACCCAATTTTTGAATTCAACAAACAAATTATCGATGCAACTCATCACCTCACTGTTGCTTACAAACCCAATACCGCTTTTTATGAAGCCTACGGAATTAAAGGCTGGCAATCATTACAAAAAACGATAGTTTACTTAAATAAAAAGTATCCTGATATTTTTACTATTGCCGATGCAAAGCGCGGTGACATAGGCAACACCTCAACACGCTATGCCAAAGCTTTTTTTGAGGATTTAAATTTTGATTCTATAACCGTTGCTCCATATATGGGTAGCGACTCTGTTGAACCTTTTTTGGCCTTTAAAGATAAATTTACCATACTACTCGCTTTGACTTCCAATATTGGCGGTCTCGATTTTCAAACACTTAAAATTGATAATGAGGCACTTTATAAAAAAGTACTAAAGAAATCATTAAGCTGGAAGAACGCCAACAATTTAATGTTTGTGGTTGGAGCAACTAGACCGACCTATTTTAAGGAAATCCGTGCCATCATCCCTAATCACTTTTTATTGGTTCCTGGTGTAGGCGCTCAAGGCGGAAATTTGCAAGACGTATGTCACTTCGGTTTAAATAAAGACATCGGTTTATTAATTAACTCTACTAGAGGAATTATTTACGCTTCTAATGGTGCAGATTTTGCCGAAAAAGCACAAGAAAAAGCATTGGAGTTACAAAAAGAAATGCAACAAATTCTCGACAGAGAGCAATTACTTAGCTAAAACTTTTTTCATAAACTGATCTAAGAGCAGCATTTGCTCATACCCTTTCTTTTTCCCTAGTTGTCCAAGAGTATATAAAACAAACCAACACACAAACATAACCAAACACATAAGTACCGAAAAAGTATAGGCTTGATCCAACGTCCATTTCACATAAGCTAACACCAAAAAAATGATAAAAGCGAGTGCTACTGCGAAATGAATAAACATAAAAAATGTCCAAACCTGGGGCTTCGGCCCAAAGAGACCTTTAATTAATGTACCATTATTATCTTTTTTTTCAATTTCTAAATTTAATTGAGGAGACCAAAAATGCGCCTCTTTTAATGATACGTCAATAATAACATGATGGTCCGCAATTTTCCCAATAAAATCAGAATTATTCGCAGCAAACTCTTTACTGAATTTTTCTAAAATTACTTCGCTACGCTCATTATGTTCTAACATAAACCGAGGTTTCAACAAAAGCTTATTGAGCGGTTTATTGTGTATTGGTTCCTTCATCTAAATAATTACCTTTTAAAGCATTAAATTTATTAAATCTGTTCACAATAAGTTATCTTTGCAGCCAATTATTTTAAGAAATGGGAAACATCGTTGCCATAGTAGGAAGGCCAAATGTAGGAAAATCAACTTTTTTTAATCGACTGATTCAACGTCGTGAAGCAATTGTTGATGCCACTAGTGGCGTAACAAGAGACAGGCATTATGGAAAATGTGAATGGAATGGAAAAGAATTTACCTTAATTGACACAGGTGGATATGTTAAAGGTTCTGATGATGTTTTTGAAGCAGAAATTGACAAACAAGTTGAGTTGGCAATTGATGAAGCCGATGCGATTCTCTTTATGGTAGATGTAGAATCTGGTATCACCGGAATGGACGAAGATGTTGCCCAACTACTTCGCAAAATTAAAAAACCCGTTTTTTTAGTTATCAACAAAGTAGACAATAGTAAACGCAACGCAGATGCTGTAGAGTTTTATGGACTAGGTTTAGGCGAATATCATACCATCGCAAGTATCAATGGTAGCGGTACAGGTGATCTTTTAGATGATTTAGTTAAGGCCTTACCGGAAAAAGAGGAGGTCTTGGAAGATGACTTACCTAGATTTGCGGTTGTGGGAAGACCCAATGCAGGTAAATCTTCTTTTATTAACGCACTTATAGGCGAAGATAGATACATTGTAACTGATATTGCAGGTACTACAAGAGATGCGATAGATACCAAATACAATCGTTTTGGGTTTGACTTTAATTTAGTTGATACAGCAGGAATTCGTAAAAAAAGTAAGGTAAAAGAAGATCTTGAATTTTATTCTGTGATGCGCTCTGTGCGAGCGATTGAATATTGTGATGTTGCTATTTTAGTCATTGATGCTACACGTAAATTTGAAGGTCAAGATCAAAGTATCTTTTGGCTCGCTGAAAAAAATAAAAAAGGCATCGTCATTTTAGTGAATAAATGGGATTTAGTAGAAAAAGATACGAAAACCACCAAACAATTTGAAGATCAAATCAGAGAAGAAATTGAACCTTTTACTGATGTGCCTATTATATTTGTCTCGGCATTAACGAAGCAACGTATCTTTAAAGCTATTGAAACTGCTGTAACAGTATATAACAATAGAAAGAATAGAATTACTACTAGCAAATTGAATGAAACAATGCTAGAAATTGTCACCAATAATCCGCCACCTGCTTATAAGGGGAAATTTGTGAAAATTAAGTTCTGTACACAATTACCTACGCCTACTCCCCAATTTGCCTTTTTCTGTAATTTACCGCAGTATGTTAGAGACCCTTACAAAAGGTATCTTGAAAACAGAATGCGTAGTATTTTTGACTTTCACGGGGTCCCAATAATTATATATTTCAGAAAAAAATAGCTTCTTTTAACATAACTTTAAGTTATTGTTGGGAATATGAGTGATTAAAAGAAATTATCTTCGTTTTCATAATTGCATGAAAAAATATGAGATCTTTTATTTTAGTACTTAGCTTAGTCGCTAGCACCCTGCTTTTTGCCCAACAAAAATCATTTAAAATTACAGGAACCATTGTTTCTAAAAGCGATAAGAGCCTACTAGAATCTGCTACCGTTCATGTTGAAAGACCCCAAGATAGCACCTTAATTACTTATACCATTACTGATCGAGAAGGGAAGTTTGTTTTAGAAGGAAAAACCTACGATGACAACCTAAATCTTTATGTTTCTTATGTGGGATATCAATCTTTCAAAAAGACCATAAAGTTATCAGCCAATGAACTACACCTAACTGCAATTGAACTGAGCGACGATTCAAATACTTTAGATGAAGTGTTTATCAAGTCACGAGCACCAATTACCATAAAAAAAGATACTGTTGAATTTAATGTGGCATCATTTAAGACAAAAAAAGATGCCAATGTTGAAGATGTTTTAAAAGAATTACCAGGTGTTGAAGTAGACGAAAATGGAAAAATTACGGTAAACGGCAAGGAAGTAAGTAAGATTTTGGTCAATGGCAAACCCTTTTTCGGAAACGACCCTACCATTACCACTAGAAATTTAACCAAAGATATTATAGAGAAAATTCAAATAACCGACACAAAAACAAAGGCACAAGCCTTTGCCGGAGAAGACAGCACCGGAGATGACAAAACCATCAATTTAACAATTAAAGAAGAAAACAATAAGGGAATTTTTGGTAGAATTGCAGGTGGACTAGGAACAGATGAGCGTTATGAATTTGCAGGAATGCTCAATTATTTCAACAACGACAGACGTATCAGTGTTTTGGCAGGAGGAAACAATATCAACTCCATCGGGTTTAGCTTTGGTGAAATTGAAAAAATGTTTGGTGGTGGTGGAAACACCTCCTTCAACGTAACCAGTGGAGGCCAATTTTCCTTTTCAGTTGGCGGTCGTTCTTTTGGTGGTGGTGAAGGCATAACTAGCTCAAAAAACACTGGATTTAATTACGCTGATAAAATTGGTAAAAAGGTAGATATTTCAGCCGACTATTTTTACTCGAATAGCGATTCCAAAAATGAAAGCGCTAGCGAAAGGGAAAATATACTCCCAGATCGTCAGTTTTTTACTTCCTCAAACTCAAAAGCTACCAATGAATCTGATAGCCATAATGCAAATTTAGAATTTGACATCACGATAGATAGTACTTTACTAATAAACATTCAACCTTCATTTCAATATTCAACGAATAAAAGAGTATACAATACTTATGAAAGCTCTAGTGATAGTGATGAAGACGACCTTTTGACAAACGAGTCAAACGCCGATTCTTATATAGAAAATATGGGGCGTAAATTTCAAAATAGATTTGACATTACGAAAAAATTTGGTGTTAGAGGGGCCTTTTTACGCTTTAGATTAAGTAATGAATTCAACGCGACAACAACAGATGATTTCTTAACATCTGAAACCAATATATACGGTGATACTCCTGAAACAATCTCTAGAAATCAATTTACTGACAGTAGTGATGACACTAAAAATTTAGAAACCAAATTGACCTATCGACTACCAATTAGCGGTAAAGAATTTTACTTAGATTTTAGCCATGAGTATGAAAATGAAAAAAGAGAGAATGTTAAAAGCACTTATGATTTTGATAGTTTTAGTCAAGATTACACCGAGTTTAACACTGATTTAAGTACTGATTTTGAATATCAAAATAACAGAAGCGAACAAGGACTCCGCTTGACGTATAAAACAGATAAACTCAATATCAATTTTGGGGGCTTTCATGTATACCGTGTATTAGAAAACAATGACCTTTTGAGACCTGAATTAGATTTAAAACGAAACTTTAACACCTTTGAATCGAATTCTAACTTGCGCTATAGTTTTAGCTCTCGAAAATCGATTAGTCTTAGATACAGCTTGCAAAGCAACGTGCCTCAAATACGACAATTACAACCTTATATTGATATTTCAAACCCATTAAATATAACTGTTGGAAATCCCAATTTGACTCCATCAAACAACCACAGTTTTAGTTTTAATTTTAATAATTTCAATTTTCAAAAAGGGTCTGGTTTTTATTCATATCTATGGTCTAATTTTAACAGTAATCAGGTAGTGGCACAAACAATTATTGATGAAAATTTACTACGGACAACCACGTATACTAATGTAGATGGAAATTATTATATAGGTGTTGGTAGCAATTATAATATCTCAACAAAAATTGATTCCGTTAAAACATTCAAAGTGGGACTTGGTTTAAATGTAAGTAAAAACAGAAATATAAATTTTAGTAATACAATAAAATACGCTTCTACTGTGACTTCGTTAGCTCCGAGCCTAAATATGGCATTTTCATGGAAAGATGTTTTAGAGTTTAGACCTAACTATCGTATCTCATTTAGCAAAAACACCTACGATATTGACACGTTTAATGATACTGATTTTTTGACCCACACTTTAAGGCTCGATTTAAAAACTACGGTACCAAAAAACCTAGAGTGGGATAACAATGTCATCTTTAGTTACAATCCCAATATTGCCGATGGCTTTCAAAAAAGTGCTTGGTTTTGGAACTCTTCATTGGGTTACTCAGTTATGCAAGATAAAGGAATGATTACCTTAAAAGGGTATGACTTATTAAATCAAAATACAAATGCGCGTAGACGTGCAACAGAAAATTACATTGAAGATTCGCAAAGCACCGTGTTACAACAGTATTTTATGATTGGTTTCAGTTATAAATTCAACACACTAGGCAAAGCCGGTGAAACTCGAGGTGGCGGTGGATTTAGAATGTTTTAAAAAGAAATTATCATTTCTTCTTTCGCTATATGAAATCCGCTTTTCAATACCTGTTGTTGCGAATCGCTACCATCAATCAGTAGCGGATTGGTATGATTAAAGTGAATAAAATGTACTTTTTCCTTATCCTTATCGGATAGATTTTTAAATAACTCCATACTTTCTTCTACAAAAGGATGGGGCACTTCATTCATATCTCTATTGATTTCACCATTTTTAAAAAAAGTGGCGTCCAACAGAGCGATATCTACTTCTTTAATATAATCTACGATACTTCGGTCCCATTTACTCCATTTATCGATGTCTGGTATAAAAAGTGCCTTTTGTTGTTTGTTTTGAATAATAAAACCAACTGTTTCAGTGAACTCATCACGATGTGGCACTTGAATTGGAAGTACAGAGATGCGCTCATTTAGTACAATTGCGGTATCTTTAGTAATGGGTTTAATCGCTATATTATTCAATTTCACCAATTGACTCCACGGCCCATTATTTGTTAAATACGTCTCCATTTTAGGCATGGCATAAACGGGCATTTTTTCTGCGCCTAATGCTTCTCTTCCTAAAAACATTAAACCCGTATAGTGACCCATATGCCCATGAGTTAAAAAAACACCATCTGGTAACTGCTTATTATTTTTTAAGTGTTTAGATAGTATTTTTGATTGTGCTGGAAAATCGGGAGTGGCATCAAAAATCCAACTTTCATTAGAAATAGGATCAACCAAAGCAATTGAACTAACCAAACGCTTGTTTTCTGGATTTTCATAAACACGCTTACAACAATCTTTTTCGCAAGCAATTTGTGGATAGCCCGCATCTTGGGCGTTACCTAATACAAGAATATAAGGTTCTGAAACATCAATCACAGGCTTTTTCTCTGTTGGAGCACAAGAAAAAAGAACTATTAAAAGTATAAGAAATATACCATTCACTTTCATAAATATCGCATTTTAATTTTTATAAATTTAAGGAGATTAATTACCAACTTCCTCCAGCGCCTCCTCCACCGAAGCCTCCGCCACCAAAGCCTCCACCGAAGCCACCGCCACCAGAACTACCGCCACCGAAACCACCGCTGCCACCAAAACCACCACGACCGGCATTGCTTAATATAATCGCCTCTAAAATAGACCCTGCTGTGGAGTTCCGTCTTCTACCTCCATTTCTGCCACCACCTCTTTTAGTATTAGAAAGAATAATCATTAAAACAATAAAGAAAATAACAATAAAAATAAACGGTATTCCTTCACTCGAGCTATCTTCTGTACGTGTTCCTTGATATTCTCCACTTAATACTTGCATTATAGCAGAAGTCCCTCGGTCTAAGCCGCCATAAAAATCACCTTGTTTGAAACGTGGTGTAATAATATTGGTAACGATGCGCTTTGAAATTGCATCCGTTAATAAATGTTCAACGCCATAGCCAGTAGTAATCCATAATTTACGATCCTCTTTTGCCACTAGAATAAGTACGCCATTATCTTCCTCTTTCTGGCCTATTCCCCATTGCTGCGCCCATTCTGTAGCGTACAACGCAATCTCTTCTCCATTTAAAGTAGTAATGGTAGCTACAACTATTTGTGTAGATGTAGTATCACTATAATTGATTAATTTTTGCTCTAAACTGACTTTTTCATTCCCATCTAACAACTTAGCTCCATCATAAACACTCGTTTGATCTTTAGGTTTTTCAGGAATGTTTAGCTGACCAAAACTTCGGACACTAAAACATACCATAAAAAAAGAAAACAGGAAAAAATGAAAGTATCTAATTTTGATTATTCGCATCGATTGAAGCTTGCATAATTTGAACTTGCAATATACTAAAAAAGCATAGCAAAATAGCTTTGTCACCGTTGGTAATTCTAGGGAGAAGGCAATAAAATTGTGTATTAATAAAAATCAGATTACCTTAGAACCGTATTAACCAACCCTATTTAAAATGAAGAAATTAAGCATACTTGTCTTTTTTATTGCGTCCGCAATTGGCGCTCAACAACTAGATATTGAAAAACTAAAAGGCATGAAAACCCGTGCTATTGGTCCTGCCGGAATGAGTGGTAGAATTACAGCTATTGACGTGGTGACTACTCAACCTGATATTATTTATGCCGGTGCCGCTTCTGGTGGTGTCTGGAAATCTGAAAGTGGCGGTGTTGACTGGAAACCAATTTTCGACAAACAAGCGGTCGCCTCTATCGGCGCCATTACAATTCAACAAAGCAATCCTGATGTAATATGGGTAGGTACTGGAGAAGGAAATCCAAGAAATAGTTTAAATGGCGGTTATGGAATTTATAGAAGTTTAGATGCTGGCGCTACTTGGCAATTAATGGGCCTTGAAAAAACAAGAAATATTCATAGAATAATCATTGACAAAGACAATCCGAATACCGTTTATGTAGGCGCTATTGGATCTCCTTGGGGTGAACATCCTGAACGCGGTGTTTTTAAAACAACCGACGGTGGAAAAACATGGACAAAATCATTGTTTGTAAACAATAAAACAGGAGCTGCAGATTTAGTAGTTGACCCTTCAAACCCAAACAAACTAATTGCGGCAATGTGGGAACACCGTCGCAAACCTTGGACCTTTAACTCTGGAGGAGAAGGTTCTGGCTTATACATTACGTATAATGGTGGTGAAACTTGGACAAAGAAAACGGACGAGGATGGTTTGCCTAAAGGAAATTTAGGTAGAATCGGGTTGTCATTCGCACCAAGCAATCCTAAAGTAGTATATGCGCTAGTAGAAGCTAAAAAAAATGCCCTTTACAAATCGGAAGATGGCGGTATCAAATGGAAGATGATTAATGATAAATCTGACATTGGCAACAGACCTTTTTACTATTCAGACCTTTTTGTAGACAGTAAAAATGAAAATAGAGTGTATAGTGTTTTTACCTATGTTAATGTTAGTGACGATGGTGGAAAATCATTCAAACAATTAATGCCTGCTTATGGATCAGACGCTGGCGTACACCCTGACCATCATGCCTGGTGGATACACCCTGAAAATCCGAGTTATATGATTGACGGAAATGATGGTGGTTTAAATATTACCAAAGACAAAGGGAAAACGTGGCGCTTTGTAGAAAACATTCCAGTAGGTCAGTTCTATCATATCGCCTACGATATGGAATATCCGTATAATCTCTATGGAGGAATGCAAGATAACGGTTCATGGGCCGGACCTGCTTATGTTTTAAAGGCACAAGGTATTCGAAATTCTTATTGGCAAGAAATTTCCTTTGGAGATGGTTTTGATGTGGTTCCCGATCCTGAAAATTCAAGATATGGCTATACCATGTCTCAACAAGGATCAGTAAGTATCTATGACCGTGTAACGGGTAATAACAAGACTATCATTCCAACACATCCAGATCCCGATGTAAAATTGCGTTTCAATTGGAATTCGGCCATTGCCATCGACCCTTTTGATTCTAAAACCATTTATTTTGGAAGTCAGTTTGTACATAAATCAACAAATAAAGGTCATGAATGGAATCTAATTTCAGCCGATTTAACAACCAATGATCCTGAAAAACAAAAACAACACGAAAGTGGTGGAATCACCATGGACGCTACTGGAGCAGAAAATCATTGTACTATTTTAGCCATTACTCCGAGCCCGGTTGAAAAGGGCGTACTTTGGGTGGGTACCGATGACGGTCAAATACAAATTTCTAGAAATGGAGGTGAAACTTGGACGAATGTTTCTCCGAAAGGAAAAAACTTTTTAAAAGGCGGTTGGGTAAATCAAATTAAAGCGTCAACCTTCAACGCTGGAGAAGCGTATGCTGTCATCAATAATTACCGAAATTTTGATTTCAAGCCTTATCTATATCGCACTTCAGATTATGGAAAAACATGGGAGAGTTTGTTAGACAAACAAACGGAGGCTTTTGGTTACTCGTTAGCCCTAATTCAAGACCCTATAGAAAAGAAATTATTGTTTTTAGGTACCGAAAATGGTTTGTACGTTAGTATTGACGAAGCTAAAACATGGAACAAATGGACGAACAACTTTCCAACAGTACCAACAATGGATTTGGCTATTCACCCACGGGAACACGATTTAGACATCGCCACTTTCGGAAGGTCTATGTATGTTTTAGATGATATTAGACCCTTGCGAACTTTAGCTACAGAAGGTGCTCAAGAATTAAATAAAACCTTAAAGGTATATCCAGCACCCAAAGCCTTCTTAAATCAAACACAACAACCAACGGGATCTCGCTTTGGCGGTAATGCGCTTTTTAATGGTGAAAATAGAGAACGCGGAGCTATGCTGAGCTATAGCATTACAAAACCAAAATCAGATGCTAAATCTGATAAGAAAATAGCCGATTCGATAACGTTAAACGTTTACAACACTCAAAATGAACTGATCAGAACAATCAAACAAAAAGCACCCAAAGAAAGCGGGTTACACAGAACTTTTTGGGGTATGGCAGAGAAAGGTGTACGAGGGCCTTCAAGACGGGCTGCTTCTAAAAATCAGCGAGAACCTAGAGGACTCACGGTATTACCAGGCGATTATAAAGTAGTATTTCATTATGCTGGCGCAAAAGATTCAACCACCGTTTCCGTTGCCTATGATCCAAGAGTGGAGATGCCTTTAAGTGTATTGAATACAAAATATGATTTACTAAAAAAACTCGAAGCAAAAACAGAATTGGCAGGTAAGGCTACTGACAAGCTAACAAAGTCTAAGGAAATTGCCGAGCAATACAAAAAACAATTAAAAGGGCATAAGGAATATAAAGATGCTTATAAGGCAACCGACTCCATTCTAAAATCAATTAATAACCTAATTGACACCATGGTGGGTAAAGTTGACAAGCGTCAAGGCATTACAAGAAGTCCAGACCCTACTCCTATCTCTTACATTTTTATTGCAAGACGTTATATTGGCTCCTTATTGCAAGCACCAGGCAAAACAGAAATGCAATTGGTGAAAAATGCCGATGAAAAAATGGAGCAAATAATGAACGAGATCAACACCTTTTACAAAAACGATTGGCCCGTTTATAGGAGTCAAATTGAAGCCTTAAATTTAACACTCTTTAAAGAGTTCGATGCGTTGAAGGAATAACCTTCAAGAGGCACTTTTTGTTATAGTAGCAAATTAATGATTTGAAGGTATCAAACATTTTTTAGTATCCCACTTACTTTTTAACGAGTCAAGTGGGATTTTTTTATGGTTACAATCTAAAAAATTACCCAATGCATCTTTGCTTAAGATTCTTAACTTTCCGCTGCTTAAGGAGTCTAATAATTGATTAATTACTACCTTTTTTGAAGCATTTTGATAATACTGCCCTATTTTTATTCCCACTTAATTGTTGAATAAATCCATTTCTGACGACTGTTTATCTGGCAAAAAACCATCTTCCAATTTTCTTTTCTTATAGGTTTTGTAATTTCCTTTTTCATGTGCTTCCCCTAAAGAGTGTGCTGCATTTTTCCCAATGTTTTGAGTCAACCTAGCCATCCAATAACTGTGTTTAAAGGCATCTAGCTTTCCTCCATTAGGGTCACTTCCGACGGAGGCATGCCCATTCATAGAATCTTTAACACGCTCTGCTTCTAGTGAAATTGAATAGGCTTTTTTTGCTTTAAAAGCATGAAAAACCACCCAAGATTTCTCGGGTGGTGATAATTTTGAAAACGATTGTTTTAGCTTTGGTGAGCAACTACTAAAAATTAGTATCAAAAAAAATACCTTAAGTTGTTTCGTGCCCACCATTTACTTACTTTATTTCAAAGGTCTTAGACGCGGTATCTATGGCAATTGTATATGTTCCTTTGGGTAAATAATATTTTCCGTTCTCTGCCTTTTTGAAGGCCGCTCCCTTTTTCTTAGCATTGGCTTTTTGCCCTAATTTTTCATCAAGAGTTAGGTCGTAGTCTACATAGTTATACCCTGCTACCACATCAACAGCAATAGTTTGTAGTAGCGCTCCATCAGCATTTTTAATTTCCACATTTTTCTTTCCTCCAGTTTTTGAATAAAACGAGATGGTTTCTTTAGGTTCAAATGCATCATTCCATTGACTCCAAGAAGTTCCCCAACGACCTGAATGTCTTATTTGAGGGATATCAAAAATGGCCAAATCCTTATTTTTTACAGTAGCATATTGCTGTAGGCTACCAATATTCGCTTTATAAATAGAGCGGCCATGCGTACCTACTATTAAGTCTTTATCCCTTTCTTGAATTACAACGTCATGTACTGCTGCTTTTGTTAATCCGTTATCAAAAGCATGAAAAGAAGCGCCTTGATCGAAAGAAACATATACCCCATTATCGGTTCCTACATACAACATGTTTTCATCTATTGGATCTTCTTTTATCACATTTACAGGAGCATTCGGAATCGTTGTTCCAATTGACTTCCATGTGTTACCAAAATCTTCTGAAACGTATACGTACACCTTAAAATCATCGTTTCTATATCCATTTAAACTTGCGTATACTCTTTCTTTTTTATGTTGAGAGGCAATGACTCTTGAAACCCATAAATCTTGTGGTAAATTGTCAGAAATTTTATTCCAGCTTCCACCCGCATCTTTGGTTAAATAAATAAGCCCATCATCGCTACCCGTATAAATCATTCCAAATTGAAAGGGAGATTCTGAAATTGTAGTCAGTGTTCCATAGGCAACATCTCCTTTTTTCCCACCATTTGTTAAATCGCCCGAAATAACTTCTAATGTTTCTCCTCTATCAAATGATCTGTGTAATTTATTACCACCCATGTAAAAAATATCTTGATTATGCGATGACAATAAAATAGGCGATTGCCAATTAAAACGATACGGTGTTTCTCCCAATTCGTGTTTCGGGTTGATCCGAATTCGTTTACCCGTTTTTAAGTTCACCCTGAAATAATTTCCATATTGTGAGCCTGCATAAACAACATTGGCATCTCTACTGTCAATCTGCACTTGCATGCCATCGCCACCCCCGATTCTATCGTACGGATATTTACCGCTGCCTTCCCATCCTTTAGACGGACTATAATCACTTGGTCCTTTCCAAACACCGTTGTCTTGAAGTCCGCCATAAACGTTATACGGCTTTTCATTATCTACATTTACATAGTAAAATTGCCCAACGGCTGGTTGGTTATTTTTAATCCAATTATCGCCGTCATCATAGGTAATATTTAAGCCGCCATCATTTCCGTTGATTAAATGACCTGGTAAATTAGGGTTCACCCATAAAGCTTGATGATCTGAATGCACATTTTCTTTACCTATTGAACTAAATGATTTCCCACCATCTTTCGATTTTAATATAGGCACCCCCATGATATAAATTGAATTTTCATCGGCTGTATTGACTCTGATTTCTCCAAAATAGTAACCATAAGAACTATACATACCATCTAAATAATCTGTATGTGTTTTTTTCCAAGTGTTACCTCCATCAATAGACTTATACACCTCAGCACCAATTACAGGACTATCAAACATGATTGAATTTGCATCTTCTAAAAAACTAGCTAAATCAGCAGGTTGCAATTCATTGTTTTGAACTTGTTTTTTTACACTTGAAGCGGTATGTTTTTTAGGAAAGCGATTGTCTTTCAAAAATGCATCCAATGCTTTATTCTCTAACTTTAAAAAATTTGCCTTACTAATGGTTTTAAAATCATCTTTAGCCAAACCTTCATCCTTCTTTTTCTTCTCTGCTTTTCGTCTAAACTGATTGTCTAATAAGGCATAAACAACATCGTTGTTAAAAACTGCCAAACCTATTCTACCTACTCCATCACCTGTTGGAAATCCACTTTTTTCAGTAGAAATAAGCGCCCAAGAAGCGCCTGCATCCGTACTTTTATAAATTGCCGAATTTTTACCGCCTTCATTAAAGTTCCACGCTGTTCTATCACGTTCCCACGCCGTGGCATACTGTATATTAAAATCATATTTTGACGCTTCAATATCAATCACTCCAGTAGTTTCATTGATAAATAGTGTTCTTTGCCAAGTTTTACCTCCGTCAGTAGTTTTATAAATACCCCGTTCATTATTAGGCGTGTATAAGTGACCAAGTACGGCAACCAATACCTCATCAGTATTACTAGGGTTAATCAGTATCCTACCGATGTGATGTGAATCTGTCAATCCAACATTGTTCCATGTCTTTCCTTTATCTGTACTTTTTAAAATTCCAACACCTGCGTACGAAGATCTCGATGAGTTATTTTCACCAGTACCTACCCAAATAGTTTCACTATTCCAGTCAACGGCAATATCGCCAACATTTAAGGTTGTTTCGCTATCTAAAACAGGTGTAAAAGTAGTTCCATTGTTTTTGGTATACCACAAACCTCCCGAAGCATAGGCTACATAGAACTGAGAAGGTTGCTTTGGGTTCACATCAATGTCTACAACACGACCACTCATTACCGACGGCCCTATATTTGTAAACGGAACATTTTTCACCAGCGAATTATCTTGAGCCGTTAGCTGAATAGCAACGAATAAAAAACTGAGTAGCATTAGTGATTTGAAGTGTTTCATTTGAGGTTGGTTTAGTTATTATAGTTTATTAATTCATTACAAAGGCACGTAAGTTAGTCATATCAATTATTTAATTTCCATAAAGTTGTCAGAATTACACTTACATTCTAAACAAATTTATAAATTTGTTTTAATTCCTAATAATTTATTTAAAATGAAATACTTACCAATTAACCAAAACCTATTCATTAACAATCGTAAAAATTTTACGGGGCAGATGAATCCGAACAGTTTAGCTGTTTTTAATTCAAATGATATCTACCCCATCAGTGCAGATAGCACAATGCCTTTTGAGCAGAATCGCGATATTTTTTACTTAAGCGGTGTTGATCAGGAAGAGAGTATCCTTATACTATTTCCTGATTGTCCTAAAGAAAGACATCGTGAAATTTTATTTTTAAAAGAGACCAATGAGCATATTGCCGTTTGGGAAGGTGAAAAGTTAAC
Source organism: uncultured Aureibaculum sp. (assembly GCA_963976855.1). Taxonomy (GTDB): domain Bacteria; phylum Bacteroidota; class Bacteroidia; order Flavobacteriales; family Flavobacteriaceae; genus Aureibaculum. The sequence continues at coordinate 77,041 of CAXBMA010000004.1, read as the reverse complement.
GAAGGAAGCCGCTTATACAACCAGTGGTATAAAAACAGTTTATTGGTTACAAGATTTAGAAAAAGTACTCTTTGAGTTAATGTCTCAATGCAGTACTGTTTATATCAATACGAATGAGCATTATAGAGCATCTGTTGAAACGGAAACGCGAGAAGACCGTTTTACAAAATGGTTGAAAAATAAATATCCTGCACATTCGGTAGCAAAGAGCAATCCTATTTTACAACGTTTACGTTCAGTTAAAGACCAGACAGAATTAGACCTCATCCAAAAAGCGTGTGATATTACCGAAAAAGGATTTCGTAGAGTATTAAATTTTGTAGAACCTGGAATTATGGAATACGAAATTGAAGCTGAATTTATTCATGAATTTATTCGAAACAGATCAAAAGGGTTTGCTTACACACCAATTATTGCTGCTGGTAATAATGCCAATGTATTACACTATGTTGAAAACAATCAAATATGCAATGCTGGCGATTTAATTCTAATGGATGTAGGGGCAGAATATGCCAACTATGCCAGTGATATGACACGTACGATTCCCGTTTCTGGAACCTTTACCAAACGTCAAAAAGAAGTTTACAATGCCGTATTACGTGTAAAAAATGAAGCCACAAAATTACTCGTTCCAGGCGCTTTCTGGGAAGCATATCATGTAGAGGTTGGAAAATTAATGACTAGTGAGTTACTGGGCTTAGGGCTTTTAGATAAGGCTGATGTGCAAAATGAAAACCCCGAATGGCCAGCGTATAAAAAATACTATATGCATGGCACTAGTCACCACATGGGCTTAGACACGCATGATTATGGTATTTTAAGTGATCCTATTCAAGCAAATATGGTATTTACTGTTGAACCTGGCATTTATATTCCCGACGAAGATTTTGGCATTCGTTTAGAAGATGATGTAGTGGTTCAAGAAACTGGAGAACCTTTTAATTTAATGAGAAACATCCCTATTGAGGTCGATGCAATCGAAGCCTTGATGAACAAATCGTAAAACGGCGCTGTCAATACAGATAACAACCAATAAAGTCACTAAACTACCTAAATGAAAAAAATAAAGCTAATTTATTATATTCCTATTTTACTTGCGTTGATTGTTTCCTGTAAAGACGCTCAAAAACAAGCTATTCCAACAAAGGCAACATACGAAGATTTAGTTATGTTGTTTAAAGAATGGAGGGCTTTTGAAAAACCACCATTACGAGAAGGTGCCCCAGACTATACGGTAACAGCTTTTGAAAAGCGCTCGTCTACATTTAAAAAATTACAGACCCAATTACAAGGGATAGACACTGCTCATTGGCCTGTTGAACACCAAATAGATTGGAAAATTGTATGGGCAGAAATGAACGGTTACGATTTTAATAAGCGCATTCTCAAACCTTGGCAGCGCGATCCTGCATTTTACAAATCACTATGGACAGATCGTAGTGATGTTCCGGCACACGAAGGCCCAACGCATCATATGATTACGGATATCTGGACGTATACTTTTCCATTAAACTCAGCAGACATCGATACATTAATTGGCGAATTAGGCATCATTCCAAGCTTGAATACGCAAGCAAAATTGAATCTAACTGGCAATGCAAAAGAATTGTGGATTGCGGGTATTCGCGATATAAAAAAACAAAGTGAAGATCTTAAGAACCTATTAAATCAACCCGGTGTTACAGAAAATACTGATTTAACAGCCACCATCAACGAAGCAATTACATCGACTGATGATTTGGTTTCTTGGCTAAAATTAAAAGCTCCATCAAAAAATGGTCCTTCTGGAATTGGTAAAGAAAATTATACATGGTACTTACAAAATGTACATCTAGTTCCGTTAACTTGGGATGATGAAGTCATGATTCTAAAACGAGAATTGGCTAGAGCTTGGTCTTCCTTAAAATTAGAGGAACACCGCAATAGAAAGCTTCCTCAATTGAACGATGCGGATTCTCCTGAGGCCTATCAACAGATGGCAGAAAAATCGGCTAAAAGCCTGTTGACTTTCCTAGATGAAGAAGAAATTGTTACCGTAAAAGACTATTTTGAACCTGCTTTGAACGAGCATCTTGGTGCTTTTGTACCTAAAGATAAACGTAATTTTTTTTGGATTACGGCCCATTTAGACCAAAGACCACTCTATTCTCATTTTTACCATTGGTTTGAGTTAGCAAGAATGGATCGTGAACCAAACCAAAGTGAAATTAGACGCAACCCTTTACTCTATAATATATTCGATTCTCGCAACGAAGGTATGGCAACTGCCGTTGAAGAAATGTTTATGCAAGTAGGCTTATATGATGACAACCCGAGGGTTAGAGAAATAGTTTATATTATGATTGCACAGCGTGCAGCACGCGGACTCGGTTCACTCTATGCGCATGCAAATGAAATGACGATGGAAGAGGCAGGTGGTATTCATTCAGAATATACGCCACGCGGATGGATGAAAACAGAAAAAGAATTACTGCTTTTTGAACAACATCTTTATTTACGACAGCCTGGTTATGGTACAAGCTATATCACAGGAAAATATTTGATTGAAAGTGCATTGGCCGATTTTGCAAAAATGAAGGAAGCCAATAAGGAACCCTTTTTTATAAAAGATTTTTTCAATCAATTAAATACCTATGGAAATATTCCTATTTCACTTGGACATTGGCAATTAACTGGCCAAAACCAACGCTTCAATTGACAACAGGATGAATCAAAAAAAGTCTTCAAAACTTACCCGTCAAATGGGTTTGCTTGCCTTAACCGCCACAGGCGTTTGTTCCATGCTTGGAGCCTCTATTAACGTGGTACCATTTATGATTCAGCGTAATGTTCCAGGTATAGGCCCCTATGTATTGCTTGCTTTTGTTTTTGCTGCAATTCCTGCACTATTAGCTGCATTAGCCTATAGTATTTTAGCTTCCGCAATGCCAAGAGCTGGGGGTAGTTATATCTATGCGAGTAGAGGACTCAATCCGTATTTAGGATTTGTAGCGAGCTTTTCACAATGGTTCGGATTGTCTATCGTAATCGGTGTAATTGCGTATGTAACCATTCCTTTTATAAGAGATATTACCATCAGTTTAGGATGGGAGACGCTATCGATCGCCTTAGAAACAGGATGGATACGTGTAGGCTTGGCCCTATTGTTAATTTGGTTGTTTGTCTTCGTAAATATCAGGGGTACCAAATCATACGAACGCATCGTATTACCCATGATGTTTCTAATGTTTGCACTGGGAGCTATTGTAATTGTTGCTGGTTTTAGTTTTAACACTAGTGATTTTTTGACCGCACTGCAAGAAAAGGAAGGGCGAAGTTTTACTCCTATCGCTACTATTGAATTCGACTGGAGGATATTCTTATCGGCGGCAGCCTTATTGTTTTCGAGTTTTATTGGCTTCGATTCTATTGCTCAAGCAGGAGGTGAAGCTAAAAACCCGACCAAAACATTACCAAAGGCAATTTTATTGGCCATATTGGGCGTTGGCTGTTTTTACTTTTTATTTGCGGCAGCCGTGTACCACACGGTACCGTGGAGTTTTGTTGCCGAAGAAGCTTTAAATAAAGACGTTACTGCTCCAGGTTTATTAAGTTATGTGCTCCCTTCAAGCTTGGGTGTTGCAATTTTAATTGGTGCGGCAATTGCACTCATAAATGATTTACCAGCGATGCTATTATCGGTATCACGATTGATGTTTGCCTGGGCAAAAGACGGAATTTTCCCATCGGCTATTTCAAAAGTACATGAGAAAAAACACACGCCACATATTGCACTTTTATTGGCTGGTTTTATGGCCAGCATAGGTGTACTAGGCTCGCATTTTGCGGGTGATTTCTTCTTAGGAATTGACATTATGGTCACCTCAATGATGGTCAACTTTTTACTAATGTGTATCACTTTACTTACCCTACCAAAAGTAAATCCTGAATTAGCAACCGCCATTTCTGTTATAAAAAATAGAAAATGGCAATTGGCAATCGGATGGATGGGAACCTTTTCATTACTCAGTTTTTTAATCATTCATACCTATAAGGATTTAACTAATAAAACCGAAGCTTGGTATTTTCATTCTACTCCAATCTGGCTGATTGTAATGAGCATAGCGAGTATCATATTTCTCTTTAAATGGCGTCAACTCAAATCAAAAGATGTGAATGTATCCAATCTTTTTAAAAACCTACCAAACGAATAATTATGAACCCTACAATAAAATTAGCCTCCGATTTAGAAATTTCACGGATTGTTACCGGATTGTGGCAAATTGCCGACATGGAACGTGATGGAAAGACACTTGACCCCGTAGATACAGCTGCATTTATGGAGCCTTATGTTAGTGCGGGATTTACCTCATTTGATATGGCAGATCATTATGGTTCTAGTGAAATTATTACAGGTTCTTTTAAAAATGAGCACGCGCTTGGTGATAAGGTACAGTTATTTACTAAATGGGTACCAACTCCAGGTAAGATTACGAGAGAAGATGTTCGAAAAGCTGTCAACCTTGCCTTAGAGCGTATGCAGCAAAGTACGATAGATTTAATGCAATTTCATGCGTGGCAATATGAAAATCCGAGTTGGCTTGATGGGCTTTTTTACTTAAAAGAATTGAAAGAAGAAGGACTCATCAAACACATAGGGGTTACTAATTTTGATTCGGCACATTTACGCATCGCCTTAGCAAGTGGCATCCCGATTGTTAGTAATCAAATTTGTCATTCATTGATTGACCAACGTGCTAATGGGCAAATGACCGCTGTTTGTAATGAATACGGTGTGAAATTATTGGCATTTGGCACTTTAGCTGGCGGATTTCTAAGCGAGAAATGGCTAAACACTTCTGAACCCACAGACAAAGAACTAACGACCTGGTCGCAAATGAAATACAAGCGATTTATTGACGCTTCAGGAGGGTGGGAACCCTATCAAAATTTATTGCGTGTAGTAAAAAAAGTGGCCGATAAGCATCAGGTATCTATCGCCAATATTGCGAGCAGGTATATTTTAGAAAACCAAGCGGTAGCGGCCGTAATTGTAGGGGCACGATTAGGGAAAAGCGAACATATTGAAGACAATAAACGCCTCTTAAATATTGCATTATCTACCAGTGATAAAAACGCAATCAAAGAAGCACAAAATCAATTAAAACCCATTGCTGGTGATTGTGGTGATGAATACAGAAAGCCTCCTTTTTTAACCGCTTCAGGTGATTTAAGTGATCATTTAGAAAATTTACCCAACGCTTTTGAAGCTATAAAAACAGGCGCACAAAGAACACAGGTTTTTAGTGGTACTGTTTGGGAAGAATTTGCCGGATATTGTCGTGCGGTAAAAGATGGAAATCGTATTCATGTTTCAGGAACTACCGCCACGCACGGTGCAGATATGATTGGCGGTAGTGATGCAGCAGCCCAAACCCATTTTGTAATCGACAAAATAGAAGGAGCCATAGTTTCATTGGGTGGCAACTTAACAAATGTTGTTCGCACTCGTATATTCGTGAACAACATTAGCGACTGGGAAGCCGTAGCCCGAGCACATGGCGAACGCTTTAAAGGCATAAATCCTGCAAATACGCTGGTTGAAGCCAAATTAGTTGGAGCAGGATATCTTGTTGAAATTGAGGCAGAAGCTGTTATTAGCTAAGCTACATTACTCGTTAAACCAAGTTAAATTACTGTTTTTAATAAGCGTTTCAAATTGTTTCCAATCCGTTGCTTCAAAATTTGAAACCTCAGCAGAAAAAGTTTCAATCAATTGCGTTGCCTCTTTTAAGAGATTGAAATCCCTGCTTGTAGGCAGTGAAGTTTTAGCTGCCGAAGCTTTAAAAACTTCGCGCAATTTTGAAGCGGGTGAGACTTCCAAAGTGCTCCATGCACCAACTTGTCTTTTAGGGCGTGGTGTTTGTCCTTTTGCATATAACCTTTCAAGCGTCTCATTTATCGTTTTTACAGCCATCATTAACGGATCTTCCTTTTTATACTTAAGCCGCTCTAATTGCTTTTCAATATTTTTTATAATTTTTGCGCTTTTGTCGAGTTTCGCGTAGCTTTCATTGAGTTTTTTCGCTTGAACATCAGCAGCTTTCTTTAAATTATAAAGCGCCAAATCAATTTCGGGATCCAACTCAAATCGAGGATCACTAATCACTTTTACGCTAGTAGTATCCTTAAAATTCTTATAATTCAAAGCAATCTTATAGTTTCCTGGATGCACAGCAATGGCTCTTCCTCTTCGTGTTCCAACAGTAGCACTTGATTGTTCATCAAGCCTCCAACTCAAATAATTAAGCCCTTTAGTAAGGTTGTTCTTTTTGAGGGTACGAATCAGTACACCTTGATCATTGTACACTGAAGCGGTGACAGTACTTGTAGAATCGGGAATAGTATTCAAGTAAAACGGAATTGGCGTTTCTTTAAAAGCACGATTCTCACCTTCAAAAGTGGTATGAAAACCCGTCCATATATTTCCAGGTGGATTAATAAACAGGCCTTTTACTTGCACGGCATCATTCACAGGAAATGCGGTAAGTTCTTGTTTTAACTTCTTACTAGCAATTTCACGTAAGCTCAAAAGATCATCTAGAACCCAAATGGCCCTGCCAAAAGTACCAACTATCAATGCAGACTCGGTTTCTTGAATGGCTAAATCCATTGTTGAAACAGAAGGAAATCCATTTTTAAATTGCTGCCAGTTCGCTCCTTCATCAACACTCATCCACAAACCATTTTCCGTTCCTAAAAACACTAAATTAGGAGCAACAGGATCCTGAATAACAGCCAAGGCGTATCCCTTCACTTTCGCCGCATCAACTACACGTAACCACGTTTTTCCAAAATTAGTAGTTTTAAAAAGGTATGGCTCATAATCACCTTTTCTATAGTTATTGACCACCATCCAAGCGGTGCCCTCTTGATAGGACGAGGCCTTTATTTGGGCTATCCAAGCTTCTTTAGGCAGACCTTTCACATTCTTCGTTAAATTACGCCATGTTTTTCCGGCATTCATTGTTAGTTGAACTTGACCGTCATCGGTTCCTACCCACACCACCTCCTTATTGAGTGGGCTTGGTGCTATTGACAAAATACTATTATACATTTCGGCACCCGATAGGTCTAAAGTCAAACCGCCATAATCGCCTTTTTGATGTGCAGGATTATTGGTAGACAAATCTGGAGAAATAATGCTCCACGTAGCTCCTTTATCTTCGGTTATATGTACAAACTGAGAACCGTAATATGCCTTATGTGTATTAAACGGATCTTGCGCAAATGCCGCATTCCAATTAAAGCGTAAGTTGGTTTTTAGATCAGGTGCTGGAGGGATAATACTCACATAATATCCTGTTAGTTTATCATATCGATAGAGGTTTCCATTTTGTGATGTACCGTAGCCAACCCTAGAATTTTCCAAATCTGGGGAGACATAAAATCCGTCGCCTCCTACCAAATATTGCCAATACAACGTACGGATACCTCCTCTTTTCCAAGTATAGCCGGGTCCAGACCAATTTCCATTATCCTGCATGCCACCATAAACGTTATAAGGCCTGTCATTATCTACATTAATATGATAAAATTGTGCAACGGGAATGGTTTCGGGGAAATACCAACTTTTACCATGGTCATTCGTAATTCCGATACCACCATCACCACCAATAATAAAATTTTCTGGATCATTTGGGTTTACCCAAAAAGCGTGAAAATCGGCGTGGATTCCCTTTGTTTCGTCAGCAGGAATCATCGGTGTAGGGTCGAATGTTTTTCCTCCATCGTAACTTACATGTAGGGGTTGATATAAATTATATAAACGGTTGGGGTCTTTGGTGTCTACCCCAAGTTCTTGAAAGTAAAAGGGTCGATTGTTCGTGAATTTAGGATCGTCATTAACTAGATACCAAGACGTTCCACCATTATCACTGCGGTACAATGCATTTATCGTAGCTTCTATTTTTGCATACATCCGTTGCGGATCACTCTGTGCAATCGCCAATCCTATTCTTCCTAGCTCACCTTCTGGCAAGCCATTTGTTACATCTAATTGCTTCCATGTTTCACCCGCATCATGGGTGCTATACAAGCCAGAACCATTACCTCCCGAAGTAAAATAATAGGGCGTTCTGCGATGTTCGTAGAGCGCTGCAAACATCTTATTCGGATTTGACGGGTCCATTACTAAATCGGCAATTCCAGATTGATTATTTGAATATAAAATGCGCTTCCAGCTAAGGCCTCCATCGGTTGATTTATAAAGCCCTCTATCTTCGTTTGGTGTAAATGGATCACCCATAGCACCTACAAATACGGTGTTTGGATCATTCGGGTGAATTTTAATGCGATGGATAGTTTTGGTTGCTGCCAAACCCATATGTTGCCAAGTTTTACCTGCATCGATGCTTTTAAATATTCCCATCCCCAAATTCATGGAGTTACGTGGGTTTCCTTCTCCAGTTCCTACCCAGATCACATCTGGATTACTTTGTTGAATGGCAATAGCACCTATATTTTGTGTAGGTTGCGCATCAAAAACAGGCTCCCAAGCACTACCTCCATTTTCAGATTTCCATACGCCACCAGAAGCTGCACCAACATAAATTGTTTTAGGGTCACTCGTTACAGCGTCAATGGCTGTAATACGACCACTCATATTGGCCGGACCGACATTTCGAATTTTTAAATTTTTAATGGTAGAAGGATCTAATGTTTGTGCGAATACGGAAGATAAGCAGACAAAAACAAGCAAAGTCAAGTAAAATTTTAAGCGCATGGTAGGTGGTTAATTTGATTACTGAAAGATACAATTTACGGATGAATTTCAATAAGTGGGTCTTAATAAATTCTAAAAAAGTGTATATTTCAGTTTCATAAACTTAACTTAATAAAACCAAGCTGATTGACGCCTTAAGTTAATTACACCAAGAAATTTCAAACAATGAAAGATATAACTTTTGATAAAAGTCGTGTCGCGGCTTTTTGCGATGCCATATTTTCAATTGCCATGACCTTGTTAGTTCTAGAAATAGACGTACCAAGTTCAAGCGTCCTAAATTCAACTAGTATTTCTCAAATACTCGTCGATAGAATTCCCAATTTTATTGGGTTTTTAGTGAGTTTTATGGTCAGTGCGCTGTATTGGGTTTCTCATTTACGCATTTTCAAATACGTTAGTACAATTGACAATCAATTACTATGGCTCATTATCTTTTTACTGCTTTTTGTAGTATTGCTACCTTTTTCTACGGCCATTTATGTTGGTGGATTTAGTAGTACAGGTCCTTTTGTCTTTTATTGCTTAAACCTTATTTTTTTAGGCTTTTTTAATTTTTTATTGATTCGAGCTATCTCTAAAAAAGAAATGGGCAATTTAGGAATGACCAAACCAATTGCTAATTGGCTAAAATTTAGATCGCTTAATGTTGTTTTTATTTGGGTGCTTGCAGCAGTACTTGCTCCCTTTATGCCACTGACAGCCCGTTTTATATTTGTGTTAATTTTTGTTTTTCAATTTTTTGGTGATCGGTATTACGCCAAAAAAATATCATAAAAAAAGCGAGCTAAAGGCTCGCTTTTTTTAACAATTATACGCGTTATACCGCTACCGTAAACTTTCCTGCTTCTACCTTAGGAAAATCAACTTCTGTTTCTGCAATATGATTTACATAGTTGGTGAGTGTGTTGGCTACCACATTCAATATAATTTCTAAAATATCGCCATCGGTGTAACCCGCATCTTTAACTGCTTGTATTGCATTTGCAGAAACCTGACCTCTATCTTTAGTTACTAATTGTGCAAACTGTAAGCCTGCTTCTACTTTAGCATCATCTGATTTTCCTTGACGGTTAGATTCTGTTTGTTCAAGTGTTAATCCATTCATTTTACCAACCGCGGTATGCGCAGATAAACAATAGTTACAGCTATTTTCTTCGGCTATTGCCAATGCCAATTGCTCTCTAAATTTCCCGCTAAAATTACCGCTTCCCGCAATTTCACCAAGGGTCAAATATGCTTTTAACGTTGCGGGTGAATTTCCAAATACTTTAATTAAATTAGGAATAAAACCTAATTTTTTATTAACGGCATCAAATAATTCTTTTGATGCTCCTGTAGTCGTTTCTGGGTTTAATGTTTCAATTCTTGTGTTCATAATTTCTAAATTTTAAATGTTGTTTTACTTATTTATTTGTTTACAGCTAGCCTTATCATATTCTTGATATCCCCAGCAGTTTGGGCATTGTTTTGCTTCTGTTCGTTGTATCATCAAGCTGATTTTAATTGATTAATCTGGTCTCTTAATAAACTTTCCGTAATTACTCCGTTTTGTCTATTGACTTCTTTACCAGCAGATAAATACACCAATGTTGGAATGCTTCGCACTCCGAATTTTTGTGCCAAGGCTTGATTTTGATCCACATTGATTTTTTTAATGGTGACTTCACCTTCAAACTCGTCAGCCAACTTGTGAATTGTAGGCAATAAGGTTTGGCACGGACCACACCAATCTGCATAAAAATCGAGTAGCACATTTTTGTTGTTGTCAATAGTATCTTGAAAATCTTTTTGATCTAATTGTATATCCATTTTTCTTTGATTTAAATTCCTGCCTTTCGCAAGAATAACTGTTAATATTGAATCTTGAATCGAATTGAGAAATGCTTGTTTCTAATTACAGTACAAAGATGCGACAGCTATTGATGTGAGAAAATGGACAAAGGTTCCTAGTACTTGGACACTAGTTGCTTTTGTAGTCTTTTTTAAACTGTAGTGGAGATACAGCAGCTATTTTGGTAAAGAAACGTGTAAAATAAGCAGGGTCATTAAAACCCAAATCGTATGCTATTTGCTTTACAGAACTATTGGAATAGATTAATTGCCGTTTTGCCTCTAATACCAATCTGTTTTTCAGGTAATCACTTGGGGTAACAGCCCCAATCTTTTGAAAGTGTTTGCTAATAGATTTAGGAGATAGGCCTAAGCGTTCTGCATAATAGCTCACAGTGTGCTCCTTTTTAAAATTGATATCGACCAACGTACTAAAATCTTTAAATAATTTTGTTTCGGTATCGTCTTTTAATTGATAATCTTCCTTTTTGATTCGAACAGCTAGTACTATAAATTGTTTTAGATAGGCTTGCAACATATCGTATTGCGCGGTTTCTTCGTGCTGAAACTCTTCAATTAGACTTTGAACGATAAAGTCGAGTTTAACAGTATCTGCAGCACATGGTTTTACAAAAGGTGCTTCGTAAATATTATTAAAGAGCACCCCATTACAAGACACTTCTTTATCATGCGTTTGGATACAATAAAAATCGCGTACAAAAGTAATTTTATAGGCTTCCTTTATCTTTTCAGAATCTACCGAAAAAACTTGACCTGGTGATAAAAAAAATAACACATTACTTTCAAAATTATAACTTTCAAAATCGATAGTATAACTACCCTTTCCTTCCTTAATCCAATACATACTATAGGCATCAACTTGTTCTGGTTTGTTTACCACACAGGCTTTGTCAAAGCGAACTACACTAAGTGAAAAGTTGTTTTTATAAAAATAGGTTTGAATTTCTCTAACGGCCATTTAGATTTGAGTTTTAACTTTTAGTCGAAAAATATCTAAATACTTAACGATACTGTTTTAGTTGACTGCTAATTAATAAATCAATAAAGATAGGCACTTCATTTCTCAATTATTACTGTGTTTTATTATGACTATACTCGTAAACATGATGTTGGCGGTAGAAAAATGTATGACAGTAAGGTCAACTCGTTTGAATCTTAAGATATTTTCAACTAACTTCGCTATCGCTGGATTTAAATCGTTAAAACCATTCATTAGTTTAAGCTTGACAATAATTTAAAAAAATCAAATGATGAAGCATTATTTTAAAATTTTAGCCGTAGTAGCACTCTTTATTAGTTGCGAAAACAACAAAAAGGACACCGCAAATTTAGTTGAAGTGGATCAAACTACTATTGGAAAACATATTGAACGACTCGCGTCGGATGACTTTCTTGGACGGAAGCCATTTACTGAAGGCGAAGTAAAAACCGTGAACTATTTAAAAGATGAATTTGAAAAACTAGGGTTGCTACCAGGAAATGGCGATAGTTATTTTCAAGATGTTCCCATGGTAGAAATCACAGGAACACCATCTAAAAATATGGTTATTTCAGGTGAAAATGAAAGTTTTAATTTAGATTATTTAAAAGATTTTGTCGCCACAACCAATAAAGCAGCAACGAATGTTAGTCTTGAGAAATCTGAACTTGTATTTGCAGGTTATGGTATTGTTGCTCCAGAATATGGATGGAATGATTATGAGGGTGTTGACTGGAAAGGAAAAACAGCTGTAGTTCTAATTAATGATCCAGGCTTTAAATCCGGGGATTCAACCTTATTTAAAGGAAACGAAATGACTTACTATGGTCGTTGGACGTACAAATATGAAGAAGCGGCGAGACAAGGTGCTGATGGACTTATTATTATCCACGATACAGAACCGGCCTCTTATGGTTGGAATGTAATTGAATCAGGCTGGAGTGGTGCACGACTCATTATTGAAAGTGATTTACCGCTTTTAAATGTCGAATCTTGGATAAGTGGTGAAAGTGCTAAAAAAATGTTTGATATTTCAGCCATGAAAGGTCAAGATTATAAAACGCTTTCTAGAAATAAAGATTTTAAACCCATTCCGTTAGACTTAAATGTTTCTGTAGCTATTGAAAACAAGATTAAAAAAGACGTTTCTAAAAATGTCGCTGCCATGATACCAGGTACCGACAGAAAGGATGAATATATTATTTACTCTGCACATTGGGATCATTTTGGTATTGGCAAAGCCATTGATGGTGATTCAATTTATAATGGATCTGTAGATAATGCATCTGGAACGGCAGGTCTTTTAGCCATTGCTGAAGCATTCAAGAAAAGTAATGAAACAAAACGTTCTATTGTATTCTTAGCTGTTACCGGTGAAGAACAAGGTTTACTAGGTTCTGCTTATTATGCAGAATACCCCATATTTAATCCTAAAAAAACAGTGGCAAATATTAATATTGATGCCCTAGATAGTCCAGGAAAAATGAAAGATTTAACTATTACTGGCTATGGTCAATCTGAAATGGATGAATATGCCAAAGAAGCAGCTACGAAACAGAATAGATATATTATTCCAGATCCAGAAGCAGAAAAAGGATATTTCTTTAGATCAGATCATTTTAATTTTGCTAAAATTGGAATTCCTGCTTTATACGCGAGTGGTTCGTATGAAGGGTTTGATAAAAGTATTGAAGACATACAAAAGTATAAAGATGATTATACTACCAATAAATACCATCAACCATCAGATGAATACAATGCGGAAACCACCGAACTAAGCGGGATACAATTAGATTTGCAATTGTTTTTTAATGTAGGTCTAAAACTAGCTAATGAAGCTAATTTCCCGAAATGGTATGACGGTAGTGAATTTAAAGCAGCTAGAGAATAACTATACGAATTGCCAACAATTGCTATCCGTAATTGTTGGTTTTCTTCTGTACTAAAAATTATTAAAACACATTCGTTTGGACAAGCCTTGTGATTCATTTGGTTTGATTCTTCACTTTTTTCTGCTAATTTCACTATCTGTGGATATAAATTATTGAAACAAATTTATATCTTGAAGTTGTGTGCAATGTGAACCGTAGCCAAACCTACATAAAAATAGACAAGCTCCGGTCTATTAATAACTGAAATATAAAAATAAACTCCAATGAAAAATGCTATCTTTCTCTTATTGCTTGCTACACTTGCTTGTAAACAAGAACCCCAAACAATGATATCTCCCTGGGCACCCTATGATGAATCCGAGGAAATTGCGAAAAATGCTGATAACGAATCTATAAAATTGCGCTATAAACTCATCCAATCTCGAGTTTTGGATAAAAATGAAATATGGGAAAATGTAGCTGATCAAATAAGTGATTTTTCAGAAAAAGATTATCAAAAGTTAAAGCCCTTAATTCTAGAACAGGATATTCTTACCATCCAAAACTATATAAAAACTGGCGGGCTGACTTATGAAACACTCACGAAATGGTATCTTTACCGGATTGTTAAATTTGAGAATAACAAAGACAAATACTTAAACAATATTATTACGATCAATCCCGAAGCGGTCAACGAAGCTCGAAAAAGAGATCAAAACAGATCGAGTGAAGATCATCCTATTTATGGCATGCCAATTCTCTTAAAGGACAATATTAATTTTGAGGGACTACCCACAACAGCAGGAACACACCTTTTAAGAAAAAATGATGCATCAGATGCATTTATTGTCAAGCGAATAAAGGAAAAAGGAGGTATCATCTTAGGCAAAGCCAATCTAAGTGAGTGGGCCAACTTTCTTTGCATAGATTGTCCTAATGGCTATAGTGCTGTTGGTGGTCAAACGCTAAACCCATATGGACGCAAGATATTCGACACAGGAGGATCAAGCTCTGGAAGTGGTTCTGCCATAGCTGCAAATTATGCAGCGGCAGCAGTGGGTACAGAAACTTCTGGATCTATTCTTTCTCCTTCAAGTGCAAATTCCATTGTTGGGCTTAAACCAACAACGGGTTTATTAAGTCGTAGTGGTATTGTTCCTTTGTCCAGTACATTGGATACTCCTGGTCCAATGACAAGAAACGTGACAGATAATGCCATTTTTATTTCTGTCATGATTGGTGAGGACAATGCTGATGTTGCCACCAAAAATAGTCCTAAGAATAATAAGGGTTATTGGGAAGGACTGAAAAATTATAGCCTCGAAGGAGTTCGATTTGGAGTGTATAAAAGCTATCTAAAAGATTCTATTTATCGGCTTAATGTGGATAGAATAATGGCGTTGGGAGGCATTGCAATTGAATTTGAACCAGCTCAAAAAGATTTCGATGGATTTGGCACTTTACTTAGTGCTGATATGAGAATTGACCTTCCTAATTATTTAGATCAATACGCATCCGAAGGACTTACCATACGTTCTATTTCTGATATTGTGGCTTATAATAGACAAGATAGTTTGGGCAAAATTCCATATGGCCAAGGTCGTTTTGAAAGAATTCTTAACGCAAATCTTAGCGAAGAGGAACTGGCACAATTAAGAATAAAATTGCGAAATTCAGGTATTAGTTTTTTTGAAGAAACTATGAGAGAACATCAACTTGATGTAATTCTTTCTATTAATAATCGGAATGCACGAAATGCTGCAGCTGCAAATTATCCATGCCTTACGGTTCCAATGGGCTATAGAGAAACAGGTCAACCAGTCGGTATTACATTCATCAGTAGACCATTTGAAGAAGATAAGCTTCTTAAAATAGGCTATGCTTTTGAACAGGGGACAAAAATGAGGAAATTACCCCAGGGGTATAAATAATTTAACTTTAAACTGCACAGAACACGGTGTATAATTAATTGCCACTCCGTCGGAAAATCACAACTGATTTTCCGCAACTAACCATATACAAACTGATTAGTGAACGTAAAAAACAGCAACTACTTTCTTTTAACCACATTCATTATTACAAAAGTTACGAAGGCTGGCACTACCCACCCCAAGCTCTGTTTGGCAAAGGGAATAAGGTTAACGATCGGGTCTATTTGAAGCGTTGGAGCAACAAAACCCAATACATCAGGTATACTAAACAAAAATGTGACGACAACAACAGTTCTAAAAACTTGTGCACCCGCAAATTTTTCTGGTAGTACATTTAATAAAATAAGTACAATAGTAATGGGGTAAATAAATAATAATACCGGATAGGCTATGACGATTATAGAATGAAAATTTAATTGACCAATAGCTATCCCTATCAAACTACCAATGATTGCCGTGACAACATAGGCTTTTTGAGAATTATTAAACAAACCTTTGAAATAATCGGCTGTACCAGTTACAATTCCCACAGCAGTGGTAAAACACGCCAAAGCCAACAATACACTAAAAAAAACAGTCCCAATTCTACCTAAAGTGGCGATACTAATACCTCTTAATAAATTAGCGCGTTGCATATCACTACTCGCGGCGCTATCTATCAATATTTCCTTACCATAAAAGGCTCCTACAGAAATCAATCCTGCATAAATCACAAACAAACCAACCCCAGCAATCAACCCCGCTTTTTTAATCAGCTCACGTTTTTCAGTACGAGCCGTATGTCCTTTTAAATTCAGAGAAATTATAAGCACACCACCTACTACAACCGCGCCAATGGCATCAAAAGTTTGATAGCCCTCTAACATACCGCTCACCAATGGCATTTCAAAAGTTGAACTATTCATTTGCACATCACTTGCAAATAGGCCCACCCCAATAACCAACAATAAAATAAGTACAATTAAAGGTGTTAAATACTTACCAATCACATTTAATATTTTGGCTCTATTCAATACAAATAACAAAACCAAACCAAAATAAATACTACTGGTCAAAAGCGGACTTGTTCCGAATAAGGGAAAGATGGCCATTTCATGTGTAGCCGCCGCCGTTCTTGGTGATGGTATGGCTATTGAAATGGCATATACTAAGATACAATACACAATACTAAAAAGTGGTGATACTTTTTTGGCAAAATCATACATCGTACCTTGTAAACGCGCATGCGCCAAAATACCGAGAATAGGTATAACCACAGCGGTTAACATAAAGCCAATACTCACCCATAACCAATCACCTCCGGCATTATATCCTAATAATGGTGGTATCAATAAATTCCCCGCTCCAAAAAAAAGAGAAAATAATGCAAAACCCGTAATCAGTATTTCTTTAGTTTTGTTCATTATATTTATTTTTTTTCGAATATAGTTTAAAATGATTTTAGAATACAAAGGAATTACTATTTTTTATACCGACAACGGAAAAGGAAACGCAGTGGTATTATTGCATGGTTTTCTAGAGAATAGCAGCATGTGGCAGGCACTCAATCCGTCATTAACAAAGCGCAATCGCATAATCTGTATTGACCTATTGGGTCATGGAAAAACAGGGTGTTTGGGCTATATCCACACAATGGAAGCCATGGCAGAAGCAGTTGAAGCAGTTTTAACCCATTTAAAAATTAGAAAACCAATATTTGTTGGTCATTCTATGGGCGGTTATGTGGCACTCGCTTTCGCGGAAAAAAATCCGGATAAAGTAAAAGGGCTCTGCTTGATGAATTCTACGGCATTGGCAGATACCCAAGAGAAACAACATAATAGAGATCGCGCAATCAAAGCTGTTAAACAAAACTATAAGACTTTTATTAGGATGTCAATAACCAATTTATTTCGCCCAAAAAATAGGATCATTTTTTCAAAGGAAATAAAAAACATAAAAAAAGAAGCACTTAAAACACCACTACAAGGGATTGTAGCTGCCCTCGAAGGGATGAAAATACGGAATGATAGAGAAGTATTACTCCATTTTTCACCCTATAAAAAAATGATGTTGATTGCCAAAAGAGACCCTATTTTAAATTATGATACGCTAATTAACCAAACAAAAAATACAGAAGTAAGCATTGTGGAATTACCAGATGGTCATATGAGTCATGTTGAAAATTATGACGAAACGTTAAATGCGATTCAATTTTTTGTAAAATCTTGTAATTAAACGTTATTTGCAACGTCAATTTAATGAAACAATTTACATGTCTAAACATTTTCTTTTTTCCTTTTGCGCTGTTATTTTACTTAGCTCTTGTACTAAAAATGAACCTAAAACCTTTTCAATAAGTGGTACTGTTTCACCGGCTGGTGTTACTAACATCCTATTGCAACAAGAAACGGATATTGAACAAAAAATAAGCACGCCTATTGACACCATTCAGGTAGATTCAAAAGGTAATTTTAAAGCGTCTTACAATCTAGAACCAGATCTATACAGCTTGGTATTACCCAATAAATCAACCGTTGCGCTTGCAATCAATAAAGACCAAGATATAAGCGTGTCTATTGACAACTATAACGAAGAAAATGAAACAGTTAGCGTTCAGGGTTCAAAAGATACTGACGCACTTATTGCCTATGAGAACTTCAGAAAAGAATCACTTGCGCGTCTCGTTGAATCGATACGAAAGCAGGTCGTTGCAGTGAGGGCAAGTGAACAACCAGACGAAGCAAAAATTATAGCCTTGGAGCAACAAGAAATTGAAAATTATCAAAAGCACTTAGCAGAACTCAATCAGTACATTCAAAAAAATATATCTACTACTATTGGGCTGTATGCCACTTCAATTCGATGGAAAGGTGCTGAAAACTTAGCCTTATTTGATTCGTTAACTACCAATTACGAAAATGCATACCCAAATTTAGCCATAAGTGCTAAACTCAGAGAAAAAGTAACACGCCTACAACAAACATCAGTAGGTGGTCAAGCCAAAAATATTGTAATGAATACTGCCAATGGTGAATCAAAAAGTCTGAATTCTTTAAAAGCAAAATATATATTGATTGATTTTTGGGCAAGTTGGTGTGGCCCTTGTAGAACAGAAAGCGTTTCCTTAAATGAATTGTATAAGAAATACGACAGAGAACAGTTTGATATTTATGGTGTTTCCTTGGATGACAAAAGGGAGAAGTGGCTTAGTGCTATTGAAAAAGATCATAGAGTATGGACCAATGTATCTTCATTAGAGCTTTTTAAAACACCCGCGGCATACGATTATGCTGTTACAGCCCTACCTGGTAATTTTTTAATAGATGCGAACGGAAAAATAGTAGCAAAAGACCTTCATGGTGAAGACCTTGAAATTGCACTAAATTCTTTATTATCAACTAGTGAAAATTAATTTTATTTTTTATCGGTAGATTTTTCAACAGAACTCGCATGGTCTTTAATAATATACCATTGTCCCTTTATTTTTTGTAAATCATAACTCACAATCATTCTATTAAAATATGGACCACCATCTCTATCAGGTTCTCTATAAACGATTTCAACAATAGCCATCCCCATAAATTCGCCAATTTCAGTGTTCAAAATTTTGGTTTCAAAGGTCCAACTAGGATCGGAAAACCAATCTTCATGATATTTCATAAAGCCATCAACCTTATTGATAATTTCAGTACTTGGCAAAATAAGTTGCATGTTTCCATTAGGTGACATGGTACTTCTTAGGGTCTCTAAATCTCTATTTGTAACGGCATCTAAATGTTTTTCCATAGTACTGATAAACGCTACTTTATTCTGTTCAGAATTTATACTAGTCTCCTTGTTTTTCACCTCGTTACATGAGGTGACTAAGAACAAAATAAAGACAACTATACTCACTGAATTCAAAGGTAACTTTACCATATTGATTTAGTTTTTAAATAGTGAATTCCAACCCTGAGCCGTTAGGGGTATTTTTTGATTTCCTCGTGTCACTAAATGCATTCCTTCATTTTCTGGCGTCATGTGACCAATTACGGTTAAACTTGGATTGCCTTTTACTTTAGGGTAATCTGCTGCTGCAATAGTAAATAACAATTCATAATCTTCACCCCCACTTAGGGCAACCATAGTGCTGTCTATTTTAAATTCCTCACAGGTTGCAATCACTTGTTGGTCTAAGGGAATTTTATCTTCAAATAAATTACAACCTACTTTACTTTGTTGACAGAGATGTATAATTTCAGAAGATAAGCCATCACTAATATCAATCATTGAACTGGGTTTGACATCTAGATTTTTTAATAATTGGGAAATGTCTTGTCTGGCCTCTGGTTTTAATTGGCGCTCTACTAAGTAGGTATATTGATCTAAATCGGGTTGGGCGTTTGGGTTTGCTTGAAACACTTGTTTTTCACGTTCTAAGACTTGCAGACCCAAGTAAGCCGCACCTAAATCTCCAGTAACCACCAACAAATCATTTGGTTGGGCACCATTTCTGTATACAACCGCATCTTTTTCTACTTCGCCTATGGCCGTAACACTTATCAATAGTCCTTTGGTAGATGATGTGGTATCTCCACCCACTAAATCAACATTATAATTTTTACAAGCCAAATGTATACCCGCATACAATTCTTCAATGGCTTCTAGTGGAAAACGATTAGATACAGCAATAGAAACGGTAATTTGTGTGGCCGTACCATTCATAGCATACACGTCAGACAAGTTAACCATAACGGCCTTATACCCTAGATGCTTTAATGGCATATATGACAAATCAAAATGAACACCTTCAATTAGTAAATCAGTAGTTACTAAAGCCTGCTTATCTTTAAACTCCAAAACGGCAGCATCATCACCTACCCCTTTTATTGTAGATGAATGTGTTAATTTTACAGCAGCTGTTAAATGTTTAATCAGTCCGAATTCACCGAGATCAGAAAGCGCTGTACGTTGTTCATTTTTATCTTCTAGCATGCTTTTTATTTAAAATTCAAATAAATTAATAGTATTTTTAAACACCAAAAATACTATTTATGCAGCGAATGCAATACATATTGAATGTACTTTTCCCTTTTTATGTTTATTGCAAGCTCTTAAACTACAAAAGTAAATGATGCATCTCATACTTGATAATGCCTTAAAAAAAGCAAAGCCAGTAAGCATAAATTGTGATTCGAAAATTATTTTTTTTAGTGATTTGCACAAAGGTGACAACAGCTATGCTGATGATTTTTCCCATAATATGGAAATTTATCGGCATGCCATGCAAGGATACTACCAAGAAGATTACACGTATATTGAACTAGGAGATGGTATTGAGCTTTGGGAAAACTACTCATTTGAACCAATTTACAAAGCACATAAAGACATGTTTGAATTGTTAAAGTTATTTCATGAGAAAGGCAAATTACACTTACTTTGGGGAAATCACGATATGATTTTTAGCGATCCTTTAACTGTTGAAAAGATATTTTACAAAATTTTTCCGCCTAAAAACATCACCCAAAAAGAACGTCTCTTCGATTTAGAATTTCATGAAAGTTTATTGTTGAACATTGAAGGAACCGATAAAAACATTTTACTAATTCACGGGCATCAAGCTGATTGGTTGAATTATAAATTTTGGAAAGTGAGTCGTTTTTTTGTGCGCTATTTTTGGATGCCCCTGCAAAAATGGTTCAATTTTAAAGACCCTACGAGCCCGGCAAAAAATTATAAAAATTTAATTAAAGTAGAGCGAAAATTAAAAGATTGGATTATTAAAAATAACAATCAAATGGTGATTGCCGGACATACACATAGGCCTCGTTTCCCAGAACCGGGCGATCTTCCTTATTTTAATGATGGTAGTTGTGTACACCCAAACTCTATTATAGGGATTGAGATTCAAAATTTAGAAATTTCATTGGTGAAATGGCACAACAGTATTGATGAGGCTAGTGATACCAAAATCACTAAAACTATTTTGGCAGGTCCTACAAGTTTAGATTTGTATTTGTAATGTTTTTAGATTCTTCGCTTTGCTCAGAATGACATCAGGAAATCTTTACCCGCAATTAACTCAACTAGCATCCAATACCTAATACCTAATACCTAATACCTAATACCTAAATTATCACATTCCGCGTTCCTTTTGAACTTGTTCATACGCCTTTTGAATGGTTCTAAACTTCTCTTCAGCACCTTTTAAATGCTCTTCCCCTAAATGCCGTAACTTATCAGGATGGTGTTTTTTCACCAAGCGTCTATAGGCTTTTTTAACCTCGTCATCTGTGGCTGTTTTTTCTATTTCCAAAATTTTATAGGCACCATTTACTTCATTGTAAAACATGGCTTTAATAGAATCAAAATCACGATCATTAATATATAAATATCCTGCTATTTGTTGAATTTTTTCTAGTTCTTGCACCCCAACCAATCCGTCAGCCTTCGCAATACCAAATAAAAAGTGCAATAGCTGCAATCGAGAAGCATGTTCCATACGTTGACGAATTTGCAGACACACTTGGCGTGTAGAAATATCCTTTTTCTTAATAATTCCGCTAAACAATTTAAATGCTTGATTCGCACGAGCCGTTCCATACATACTTACAAAACTCTGACGCACAAAATCCAATTCACGTCTATCTATTTTACCATCGGCTTTAATGACCACTGCCGCCAATACCAATAAACTCAATTCAAAATCGCCTGACTGTGTTGCAGTACTACCATTACCACGAGGTATTTGTTTCCTAAAATCTTTGAGGTCGGCATCAGAAAACCCATCCACGACACTTCCAACAACAAAACCCAAAATACCACCTATTGGCCCTCCGAATGACCATCCTAAACTCGCCCCTAACCATTTTGCAAAACTTGCCATAAATTGTAATCTTTTCTAATAAAATTCAAATATACATTTATTGTAATTATATGTATCTTTGTAGACTAATTTGTTACTTAAAAAATATATAAATATGTATCCAGAAGAAATAGTAAAACCAATGAAAGCACAACTTGTTGATGCCGGTTTTAAAGAATTACATACCTCAGAAGAAGTTGATACTAGTATTCAACAAAAAGGAACAACCTTAGTAATGGTAAACTCAGTTTGTGGATGTGCAGCAGGTACTGCAAGACCAGGAACTATCTTATCACTAATGGGTGAAAAAAAACCTACAAATTTGACAACTGTTTTTGCAGGAGTTGATGTAGATGCTGTAAATAAGGCACGTGAGCATATGATACCATTTCCTCCATCGTCACCGGCAGTGGCATTATTTAAAGATGGTGAATTAGTACATATGCTAGAAAGGCACCATATTGAAGGAAGATCGGCTGAAATGATTGCTGAAAACTTATCGGAAGCCTACCAAGAATTTTGTTAAAAGCTCCAAAGACCACGTTTTTAATGTGGTCTTTTTTTTATGTATTAACTTATGATTAAGCTTATTTCTTACCCTTTAACATTCATTTATTATCTGTTTTTCGGATTAACCCTCGTGGTTTTTCATCCGATACAATGGATTTGTTTCAATTTATTCGGATACAAAGCTCATAAAATAAGTGTAGATCTAATGAACTTTTGTTTAATGCGCTGCCTATTGATATTAGGTACAAGAGTATCGTTTAAAAATGCGCACGCAATTGAAACTGGCCAACCCCTAATTATCGTTTCCAATCATCAAAGTATGTACGACATTTCACCGCTTTCATGGTATTTTAGAAAACACCATCCTAAGTTCATTAGTAAAAAAAGTCTTGGTAAGGGTATTCCTAGTGTCTCTTATAATTTACGCCACGGAGGAGCAGCGTTAATCGACAGAAAAAATCCAAGACAAGCATTACCTGAGTTGATACGATTTGGTGAATACATAGAAAAAACAAAGCGTTCTTGTGTGATTTTCCCAGAAGGAACACGGAGTATCGACGGAAATCCGAAAAAATTTCAAACGAAAGGACTTGAAATTTTATTAAAAAAAATACCTTCTGCGGTACTCGTACCAGTCACTATCAATAACTCCTGGAAAACAGTAAGATATGGAAAATTCCCTATGGGAATTGGCATTCATATTACTTTTCATTGCGATAAACCACTAAAAAACTCTAATTTTACAGATAAAGAAGTGCTTATTAATACGATTGAAAGCACCATAACAAAAAATATAAACCTCGATTAAAGCAATATGTCATTAAAAAATAAAAGATTAGAAGTAATGAATTTTTTAGAAAAGGATGTTGATGATCTGATTCAAAAATATTTAATTCCGATTGACAAAATATGGCAACCATCTGATTTTTTACCAAATTCTGAAGGTGATAATTTTTTTGAAGAAGTTACCGAAATAAGAGAGCTGGCAAAAGAATTACCTTATGATTTTTGGGTTGTTTTAGTGGGAGACATGATTACTGAAGAAGCTTTGCCAACGTATGAATCTTGGCTAATGGATGTTGAAGGTGTTGATCAAGTTGGTAGAAATTCATGGGGTAAATGGGTACGACAATGGACAGGTGAAGAAAACCGACATGGAGATGTATTAAATAAATACCTCTATTTATCAGGTAGAGTGAATATGAAAGAAATAGAAAAAACGACGCAACATTTAATTGCCGATGGTTTTGATATTGGAACAGACCGCGATCCTTATAAAAATTTCGTGTATACGAGTTTTCAAGAACTTGCAACCTATGTTTCTCATAATCGTGTAGCGAAGCTTGCCAAAGCAAATGGCAATAAGCAATTGAGTAAAATGTGTAAAATAATTTCTGGTGATGAAATGAGACATCACAATGCATATAGCGAATTTGTAGAACGTATTTTTGCGGTAGACCCCAATCAAATGATGATTGCTTTTCAATATATGATGAAACAAAAAATAACGATGCCCGCGTTATTCTTAAGAGAATCTGGCAATAAAATCTCTACTGCGTTTGAGGAATTTTCCAATACTGCTCAACGAATTGGCGTATATACTGCCGTTGATTATATTGAAATTTTAGAAAAATTAATTAAACGTTGGGAAATAGACAAAATTTCAAACCTATCTGAGGAAGCAGAAAAAGCGCGTGATTATTTAATGAAATTACCCGCTAGAATGATGCGAATTACCGAACGGATGGTCGTGCCTGAAAATTCATTTCAGTTTAAATGGGTTGAACCGGCAAAATTATAAATACCAAAAATCATTTCAATAAAAATCCTTTCAAAACGAAAGGATTTTTTATTTTTATAGTATGACGAAATCAGAAGAGCTCCTAATTAATAAAACAATTCTTTTTGTAAAGGAAACCTTAAAAGGGGCCGAAGGCGGTCACGATTGGTTCCACATCCAAAGAGTATTAAGCAATGCCCAATTGATTGCTAAAGGTGAAAAAGTAGACAATCTTGTTGTTGTTCTTGGTGCTTTATTACATGATATTGCTGATTCTAAATTTTACAATGGAGATGAAACCATTGGCCCGAAAAAGGCAGCTTCCTTTCTTCTCTCGCAAAATGTAGATAGCACTGTTATTGAACATGTAGTGAAAATCATAGAACATGTTTCTTTTAAAAATAGCTTCTCAACAGTGGGTGAAAAATTTACCTCAAAAGAACTTGATGTTATTCAAGATGCCGACAGGCTAGATGCTATCGGTGCCATTGGTATTGCCCGTTGTTTTAATTATGGAGGTTTTAAAAATAGAGCACTATACGACCCCGCTATTGAACCTCAACTAACGATGACTAAGGAAGAATACAAAAAATCGAATTCACCAACGATCAATCATTTTTACGAAAAGCTACTTCTTTTAAAAGACAAAATGAATACCAAAACCGGACGGCGAATTGCCGAAGGCAGACATCAATTTATGAAAACTTATTTAAAACAATTCTATGCGGAGTGGAATGGTAAAATTTAAAAATTAGCCTTTCTTTTTTCTAAAAATGCCGTGGTTCCTTCGGTAAAATCTTGGGTACCAAAACAATTTCCAAATTGTTCAATTTCTACTTTATAACCATTTACTCCATCTGTAAAATTGGCATTTACAGCCTTGATTGCTGCTGCAATAGCTACCGAAGAATTTCGCATTATTTTAGTTGCCAATTTCTCTGCCAATGGCAGCAGTTCCTCTTGTGTTACTACCTCATTTACAAGTCCCCAATTTTTAGCATCGTCAGCTGAAATCATACCTGCTGTCATAATCATTTCCATTGCTTTTCCTTTACCTACTAGTTGTGGTAACCGCTGCGTACCACCATAGCCAGGAATCACACCTAGGCTAACTTCCGGCAAGCCCATTTTAGCATTATCAGAAGCAATTCTAAAATGACAAGCCATCGCCAATTCCAAACCTCCACCAAGCGCAAAACCATTGATCGCTGCAATTACAGGTGTCCCTAAATTTTCAATAAAATCAAATAATAATTCATGTCCTTTTTTAGACAACTTAGCTCCTTTTTTTACATTAAAGTCTGCAAACTCAGCAATATCCGCACCTGCCACGAACGACTTTTCTCCGCTCCCTGTTAAAATAACAACTTTAATAGTTGAATCAGCATCCACATCCGCAAAAGCATCATGTAGCTCACCAATAGTTGTAGTGTTTAATGCATTTAACTTGGAAGGACGATTGATAGTAATCGTTGCAATACCGTCATTCTCAGCAACTAAAATGTTTGTATAACTCATGTTTTTTTATTTTTTGGAATTGTTACAGTGAAAACTGTTCCTATATTAATTTTTGTGGTAAAAGTAACCGTACCGCCATAGGCCTCTACTATGTTTTTTACCATTGGCAAACCAAGTCCCATTCCACTCGATTTCGTCGTAAATTTAGGTTCGAAAATTTTGTTTTTATCCTCTTCAGAAATTCCCGCACCATTATCGGCAATTGATATTACTATAGTGTTGTTTATTTCACTTACTTTAACCTCAACCTTCGGGTCATCAACCAAAGCCAATGATTGCGTTGCGTTCTTAACTAAATTAGTAACGATCCTAATTAATTGCGTTTTATCTAATTTCGCAATAAGCACTTCTTCATCGTGAAAATAATGAATATAATCTTCATTAAAAATATCTAAAGCTAGCTTTACTACTTCAACAACATTTAGCTCCTCTCTTTTTTGTTTTGGCATTTCAGCAAAATTAGAAAATGCTGAAGCAATAGAACTTAACGTGTCTATTTGCAGCACCAACGATTTACTAAATTCATTTACTTTTTCTTTATTACGCGGGTCGTTGATATCAAAGCGTTTTTCAAAACTCTGTACCGTTAGACGCATTGGTGTCAGTGGGTTTTTTATCTCATGTGCCACTTGCTTTGCCATCTCTCTCCATGCCTGTTCTCGTTCGCTTTTTGCCAATTTCTTAACACTTTCATCCAATTCATCCACCATCGCATTGTATGCATTTACAAGATTGTAAATCTCTTCACTAGCGTCTTTTAATACAATTTTTTCATTGCTTTTATGCAACTTGGTTTGATTGATTTTCTCACTTACTGTTTTTATAGATTTTGTAATGTATTTAGATACGATGTATGCCGTTGCAATCGCAATTAACATCATGAATAAATACACGAAAACCAGCCTCGTTAGAAACTGCTTTAGCTCTTTTTCTTGAAAAGAATTGTCGTGTAGGTAGGGCAAGTGTAAAATTCCAATGGGCTTGAACCTATTATCTAAAATATAAGTGTAAGAAGCTTGAAATTGAATGTTGTTTTTGGTCTCCTCCTTTACCACACGGTGATTGGGGTCGTCTGCTATTTCAGTTCGTAATTCTTTTGAAATACCATCATTTATAGTGTCTTTGGTAAAGCTAGATGACGAACTAACTAATAACTTTCCGTTAAGGTCATAGATATTAATATCCAAATTATTTATCTCAGATATATCGTAAATACGCTCTTTAAAAATTAAGGCCAACTTAGAGGTTTCAACTACATAAGTTGTTTTTCTCAATTCAAAATTGATACTTGACTTAATAGTGCTTTCTTTACGTTCTAATCGCCCAGCGTTGTAATCTTTCGCCTGTTCATTATACTGATAGATCGTAATTAAAAATATCAATACAGAAGCCAGCACAACCAATAAAATCATGGCTAAAAAGATACGGGTACGTAGCGAGAATTTTTTAAGCTTCATCTAAGACTTCAAGAAATTATGATGTAAAGGTAACAAATATCATTCCTATTTTTAAGGAACCTTTTACTTAATCTAAGGAAAGCTTAATCTAGTACTTTTCGTAGGGTATACATCCCTCTCAAGTGCTGGTGCATTAAATCAAAATTCAATCGAAATGCACCTATACTCTCAAATCCCATTTTTTTATAAAATTCGAGAGCCTGTACTTGTGTATCCATAGATTCTAACCAAACTAGTTTTGTGTTTTTTTCGACTGCTTGTTGAATGGTCCAATCCATTAAAATTTTTCCTACGCCCTTCCCTTGAACTTTAGAACTGAGATAAATTCTATGCAATTTGGTAGCTTTTACAGCTTCGAATCCTTCGAGGGGCGCATCATAAACAATTCTCAGAATACCAACCACCTCATTTTCATGCTGTACAAAATAGTATTTGGCATTTTCTTCTAATAATTCTTTCGCCAAGTTTTCAGAGCCAAATACTGTTTCAACATACCAATTTCCAGCATCTTCCCATAGGTGTTTATATACAGGTGGATAAATTTGATGCATGAGTTCAAGTAAGAATTCAGCATCATTTAATTGTATTTCTTTAAGAGAAATAGTCTTTGAAACATGAATTATAGTTTTTACTAACATCATAAACCTTTTATTTAAATCTACTTTTTTACAATTTCTTTTAAACTACTTACTAAGTAATCGACCTCCTTAAAGTTATTAAAAATCGCAAAAGAAATTCGAATCCCGTTAATATTATTTTCATAAATACCCCTTAACCGCAATCCTCTTTCTCTGTTAAGCTGCTGAGTCAAAGCAAGATTATCTTTTCCCTTAATACGTATTGTAACTATAGAAGCTGCATATTTTTTGTTTTTGGGAGTTAAAATTACAATTTCTGGAATATCAACAATACCGTTTCTGAAATACTCCACTAACTCGCTTCCTCTTTTTGCTACGTTTTCAATTCCAATTTCAGAAACAAAATCAATCGCACTCCCTAAACCTAAGGTAATTGGCGTATTTCTAGTACCATACTCTTCTCTTTGAGCGGTCATTCTATATTCTAATGTTAAAGAATTCAGATCGTAATTACTGTCACTATAAGCACCTACAAATACAGGAGACATCTTTTCAATACTATTTTTATTTATATATAATATTCCGGTTCCCTTTGGACCAAACAACCATTTGTGGCCACTACCAGAATAGAAATCTGGATTAATCGCCGCTAAATCTATAGGAAACATGCCTAAAGATTGTGCACCATCAATACATGAAAAAATTTCTTTACTTCTACAAAAGGCTACAATCTCTTTTGCGGGTAAACGCATACCTGTTGTGCAGGTAATATGAGAAAAAGCAATAACTTTAGTTTTTTCGGTAACGTTATCTTTAATAATTTGTAGATTGTTTTCTCCTTCTAAATCTAAATCTATTAATTTTACAACAACGCCAATATCTTTTTGAAGTGCTAACCAAGGAGAAGCTCCTCCAACATGTTCGTGTGTAGAAATTAAAACCTCATCACCTGCCGTTAATGGTAAACTTCTAGCAGCAATATTAATTCCTTCCGTAGCATTTCGTGTAAAAGCAACTTCATCAACAGTTACATTTAAGAATTTCGCTGCCTTTTTATGTGTTTCAGCAATGAGGTGTCTTCCATGGCTACAAGATGTTTCCAATTTTTCAATAGTCTCACAAATCTTGTTGATGACTACTTTTGGCGAAGGACCAAGACTCCCTGTATTTAAATAATGTTGCTTTTCGGTAACTATAAACTGCTGGCGAATATATTTCCAATCAATATTGTTATAATCATTTGAAATAGTGAATTTGTTTGATTCCAATAGGTTATCCGCTTTTAAAGAAGCAAATCCTGAAGAGATAAATAAACCACTTAAAATATTTTTTTTGATAAAACTCCGTCTTGTATTTTGGCTCATGATTTAACTTTTGACGAAAGTTAGTTGTTTTTTATTTTAATCTCAAATTAGAATATTACGTACAAAGTCATCAATAGAATCAGACCCTTTATCATTAAGGTGTTTTATAAAGGCGCTACCTATAATAGCTCCTTTTGCATCTTTTGTGGCTTGCTTAAATGTTTCATTATTTGAAATTCCGAAACCGACTATTTGAGGATTTTTTAAGTGCATATCTGAAATTCTTTTAAAATACGTTTTCTGCACTTCTCCAAATCCAGTTTGAGCACCTGTGGTACTTGCAGAGCTTACCATATAAATAAAACCATTAGAAATGGAATCTATAAATTGTATGCGTTCTACACTAGTTTGTGGTGTAATTAAAAACACATTGATTAGACCATATTTCTCAAATATCGCTTTATATTGCTCATTATAGACATCTACTGGCAGGTCGGGAATGATCAATCCGTCAATCCCAATTTCCTGACACTGTTTACAAAATGCTTCTACGCCATATTGTAAGATCGGATTAAAATACCCCATTATAATTAACGGAATCGAAACCGTTTTTCTAATGGATTTCAATTGGTTAAATAAAACTTCTGTAGTCATTCCATTTTTTAGCGCTTGAGTAGAACTTGCTTGTATGGTTGGTCCATCGGCCAAAGGATCACTAAAGGGTAGTCCTATTTCAATCATATCCACACCATTTTTTGCTAGCTGCTCGATTATTGGCACCGTATCATTTATATTGGGATAACCCGCAGTAAAATAAATGGATAGTAATTTTTTATCTTCTTGTAATTTCTTTTGAATACGATTCATAGTATACTGTTTATATCAAATTAGAAAGGAGCGTTTTAGCCTTTGTTTTGCCTAAGACTTATCCTTCTACCAATGTGATTTTATAAATTAAAATGACTGATATATGTTTCTAAATCTTTATCTCCTCGACCCGATAAACTCAAGACAATTACATCGTTGGGTTTGAATTTTTTTTGTTTAAAAATAGCCAACGCGTGTGAACTTTCAATGGCGGGAATAATACCTTCTAGCTGACATAATTCCAGTCCGGCCGTCATTGCTTGGTCATCTGTAATTGCGATAAACTCAGCACGGCCTGTTTTATATAAATGGGCATGCATTGGCCCCACTCCTGGGTAATCCAGCCCTGCCGAAATAGAATAGGGCTCTGTAATTTGGCCATCCTTTGTTTGCATTAGTAATGTTTTACTCCCGTGGATAATTCCTTCCTTTCCTAAAACTGAAGTGGCAGCACTTTCACCAGAATCAACACCCAATCCTGCAGCTTCAACAGCAATTAATTTCACATCTGTATCATCTAAAAAATGATAATAAGCACCTGCGGCATTACTCCCTCCTCCAACACAAGCTACTACATAATCTGGCTTGGTTTTTCCTTCATGCGTTTGTAACTGCCATTGTATTTCTTCAGACACTACAGACTGGAACCGCGCTACCATGTCTGGATAAGGATGTGGCCCCACCACACTACCTATAATATAATGGGTGTCAACAGGATTGCCAATCCAATCGCGAATCGCTTCGTTTGTTGCATCTTTCAAGGTGCGGCTTCCTGATAACGCTGGAACCACAGTCGCGCCTAACATTTTCATTCGCGCCACGTTTGGAGCTTGACGTGCGATATCTATTTCACCCATATACACAATACATTCCAACCCCATCAAAGCACAAACGGTGGCGGTTGCAACGCCGTGTTGACCGGCACCTGTTTCAGCGATAATACGATGTTTTCCCAATCGCTTAGCCATTAAAATCTGACCAATGGTATTGTTTATTTTATGCGCACCCGTATGGTTTAAATCTTCTCGTTTTAAATAAATTTTTGTGTTGTATTTTTCTGAGAGGCGTTTTGCGAAATAGAGCGGTGAAGGCCGACCCACATAATCTTTTAAGAGCTGATTGAATTCTTTTATAAATTCAGGTTCCGCCATTATTTTTAAATAGTTTTGTCGTAATTCTTCTACATTTGGATAGAGCATTTCTGGAATGTATGCTCCTCCAAATTCGCCGTAATATCCTTTATCATTTACATTGTAACTCATCGTGTTTGTTTTGTATTAACCTTGCTTTCAAAGGAGCAATTGATTCTTAAATTCTTTTATTTTTTCAGCATCTTTCATTCCTGCGGCTCGCTCAAATTGGCTGTTTACATCAATAGCATAACAGTATTTCGAAGCATCCGTTTCAAAAAATGTTTTTAAATTATGCTGTTCTTTCATTCCGATACCTCCACTTAAAAAGTAGGGTTTGGTAGTAGGATAGTTTTTCAAAACACTCCAATCAAAAACATACCCATTACCTCCAGGAAGTTTCCCTTTCGTATCGAATAAATAATAATCACAAACCGATTCATAGGGCGTTAAAATATCAAAATTGAAATGCGCCTCAATAGCAAATGCTTTTATGATTTCTAATTCACCCTCATGATGGGTTTCGTCATGCTGTTTTATTGCCTCACAAAATGTTGGAGATTCAGCGCCATGTAACTGAATTGCTTTTAAATCATATTTGTTTATTTTTTCAATAACTTCATCAAGAGACGCATTTACAAAAACACCCACTTTCTTAATATTATTGGGGACTTTCAGAATACCCTCTTCAAAAAAGCGGGACGATTTTTTATAAAATATAAAACCTAGATAATCAGGTTGCAGTGCAGCAACCTCATTAATATTGTCTTGATATTTCATACCACACACTTTTAGTTTCATCAGATGCTTTTTATAAACTGTTTTGCACTTACTCCAGCATTCGCTGTTTTCATAAAATTTTCGCCAATTAAAAACCCCTTATAACCATATGGCTGAAGTTCTTTAATAGCGTCAACACTACTAATACCACTTTCTGATACTTTTACAAACTCATTTGGAATCAAATGACTCAGAGATTTACTCGTGTTCAAACTAACATCAAATGTTTTTAAATTGCGATTATTTACACCTAGCATATCCAAACTCGGCATGATCGATTTATGCAATTCAGCTTCGTTGTGCACTTCTAACAGTACCTCTAAGTTCAAGCGTTTGGCAAACTCAGAAAATCGTTTTATTTCTTCTTTGGTTAAAATAGCTGCAATTAATAAAATAACATCAGCACCATGTGCTTTGGCTTCTAGCAATTGATACTCATCGATAATAAATTCTTTGCGAAGTAATGGTAACTTACAGCTAGCTCTAGCCACTAATAAATCATCTAATGAGCCTCCGAAATATTTGGCATCTGTCAAAACAGACATACCACAAACTCCTGCCTCTTCGTATCCTTTGGCTACATCAAAAACATTCAAATTTTGATTGATTATTGCTTTTGAAGGTGATCGTCTTTTATGTTCTGCTATAATTCCTGTTTTACTAGTACGTAAGGCAGCGACTAATGAAATTGTTTTTCTTTCAAATAGAATTGATTTTTCCAATTGTGTAACTGGTATCAATCCTTTTTTAAAGGTCACTTCTTTACGTTTATCTACTACTATTTTTTCTAATATATCCATACTCTTTTATTCCGTAATTGAAAAGCTACTGCTTCTCAATATTCGCCCAGTTATATTAACACTACTTACTCAATGCATGTAATTTTTCTAAGGCCGCCAATCCTTTACCACTTAACAACGATTCTTTTGCTAATTCGAATCCTTCTTTAGGCGCTAACTTATGTACCGTTGCAATGGCCATACCTGCATTGGCACTCACTACATTGTTTTGTGCTTCTGTTCCTTTACCACTGATTACTTTCATAAATATTTTTGCTGAACTCTCTACAGTATCTCCTCCAAAAATGTCTTCTTGAGAAATTTGTTGTACTCCAAAATCTTCAGGCGTAAGCATCATTTCACTATTGTTAGAAATTACTTTCGTTGCACCAGTTAATGAAATCTCATCATAACCATCTAAGGCGTGTAAAACACTAAAATTTTTAGTAGTGCTTTGGTATAAATATCCGTACAACCGTGCCAATTCTAAACTAAAAACACCCACCAGTTGATTTTTTGGAAAAGCCGGATTTACCATTGGCCCCAACATGTTGAAGAAAGTTTTTACTCCTAATTCTTTACGGATGGGAGCCACATTTTTCATCGCTGGATGAAACAATGGGGCATGCAACACACAGATACCAGCTTGGTCTAGACACTTTTCTAAAAAGCCTTTGTCACTACTGAACTTTATCCCAAAATATTCCAGCACATTACTCGATCCAGAAACAGAAGAGACCCCATAATTACCATGTTTAGTTACTTTAACTCCAGCCCCAGCGGTTACAAACGAGGACAACGTAGAAATATTAAAAGTGTTTTTCCCATCGCCACCAGTTCCACAAAGATCAATGGTGTTGTATTCAGAAAAATCAACTGCCAAGCACAACTCTAACAAAGCATCTCTAAAACCAGCTAATTCTTCTAGTGTTATACTACGCATCATATAAACCGTTAAAAAAGATGCTATTTGGCTTTGATTATAACTACCTTTTGAGATATTGACCAATACCTGTTTGGCCTCTTCTTTTGAAATGGTTTCGTGATTGATTAATCTATTTAGTATTTGTTTCATATCTTATTTAATATTCAGCTTGCCGTTACAGCGTGCAGCAATTATTGATTACTAAGAGCCATTATCTCTAATTATTCAACCAATTTTCTAATAATTTTTTACCATTTGGAGTCAACACCGATTCTGGGTGGTATTGCACCCCTTTCACATCGTAAATTTTATGACGTAATGACATTATTTCTCCATTTTCGTCTACTGAAGTAGCCTCAAGTTCAGGTGGTAAATTTTTGTCTACTACCCATGAATGATATCTACCCACTTCTATGTTTTTATCAAACCCTTTAAAAAGCGACTCGTCATCAACGGTAATAGTTACTTGTGTAGCTACACCGTGATAGACCTCATCTAAATTATTGAGTGTACCACCAAAAACTTCGCCAATGGCTTGTTGACCCAAGCACACACCCAAGATACTTTTTGTTGCCGCATATTCTTTGATAATAGCTTTTAACAAACCTGCTTCATCTGGAATGCCAGGCCCCGGTGACAAAACAATTTTATCAAAATCATCAACCTCAGCTAAGCTCAATTGATCATTTC
Organism: uncultured Aureibaculum sp.; assembly: GCA_963976855.1. Classification (GTDB taxonomy): domain Bacteria; phylum Bacteroidota; class Bacteroidia; order Flavobacteriales; family Flavobacteriaceae; genus Aureibaculum. The sequence continues at coordinate 42,498 of CAXBMA010000004.1, read as the reverse complement.
TTTTTACGGTAACATCACAATTTAATTCTTCTAAATAATGTACCAAGTTGTAGGTGAAACTATCGTAATTATCAATTACTAATACTTTTTTCATATTCTTTCTGCTGTTGTAAGTGCATTCGTTAATGCCCCCAGTTTATTATACACTTCTTGTAATTCATTTTCTGGATTCGATTTAGAAACCAATCCAGCTCCAGCCTGCCAATGCAGCTCGTGATTTTTACTTAAAAAAGTACGAATCATAATAGCATGATTAAAATTACCATCAAAATCCATAACGCCTATTGCTCCACCATAGAATGCGCGACTCGTTTTTTCATATTTTTCAATTAGTTGCATAGCCATATGCTTTGGCGCTCCACTTAAAGTTCCTGCAGGAAAGGTGTCTGCCACTACTTGCATGGTTGAGGTGTTTTCGTGTTTTTTACCCGTTACTTTACTTACTAAATGAATCACATGAGAGAAAAACTGTACCTCGCGATAGGTTTCAACCTTCACCTGACTACCATGTCTACTCAAATCGTTACGAGCTAAATCTACAAGCATCACGTGCTCGGCATTTTCCTTTTTATCAACTGCTAGCTCTTTGGCCAATTGCGCATCTTCCTCATCATTCCCTGTACGTTTAAAGGTGCCTGCAATCGGGTGAATTTCAGCTTGCCCCTTGTTAACTATTAACTGTGCTTCTGGAGAACTGCCAAATATTTTAAAGCCTCCATAATCGAAATAGAATAAATAAGGCGATGGGTTTATCGTTCTTAATGCACGATATACATTGAATTCATCTCCTTTAAAACCTTGTTTGAATTTTTTAGATAATACCAATTGAAAAACATCTCCTCGAGCGCAGTGTTTTTTAGCCAAGTCCACCTGTGCTTTATATTCATTATCTGTTAGATTGGACGAAATCTCCCCATCTGTTGAAAATGGATAGGAGGTGAAATTTTTCGCTTTTATCAACTGATGTATTTCATCTACATTGGTTGATGTCTCAAAACAATGCGAAAAAATATAAGCTACATTTTTAAAATGGTTGATTGCAATTACATTTTGATACACGGCATAATAAATATCGGGAATATCTATTGAGTCTTCCTTTTTAGATATTTGTATATCTTCAAAATAACGCACAGCATCATAGGCTGTATAGCCAAAAATTCCGTTGTTTATAAATTTAAATGACGTGTCTCTATCAACATCAAAACTTTGTGAAAACTCATGAATTAAATTTGGGATATTCGTGGTTTCTGTAATATCCATTTGTGTTTTACTCCCGTCAGGAAACGATTGAAAAACCTGTTCATTTTCAACTTTTATGGAGGCAATTGGATTGAAACAGATGTACGAAAAACTATTGTCATTTGCACGATAATCACTACTTTCTAACAAAATACTATTCGGAAACCGATCGCGAATTTTCAGGTAGACACTTACTGGCGTAAGCGTGTCAGCAATTATTTTCTTGTGGGTAGTACTTAATTTATAATTCATTTTATTGGCTGATTTTGTATCAGTATGTGTTTATGTGGTCTTAATATAAGTTCAAGACAAAGAAAAAGGCTTGTCGTGATTGACAAGCCTTTTGAATATTATTAATTTAAATATACGTATAGGTTTACTTCACGAAGTTTGCGTTTCGAGAGTACCACCACCAAGTATTATTTAAAATTGTGTTCATTAATTTATTTTGTTGAGACAAATGTAAAAACTTTTTACCATTATAAAAGTTTTTTTTCAATATATCTTGTTAAAACTTATGGAACTATGGCACCTAACTGAACTGGTCTCCATCCTGTACCATCGTGAAAATATAAATTACCGTCGGTATTTGTATAGAGGTCTCCTAGAGAACCACCTGTTGGCGCTGTAGCTTGTGGCTCTAACCGCATAGCCTCACTAATATGCAATTTACGAAGTGGAGCTGTAATTCCAATTCCTACATTACCTGTTATGAACGAATCAGCATCAGAATTAGAATAAATAGCAAAATTATCCGTGGTTCCAACATCAAAATTACTTGTTATGTACAAGCCATACGCATTGGTTACAGTTCCTGCACCTTGAAAGTCTATATAGGCTCCGTAAGCGTTGTCTATAGTACCTGCGTTATTAATATTTATATAACTTGAAAAGGCGTCGTCAATATGCATCGTTGCGCTATTGTCTACTTCACTATCCATTCCAACCGCCGTAGTGATCGTTCCACTTGTATTATAAACAGCCGCAATTGCACCCGCTGCGTAACCCATAGTACCACTATTTGAGTTGTACACTTGAGGCCAAGAACCCACACCAATATTAATAGTACCACCACCACTGTTTTGAATTACACCTTGCGTACCAATAGCATAATTAATAGTCGCCGTTCCTTGATTTCTTGCCGTTGCTCCTAAACCATAAGTTGATGTACTCGTGCCCGTTCCATTATAATTGGCAACTACGTTCACTGGAGTATTTGCTGCATTGGAAGTTTTTGTTTCTTGAACCCATAATTTATGGGTAGTAGAAAAAGTATTGATACCAATACCAACTCTACCATTGTAATAGGCGATATCTGATGTTGCTCCATCAACAAATTTACCGGGCCCTCCTGTTCCTACAACCCATTCTGTTCCGTTATAACTCCACACGGCTTTAGAATCTGTATCATAGACTTGTAATCCCAACGCTGGTGTAGCAATCGCTGCTCTTTGTACTGTTGTCATTCTTGGAATCAACACGCCTTTTGTTGTTGAAGTCATATCTAAAACAGAAGAGGCATCAGGACTCGTTGTACCAATACCTATTTGTGCAAAACTTATTGTTGTTATCAAACAAACAACTAATATCAGATGTAATTTTAGTTTCATAGCTTATTTTTTATTGAATAATTATTTTTTTAACCCCTTGCTTTCCATTGTGTAAAAACTTTAAAAAGTAAATACCACTTGATACATTTGGCTTTGGCAAGGAGCCTATTCCGTTTAGTGTACCTATATTTTTATAATGACGTAATTGTCTACCTGTTAAACTATACATAAATACTTCTAAATCATCAAGGTCATTTTGGAAAGAAAAATTAATGTTATCTCCCTCACTTACCGGATTGGAAAGTATGGTTAGTTCATTTGATAAAAACAAATCGTCTACACTCAATACCACTTGATTATCAATACCAAAGGTAAACTGCGCAAAATTATTAAGTACAACTTCATTTGCCGCATCTGTTGTAACCGTTCCGTTTAACAAATCACCCGTTACGGAATTTGTTTGTGAAGCGCTTACAAGATTCCAAGTACCACTATCATACCCAACTACCGCCACTGCATCGAGGTCACCACCATTATCATTTACCAAATCAGTAATATTACTAGCTGTGTTCCAAGGCAAGGTTATTACAGCATTCCCTGTCAACTCCCAGTACTCTACATCAGAAACAGCAGTTACATCTGTACCGTTGGCACCTGTTGTTGGAGCTGCGTTTAAATACGCGGCAGTAATTTGACCGGTGTGATTGGCAGATACGGGTGCATACACTCCATTATTACCTGTTGGCAACAGCGTAGTTCCACTGCCGTATGCCCAAACGTTTCCGTTAACATACTCTTGAGTAGATCCCCAATTAGTACCAGATTCTAATGAAAATTTACCCAAAGCATCTTGAGTGACTACGGTATTACTCGTAGTAAAAGAAAGATCCTTTTTTAGGTAAAACTCTGCATTGGCACCGACATAAAGCTCTTGAGAAAAACTATTTTGACCTATAATTAGAACCAAAATTAGTTTGCAAATTTTATATATTTTATCCATATCTCTCAAATTTAACAAAATAATTTATAAAACAACATTCTTATTTATACTTCAGCTTAAAATAAATGAGCATCAATGCTGAAACTGCCGTTACGGAGTTTGCTAATATCATTGAAATACTTTCTTTATAATAGCCGTAAATTAACCATAAGATAATCCCTATAAAAAAGGAAATATACATCGTTAACGATAAACTAGCTGCCGATTTTGTCTTCCATGTTTTGTACACTTGAGGCAAAAAAGAAGCGGTTGTCAATACAGCCGCAGCCAATCCAATTAGTTCAATATTATCCAACAATGTTCACAATTTTACCTGGTACAATAATTATTTTTTTAGGAGTTCTACCCTCCAATTGGGCTTGTGTTTTTTCATGTGCCATTACTGCTGCTTCAATAGCTTCTTTACTTAGGTCTAATGGCAATTCCATGGTAAAACGCATTTTGCCATTGAATGAAATTGGGTAATTTTTGGTGCTTTCTACCAAATGTGACGCATCAAACATCGGAAATTCAGCAAACGCAATAGAATCTTTATACCCTAACTGTTTCCATAATTCTTCTGCTATATGTGGTGCATATGGAGAAACTAGCACTAATAAAGGTTCTAAAATTTCTTTGCTTGTACACTGTTGCGCTGTCAATTCATTAACCGCTATCATAAAAGTAGAAACCGACGTGTTGAACGAAAAATTCTCGATGTCTTCGGCTACTTTTTTAATGGTTTTATGAAGCGTTTTTAAATTATCGCTTGTCGGTTTGGCATTCGTTACATTTAACCCCTTTTCACCCATATACAATTTCCATAATTTTTTTAAGAAACTATGTACGCCTGTAATCCCTGCTGTATTCCATGGTTTTGATTGTTCTAACGGGCCTAAAAACATTTCGTAGAGACGTAAACTATCGGCACCATACTCTTTACAAATACTGTCAGGATTCACCACATTGTATTTGGATTTAGACATTTTTTCTATCTCGCGACCTACAATGTATTTGTCATTATCGTCTTCAATTATTTCTCCTTTCTCGCCAATAAATCTTGCCTTACTATAACCGCTCCATGACTCTTTAAAATTCTCAATATCCAATTCATCTGAAGAGTTTACCAATGAAACATCAACGTGAATTGGATTTAAAATAAAATCTGTAGGAATTGTATAATTCTCGCTACTTTCTTTATTTTTTGTTATAAAATGCTCTTGGATTCCTTTTAGAATTTTTTCTTTTGAGTCTCCTTGTTTATGAATAATCTCATCTCTAACTCCTTTAGACACATATAAATCAACTGAATTAGTCGTTTTTAACTTTTCTTCTTTATGATACCCCGTTGCAACAACTTTATAAACAAACGCACTCGTACCCGTAATCATTCCTTGGTTAATGAGTTTTTTAGCAAACTCCTCTTTAGGCACCAAGCCTTTGTCGAACATAAATTTTTGCCAAAAACGACTATACAATAAATGCCCCGTAGCATGTTCTACGCCGCCAATATATAAGTCGACGTCTTGCCAATAATTAATCGCTTCTTTCGAAAAGATCTCTTCAGGGTTATTAGCATCCATATACCGATTAAAGTACTGCGAACTCCCTGCCCAACCTGGCATGGTATTTAATTCTAGTGGGAATACTGTTTCATTATCAATCTTTGCATTTTCTACCACTTTATTTGTGTTGGTACACCAGGCCCAAACCTCAGCATTCCCCAAGGGTGGTTTTCCATCTTCTGTAGGTAAATACTTTTCTACTTCTGGCAATACAATAGGCAAATGCTCAGCAGCAATCATCTGCGGCACATTATTTTTATAATACACAGGAAAAGGTTCTCCCCAATAGCGTTGGCGACTAAAAACGGCATCACGCAATCTATAATTTACCTTGCTGTAGCCCAAGCCACGCTTTTCAATTTCGTGAATAATGGTTTTCATGGCTTTTTTATACGGCAAGCCATTGAGAAAATCAGAATTCGCTATCACTGTTTTTTCTTTATCAGCAAAAGCTTCTTTAGAAATATCTACCCCTTCAAAAATATTAGGAATGTCTATTTTAAAATGTTTTGCAAAGGCATAATCACGTTCATCACCACAAGGCACTGACATTACCGCACCGGTTCCATAACCCGCCAATACATAATCACCAATCCAAATAGGCACTTTTTTTCCAGAAAAAGGATGCAACGCATAAGCACCTGTAAACACACCCGAAATGGTTTTTACATCGGCCATTCTATCGCGCTCACTGCGCTTCGCTGTTGCTTCTATATAAGCATTTACGGCCTCTTTTTGACCGGCTGTTACAATTTTCGCTACCAATTCATGTTCCGGTGCTAGGGTCATAAAACTCACTCCAAAAATCGTGTCAGGACGCGTGGTGAATACTTCAATTGTATCACCCGTTTCCTCATTTTTAGCAACAACTTCCTTTACTGCTTTTTTTGTTGCCTTCGGCTTCACTGGAAACTGTAATGCGCTATTGATTTTAGCGAGCACAACATCAACATTTTCAATTATTTCTTCATTGGTAAAATGAACTACACTGTAACCTTCCTTTTCAAAATAGGAAGTTCTCGCAGCTTCCTCTTCTTTACCAGAAATTTCAATTATGGTGTTTTTTGCCACACATACAAAATCGGCCATATAGTTACCGAAAGTGTATTTATGTCTGAATTTAGAAGCTCCTTTTTTATCTTTTAATTTGTTCCAAAGCAATTTTTCTGCTTTTGGCGTATTCAATCGTAGTTCTTTAAGTGCTTCCAATTGCTTGTATGAAAGCTTTGTAGCCTCCTCACCTTGAGATTGTGAAGAAGCAAGCACTGGGAAAGAAACCATCGCTCCTACTGAACGACCGATCCAATTGGTTTGAATATCTTTTAAAGGCTGTGGCCAATCAACGGTGGTTAAACCATCTAGCAAACGTTGTGCATACGCAGAAATACGCATACTCCACTGTTTCATTTTTTTACGAACTACTGGATGTCCACCACGTTCAGAAACACCATTTACAATTTCGTCATTTGCCAATACCGTACCCAAGGCTGGGCACCAATTGACTTCCGTTTCTGATAAAAAGGTTAAACGGTATTGTAAAAGAATTTGTTGCTGTTTTTCATAAGAGAACGCTTTCCATTCTTTTGCGGTAAACGGAACGATATCTTCATCCGCGGAAGCGTTCACCTTAGCATTGCCCTTTTTTTCAAAAATGGCAATTAAACTTGATATATCTTCTGCCTTATCGGAATCCTTATTGTACCAAGAATTAAATAGCTGAATGAAAATCCACTGTGTCCATTTATAATAATTGGGTTCAGAAGTTCGCACTTCGCGACTCCAATCAAAAGAAAAACCTAATTGATCTAACTGACGGCGGTATGTTTTAATATTTTCTTCTGTTGTTACTGCAGGATGCTGCCCTGTTTGTATGGCATACTGTTCCGCGGGTAAACCAAAACTATCATAGCCTTGTGGGTGCAATACATTAAATCCTTTATGGCGTTTGTAGCGCGCATAAATATCACTTGCGATATAGCCCAGTGGATGCCCAACATGCAAGCCAGCCCCAGATGGATATGGAAACATGTCTAGTACATAATACTTGGGTTTATCAGATTTATTTTCAGCCTTAAAGGTTTGGTTCTTTGCCCAGTAGTCTTGCCAATCTTTCTCAATTCTATTAAAATCGTAACTCATTCAGTCTTAAAATTTTCAAGTTGCAAAGTTAAGATTAATCTAATTAATGTAATCAAGTAATTGACATAAAAAAAGCGAGGAAAAACCTCGCTTTTTTTTGGAATTGTATTTAGGTGTTTTATTTTTTCAACGGAACAGAAACAATGGTATCAGCCCAGCCCAAATGCATCTTGATATTATCTTCATCGCCATCAAAAACGATGGTAAATGCTTCAATTGGCTCCTCGCTTTTTGAAACGGTACCTGTTACTCTTACAACATCTTGATCTTCTTTATAAAAATAAGATCCCCAAACATTTTTTGCTGTACTCAATATAACCGTCCACTCTTTTTCACCTGGAATGGAAAAAATTGTATAGGTTCCTGCTTTTACTTTTTCGCCTCCAAAAACAACATCTTCATAAAATGTAATTTCACTAGCTTCATTCGCACCGGTTCTCCAAACCTGTCCTTCTGGTGCTAATAATGATAATGATCGTTCATTTAACTGAGGTCTACTATAAATGATTTTTACCAATTTGTCTGATATTTTATAATCGCTTGGGTACGAGGCGCAGTCCATCGGGCTTTTATCTAATTCTTTAAATGATTGTGCTTCGACACTCGTAGAAAACACGAAAGCGATTAATAAAATTGCAAATGAGAGGATTCTTTTTTTCATGATTGTTTGAAATTAATTAGCTATTTAAGTCACAATTAACAAAAAACCTTACAAATCGCATGCCGTTTTTACAATTATTTTTATTCCTCAAATATGCTAAGGCAATTTTTTTTAGACCATAAACTAAATTCTCTTTTTGAAAATACATTTTTTTGTACCTTTCGTTTCTTTTAAACCAAACCTGTTATGAAAAAAACACTCCTTATTCTTCTTTTTGCCATTACGGCGTGTACAGAACAACAAAAAGCAGATGTATTAGTGCTAAATGCTAACATCTATACTGTTAATTCTGATTTTGCCAAAGCAGATGCTTTTGCAGTAAAAGATGGAAAGTTTATTGCCGTTGGTACTAGCGAAGATTTATCAGCACAATTTGTAGCCACCAAAACTATTGACGCAGAAGGCAAAACCATCACACCGGGTTTGATCGATGCGCATTGTCATTTTTTTGGCTTGGGATTAGCTGAGCAAAAGGTACGATTGGAAGGAACTAAAAGTTACAATGAGGTTATTGAGCGACTTGTTGCATTTCAAAAAGAAAAAAACCTTGCATATATTACAGGAAGAGGTTGGGATCAAAACGATTGGGAACTAAAAGAGTTTCCAACAAAAGAAAAGCTAGATTCCACATTTCCAAATACTCCTGTGGCCATTCGAAGAGTTGATGGCCATGCATTGTTAGCAAATCAAGCGGCCATTGATTTAGCAGGAGTTACCGTAAATACCAAATTTTCTGGTGGTGATATTCTTAAAAAAGACGGAAAACTAACAGGTATTTTTATCGACAAGCCAATGAGTTTAATTGGCTCTAAAATTCCCACAGAAACCTTAGAAACCTATATCAATGCCTTAAAAGATGCTGAACAGATTTGCTTCGATCAAGGCCTTACCACGGTGAATGATGCAGGCTTATCAAAAATGGCCATTGAATTAATTGATAGCTTACAAAAAGCAGGAGAATTAAAAATGAGAGTATATGCCATGGTATCGGCCTCTCCAAAAAACCTGGACTACTATTTAGACAAGGGAATCAGTAAAACTGACAGATTAAATGTACGTTCATTTAAAATGTATGCCGATGGGGCTTTAGGGTCACGTGGGGCGGCAATGCGCGCACCGTATTCAGACCAAGAAAATCATTATGGTGCTTTGATTAATACCGTTGAATTTTTAAAAAATTCTGCTGAAAGAATAGCCAATTCAGATTTTCAAATGAATACCCATGCTATTGGTGATTCTGCCAATCATTTCTTACTTCAAACCTATAAAGATGTTCTGAAAGACCAGAAAGATAGACGTTGGAAAATAGAGCATGCTCAAATAATTTCACCAGAAGATTTTGATTATTTTGAAAATGTCATTCCTTCTATTCAACCGACGCATGCTACCAGTGATATGTATTGGGCAACCGATAGAGTTGGTACTGAACGTATGAAAGGAGCCTATGCCTATAAAGATTTATTAAATAAATACGGCAAGGTTGTTTTGGGTACTGATTTCCCTGTCGAGCAAGTGAGTCCGTTTTTAACCTTTTATGCGGCTGTAGCCAGAAAAGATTTAAATAATTATCCCAATGACGGATTTCAAATGGAAAATGCCTTAACACGTGAAGAAACCTTAAAGGGAATGACTATTTGGGCGGCCTATTCTAATTTCGAAGAAAATGAAAAAGGCAGTATTGAAATTGGCAAGTTTGCTGATTTTATAATCCTAGATCAAGACATTATGCAAGTAGACATCAATAAAGTTCCAAACACAAAGGTATTAGAAACGTTTGTCCAAGGTGAAAAAGTAAAATAACGGCTTGTTATTAATTGTCGATATCGGTATGTGCTAAATAACTTTCTTCACTAAATTTAAGTGGAATTTTAACACGTGTAGCATCCCAACCAATAATCATCTCAATGTATGCTTGTTGTTTCTTTTTAAATGAGATAGAAAGTGTTTCTAAAGGTTCTGATCTTCGAACTGGCACCGTGACTCTAGCAACATCAAATGTTGGATTGTATTGAAAAGCACCCCAGACATCGAGATTGGAACTTAAAATAATTTCCCACTCTTTTTCTCCAGGTATCGCCAGTAAAACATAGGTTCCGGCGGCTACCGTCTTCGTACCAAATTGAACGTCTTTGTAAAATTTAACTTCGGTTGCTTCATTATAACCAGCGCGCCAAATTTCCCCGTAAGGAACCAGGTTTCCAAAAACTTCTTGATTTTCTCTTGACGGTCTTCCATATAATACTTTCACTAAAGGGGGAGTTACTCTAGTTTCTCTATAATATGAAATATCATGCGGTACATCATCCAATCCTTCAAATGCTTGCGCATAACTTTTCGTGGTGCCTACAAACGCAACAACTAATAATCCGATAATTGTAAGGTAATTTAATTTATTCATGTAGTTCTCCCTTTTTGATTTGTTTACAACGAGAACAGATCTCTTTTAGTATTTAAAACCCATCTTAGATATTATAAGTTATCAACAACAATAGTATTAATAAGGTTAATATTTCAATAGAATATGGCATTTATGGTTACAATATGAAATAAAATAACGAATTATTGTTTCTATACTGAAATAAAAAACAAACATTTGCATTCTAAATTATAAATTAAAATTATGTGTGGAATAGTTTGTGCTTTTGATTTGAAACAAAAAGCAGATGAATTGAGACCTCAAATATTAGAAATGTCTAAAACAATTCGTCACAGGGGGCCTGACTGGAGTGGGATTTATAGTGATTCTAAAGCGATATTGGCGCATGAGCGTCTGGCGATTGTTGACCCAGCATCCGGTAAACAGCCTTTATTTAGTGAAGACAAGAAATTGATTTTGGCCGCCAATGGTGAAATATACAATCATAGAGAATTACGCAAACAATTTGAAGGGACTTATAACTTTCAAACGGAATCTGATTGCGAAGTGATCTTAGCCTTGTACAAAGAAAAAGGTGTTGATTTTATTGATGAGATGAATGGTATTTTTGGTTTTGCAATATATGATGTTGAGAATGACGACTATTTTGTTGCTAGAGATCATATGGGAATTATACCTTTATATATAGGATGGGATCAACACGGAACCTTTTATGTTGCATCTGAATTAAAGGCTCTTGAAGGTGTTTGTACCAAAATAGAATTGTTTCCCCCTGGACATTATCTATCAAGTAAAGATGGAAAATTCGTTAAATGGTACAACAGAACATGGACCGAATATGACGCCGTAAAAGACAATGAAACAAGTATTGCAAAAATAAAAGAAGCCTTAGAAGCGGCTGTACATAGACAATTAATGAGTGATGTGCCTTATGGCGTATTGCTCTCAGGCGGATTGGATTCATCGGTAACTTCTGCCATTGCAAAAAAATATGCACAAAAACGTATTGAGTCTGATGATACCTCTGATGCTTGGTGGCCACAATTACATTCGTTTTCTGTAGGTTTAGATGGCTCCCCAGATTTAGCTGCAGCACAAAAAGTAGCAGATCATATAGGTACCATACACCATGAGATAAAATTTACTATCCAAGAGGGACTGGACGCCATTAAAGATGTAGTTTACAACCTCGAAACCTATGATGTCACCACCATTAGAGCAAGTACACCCATGTACTTAATGGCACGTGTTATTAAATCAATGGGTATTAAAATGGTCTTATCTGGTGAGGGCGCTGACGAGCTGTTTGGTGGTTATTTATACTTCCACAAAGCACCAAATGCCAAAGAGTTTCATGAAGAGACGGTGCGTAAACTAAGTAAGTTGCACATGTACGACTGTTTGCGAGCGAACAAAAGTTTAGCCGCTTGGGGAATTGAAGGGCGTGTTCCTTTCTTAGACAAAGAGTTTATAGATGTTGCTATGAGCATCAACCCACAAGACAAAATGATTAACGGTGAACGCATGGAGAAATGGGTGGTTCGTAAGGCTTTTGAAGACATGTTACCTAAAAGTGTAGCTTGGAGACAAAAAGAACAATTTAGTGACGGTGTTGGTTACAGTTGGATAGACACGCTAAAAGAAGTGGTAAATACCGAAGTAACCGACGAGCAATTGGCAAATGCCAAGTATAAATTTCCATTACAAACACCTACCAGCAAGGAAGAATTTTACTATCGTTCAATTTTCACAGAACATTTCCCAAGTGATGCCGCTGCTTTATGTGTTCCACAAGAAGCCTCTGTAGCTTGTAGCACACAAATCGCCTTAGAATGGGATGAAGCGTTTAAAAACATGAACGACCCTAGTGGAAGAGCAGTTGCCAACGTGCATGAAGATGCCTATTAAAAATTAAATTTACCTTATAAATACGCTTTCAACATAAATTTTGAAAGCGTATTTATTTTGTTTACTAGTTTATCCTTAAATTAGCAGACCTTACAACTATTAATAGTGATTTACCAAAACTGATTCATATGAAAATTCTTATTGTAGAAGACGAACTGGAATTAATAGATAGTATGGCTACTTATCTTGAAAATGAAGATTTTATTTGCGAAAAAGCCACTAATTTTTTTGATGCTGAAGACAAACTCATCAGCTTTAATTATGATGTTGTTATTTTAGACATCACCCTGCCTGACGGTAGCGGTATCGAATTATTAAAACTTATCAAAGAGAAAGACTCGAAAGTTGGTGTACTCATAGTTTCAGCAAAAAACTCGTTGGACGACAAGCTCAAAGGATTGGATCTTGGTGCGGATGACTATATTACCAAACCATTTCATTTAGCTGAATTAAACTCGAGAATTAACTCCTTAATAAGAAGGCAGAAATTTGACGGAAATGATTCGATCGTTTTTAATGAAATTGAAATAAATCCAAATTCAAAGGAGGTTACGATCAACAATAGACTTATTGAATTGACCAGAAAAGAATACAACTTACTCCTTTACTTTATCTCCAACAAAAATAAAGTGGTCACTAAAGAATCTATAGCTGAACATCTTTGGGGAGATGAAATAGAAATGGCAGATAGTTATGATTTTATATACACCCACTTAGGCAACCTCCGTAAAAAAATTAAAAAATACGGTGCCAATGATTATGTAAAGACCATGTACGGTTTAGGTTATAAATTTTCAGAATAATAAAGTGCGTATCCATTTAGAATAGAATGAAGTTAATAGAAAAAACAGGAAGGTCTTATTTATTACTATCACTTGTAACATTTTTGTTGTTTGGGGTTGTGCTATCCTTTGTTTTAACTTCTGCAATGAACAAACGTCTTGATGAAAAATTACGTTACAACAAGGAAGTCATTTCAAAACGGATCAAGTATGACTATCCACTGACCATTTTTGAAGAACCTGAAGAGCTAAATGCTGCCGAGAATAGGTTGTACCCAAAAGACACCATCATTTACAAAGACACCTTAATATTTCATGCCATTAGAGGCCTAGAAGGTGTTGAAAATACCGAGGAATTTGAAAAATACCGTCAATTAACCGCTTATGAAACATTTCCCAACGGAGAGCGCTACAAAATTATTACCCGAAACTCCTTAGTGCGTAACCAAGATTTTGTAACAGTAATAACACTGCTGACTATCTTAATTATGTTATTATTACTGACAGGTCTCTGGATTTTTAATACCAGAATTGCAAAAAAAATATGGAAACCCTTCAATAATAATTTAGACAGTCTAAAAAACTTTTCAGTTCAACATCAAAAACCAATAGAATTACAAGCTTCTAATATTGTTGAATTTAAAGAGCTGAATAACACCATTAAAAGTTTAACTAAAAAACTCAGTTCAGATTATAATAATTTAAAAGAATTTACCGAAAATGCTTCGCATGAAATGCAAACTCCGTTGGCCATCATGCAATCAAAAATTGAATTGTTACTACAATCTACGAACTTAAACAAAGCTGAGATTAAACAATTACAATCCATCTACCAAGCAGGTCAACGTTTGTCTAAACTAAATAAAACTTTACTGACCTTAGCTAAAGTTGAAAACAGACAGTATAGCGAGAAAGAAAATGTAAATTTGAGTGAACTCTTAACTCATAAGCTAGAAACCTACAACGATTTTATTCTTCAAAAAAAGCTAAACGTAGAAAAAGAAATTGAGCGTGCAGTGGTGCTCAATACAAATGCTACCATGGTTGATATGCTTATTACTAACCTGATCTCAAATTCAATTCGGCACAATATTGAAAAGGGTTTTATTACCATAAAACTAACAAAAAAACACCTTCACATATCAAATACTGGTAATGAGCTAAGCATTTCTCCAGAAACCCTATTTAATCGTTTTAAAAAGGCGAGTAGCTCGGCAGATTCATCAGGCTTAGGATTGGCCATCGTAAAAAAGATTTGCGAAATCAATGAATGGAAAATTAACTACACTTTTTTAGAAGACCAACACCAAATATTGGTGCGGTTTTAAAATATCACTTTCTTTTTTCGCTTGAGAATTTCTTTAGATTCATGTTATACATTTGAACCATCAAACAAACCAAACTGGATTAATTAATAATAATTAAAAAACGTTTAAATCATGAGAAAATTAAGTTTCCTATTTTTATTTGTAGCGGCTGGGTTGGTAAGTACAACTACGTATGCACAAGAGATGAAAAAAGAAGTAAAAGAAGTAGTTAAAAAACAACAAGAAAAAGTTGAAATTCAAATTAGCGAATTACCTGAGGCAATTACTAAAACCTTAAGTTCAGAATTTGCCGACTTAAAAGCTGATAAAGCTTATAAATTTGAAAAAGAAGGGAAATCACTTTTTTATGTAAAATTAAAAAGTGCCGATAAACACATCAAAGTTACCTTAGATACCGAAGGTAATGTGCTAAGTAAAAAAGATTTAAAAAAAGACACTCAATCATAACAAGAAAAGCTAATTCGGTTAATGGCTTGTAGGGTGAAATAGTCTAAAATCACTGACGCAAATTTTAGGCTATTTCTTTTAAGATTTTGAATAGCAATTAAATACAATACACTCTAAATTTTGTTAATAACTTCCGTTATTAAACATTCGAAAAACACGCTTTAACGAGCGTGTTTTCTTATATTTGTATGTTTTTGAAATAAGCCATTATTGTTGCGTTATTACAAGCGAAAACGACAAAAGGCGAATGACATCTGACTTAAATAAATCATCACTAAAAAACAGGTGAAATTACTTAAAAAAGAGTATTAAAAAATATGAGCGAAGAGACAAAAAAAACCGATTATTCAGCTGATAGTATTCAGGCCTTAGAAGGAATGGAGCATGTAAGAATGCGTCCATCAATGTATATTGGAGATGTAGGCGTTAGAGGTTTGCATCATTTGGTTTATGAAGTAGTAGATAACTCTATTGACGAAGCGATGGCTGGTCATTGTGACACGATTGATGTTTGGATAAATGAAGATAGTTCTATCTCGGTTAAAGATAACGGTAGAGGGATACCAGTTGGTATCCACAAAAAAGAAGGCGTATCTGCATTAGAGGTTGTAATGACTAAAATTGGTGCTGGTGGTAAATTTGATAAAGATTCTTACAAAGTATCTGGTGGTTTACACGGTGTTGGTGTTTCTGTAGTAAATGCGTTGTCAAATCACTTAACTGCTACTGTATACAAAGACGGTAAAGTTTGGCAACAAGAATATGAAAAAGGGAAACCCCTATATCCGGTAAAAACCATTGGTGAATCAGATGATAAAGGAACAATGGTTACTTTTATTGCTGATGACACCATTTTTAAAGATGGTATACACTACAATTACGAAACGTTAGCAACGCGTTTACGTGAGCTTTCTTTTCTAAATAAAGGAATTAAAATTTCGCTTACTGATAAGCGCAATAAAGATGACGAAGGAAATTTTGTTAGAGAAGATTTTTATAGCGACGAAGGTCTTAAAGAATTTGTAAGGTATTTAGATGCGACGCGTGAACAACTCACCTCCGATATTATTTCAATGGAAGGTGAAAAAAATGGCGTTCCTGTAGAAGTTGCGATGGTTTACAATTCATCTTATAATGAAAATTTACATTCGTACGTAAACAATATCAACACCCACGAAGGAGGAACACACTTATCTGGTTTTAGAAGAGGATTAACAGCGACATTAAAAAAGTATGCAGATGACTCTGGCATGTTGAAAAACCTAAAATTTGAAATTGCAGGAGACGATTTCCGCGAAGGATTGACTGCTATTATTTCTGTAAAAGTTTCTGAGCCACAGTTTGAAGGACAAACAAAAACCAAACTAGGAAATCGCGAAGTAACCGCAGCCGTAAGTCAAGCAGTTTCTGAAATGCTGACTGATTATCTGGAAGAAAATCCGAATGATGCAAAAATAATAGTTCAAAAAGTTATTTTAGCAGCTCAGGCTCGTCATGCAGCTAAAAAAGCGCGTGAAATGGTACAGCGTAAAACAGTAATGACTGGTGGTGGTTTACCAGGAAAATTGTCTGATTGTGCATGGACAGATCCTGAAAAATGTGAAATATTTTTGGTCGAGGGAGATTCGGCAGGCGGTACCGCTAAAGCAGGAAGAGATCGTAATTTTCAAGCTATTTTACCTTTGCGTGGAAAAATACTGAATGTTGAAAAAGCTATGCAACACAAAGTTTTTGAAAATGAAGAGATCAAAAACATGTTTACCGCATTGGGCGTAACTATAGGGACCGAAGATGACAGTAAAGCCTTAAATATTGAAAAACTTCGTTATCATAAAATAGTCATCATGTGTGATGCCGATGTAGATGGTAGTCATATTGCGACATTGATTTTAACTTTCTTCTTTAGATATATGAGAGAATTGATTGAAGAAGGATACGTATATATTGCAGCACCACCGTTGTATTTAGTAAAGAAAGGTGCGAAAAAAGAATATGCATGGAATGATGCTGAACGTGATGCAATCGTAGAAAAATTTGGCGGAAGTGCAACAATGCAACGCTATAAAGGTCTTGGAGAAATGAATGCAGAACAACTTTGGGACACCACAATGAGTCCTGATTTCAGAACCATGCGTTTAGTAACAATTGACAGTGGAGTTGAAGCAGATCGCGTTTTTTCAATGTTAATGGGTGATGAAGTACCACCAAGAAGAGAGTTTATAGAAAAAAATGCGATTTACGCAAATATTGATATATAATTAAAATAATAAGTATAAAATGAAAGTAACAGTTGTAGGAGCAGGAGCTGTAGGCGCTAGTTGTGCTGAATACATTGCAATCAAAAACTTTGCATCAGAAGTTGTGTTATTAGATATTAAAGAAGGCTATGCTGAAGGAAAAGCAATGGACTTAATGCAAACCGCTTCTTTAAACGGATTTGACACGAAAATTGTAGGTACAACCAACGATTATTCAAAAACTGCAAATAGTAATATTTGTGTAATCACCTCTGGTATTCCGCGCAAGCCGGGCATGACTCGCGAAGAACTAATTGGTATTAATGCAGGGATTGTTAAAACAGTTTCTTCAAACCTAATTAGCCATTCACCTAACACCATTATTATAGTGGTTTCTAATCCTATGGACACCATGACTTATTTAGTGCATAAAACAACTAATTTACCGAAAAATAGAATTATTGGTATGGGTGGCGCACTAGATTCAGCACGTTTCAAATATCGATTGGCAGAAGCTTTAGAAGCGCCAATTTCTGATATTGACGGGATGGTTATTGGAGGGCATTCTGACAAAGGAATGGTCCCGCTAACACGATTAGCCACAAGAAATAGTGTTCCTGTTTCTGAATTTCTTTCTGAGGAACGCTTAGACCAAGTTAAAGAAGATACCAAAGTAGGTGGTGCTACACTTACTAAATTGTTAGGAACTTCTGCTTGGTATGCGCCAGGTGCCGCAGTTTCAGGTTTGGTTCAAGCGATTGCATGTGATCAACAAAAATTATTTCCATGTTCTACCTTATTAGAGGGCGAATATGGTTTAAATGATTTGTGTATTGGAGTTCCTGTAGTATTAGGAAAAAATGGCATCGAAAAAATCGTTACTATAAAACTAAGTGACGCTGAAAAGGCTCATTTAAACGAAAGTGCCGAAGGTGTTAAAATAACAAACGGACTACTTGAACTATAACAACTATTCTAAATAAAACAATACTAAGACCACGCTCATCTTAGTGAGCGTGGTCTTTTTTTATTAATCATTAAACAAAAATCAATGAAAAAAATTATTCTATTACTCCTCGTAGCAGTAAGCATGAGCACTTTCGCTCAAAAAGAATTAAAAGAAGGTGTAATTACCATGAAAATGAATATGTCTACAGACAATGAGCAGGCAAAAGCAGCCTTCGCAATGATAGGAGACATTACCACTACCACACATTTCAAAGGACAAAAAGCACGTTCAGAATACAATAACCAAATGACTGGAGGGCAAATTTCTATTGTCGACGGAAAAGCAAAAAAGATGTTGTTATTAATGGACAATCCAATGCTTGGTAAAAAATACATGGAGCAGGATATCGCCAAAACCGATGAAGAGCTAAAAGATATTACTGTAACCGCAAATGGAGAAACGAAAACAATCTTAGACTATAATTGTAAAGGTTATGATATTGTAACCACTCAAAACGGTCAAGAGATAAAAATGAAAATGTTTGTAACTGATAAAATTGCAGTTCAAGAACAATACACTGCTATGCTTGGAGGAAAATTAAAAGGGTTTCCAATGTATATGGTAATTTCTATGAATCAAGGTGGGATGGCCATGGATATAAATATGGAAGTTACTGAGGTAAAAGATAAAAGTGTAGCTGATAGCAAATTTGATATGACGGTACCTGAAGGATATGCTAAATTAGAAATGCCAAAGCCAACGAACATCGACTAAATAGCAAATCATTTAAAATAAATAAAACCAGCTCTAAGTAAGAGCTGGTTTTTTATGTTAAGACAACCCTGAAATTACCCCATCTTTATCTATGGTCATGTTTTCAGAAGCTGGAATACTTGGCAATCCAGGCATACGCATCATTTTTCCCAAAATAGGTATTAAAAACTGTGCTCCTGCTGCAATCTCTATTTCACGAACAGTAATTGTAAATCCTGTTGGTCTACCAATTAATTTTTCATTATCAGAAAATGATTTTTGTGTTTTCGCCATGCAAATCGCAAAATTACCAAACCCTAAACGTTCAATACGCCTTAAATTTAATTTTGCTTTGTTGTCAAAATCAACGCCATCTGCCCCATAAATTTCCTTGGCAATGATTTCAATTTTCTCAACTACTGGCGATTTCCAGTCATACAATGGTTTAAACTGAGTTGCTTTGTTTTCTACTATGTCTACCACTGCTGCTGCTAATTCTTTCGTCCCGTTACCGCCTTCTGCCCATCCTTTCGAAACAACGGCATGCACACCTAAAGATGCACATTTCGAAATTACAAAATCTATTTCTTCATCACTATCACTAACAAAAGAATTGATCGCTACCACAGGTTCAATATTAAATTTCCTAATATTCTCAATGTGTTTTTCAAGGTTAGCGAAACCATTGGTTACACGTTCAACACTCGGAGTGTTGTATTCTTCTGACGGCGCCCCGCCATGGTGACGCAAGGCCCGTATGGTAGCAACTAGCACCACACATTTCGGATTCAATCCGGCATAAGCTGATTTAATATTTAGAAACTTTTCAGCACCTAAGTCTGCTCCAAAACCTGCTTCTGTAACCACATAATTTGAAAGTGACAAGCCCATTTTAGTAGCAATAATGGTATTGGTTCCTTGCGCAATATTTGCAAAAGGGCCTCCGTGAATAATCGCTGGATTTTCTTCTAAGGTTTGTACCAAATTTGGTTTAATAGCATCCTTTAAAAGGATTGCCATTGCGTCTTCGGCCTTTAAATCACGTGCAAAGATTGCCTGTTTTTCAAATGTAAAACCGATAAAAATATCGCCTAAGCGTTTCTTTAAGTCTTCCAAATCTTTTGCCATACATAAAATAGCCATCACCTCCGAAGCCGGTGTGATGTTAAACCCATCCTCTCTTGGAATTCCATTTGATATCCCTCCCAAACCAATTGTTATTTGGCGCAAAGCTCTATCATTCATATCAATCACCCGTTTCCAAGCTATCGTTCTCGGGTCTAAATTCAAATTGTTTGTACTACTCTGCAAATTATTATCAATCAATGCTGACAGTAAATTATTAGCTTTCTCAACGGCGTTGAAATCGCCCGTAAAATGCAAATTAATATCTTCCATTGGCACCACTTGAGAGTAACCACCACCGGCTGCTCCTCCTTTAATGCCGAACACAGGCCCCAATGAAGGTTCACGTAAAACAACTGTAGCCTGCTTTCCTATTTTATTTAATCCTTCCGTTAAGCCAATAGAAACCGTTGTTTTTCCTTCTCCTGCCGGCGTAGGTGTTAATGCCGTAACCAATACAAGATTGTTTTTTGCAATATTCTCTTCATTCATTAATCGCAATGGTAGTTTCGCTTTATATTTTCCAAAAAGAATTAAATCATCTTCGTCAATACTAAGCTTAGCAGCAATTTCTTTAATATGTTGCATCTTATTTTCTTGTGCTATTTCAATGTCAGAACGGTAGGTCATATAATTTATGTTTAGGGGTGCTAATATAATAAAATTTGATTGCCACGGGTCGCAAATAACACATCTAAAGAGCAAGTTTTTAATTAGTTTTACATAAAAGGACCCTAGCTATAAAAAGATATAAAACAATTGTCTATTCATTTTCGAAGTACTATATTTGCGCGTTAATTACAAATAAGAAGATTTTTTTTAAATAAGAAAAGAGAATGCAGAACAAAGGACTTATAAGAACATTTGCCATCATATTTGGTATCATATGTGTTTACTATTTATCATTTACATGGGTAAACAATACCATTGAAAATGACGCAAAAATTTATGCCAACGGTGATTCGGCAAAAGAAAAGATATACTTAGACTCTGTCGCTAACCTACCCATTGCCAACTACTTATTCACAAAGTACACCTATAGTGAGGTGCAAGACAAGGCGATGAATTTAGGTTTAGACCTTAAAGGTGGTATCAATGCTACGTTGGAAGTTTCGGTAAGAGATATTTTAATTGGACTTTCAAACGGATCAAAGAATCCTACATTCACTCAAGCATTGGATGCGGCAACAGCAGCTCAAAAAAATAGTGATCGTGATTATTTAGATTTATTCTTTGACGCTTTTGAAAAAGCAAGTAATGGAAGTGTTAATTTAAGTGACCCAAGTATTTTTGGAAATAAATCCTTAAAAGACAAAATTAACTTCAAATTGACTGACAATGAAGTTAAACCTATTTTAAAACAAGAAATTAAAGGATCTATCAGTACTGCTTTTGAAGTTTTAAGAAGTAGAATTGACCGATTTGGCGTTGCATCTCCAAACATATCTCAAATAGGAGAGTCTGGTAGAATTTTAATAGAACTGCCTGGCGCAAAAGATATCGATCGTGTTAAAAAATTATTACAAAGTACTGCTGAATTACAATTTTGGGAAGTATACGATAATTCTGAAACTACGAACTTCTTTTTACAAGCTGACGCAACTTTAGCTGAATTATTAAAGGATGAAGTTACCACTGAAGTGGTTAAAGATACAGCACTTTCTAAAGATGCTGAAATTGACGAACTTTTGGGTGAGGTTAAAGATTCTGTTGACACCAAGGCTGTGAGTCCGCTAAGAAGTATTTTCGCAATTAGCAATCCGCAACAACGAAGTTCTGCTGCAGGATATGCTAGTTTAAAAGATACCGCAACGATTAACCGCTACTTATCAATGAAAGAGGTAAGAGCTTTACTACCTGCGGAAATGACTTATGCTAAATTTTTATGGGATGCTAAACCTATTGAAAATACAGAAGTTATTAATTTATATGCTATAAAATCAAACCGAGATGATATAGCGCCATTACAAGGAGATGTTATTGCTGATGCGAGTCAGGTTTTTGACCAATTAGGTGTAAATCCTGAGGTTAGCATGACTATGAACAGCAGAGGTTCAAAAGATTGGGCTAAAATGACGGAGGAAAACACAGGGAAATTTGTGGGTGTTGTGTTGGATGATTATGTCTATTCTGCACCGAATGTAACCGGACCGATTCCAAACGGAAGAACATCTATTTCTGGTCAATTTACGATAGAAGAAGCACAAGATTTAGCCAATGCCTTAAAATCTGGTAAACTTCCTGCTGCCGCACGAATTATTGAATCATCAGTAGTGGGTGCTTCATTAGGTCACGAATCTATTATTGACAGTAGAAATGCCTTTTTAATTGCCCTTTCTTTGGTATTACTTTGGATGATCTTTTACTACGGTAAAGCCGGTATATTTGCCGATCTTGCCTTACTGATAAACATCCTATTCATATTTGGTGTTTTAACCTCATTTGGAGCGGTATTAACACTGCCCGGTGTAGCAGGTATTATTATTACCATCGGTATGTCTGTAGATGCCAACGTAATTATTTACGAACGGATCAAAGAGGCCTTAAGCCGTGGAAAAGTTTTAAAAGAAGCTGTTAAGGAAGGATTTAGTTTTGAAGGAGCACTTTCAGCAATTGTAGATGCAAACGTAACTACCTTTTTAACAGGTATTATTCTTTATATTTTTGGTTCAGGACCCATTAAAGGTTTTGCAACTACTTTAATGATCGGTATTGCTACCTCATTAATCACGGCCGTGTTTATTACGCGACTATTGGTTGATTGGTATGCTGATAGAGATCGTAACATGACTTTCAATACCAACATCACAAAAGGTTGGTTCCAAAATATTAATATTGAATTCTTGAAAAAGCGTAAGATTGCTTATATCATTTCTGCGTCTATTATTATTTTAGGTCTGGGTTCTATATTCACACAAGGTTTTAACTATGGTGTTGACTTTACAGGAGGTAGAACGTATAATGTTCGTTTTGATCAAAGTGTAAGCCCTACTGAGATTTCAACTACTTTAAAAGATGTATTTGGTGATGCTCCCGAAGTAAAAACGTATGGTGGGGCAAATCAATTAAAAATTACAACGAAGTATAAGATTGATGACGATGCATTGACAGTTGGAGATGAAATTCAAGAATTGTTATTTAATAGTTTACTAACTTATTTACCAGATGGTACAACTTTAGAAGACTTTAAGATTAGTGGAGATGATGATGATAAGCAAGTTGGGATTATGAAATACATGCAAGTTGGCCCAACCATTGCAGATGATATCAAGCAAGCTGCTATTTGGGCAGTTTTAGGATCCTTAATAGTTGTGTTTTTATACATTTTATTCAGGTTTAGAAAATGGCAATATAGTTTTGGAGCCGTTGCAGCAGTCTTTCACGATGTACTGATAGTATTGGGGATCTTTTCTATATTCTGGAAAGTATTACCATTTGATATGGAGATCAATCAGTCATTTATAGCAGCTATTTTGACTGTAGTTGGGTATTCATTGAATGATACTGTAATTGTTTTTGACCGTGTTAGAGAGTTTACAAACAAACATGCCACTTGGCAATTTAGCAAAATTGTGAATATGGGCTTAAGTACTACTTTAGGTAGAACAATTAATACATCTTCTACTACGTTAGTAGTATTGTTGTCAATCTTCTTATTTGGAGGGGATTCTATTAAAGGCTTTATGTTTGCTATGATCATTGGTATTCTAGTAGGTACCTATTCATCATTGTTTATTGCAGCTCCAATAATGTATGACACCACAACAAAACTTACTAAAAAAAAGTAATTTAAAAAATACAATATGAAAAACTGTTTTGATATTACTGGCTTCGTTCAGTAGCTCAAAACAGTTTTTGTTTTTATAACAATTTAGTACCATTGCCTTATGAGCACTATTAAATTACACAACAAATACTTCAAGCCATTTATTTCATCTAAACAAATTAGTTTAGCCGTTGCTAAAATGGCAGAATTAATGGAAAAAGATCTCAATGGTGAAGTCCCCATTTTTGTTGGTATTCTAAATGGCTCTTTTATGTTTGCCGCAGATTTTATACGATCTTACAATGGCAATTGTGAGGTTTCGTTTGTGAAATTGGCCTCGTATCAAGATGTGAATTCAACAGGTACAGTAAAACAGCTCGTAGGCATCAATGAAAATTTGGAAGGTAGAACAGTTGTTATTTTAGAAGATATTATTGATACGGGTACTACGCTAGAAGAAATTTACAGTATATTCAGAGATAAAAAATTAAAACAGCTAAAAATTGCAACCTTATTCTTTAAACCAGATGTATTTCGCAAAGGATTGCATATTGACTATATAGGAATTTCCATTCCAGATAAATTTATAGTTGGTTATGGATTGGATTATAATGGATTGGGTAGAAATTTAGCGGCTGTTTATAAATTAACAACACAAAAAATGACAAATATCGTTTTATTTGGCCCTCCTGGAGCAGGAAAAGGAACCCAAGCAGACATTTTAAAGGACAAGTACAAACTAATACATATTTCTACCGGAGATGTTTTTAGGTTTAATATTAAAAACAAAACCGAATTGGGGATGCTCGCAAAATCCTTTATGGATAAAGGCGATTTAGTACCTGATAAACTGACTATTGATATGTTAAAGGCTGAAGTAGTGCGAAATGCAGGAGCTAATGGTTTTATTTTTGACGGATTTCCTCGTACCGAATCACAAGCACGTGCATTGGATGCTTTTTTAACTGAAAAAGGCGAACGCATTAACGGAATGGTTGCTTTAGAAGTACCTGAAAATTTATTGGTTGAGCGTTTATTAGAACGTGGAAAGACTAGTGGTAGACCAGACGATCAAGACGAAGAAAAGATCAGAAATCGTTTCAATGAATACAATACCAAAACAGCTATTTTACAAGAATACTATCAAGCTCAAAACAAATACTTTGGTGTGAATGGTGTTGGGTCTATTGAAGAGATTACCAATCGACTAAGTACCGTTTTTGACAATCTATAACAAACACATAAAGAAAAGATGACTGAAGGAAACTTTGTAGATTACATTAAAATTTTTGCGGCCTCTGGTAAAGGAGGTAAAGGATCAGTACATCTACATCGTGAAAAATTCATTCAAAAAGGTGGACCCGATGGTGGTGACGGTGGTCGTGGTGGTCATGTTATTGTTCGTGGTAATGAAGGGATGTGGACTTTGATTCACATGAAGTTTAAAAAACACTTCAAGGCCGAGCATGGTGGCGATGGAAGTAAAAGTAGAAGTACTGGTAAGGATGGTGATGACGTATATATAGATGTGCCTTTAGGCACCATTATTAAAGAAGGTGAAACACAAGAACAATTGTTTGAAATTACCGAACACGGGGAGGAAAAAATATTAGTTGAAGGAGGTATTGGCGGTAGAGGAAATTGGCACTTTAGATCATCTACAAATCAAACCCCTCGGTATGCCCAACCTGGAGTTCCAGGAGAAGAACGTTGGTTTCAATTAGAATTAAAATTATTGGCAGATGTAGGACTTGTTGGTTTTCCCAATGCAGGAAAATCAACTTTATTATCTGTAATTACCTCGGCTAACCCGAAAATAGCAGACTATGAATTTACTACGTTAAAACCCAACTTAGGCATCGTAAAATATCGTGATTTTCGAAGTTTTGTAATGGCCGATATCCCTGGTATTATTGAAGGTGCGGCTGAAGGAAAAGGATTAGGGCATCGTTTTTTACGACATATTGAGCGAAATTCAACCTTGCTATTTTTAGTTCCGGCAGATTCAGATGATATTACTAAAGAATATGAGATTTTACTAAATGAGTTAAAAAAGCACAATCCTGAATTATTAGACAAAGACAAGCTATTAGCTATTTCTAAAGCCGACATGCTTGATGAAGAATTAAAAGAAGAAATAACGAAAGAACTTCCAAAGAATATTCCACACCTGTTTTTTTCATCGATTGCCCAAACGGGTTTAACCGAACTAAAGGATCAATTGTGGACACTACTAAATCCTAAAACCTAACCCTTAGAGCCTCCTGATTTTTATATTCTTAAACCAGATAGGGCTCGAATGGTCTTGCAATCCAATAAAACCAGTTTTAAATTTTCCGTAGTTCGGGCTATTTTTCCATTTATCAGAGTTTTTCTTTTCATACCAATCTTCAGACCAAGGGACAAAAGAAAGTACCAATTTACCATTGAGCCAGTGCTCTACTTTTTCTGGAGTAAAAATAATGCGTGTACTATTCCACTCGCCTATCGGATGTAATATCTTATCTGAAGTTGCTGGATGCATTGCATAATCAGCAGCCGTTTGTTGCAACGGTTTTAATTCATTTGGTTTTTCTGTATATCCAAGACTCGTATTATACGCTGTAAGATCATGAATTTCGGCATAGCTAACATCATCAATTAATTGGTATTCAGGTGCAACTTCTGGAGGTGAATTATATCCCTCTTTAAGGTGATAGAAAATACCGCTATTACCGCCTTTTGGAAGTTTCCATTCGATATACAATTCAAAATTATCAAATTCTTGAGCACCATAAATAATGTCTTTCCCTCCTTTATAATTTTGTTCAAGACCTAACGCGGTGTCAAAGGTCAATGCGCCATCTTTAGCAATCCATCCTGGAGGCAACGTTTCACCGTTATAGGCTCTCCAACCCTCAGTACTAACCCCATCAAAAAGGGAAATCCATTGCGAAACGGGTTTGGCCTGATCTGTAGCTTCTTTTGTTGGCGCATCTTTCATTCGCTCTTTACAAGACACAAGCAATATCAATACTGCAAAAAGACCTATGTGTTTTTTCATAATTCTATTATTTAACTTTCATATTTATTGGATCCCAATGAATAAACTTATTCTGAAAATAACTATCATTACACAATAAGGCAGGTGCTGCTGCACGAAAGCCAAAAACAGGATCTTCAACTACGGTTCCGTTATTTCGTATTGCATTTATGAGGTTCCCAAAATGATCAAAATGTGCTCCTTTATATCCATTTTCAACTTTGTATACAATTTCATTTGGTGGCAAAATTTTCTTTCGGCTAGAAACAAGATTCCCTTGTTCCTTCATTTTTGCCAGTTCAAAAGGGTCATCAGTAGACACCGCATTTGTCCGTAGCACCACCTCTTGCCATTTTACATCCATAGAACCTTTACTTCCTACAATTCTCAGGTAAGTAGTTCCGCTTGTGCCATCTACAAAATTACACCGTAATGAAAGGTTAAACCCAGGGTGTTCTGCTGCATCGGGATAATTAAATGAACCCAACAAAACATCGGGTACTTCTCTGCCATCTTTCCAATAGCGCAATCCGCCAAGGGCACTAATTTTGTCGGGACCCTTAGAGTTTGTAATAAAATGTAAACTAGAAAATAAATGTACAAACAGATCTCCAGACATTCCAGTACCATAATCTAAATAATTTCTCCATCTAAAAAAGCGCAAAGGGTCAAAAGGACGATTCTTCGTATTTGAGATATAACGGTTCCAATTCACTGTTTTTTCTGAGGCATCTTCTGGGATACTATATTGCCAAGCCCCTATAGGTGAATGTCTCGCCCAAAAGCCTTCCGCATAATTTAAATCGCCAATAGCACCAGCGGCTAACAATTCTTTGGCTTTTTCATTTCCTACAGAAGAAAGCCCTTGACTCCCAACCATAAAGATACGTCCTGATTTTTTCCAAGCATTTATCACGTCCATTCCTTCAGCAACACTATGAACCATTGGCTTTTCACAATACACATGTTTCCCCGCATTTAATGCGTCTACCGCAATTTGTTGATGCCAATGATCTGGTGTACCAATAATGACCACATCTACATCTTTTCTACCTAAAACATCCTTGTAATTATCTGTTGTGTAAAGTGTGTTTCCAAAACGTTTTTTGGCTTCCTCCAATCGCCCTGAATATAGATCACAAACAGCAACAAGGTTAACACCTTCATGTTTAAGGGCCGTATTAATATCTTCCATTCCCATTCCTCCAGCTCCGATTAGTGCAAAGTTCAATGTTGATTTATCGGTGAAGTTATACGACCGTTTTAACACTTGAAATGAAGCTGTTGAACTAGACGCTAGTATTGGGGTTGAGAGCAAACCCAACCCTGCAACTCCGGCTTTTTTAATAAAAGATCTTCTATTAGTATCGCTCATAAGTTTTTAATTATAATTCTTTTATATATAGATTACGCCATTTGACTTTAATACCACCACCATCGTGAATCTGCAAGGCTATCCCTCCTTCACCCTCGGCTATTTTGGCATCATCCAGATAAATCATTTTCGTACCATTTAACCAGGTAATAACCCTAGAACCTACCACCTCTATTTTCAGCTGGTTCCATTCGCCCATTTTCAAGGCTTTATTTTTTATAGGACTGGGCTTTATCAACCAACCTCTACCATAGGATTCGTAAATGCCTCCCGTATGTTTTCCAGGTGGAGCTACTTCCACTTGCCAACCACTTATTTTTGTGCCCTCAATAGTAGACCTAAAAAACACACCGCTATTGCCATTAGCTTCTTGTTTAAAATCTAGTTCTAAAATAAAATCTTTATACTTTTTTTGGGTCCCTAGATACCCATATTTCGCTTCTGGACCGCTTTCACAAATAATTTGATTCTCAGCTACATACCATTTTTCAGTGCCATAATTTTGCCATCCGTCCAAATTTTTTCCATTAAACAACGGCTTGTTTACAGCACAACTTATACTCAAAAAAAAGCCCATAAAAAGAACGGTATTTAACAGTATAAGTCCGTTTTTGGTTTTGATGTTCATAGTGTAACTTATAAAATGGACTTTTTAATACATAAATATAGAAAAAATAAATCAAGCTTTCCTTGCCCTATTTCTTTTACTACATTTATACACTATTAAGGTTATAAACTTGAAAACAACACAACAAACATACATCGCCCTTTTAAGAGGCATAAACGTAGGCGGTCACAAGAAAATAAAAATGACCGATTTAAAAGCGTCTTTAGAAAAGCTATCTTTTAACAAGGTAACTACTTACATTCAAAGTGGTAATGTTGTTTTTAATGCTAGCGTGGGTTCCGTAACAGCACTTGAGACACGCATTCAAAACCAAATTGCCAACGATTTTGGCTTTGAGGTACCAGTTATAATAAAAACACCTGTAGAACTAAAAACTGTTTATGCCAATAACCCTTTTTCTAAAAACCCCTTGAATGATGAGAAATTATTTTATGTGGTCTTTTTAAAACAGCAACCTCAACAAGAATTTATAGCACATTTAGAAAGTTATAATTATAGTCCGGAAGCCTATATAATTAATGAAAAAATTGTTTATTTTTATGCCGCTAATGGGGCTGCCAATGCCAAAATGGGAAATGCTTTTTTTGAGTCGAAACTAAAAATAATAGCAACCAGTAGAAATTGGAGAACGCTTCATAAACTAATTGAATTATCACACTAAAATTATGAAAAAATTACAACCTTTTCACTTAGCAATTCCAGTTAATGATTTAGAAAAAAACCGCATTTTTTACAGAGAAACACTCGGATGTATTGAAGGCAGAAGTTCCGACCATTGGGTAGATTTTGATTTTTTCGGACATCAATTGGTTATACACTTTAAAGCTTCAAGCACGCAAGAGGCTGATGTTTCAAATCCGGTTGATGGGCACGACGTTCCAATTCCTCATTTTGGAGTGGTGTTGGAGTGGGATCAATGGCATACATTTTCAGAACGCTTAAGGAGTCATAACATTCATTTTGTTATTGAACCTTACATTCGGTTTAAAGGTGACGTTGGTGAGCAAGCAACCTTATTTTTTAAAGACCCTTCGGGAAATGCACTCGAATTTAAAGCCTTTAAAAATATCGATCAATTATTTGCCAAGTAACGGGATGTGTTTTTTATAAAAGTTCAAGGTAAATTGAAGCTTAATTCAAGCATTCTTGTAGTGCTTCCTCTATCGTTTCATAGGTGAATTGAAATCCCTGTTTTTTAATTTTATCATTTTGCAAATATTGACTTTCTAATACCAGAGCAGCCATTTCTCCCAAAATTAATTGCAATACAAAAGTGGGCACTTTTGGTAGCCACAGCGGTTTCTTTAACTGTTTTGCTATGGTGCTAGTCATCACTTTATTTGTGACTGGGTTCGACGCTACACCATTAAATACGCCCGCTAATTTTTTCTCAGCGATAAATACAAAAAGCGCGGCCAAATCTTCAATATGAACCCATGATTGAAATTGGTTCCCAGTTCCCAACGTTGCACCAGCCCCCAGTTTAATTGGTTTCAGCATTGCTGTTAAAGCACCTCCATTTTTTGAAAGGACTATTCCAATACGCACTTTTGAAATTTTTAAATCTAGTGCCCGTAAGGTATCAACTTCATTTTCCCACTTATGTACTACCTCTCCTAAAAAAGAAGTACTCACTTCATTAGAATCCTCTTCATATTTTTTATGAAGTGAAGATGGATAAATTCCAAGTGCAGACGCAGAAATAATATGACTCACGTTATGGTTGTTTTCGGAAAGTAACTTGTAAAGTAATGCCACAGAATTCACCCGACTATCTAGCATTTCCTTTTTATGGGAAGCGGTCCATCTTTTTGAAATAGAAGCGCCAGCTAAATTGATAATTGTATGTACACCATCGAGGCATTTCGCATCTATTTCCTTTGAGGTTGGGTTCCAATAAAAGCCTTTATAATTATCTTGGTTCACTATTTTAGTACGACTTGTGGTCAGAAAATGAACCGTGTATTTTTTAGCTAAACAATGATTGACAATTGCTGAGCCTACTAAACCCGTTGCTCCCGTAATTAGTATTTTCATTTGGTAAAAAATTGTGCTATTAAGCTATCTGCATGTAGCCAAAAATAAATCACTACTAATAAAACTACAATTAATATAAGTGAGCGTTTGTAGTTTGGACGTTTTCGTTTTTTATGGGTCCTAAGGTTCATAAAATAAATAATTTAGAGCTACTCAAAAATAAGCATTTCGACGTTAAAATATCTTGTTTCGCACACCAAATATTTAAGTATCTTTGTGAGCTAAACGCCGAAAGGAAAACGACGAATGAAGAACATTAGAAACTTCTGCATCATTGCACATATTGACCATGGTAAGAGTACTTTGGCTGATCGATTATTAGAATTCACAAAGACGGTAACAGATCGCGAAAAGCAAGATCAATTACTAGACAATATGGATCTAGAGCGTGAGCGCGGTATTACCATAAAAAGTCACGCCATTCAAATGGATTATGAATACAATGGTGAACAGTATGTGCTCAATCTAATTGATACACCTGGACATGTTGATTTTTCATATGAAGTTTCTCGTTCTATTGCAGCTTGTGAAGGTGCCTTATTAATTGTAGATGCTGCACAAAGTATTCAGGCCCAAACAATTTCAAATTTATATTTGGCCTTAGAAAACGATTTAGAAATTATTCCAGTTTTAAATAAAATTGATTTACCGAGTGCAAATCCCGAAGAAGTTACGGATGATATTGTTGATTTATTAGGCTGCGATGCTTCTGAAATAATTCCTGCAAGTGGTAAAACCGGACTTGGAGTTGCTGAAATATTAAAGGCTATTATTGAACGTGTTCCCGCTCCGAAG
The DNA here is from genome assembly GCA_963976855.1 of uncultured Aureibaculum sp. Classification (GTDB taxonomy): domain Bacteria; phylum Bacteroidota; class Bacteroidia; order Flavobacteriales; family Flavobacteriaceae; genus Aureibaculum. The sequence continues at coordinate 10,836 of CAXBMA010000004.1, read as the reverse complement.
GGAGATCCTAATGCGCCACTTCAGGCATTGATTTTTGATTCTGTTTACAACTCGTATCGCGGTGTTGAAACGTATTTTAGAGTGATGAATGGTGAAATAAAAAAAGGGCAACTCATTAAGTTTATGGCTACTGATAATGAATATTATGCCGATGAAGTTGGAACGTTAAAATTAAAACAAGTTGCCAAGCAATCAATAAAAGCTGGTGATGTAGGCTACCTTATTACGGGTATTAAAACCGCTAGTGAAGTAAAAGCTGGTGATACGATTACTGACGCCGCAAACCCTACAGATAAAGCAGTAGAAGGATTTGAAAATGTAAAACCGATGGTTTTTGCTGGTATCTACCCTGTAGATACCGAAGACTATGAAGAGCTCCGTTATTCGATGGAAAAATTACAACTGAATGATGCTTCACTGGTTTTTCAACCTGAAAGCTCAGCAGCATTGGGCTTTGGTTTTCGCTGTGGATTTTTAGGAATGCTCCACATGGAAATTATTCAAGAACGACTAGAACGTGAGTTTAATATGACTGTTATTACCACGGTTCCTAACGTGTCATATCATGCATTTACTAGAAAGAATCCCAATGAAATTTTAGTTGTAAACAACCCCACTGACTTGCCAGATCCATCAAGTTTAGATCGTGTGGAAGAACCCTATATTAAAGCTTCAATTATCACCAAATCTGATTTTGTAGGTAATATCATGTCGCTTTGTATTGAAAAAAGAGGTGTTATTACCAATCAAACTTACTTAACAACAGAACGTGTTGAATTGAATTTTGACATGCCTTTAGCAGAGATTGTTTTTGATTTTTACGACCGATTAAAAACTGTTTCAAAAGGCTATGCTTCTTTTGATTATTCACCGATTGGAATGCGCGTTTCTAAATTAGTCCGTGTTGATATTTTACTAAATGCCCAACCGGTAGATGCGCTTTCTGCATTAATTCATGCTGACAATGCCCAACATATTGGTAAAAAAATGTGTGAGAAGTTAAAAGAATTAATTCCACGTCAACAATTTGACATCCCTATCCAAGCAGCAATTGGAGCCAAGATTATTTCTAGAGAAACAACAAAAGCCCTCCGTAAAGATGTTACTGCAAAATGTTATGGTGGTGATATTTCGCGTAAGCGTAAATTGTTAGAAAAGCAAAAGAAAGGTAAAAAACGAATGCGTCAAGTTGGTAATGTAGAAATTCCTCAAGAAGCTTTTATGGCGGTATTGAAATTGAATGACTAACTATATTACGCAAACGTTCTCTTAAAAATAACATTCTATTAAAGATTGTGACTAAAACATTTTGTAAATTTATAGATACTATAAATTTCACCAATGAATGTACTCCATATAAGTGCTGAATGTTACCCTATTGCTAAAGTTGGCGGGTTGGCAGATGTTGTAGGAGCCTTACCTAAGTATCAATCCAAACTTGGTATAGACAGTGCTGTTATTATGCCTTACTATGATACCCGTTTCACAAAAACACAGGCGGTTAAAACAGTTTTTAGCAGTTCCTTAAAATTGGGTAAAAGCACCATTGATTTTAAGATTTTAACCCCAACCGAAAAGGCGTTGGGTTTTGAACTTTATTTTGTAGACATTCCTGATTTATTATTTAAAGAATATGTTTATTCTTTTGATGATATGCGCCGTTTTTTAGCTTTTCAAATCGCTACACTTAATTGGGTATTACAGTTAAAGAAAAAACCGACTATTATTCATTGTCACGACCACCATACGGGACTAATCCCTTTCATGCTACAAGAATCTTTTGCCTACAAATCTTTAAATAAAATTCCCACCATTTTAACCATTCACAATGCACAATATCAGGGTTGGTTCTCACATGAACACCTACATCTGATTCCTACCTTCGACACTGGTAAAATAGGCTTGCTCGATTGGGATGGTGTTATAAATCCATTAGCGGCAGCGATTAAGTGCGCTTGGCGTGTCACTACTGTTTCGCCTAGTTATATGGAAGAATTAAAGACTTCGGCCAATGGATTGGAAAATTTGTTACGTCATGAAAGTGCGAAATGTATTGGTATTTTAAATGGTATAGACACCAACGTTTGGAATACAGAAACAGATCATTACATCGTTAAAAATTACTCAAAAAAAACCATTCAGTCAGGTAAAAAAGCGAATAAAAAATGGTTGTGTGATACCTTTCATTTAGATATAGAGAAACCGTTGTTTGCATTTATTGGACGTTTAGTTGGTGAAAAAGGGGCCGATTTATTTCCTGAAATTTTTGACCGAGCACTTCAAGACAATGCTCTATCCATTTTACTCTTAGGGTCTGGTGACAAAACCATAGAGGGGCGTTTAGAATTATTGAAAAACACAGCTAATTACAATGCCTTTATCGGCTACGACGAGAAACTCTCGCATTTGATCTATGCTGGCGCTGACTTTTTATTGATGCCTTCACGGGTAGAACCTTGTGGTTTAAATCAAATGTACTCCTTAAGATATGGAACCATACCGATAGTGCACCATATTGGCGGACTTAAAGATACCGTAATTGACATCACAAATAAGGGGTTTGGCATTGTTCATTCTAATGTCTCTGTAAAAGAAGTCTGTGCTGCTATTAAAAAAGCAACACTTTTCTATGATAACCAGAAGGAATTTAAAAAAATTCGTACCTTAATCATGCAAATTGACCATTCGTGGGATGCTTCGGCACAGGCGTATATCAACCTATATAAATTATTAAACAACTAATAGACTATGGCGAATAATGTACTTTCCATAATTTTGGGTGGAGGACAGGGCTCAAGATTATACCCTTTAACTGAAGACAGATCGAAACCGGCAGTACCCATTGCTGGAAAATATAGATTAGTAGACATTCCTATTTCAAATTGTATCAATTCAGATATTAAAAGAATGTATGTATTGACACAATTCAATTCGGCTTCTTTAAATAGACATATCAAAAACACCTATCATTTTAGCTTTTTTAGTTCGGCTTTCGTAGATGTCCTCGCCGCTGAACAAACACCTAACAATAAAACGTGGTTTCAAGGAACTGCCGATGCCGTTCGCCAAAGTATGCATCATTTTTTACGACATGATTTTGATTACGCACTGATTTTATCTGGAGATCAATTATACCAGATGGATTTTAAACAAATGATCGAAAAGCATATCGCAAGTAATGCCAAAATATCAATTGCTACCTTACCTGTAAATGCAAAAGATGCTACTTCGTTTGGTATATTAAAAACAGATGAAAATGATCAAATAACTTCATTTATCGAGAAACCTGACGCTGATTTATTACCCGATTGGACATCAGAAGTGAGCGATGACATGAAAAAAGAAGGTAGAAACTACTTGGCTTCTATGGGTATTTACATCTTTAATAGAGATTTATTGATTGAATTAATGAGCAATCCTGAAACCATAGATTTTGGGAAAGAGATTATTCCACAATCCATTGATAAACACAAAACATTGAGTTATCAATACGAAGGGTATTGGACAGATATTGGTAACATTGATTCCTTTTTTGAAGCAAATTTAGGTTTCACTGACGACATCCCTAAATTCGATTTATATGACAAACAAAAAAGAGTGTATACCAGAGCAAGGATATTGCCAACCTCTAAAATATCCGGAACTACCTTAGACCAAACAGTAATTGCTGAAGGTTGTATTATTGGTGCTGCAAAAATAGAAAAATCGGTTATTGGAATCCGTTCAAGAATAGGTAAAGAAACTACCGTTATCAATACGTATATGATGGGTAGTGATCAATATGAATCACTCGATGAAATCAATAGGAATAAGATCGAAATATTAATGGGTATTGGTGAAAGATGTTATATAAAAAACACCATTATTGATAAGAATTGCCGCATCGGCGATGATGTTAGGATCAATGGTGGAAAACACTTGGAAGATACAGAAACAGATTCGTATATAATCAAAGATGGTATTGTTGTTATTAAAAAAAATGCCGTAATTCCTAAAGGGACTGTAATTTAATTTCACTTACTATCCACATATAAACGCACATTAATCTTAGCCAACATGTCTAAAGTAAAAACGTACACGCTGTTTTCTGATTTCGATATTGCCCTATTTAAATCTGGGAAGCATTATCGTTTATATGAAAAATTCGGGTCGCATATCACCACCTTAGACACTGTTGAAGGCACTTATTTTGCGGTCTGGGCACCCAGTGCCAAAAAAGTTTCTGTGATAGGTGATTTTAATTATTGGACAGAAGATGAGCATCAGCTCAATGTTCGTTGGGATGAAAGTGGTATTTGGGAAGGTTTTATACCCAATATTGGCAAAGGGACTGTTTACAAATATAAAATTGAAAGCAATAATAATGGTATCCAAACTGAAAAAGCAGATCCTTATGCGCGCCGTTATGAACATCCACCTAAAACAGCTTCTATTGTTTGGGAAGATGACTATCAATGGAACGATAGTAATTGGTTAAAAAATAGAAAAAAACACAATGCTTTAGACGCTCCGTTTTCTGTTTATGAAGTCCACTTGGGCTCCTGGAAAAAGCAGCTAGAAGAAAATAGATTCTTATCCTATGTAGAATTGGCAGACCAACTTGTATCTTATGTAAAAGAAATGAATTTTACCCATGTTGAGTTAATGCCGATTATGGAATTTCCGTATGATCCTAGTTGGGGTTATCAAATTACGGGTTATTTTGCACCCACTTCCCGCTTCGGATACCCTGAAGAATTCAAATTATTAGTTGATAAATTACACCAAAACAATATTGGCGTGCTACTAGATTGGGTGCCTTCACATTTCCCTGACGATGCACATGGATTGGGATTTTTTGATGGCACGTGTCTGTATGAACATCCTGATAAGCGCAAAGGATACCATCCAGATTGGAAAAGTTTAATTTTTAATTACGGTAGAAATGAGGTGAAATCATTTCTAATTAGCAATGCCTTATTTTGGTTAGATCAATACCATGCCGATGGTTTGCGCGTTGACGCAGTGGCATCAATGTTGTTTTTAGACTATTCTCGTGAAGAAGGTGAATGGGAACCTAATATTTATGGCGGAAGAGAAAATTTAGACGCTATTACTTTTATGAAGGAGATGAATGAAGCGGTGTATTTAAATTTTCCTGACACACAAACCATCGCCGAAGAATCAACATCCTTTCCAATGGTATCGAAACCTACTTCTATTGGTGGTTTAGGATTTGGCATGAAATGGATGATGGGATGGATGCATGACACACTTCAGTATTTTGCCAAAGAACCCATTTACAGAAAGCATCATCAAAATGAGTTAACATTTAGTATGACCTATGCTTTTACTGAAAATTTTATGCTCCCACTTTCACATGATGAAGTAGTCTATGGAAAAAGTTCTATTTTAGGAAAAATGCCAGGTGACGAATGGCAGCGATTTGCTAATTTGAGATTACTATATAGTTATATGTTTACGCACCCTGGCACTAAAATATTATTTCAGGGCAGTGAATTCGGACAAAGCGAAGAATGGAATTTTCAAGAAAGTTTAGATTGGCATTTGTTGCAATATGATGTGCATAAGGGAGCACAGACTTTAGTAAAAGATTTAAATACTTTTTATAAGAACGAACCTGCCCTTTATCAAAAACAGTTTTCAGCAGCAGGTTTTGAGTGGATTGATTATAATGATTCAGAAAATTCATCACTCATTTATATCAGACATGGTAATAATTCATCTGATGATTTGATCATTGCTTGTAATATGACCCCAATCCCACGAGAAAATTATCGTATCGGCATCCCCCGAAAGGGAAAAATAAAAGAAGTCTTTAACAGCGATGCTAAAAAATATAACGGATCTGGGAAATTTAAAAACAACCTTTTAACTTCAAAAAACAAAGAATGGCAGTCTCGAAAAAATTCTGTTGAAATTACCATTCCTCCTTTAGGAATGGTGGCCTTTAAATACGTACCCGCTAAAAATTAATCATCTGAAATAGTAGGTTTTTTTTGTGAATTCTATAAAAATTTGCGTGCGAAAACGTTATAGTTAATAAATCTTTTTAACGAATGTACAACCTAGCCCTTTTTTGCGTTTTTTTGTTCTTTAATAACACTTTATGATTACCAATACAGAATTAGAATTAAAAGGAAATCAGTTTCCTTCAAATATAATCTCCTACGAAAAAAATATAGATACACTCTATTTTAATACCGCAAATGGCGTTGTTTTACAACTTACTGTGGTTAGAGATAGTGTATTGCGTTTTAGATACTCCACTACGTCCATTTTTGACAATGATTTTTCTTATGCTATTACCAAGCACGCAAGCCGTGGTTATAATAAATTAGAGGTTAAAGAGGATACAAAAAAATACATTATTACTACTGAAAAATTGATTTGTCATATCAATAAGAAAAACTTAAAAATTTCCTTGTATGATGCTATTGACAATCAATTAATAAGTCAAGATGAATTGGGTTTCCACTGGGAAGAAAGCTACGAATTTGGAGGTAATGTGGTGAAAATGAGCAAAGTTTCACAAAGTGGCGAAAGTTATTATGGCTTGGGAGATAAACCCGAACATTTAAATTTAAAAGGGAAACGTTTTGAAAATTGGGTGACAGATTCTTATGCCTTTGGAAAGGAAACCGACCCAATCTACAAAGCCATTCCATTCTTTACGGGGTTGCATCATGGCAAATCGTATGGAATATTTTTTGACAACAGTTTTAGATCGTATTTTGATTTTGCACATGAGCGTAAAAATGTAAGTAGTTTTTGGGCACAAGGTGGTGAGATGAACTACTACTTTATCTATGGCCCAAAAATGAATGATGTAGTAGTCAACTATACAGACTTAACAGGTAAACCGCATCAACTTCCACCTTTATGGGCATTGGGATTTCATCAATGTAAATGGAGTTATTATCCAGAGTCTAATGTCAAAGAAATAACTGCTAAGTTTCGAGATTTAAAAATACCCTGCGATGCCATTTATTTAGATATTGACTATATGGAAGGTTTCAGGTGTTTTACATGGAATAAAGAATACTTTCCCGATCCAAAACGAATGGTAAAGGAGTTGATGGATGATGGATTTAAAACGGTAGTAATTATAGATCCAGGTATTAAAATAGACCTTAATTATGATGTTTTTAAAGAAGGCTTAGAAAACGATTATTTTTGTAAACGAGCCGATGGTCCATATATGAAAGGAAAAGTGTGGCCTGGTCAATGCTATTTTCCCGATTTTACCAATCCCGAAGTTCGAGAATGGTGGTCAGGTTTATTTAAAGAACTCATTGAAGATATTGGTGTGAAGGGCGTTTGGAATGATATGAATGAACCAGCCGTAATGGAAGTTCCGAATAAAACATTCCCGGATGATGTACGACATAACTATGATGGCAATTATTGCAGTCATAGAAAAGCCCATAATATTTATGGTATGCAAATGGCAAGAGCCACGTATCAAGGGTTAAAGAAGTTTTCGTACCCTAAGAGGCCTTTTGTGATCACACGATCTGCTTATTCAGGAACGCAGCGATATACGTCTACTTGGACTGGCGACAATGTAGCTACCTGGGAACATTTATGGATCGCCAATGTTCAAGCGCAGCGTATGGCTATGTCTGGTTTTTCATTTGCCGGTAGTGATATTGGTGGTTTTGCAGAACAGCCAAATGGAGAATTGTTTGCTAGATGGATTCAATTAGGGATATTTCACCCATTTTGTAGAGTTCATTCTTCTGGTGACCATGGCGAGCAAGAACCGTGGACTTTTGGTGATGAAATAACCGATATTGTTAGAAAATTTATTGAAATTCGGTATCAACTACTCCCTTATTTATACACCTCATTTTGGGAGTATTTAAACGAAGGAACACCTATACTAAAATCGCTGGTTTTATACGATCAAGAAGATGTGCAAACACATTATAGAACAGATGAATTTATTTTTGGAGATAAAATTTTAGTTTGCCCAATTATTGAACCCAACGCCAAAGGTAGAAGAATGTATATTCCAAAAGGAAATTGGTTTAGCTACTGGGACGATACACGTTATGAAGGCGGCAAAGAATTTTGGATCGATGCAGATATTGACAGCATACCACTTTTCGTAAAAGAAGGAGCGGTAGTCCCTAAGTATCCTATTCAACAGTATGTTGGTGAGAAAAAAATTGATGAAATTGGATTGGATGTTTACTACAAACTAGGCAAGGAAAAATCATGGTTATATGACGATGCACATGATGGATATGACTATATCAAAGGTCGCTATAGCTTGCGAACTTTTACTTTAGTTGGCAAAGAAAATGAATTAATTATTCAACAGCACAAAGCAGGTAAATATAGTACTGAATACAAAACATTCAAGGTAAAATTGCATGGCTTACCTTTTAAAATTTCTAAAATTCAAATTGATAATGAAGAGATTTTATTTGAAGATGTAAAATTGAATGGTGACAATACATTAATTATTGATAAAGAATTTACAGAATTGCACATTACTCAATAATATTTTTAACGGGATTATTTTTTTTCAATTTCACTAAGTTGTTTTCCTAAGTAAACCAACTTCGAATTTTTTTCGAATTTTACCTCCTTGTTAGAAGCGGGAATAATTTCTAAAACGCCCGATCCTGTTTTCATGAAAACAGGCACAATATCCATATCCGTATATGTTAATTCAATAAGAGATTGGTAGTGTTCTTTTGATTTTAAATCAATTTCATGGATTAAAGGAAACCGTTTTACTATGTCACTTAATTTGGTGTAATCGTCTGTATGTGAAAAGAGTCCTTCGATAGGGTTATTACTTTCATCAATTTTTTCTGCCGATGTGATCAATCTAAAACTTCCGTTTTCACCAAATTGATTTTTAAACTTATCAATAACATAATTGTTGATGTCATTGTTTCCTGTTAAGGCCATTAAATAACCTACATCATTCAATTCAATATTATCTGTTAGTGATTCAGAATAAATATTGGCATTTATCGCTTCTAACCCAAGTTCTTTGGCTTTTTTAACATTTGTTTGGTTACTGTCTATCAGCACTACATGCCGGTTATTATCGGCTAGGTATTTCGCGATTATTCGTGACAGTTTAGAGGCACCAACGATTAAAATTCCTTCAGATTTTTGTAAAAATACCCCTACTACCCTCGCAAAAAGTCGCGCTGTTGTTGCATTTAACAAAACAGTTCCCAATACAATTGTAAACACCAATGGAGTAATATATTCAGCGCCTGCCACACCACTTTTTGCCAATTTTAGTCCAAATAATGAAGCAATACCGGCGGCTACGATACCTCTAGGGCCTACCCAGCTAATAAAAAGTTTTTCATTTAGTTTTAAACTAGAATTGTAGGTGCTTATAAATACTCCTATAGGTCGTATCAAAAAGACAACAATGGCAAATAAAATCGCGGTGTTCCAATTATAGATTAACATAAGCTCGCTCATATTAATATTCGCAGCTAATAAAATAAATAAAATGGATATTAATAATACGCTCAAAGACTCCTTAAAATAGAGGAGTTCCTTCAAATAAGGGGAGTTGGAATTACCCAACACCATTCCCATAACCACTACTGCCAATAACCCAGATTCATGGGCAAAACTATCTGACAAAACAAAAACTCCTAAAACAGAAGCTAAGGCAAATACATTAAGTAAATAATGTGGAATCCACTTTTTGTTTATGGCCAAATTAAGTCCGTGTGCAAATGTAAACCCAAATGTAGAACCAAATAATACAATTTTACTAAACTCTATCAACGCTGTTTTTGTAAATTCTCCGCCCCCTTCTACACTAATAAATTCAAAAACCAGTACCGCTACTAACGCCCCAATTGGGTCAATTAGAATTCCTTCCCATTTTAAAACTGCAGAAACATCTTTTTTAAGAGGAATATTTCTTAGGATTGGAGTAATTACCGTTGGTCCGGTAACAATAATTAAGGCAGAAAAAAGATAGGATATTTGCCAACTTAAATTAAATATAAAATGTGCCGCCACCGCTGCAGCGAAAAAAGTAATCGTAGAACCTATGGTGATGAGCTTGGTAATTACGGGTCCAACATTTTTAACTTCACTTAACTTTAAAGTCAGTCCACCTTCAAATAAAATAACACTTATGGCCAGAGAGACAAAATAAAAGAGGCTTTCGCCGGGAAACAATCCTTCCTCTCCATTCCATATTGGTTCAATCCATTTAGTACCATCTTCTGATAAGAATTCAGCAGCTATAGGCCCCACTAATAAACCAATTAATATTAATGGTAAAATTGCTGGAATTTTAAGTTTCCAAGCTACCCATTGCGCCAATATTCCAAAAATAATGATTCCTGCTAATTCTAACATTGATTTAATTTGCGGTTAAAATACTAATTATCTCACAATTGTTATCCAATTTAAAAAAGTTTATCTCACAGAATAATCGGAATCAATTAATCCTTTTGAAAAAAATACAGATCTAGATTGGAAATGGAATTACCTTCACACCTAACATAAGGATGAATACCAACAAAATGCGCTGTTGACATATATCCTTTCAATAGCCACACTTTAATACAGTTTTTGATTAAATATTTTGAAGTATTTCATTGGATAACTCGGTAGTTATAATATGGTTTGTGAGTATCCTATCAACAATATTTTGAGTCTCATCGGGGAAACTTATATCAACAATAGTATTAGTAGCTATCCATTGTTTAATTGTAGAGATGTGTTTTTTATGAAATTTATTAATTACTGGCACTCCTAAGTTTTTTAGGCTTTGGGCATTGTAAGCCTGCTCATATTGCCCTTTCATTGGTACAACTAACAATTTCTTTT